>NZ_JBVHLX010000012.1:0-297731 GCF_055558775.1 Streptomyces sp. NPDC025638 | reverse complement strand
CGTGCCACCACCCAGCCGCGGCGCCCCACCCACCGGCCGCTCGCCGCCAAGCCCGCCCGGCGTGCCGCCACCCACCTCCCCGCGCCCCACCGCCCACTGGCCGCTCGCCGCCAAGCCCGCCCGGCGCCCCACCCCCCACCCCCCACCCCCCACCACCCGCAAGTCGCCAAGCCCACCCGGCGTGCTGGCGAGGCGCGACCGCGCCCCCACCACCCCGGCCCAGAACGCAGCCCACCCAAGGGATGGCGCCCCAAGCCGGCCACTTTCCCCGGGCTGCCCGCTCGCTTCTCGCCCGTGCTGGAGCGAGCCGAGTCAAGGGTGGCCCGGAGGGCCATCGGCGGAGCCGACGCGACCGGAGGGAGCGCCCTTTACTCGGGGCGTGGAAGCACGACACTGACAAAGAAGCGGGCGGCCCACCTGTGCTTGACAGTCGGCGTCGGCAAAGACCTTCGACCGGGCGGTGATTCACCGGGACGTGGCGCACCGTAAGACGGTCAGCTCGGCCCAGACCGTCTTGCGGGGACGTGGTCCCGGGACAACGCCCCACCGGTCGGCGAAGGCCTCCACGAGGACGAGACCCCGGCCGACTTCCGACTCGGGGGCGGGATGCTGCGGGCAGGGCAGGCCGTCCCCGCGGGTGTCGGTCACCTCGATACGGAGGGTGTCGGCGACGACGTACAGCGACAGCCGGAAGTCGCGCCCCCGTACCCGCCCATGCGTGGCCGCATTGGCAGCCAGCTCCGCGATGACCTGCGCCGCCTTCTCCGACGGCAGCCCCCAGGAGCGCAGTTGCTCGGTAGCGAGGGGCCGGGCGAGGCGGGCACCCCGGGGAGTGGGGGACAGGAGCACGCTGAAGTTCCGGACGGCGCAATCGAGTTGGGTGGAGTTTTCCTGGTTCACGTCACTCAGCGTGGCCGCCTCTGCGTACCGTGAACAGTGACGCAGCCGATGCGTACGGTTACTGTCCGGAGCTCCTCCGGTCATGTACGGGCTGTCAGGGACGGCCGTACGGGTAGGGGCGTCGCGGCACGGTCGTACGACGGAGGGGTGCGGGATGAGTGTGGACGGCGAGGCGGTACGGCTCAAGAGCGAGGCCGACGAACCGGGTTGGGAAGTGGACCCGGACGACGACTGGGGCATCGCCGTCATCGCAACCGTCGGACGCCAGCTCAAACTGCGGCGCGAGGCGGTGGGGATGCGGGCCGCCGTGTTCGGGGAGGCGGTCGGGTACGGCGAGGACATGGTGTACAAGATCGAGGGCGGGAAGCGGATCCCGAGGCCCGAGTATCTAGACAGGGCGGACGAGGTGTTGGGGGCGGGTGGATTGCTCTCGGCGATGAAGGAGGACGTGGCCAAGGTCCGGTATCCGAAGAAGGTGCGGGACCTGGCCCGGATGGAGGCCAAGGCGGTCGAGATCGGGGTGTACGAAAGCATCAGCGTCAATGGGCTGTTGCAGACGTCGGAGCATGCACGAGCGCTGCTGGAATCGTGGCAGCCGGCGTATTCGGCGGAGGACGTGGAGCGCCTGGTAGCGGCTCGTGTGGCCCGGCAGTCCGTATTCGAGCGGTCACCCGCGCCCGCCCTCAGCTTCGTACAGGAAGAGGCGACGCTTCGCCGCCCTGTCGGAGGCACAATGGTCTGGCAGCAGCAGCTCGAACGTCTGCTGGAAGTGGGTCGGTTGAACAACGTCACGCTTCAGGTGATGCCGACGCACAGTGCGGCCCATCCCGGTCTGAACGGGAGGATCGAAGTGCTGAAGTTCGAGGAGGGTTCGGCAGTCGGGCGCTCCGACGGGGCCTACAACGGCCGCCCGATTTCCGATCCGAGGCAGTTGCGCATCCTTGAGCTGAGGTATGGCACCATCCGGGCGCAGGCCCTCCCGCCAGGGGAGTCGCTCGCCTTCATTGAGCAACTGCTGGGAGAGACATGATCCGCAAGTCCCCGTCCGAACTGACCTGGTTCAAGAGCAGCTACAGCAGCGGCCCCGACGGCGAATCCTGCGTCGAAATCGCCCCTACCCCCACCACCATCCACATCCGAGACTCCAAGAACCCCACCCACGCCCCCCACCTCACCTTCCCACCGTCCACCTGGACGGCCTTCGTCGCGTACGCCGCTGAAGCGTGATCCTCGCCCGCGAGGTCTTCGGTCCGCTCGGGGGCGTGGTGGAAATCGGGGCGGTGAACTCCACGGGCACCTGGGATCTCGCGGATGTCTCGGTCGGCGGATTCCTGGCCCGTAAGCGGGATGAGATGAGCCGCCTCATGGCCGGTATCCGGTGGGTCTGCCGCTTCGGCGATGCGGAGATGGCGATGGCCGACGAGGTGGGCTGGTTTCGCGACTACGAAGTCTCGGCGGCGCATCTGCTTCTGTGGTCAGGGGGACTCACAGGAGTCCCGGAGCCTCTGGAGAAGCTGGACGAGCCGACACACGTGCGACGCATGTGCCGTACGGGCGCCGACATACAACTGACGGATCTCCTACAGGCGTTGATCACCGCAGCCATCGCGGCCGGGACGGAGCCCCACCAGGGCGCCCCTCGGATCGCCGACATCCTCGACATCGCATCCGACCTGGCGGACCCCACCGGCCGCAGCGCCCCCGCACTGGTCTTCAGGATGTGGCGAGTGGCCCACCTCCCGCCCATCCTGCGCGCCGACTCGGACGCGCCGCTGAGCGGAAGGGCGGGCTTCCGGGCATACGACGAGGCACTGGAGGAGCTGCACTCACGACGCGACGGCCGTCATAACCTCTCACCATGAGGTCGGAATTCTTGGCCCGCCTGAGCGAGGAGATGCTGGAGTATTTCCGTGATATGGCGGATGTTCTGGTCGAACACTGTGGGATCGGCCCCGAACGCCTGATTGATCCTGGCGACAGCTTCCGCCCGCCACCGATGTCGTCGGTACACCGACGGAACTGGTCGACGAAAGAGGAAGTTTAGTATGGCGGACACGCGCCACGCTCTGGGGAATAGCTGCCTGGAATGCCGACGCCTCCGCCTATTGCCCTCTCCGCTTCCCCGGACAGTACTTCGATCCTGAAACCGGCCTGCACTACAACTGCTTCCGGCATGACGATCCCGAAACGGCTCGCTACCTAACTCCCGACCCTCTCGGCCTCGCTCCCGCGCCCAACCCGGTCACATACGTCTCCAACCCGCACACCGGAGTCGATCTCCTCGGGTTGAGTCCCTACTACAGTGAGATCGCCCCCAACGGTCAACGCGGACCTGCCTATGCCGTGGTGACTCGTCAAACCCTGGACGACGCTGCGAACGGGCTTATTGGAAGTCCGCCGGGGCGCGGCGCCCGTTATGCGCCGCCGGGCTTCCAGGGCGGCGGCGCCGGTCACTCGCGGGGACATTTGATCGGGCAGCAATTCGGCGGCGACGGAAGGGATGTGCGGAATATTGTCACACAGGGCTCAGTGCAGAATAATGGACCAATTTCCACGGCCGAAGATGAAATTGCCGACCATGTGAGAACGACAGGAAACACCGTCACCATGAGCGTTACTCCTGTAACAGCGCTGTGTCCTCCTCCGCTCAATCCTCCGGCGTCCGTGAGCTCCGGAGCGGGGACACAAGCCGTCCCCCCCAGCCACCGTGAACTGACCCGCGTCTATGGGGCCGGCTGTTTCGATGAGTTCCTGTGGGTCTTCGCGGACGGTGCGGCAAACAGCCACCTCGACATCGCCGAGCGCACGAAGGAGATACGGTCGATCTTCCGCGGTAAGGCACTGCACGAGCTCAGGGGTGCTCTCGATCTGTATCAGTCCGGCCCCGAGGACCTTGTCCAGTGGGGGGTGACGGACAACGCCGACCTGCTGGCGTGGATCGCAAGGGGAGACCCTGACAACTGGCCGACGGTGATCATCCAGGCTGGTCAGCTCGGTGCGGTCGTCTCGCCGAGAAGCTCGACCTCCACGGTGCTCCAGCTGCTGACCGGATCGCTGCGGGTCCCCTTCTTTCCTGGTGACTTCCCCAGCGAGCAACCGGAATTCACCGTGAACCCATATGCGTGAGCCCACAGGCATCCGTGGGCACATGGCTCTGTCGTTTCCGTCCGCGATGAGTTCACTCACCGCGTCTGTATGATCACAGACCGACATTCCGCTGCCGTCGTCCTCGACGCGGATCCGTTCCGCGCCTCGGAGGCCGTAGCGCTCTCGACCGGCACCTCCGTGGCACTGGCGGAGTCCCGCAGTCGAGCCGACTCGGTCTGGGCGGTACCCGGGTTTGACCCACGTCACCCGAGGGGTATTCTCTCCGGCTCGATTGGCCAGCCCCCTGCCCCGTATGGCAGACTAGCGGGGTTGCTCGGTCGAGTGTTGATGCTGCGCGCCTCCCGCCGGGAGGACCGGAAGCGAGTCCCACAGTACTCGTCGCCCTAACTGCCTGCGGGCAGCACTGGGGCGGACGTACGGGAATCTTCCGGGAAGTGTGAGCGCGGCACCGGCCAGGCGCCCGGTGGGCCTTCCGCCCCCGGCTTGCGGTTCCGGTAGGGCCGTGTGCAGTCCCGTAGGGATGTTCGAACAAGGGACATCTCTGTCAGCGGGAGCGCGACACGCCCGACCGCGTGGGTCGGAGGACGGGAAGAGGAACGAAGGGAACACCGGGTTCCAGAGCGTTGAAGAGACAGGACTACTGAGTAGCCATGGCGGGACAGAAGATCCGCATCCGGCTCAAGGCCTACGACCACGAGGTCATCGACTCCTCGGCGAAGAAGATCGTCGAGACGGTGACCCGCACTGGTGCGTCGGTCGCGGGCCCGGTGCCGCTGCCCACTGAGAAGAACGTGTACTGCGTCATCAAGTCGCCGCACAAGTACAAGGACTCGCGCGAGCACTTCGAGATGCGCACGCACAAGCGCCTGATCGACATTCTCGACCCCACCCCCAAGACCGTTGACTCTCTGATGCGACTCGACCTCCCGGCCGGCGTCGACATCGAGATCAAGCTCTGAGGGTCGGTGAGCTGAGAATGGCTAAGCAGATCAAGGGCATCCTGGGCGAGAAGCTCGGCATGACGCAGGTGTGGGACGAGAACAACCGTGTTGTTCCGGTCACCGTCGTCAAGGCCGGCCCCAACGTCGTCACCCAGGTCCGTACGAACGATGTCGACGGCTACGAGTCCGTCCAGATCGCTTTCGGCGAGATCGACCCGCGCAAGGTGAACAAGCCCCTCAAGGGCCACTTCGCCAAGGCCGACGTCACCCCGCGTCGTCACCTCGTCGAGATCCGCACCGCGGACGCCTCCGAGTACACGCTCGGCCAGGAGATCACCGCTGAGGTGTTCGAGGCCGGTATCAAGGTCGACGTCACCGGCAAGAGCAAGGGCAAGGGCTTCGCCGGTGTCATGAAGCGTCACAACTTCAAGGGCCTCGGCGCCGGACACGGCACCCAGCGCAAGCACCGCTCGCCCGGTTCCATCGGTGGCTGCGCCACCCCGGGCCGCGTGTTCAAGGGCCTCCGCATGGCGGGTCGCATGGGCAACGAGCGGGTCACCACCCAGAACCTGACCGTCCACGCCGTTGACGCGGAGAAGGGTCTGCTGCTCATCAAGGGCGCGGTTCCCGGTCCGAACGGCGGCCTCGTCCTGGTCCGCACCGCGGCCAAGGGGGCCTGAGGTAACCGATGAGCACTGTTGACATCCTTTCGCCGGCGGGCGACAAGGCCGGTTCCGTCGAGCTCCCCGCGGAGATCTTCGACGCCAAGGTCAGCGTTCCGCTGATCCACCAGGTCGTCGTCGCGCAGCTGGCCGCTGCCCGTCAGGGCACGCACAAGACGAAGACCCGTGGCGAGGTCCGCGGTGGCGGCAGGAAGCCGTACCGCCAGAAGGGCACCGGTCGCGCCCGCCAGGGTTCGACCCGCGCGCCGCAGTTCGCCGGTGGTGGCGTCGTGCACGGTCCCGTGCCGCGTGACTACTCGCAGCGCACCCCCAAGAAGATGAAGGCCGCCGCCCTGCGCGGTGCCCTCACCGACCGGGCGCGTCACAACCGCATCCACGTCGTCTCCGGCGTGGTCGAGGGCGAGAACCCCAGCACCAAGGCCGCCAAGAGCCTGTTCGGCAAGATCTCGGAGCGCAAGAACCTGCTCCTGGTCGTCGAGCGCGCCGACGAGGCCGCGTGGCTGTCCGCCCGCAACCTGCCCCAGGTCCACATCCTGGAGCCGGGCCAGCTGAACACGTACGACGTTCTCGTCTCGGACGACGTGGTCTTCACCCAGGCCGCTTTCGAGTCCTTCGTCGCCGGCCCGAAGGCCAACGACACCGAAGGGACCGAGGTCTGATGGCTACCCGTCACCCGAGCATCGCCTCGAAGGCGGCCAAGGCCGCCAAGGCCGCGCGCGTCGCCAAGGCGAAGCGCCACGCCACCGAGGGCAAGAACACCATCGAGACCCCGCTGAGCAAGTCGTACACGGACCCCCGTGACGTCCTGCTGAAGCCGGTCGTCTCCGAGAAGAGCTACGCGCTCCTCGACGAGAACAAGTACACGTTCATCGTCGCCCCGAACGCCAACAAGACCCAGATCAAGCAGGCCGTCCAGGCGGTCTTCGACGTCAAGGTCACCGGGGTCAACACGATCAACCGCCAGGGCAAGCGCAAGCGCACGAAGACCGGTTTCGGTCAGCGTGCCGGCAGCAAGCGCGCGATCGTGACCCTCGCCGAGGGCGACCGTATCGACATCTTCGGCGGTCCGACCGCCTAACGGCGGTCCGGATCGTCCGATATCGGACGAGGACTGAGAAATGGGAATCCGCAAGTACAAGCCGACTACGCCGGGCCGTCGTGGCGCCAGCGTCGCCGACTTCGTCGAGGTCACGCGGTCCACGCCGGAGAAGTCGCTGGTCCGCCCCCTGCACAGCAAGGGCGGCCGTAACAACGCCGGTCGTGTGACCGTTCGCCACCAGGGTGGCGGACACAAGCGCGCCTACCGAGTGATCGACTTCCGTCGTCACGACAAGGACGGCGTGCCGGCGAAGGTCGCGCACATCGAGTACGACCCCAACCGCACCGCGCGCATCGCGCTGCTGCACTACGCCGACGGCGAGAAGCGCTACATCCTCGCCCCGCGCAACCTGCAGCAGGGTGACCGCGTCGAGAACGGTCCCGGGGCCGACATCAAGCCGGGCAACAACCTGGCCCTCCGCAACATCCCGGTCGGTACCACGATCCACGCGATCGAGCTCCGTCCCGGTGGCGGTGCCAAGTTCGCCCGCTCCGCCGGTGCCTCCGTGCAGCTGCTCGCGAAGGAGGGCTCGATGGCCCACCTCCGCATGCCGTCCGGTGAGATCCGCCTGGTCGACGTCCGCTGCCGCGCCACCATCGGTGAGGTCGGCAACGCCGAGCAGAGCAACATCAACTGGGGCAAGGCCGGCCGTAAGCGGTGGCTGGGCGTTCGCCCGACCGTCCGTGGTGTCGTGATGAACCCGGTTGACCACCCGCACGGTGGTGGTGAGGGCCGGACCTCCGGTGGTCGCCACCCTGTGTCCCCGTGGGGCAAGAAGGAAGGCCGTACTCGTTCGCCCAAGAAGGCGTCGAACAAGTACATCGTCCGCCGCCGCAAGACGAACAAGAAGCGCTAAGGACGGGTTGAGATGCCTCGTAGCCTGAAGAAGGGGCCCTTCGTCGACGACCACCTGATCAAGAAGGTGGACGCCCAGAACGAAGCCGGCACCAAGAACGTCATCAAGACCTGGTCCCGCCGCTCGATGATCGTCCCGGCCATGCTGGGCCACACGCTCGCGGTGCACAACGGCAAGACCCACATCCCGGTGTTCGTCACCGAGTCGATGGTCGGCCACAAGCTCGGCGAGTTCTCGCCGACCCGCACCTTCCGGGGCCACGTCAAGGAAGACCGGAAGTCGAAGCGCCGCTAGTAGCGGATCGCATTCAGACACGTAAGTAACTGAAGGGACAACCATGGAAGCCAGGGCCCAGGCGCGGTACATCCGCGTCACGCCCATGAAGGCCCGCCGCGTGGTGGACCTCATCCGTGGCATGGACGCCACGGAGGCCCAGGCTGTTCTGCGATTCGCTCCGCAGGCAGCCTCCGTGCCGGTCGGCAAGGTGCTCGACAGCGCCATCGCCAACGCCGCGCACAACTACGACCACACCGACGCCGACAGCCTCTTCGTTTCCGAGGCCTACGTCGACGAGGGCCCGACCCTGAAGCGGTTCCGTCCGCGCGCCCAGGGCCGTGCCTACCGGATCCGCAAGCGGACCAGCCACATCACCGTGGTCGTCAGCAGCAAGGAAGGAACCCGGTAATGGGCCAGAAGGTTAACCCGCATGGGTTCCGGCTCGGTATCACCACCGACTTCAAGTCGCGTTGGTACGCCGACAAGCTGTACAAGGACTACGTCAAGGAAGACGTCGCCATCCGTCGGATGATGACGTCCGGCATGGAGCGCGCCGGTATCTCGAAGGTTGAGATCGAGCGCACCCGTGACCGCGTGCGGGTGGACATCCACACCGCTCGTCCGGGCATCGTCATCGGCCGCCGTGGCGCCGAGGCCGACCGCATCCGCGGTGACCTCGAGAAGCTCACGGGCAAGCAGGTCCAGCTGAACATCCTCGAGGTCAAGAACCCCGAGACCGACGCTCAGCTGGTGGCCCAGGCCGTTGCCGAGCAGCTCTCCTCCCGCGTCTCCTTCCGCCGCGCCATGCGTAAGAGCATGCAGTCGGCGATGAAGGCCGGCGCCAAGGGCATCAAGATCCAGTGCGGTGGCCGCCTCGGCGGCGCCGAGATGTCCCGCTCGGAGTTCTACCGCGAGGGCCGTGTGCCCCTGCACACGCTCCGCGCGAACGTGGACTACGGCTTCTTCGAGGCCAAGACGACCTTCGGCCGCATCGGTGTGAAGGTCTGGATCTACAAGGGCGACGTCAAGAACATCGCCGAGGTCCGCGCCGAGAACGCTGCGGCCCGTGCGGGTAACCGCCCGGCCCGCGGTGGTGCCGACCGCCCGGCCCGTGGTGGCCGCGGTGGCGAGCGGCGCGGTCGCAAGCCGCAGCAGGCTGCCGGCGCCGAGGCCCCCAAGGCCGAGGCTCCCGCCGCTCCGGCTGAGAGCACCGGAACGGAGGCCTGACCGACATGCTGATCCCCCGTAGGGTCAAGCACCGCAAGCAGCACCACCCGAAGCGCCGTGGTCAGGCCAAGGGCGGTACGACGGTCGCGTTCGGCGAGTACGGCATTCAGGCCCTCACGCCGGCGTACGTGACCAACCGCCAGATCGAGGCGGCCCGTATCGCGATGACCCGCCACATCAAGCGTGGCGGCAAGGTCTGGATCAACATCTACCCGGACCGCCCGCTCACGAAGAAGCCGGCCGAGACCCGCATGGGTTCCGGTAAGGGTTCGCCGGAGTGGTGGATCGCGAACGTGCACCCGGGCCGGGTCATGTTCGAGCTGTCCTACCCGAACGAGAAGATTGCGCGTGAGGCTCTCACTCGTGCGGCTCACAAGCTGCCGATGAAGTGCCGCATCGTCAAGCGCGAGGCAGGTGAAGCGTGATGTCGGTCGGTACCAAGGCGTCCGAGCTGCGCGAGCTGGGCAACGAGGAGCTTCTGGGCAAGCTCCGCGAGGCCAAGGAAGAGCTGTTCAACCTCCGCTTCCAGGCGGCGACGGGCCAGCTCGAGAACCACGGCCGTCTGAAGGCGGTCCGCAAGGACATCGCGCGGATCTACACCCTGATGCGCGAGCGTGAGCTGGGCATCGAAACGGTGGAGAACGCCTGATGAGCGAGAAGAACGTGACTGAGCAGACTGAGCGCAACGCGCGGAAGACCCGTGAGGGCCTGGTCGTCAGCGACAAGATGGACAAGACCGTCGTCGTCGCCGTCGAGGACCGCGTGAAGCACGCGCTGTACGGCAAGGTCATCCGCCGTACGAACAAGCTCAAGGCGCACGACGAGCAGAACGCTGCCGGTGTCGGCGACCGCGTCCTCCTGATGGAGACCCGGAAGCTGTCGTCCAGCAAGCACTGGCGCGTCGTCGAGATCCTCGAGAAGGCGAAGTAATAAGCGGGGGCTCCGCCCCCGCTGACCCCCGCTGGGGGCTCCGCCACCAGGCCCCCGGGCCTGGCCGCGGTGAAGCCCCCGGCGCGGGTTGCCGCCTGCAGAGGCCCAAGTAATTCCTGCGTGAGCAACTCGCAGGACGGTTCCGCCAGGCTCTCCGGCCCAACCCCCGGAGGGAACCGGCAGACAAACAGGAGATACACGTGATCCAGCAGGAGTCGCGACTGCGCGTCGCCGACAACACTGGTGCGAAGGAAATCCTTTGCATCCGTGTGCTCGGTGGCTCCGGTCGCCGCTACGCGGGCATCGGTGACGTCATCGTCGCCACCGTCAAGGACGCGATCCCCGGCGGCAACGTGAAGAAGGGTGACGTCGTCAAGGCGGTCATCGTTCGCACCGTCAAGGAGCGCCGCCGTCCGGACGGCTCGTACATCCGCTTCGACGAGAACGCCGCCGTCATTCTGAAGAACGACGGCGACCCTCGCGGCACCCGCATCTTCGGCCCGGTCGGCCGTGAGCTGCGCGAGAAGAAGTTCATGAAGATCATCTCGCTCGCGCCGGAGGTGCTGTAAGCATGAAGATCAAGAAGGGCGACCTGGTCCAGGTCATCACCGGCAAGGACAAGGGCAAGCAGGGCAAGGTCATCGCGGCCTTCCCCCGCGAGGACCGCGTCCTGGTCGAGGGTGTCAACCGGGTCAAGAAGCACACCAAGGCCGGTCCGACCGCTCGCGGTTCGCAGGCCGGCGGCATCGTCACGACCGAGGCGCCGATCCACGTCTCCAACGTCCAGCTGGTCGTTGAGAAGGACGGCAACAAGGTCGTCACGCGTGTCGGTTACCGCTTCGACGAAGAGGGCAACAAGATCCGCGTTGCCAAGCGGACGGGTGAGGACATCTGATGGCTACCACCACCACTCCGCGTCTGAAGCAGAAGTACCGCGAGGAGATCGCGGGCAAGCTGCGTGACGAGTTCAAGTACGAGAACGTCATGCAGGTTCCCGGTCTCGTCAAGATCGTGGTCAACATGGGTGTCGGCGACGCCGCCCGTGACTCGAAGCTGATCGAGGGCGCCATCCGCGACCTCACCACGATCACCGGTCAGAAGCCGGCCGTCACCAAGGCCCGCAAGTCCATCGCGCAGTTCAAGCTGCGTGAGGGCCAGCCGATCGGTGCCCACGTCACGCTCCGTGGCGACCGCATGTGGGAGTTCCTGGACCGCACCCTGTCGCTCGCGCTCCCGCGCATCCGCGACTTCCGCGGCCTGTCCCCCAAGCAGTTCGACGGCCGTGGCAACTACACCTTCGGTCTCACGGAGCAGGTCATGTTCCACGAGATCGACCAGGACAAGATCGACCGTACCCGGGGCATGGACATCACCGTGGTCACCACGGCGACCAACGACGCTGAGGGCCGCGCGCTCCTTCGTCACCTCGGCTTCCCGTTCAAGGAGGCGTGAGCGAGATGGCGAAGAAGGCTCTGATTGCCAAGGCTGCTCGCAAGCCCAAGTTCGGTGTGCGTGGCTACACCCGCTGCCAGCGCTGCGGCCGTCCGCACTCCGTGTACCGCAAGTTCGGCCTGTGCCGCGTGTGCCTTCGTGAGATGGCTCACCGTGGCGAGCTGCCGGGCGTGACCAAGAGCTCCTGGTAATCCCTGTAATAGGGGATTCCTGAAGCTCTCGGTAAGCATCTGGGTCGGCAGGGGCCCTTCTCCGCATGCCGTAGGCTTGTGGGGTTGGGCGTCTGCCGCGCCCGTACGACTTACTACGCCGTAGGTCCACCGCGCCGCACCCGTCCCGTCTCGGATCGGGGAGAGGGATGGCGCACCAGGAAACCCCGGCGAGAGAGGCCGAAGGCCAATTCATGACCATGACTGATCCGATCGCAGACATGCTTACGCGTCTGCGGAACGCGAACTCGGCATACCACGACTCCGTGACGATGCCGGCGTCCAAGATCAAGTCTCACATCGCGGAGATCCTCCAGCAGGAGGGCTTCATCACGGGCTGGCGCGTCGAGGACGCCGAGGTGGGCAAGAACCTCACCCTCGAGCTGAAGTTCGGCCCGAACCGTGAGCGCTCCATCGCGGGCATCAAGCGGATCTCCAAGCCCGGTCTCCGGGTGTACGCGAAGTCCACCAACCTGCCGAAGGTGCTCGGCGGCCTCGGCGTGGCGATCATCTCCACGTCCCACGGGCTCCTCACCGACAAGCAGGCCGGCAAGAAGGGCGTGGGTGGGGAAGTCCTCGCCTACGTCTGGTAGCGGAAGGGAACGGAGGAAACAGCTATGTCGCGTATTGGCAAGCTCCCCATCACGGTTCCCGCCGGCGTGGACGTCACCATCGACGGCCGTACGGTCTTGGTCAAGGGCCCCAAGGGCTCGCTGACCCACACCGTCGTCGCGCCGATCGACATCGTCAAGGGCGAGGACGGCACCCTCCAGGTGACCCGCCCGAACGACGAGCGTCAGAACAAGGCCCTGCACGGCCTGTCCCGCACGCTGGTGGCGAACATGATCACCGGCGTGACCCAGGGTTACGTGAAGAAGCTCGAAATCAGCGGTGTCGGTTACCGCGTGACGGCCAAGGGCTCGAACCTCGAGTTCGCGCTCGGCTACAGCCACCCGATCGTCGTCGAGGCGCCCGAGGGCATCACCTTCAAGGTGGAGACCCCGACCCGCTTCCAGGTCGAGGGCATCGACAAGCAGAAGGTCGGCGAGGTTGCGGCCAACATCCGCAAGCTGCGCAAGCCCGACCCGTACAAGGCCAAGGGCGTCAAGTACGAGGGCGAAGTCATCCGCCGCAAGGTCGGAAAGGCGGGTAAGTAAGCCATGGCATACGGGCAGAAGATCCTCAAGGGCGACGCCTACAAGCGCGCCGCGATCAAGCGCCGTCACATCCGGATCCGCAAGCGGATCTCCGGTACGGCGGAGCGTCCCCGTCTGGTCGTGACCCGCTCCAACCGCCACATCGTGGCGCAGGTGATCGACGACCTCAAGGGCCACACCCTGGCGTCCGCGTCCACCCTGGACGCGTCCGTCCGCGGTGGCGAGGGCGACAAGTCCTCGCAGGCCAAGCAGGTCGGCGCCCTGGTCGCCGAGCGTGCCAAGGCCGCCGGTGTCGAGGCTGTCGTGTTCGACCGTGGTGGCAACCAGTACGCCGGGCGCATTGCCGCCCTGGCGGACGCCGCCCGCGAAGCCGGGCTCAAGTTCTGAGCCTGCCGTAGCTAGCGGAAAAAGAGAGAGGTAATTCCAATGGCTGGACCCCAGCGCCGCGGTGGCGGTGCCGGTGGCGGCGAGCGGCGGGACCGGAAGGGCCGTGACGGCGGCGCTGCTGCCGCCGAGAAGACCGCGTACGTTGAGCGCGTTGTCGCGATCAACCGCGTCGCCAAGGTTGTGAAGGGTGGTCGTCGCTTCAGCTTTACCGCGCTGGTCGTGGTGGGCGATGGTGACGGCACCGTGGGTGTCGGTTACGGCAAGGCCAAGGAGGTGCCGGCCGCCATCGCCAAGGGCGTTGAGGAGGCCAAGAAGCACTTCTTCAAGGTCCCCCGGATCCAGGGCACCATCCCGCACCCGATCCAGGGTGAGAAGGCTGCCGGCGTCGTGCTGCTCAAGCCCGCGTCCCCCGGTACCGGTGTTATCGCCGGTGGTCCGGTGCGTGCCGTGCTCGAGTGCGCCGGTATCCACGACGTGCTGTCGAAGTCGCTCGGCTCCGACAACGCGATCAACATCGTGCACGCGACCGTGGCGGCCCTGAAGGGCCTGCAGCGTCCCGAGGAGATCGCGGCCCGCCGTGGTCTGCCGCTCGAGGACGTCGCTCCCGCGGCTCTGCTTCGTGCGCGTGCCGGGGCTGGTGCGTAATGGCGCAGCTCAAGATCACGCAGACGAAGTCGTACATCGGCAGCAAGCAGAACCACCGTGACACCCTGCGGTCGCTTGGTCTCAAGGGGATCAACACCGTGGTCGTCAAGGAGGACCGCCCCGAGTTCCGCGGCATGGTGCACACCGTCCGCCACCTCGTGACGGTCGAGGAGGTCGACTGATCATGGCGGAGCAGAACCCGCTCAAGATCCACAACCTCCGTCCCGCCCCGGGCGCCAAGACCGCCAAGACCCGTGTCGGTCGTGGTGAGGCGTCGAAGGGTAAGACGGCCGGTCGTGGTACCAAGGGCACGAAGGCCCGTTACCAGGTTCCGGAGCGCTTCGAGGGTGGCCAGATGCCGCTCCACATGCGCCTCCCGAAGCTGAAGGGCTTCAAGAACCCGTTCAAGACCGAGTTCCAGGTCGTGAACCTCGACAAGCTGGCCGCGCTCTACCCCGAGGGTGGCGAGGTCACGGTCGAGGGTCTGGTGGCCAAGGGTGCCGTTCGCAAGAACAGCCTCGTCAAGGTCCTCGGCCAGGGCGAGATCTCCGTGGCGCTGCAGGTGACGGTCGACGCCGTCTCCGGCTCCGCCAAGGAGAAGATCACCGCTGCGGGCGGTACGGTCACCGAGCTCGTCTGAGCCCGGGCGGCACTGCCGCGTAAGCAACAGGGCCGGGCAGTTCCCCGAAGGGAACTGCCCGGCCCTGCCGTATGTCTGCCAGATGTCTGGTGTGCGGCCCGTACCGGCACGCGAAAGCCGGTGTTCGACGCTGACCGCGCGAACACCGGCTTTCGGTGGTCAGACCTGCCTGCTCACGCCTTGGCGGTGGTGGACTTGTCGGTCACGCTGTGCTTGTGACCGCCGTCCCAGGAGATCGTGATGACGGTCCAGTAGCCGTCCTTCCTGTGGTCGCAGGCATTCCCGCGTTCCTTGGAGCTGCTGGGGCTGGCGTCGCCCGCGAAGTTGCCCATGTCGGCCTTGTGGCCCTCGGTGGTGTAGACCGAGGCGTTGGTCGACGCGAAGGCGGGCGGGCCGGTGGCGGCCACGCCGAGCGCCGCGGTCACGGCGCCGGCGGCCGTCGCCAACAGCTTCTGCGGCAGAGAGCGCACGGTGGAATCTCCCCGTTTCTGCGCGGGAGATCCTCCCGCGCAAGATCATTCCTTTGACCCCGGGAAACTATTCGGGTCGTTTGAGCGTTTGCAAAGGTGTTTGACCGTCTTGAGGGAGGATCCAGCCACCCGTGAGCGCCCTCGACGGGCCTTACGTGCAGGCGAACTTCACCAGGCTGCGCACGCACTGTTAGAGTCCTTGAGGTCCACCTGTGCCCGCGCGTGATACGGCGTTCGGCGACGGGGTGGTAGAAAACATCGTTCGGCCCGCTGGGCCATGTTGATACGACTAGTCCCTGTCGCGCGCGGCGCGGGGGTCGCAGGAGGAACCGTGCTCACCGCGTTCGCCCGGGCGTTCAGGACGCCCGACCTGCGCAAGAAGCTGCTCTTCACGCTCGGCATCATCGTGGTGTATCGGGTCGGCACCCATATTCCGATCCCGGGCGTCGACTATAAGAACGTCCAGACGTGCATCGAGGTGGCCAAGGGCAACCAGGGCCTGTTCGGTCTCGTCAACATGTTCAGTGGCGGGGCGCTGCTGCAGATCACGATCTTCGCGCTCGGCATCATGCCGTACATCACGGCGAGCATCATCCTGCAGCTGCTGACCGTGGTGATTCCGCGCCTGGAAGCCCTCAAGAAGGAGGGCCAGGCCGGCACCGCGAAGATCACGCAGTACACCCGTTATCTGACCGTGGCGCTGGCCATCCTGCAGGGCACCGGCCTGGTGGCGACCGCCCGTAGTGGCGCGCTGTTCTCCGGTTGCCCGACCGCGAGCCAGATCGTTCCGGACCAGTCGATCTTCACCACGATCACGATGGTCGTCTGCATGACCGCCGGTACGGCCGTCGTCATGTGGCTCGGTGAGCTGATCACGGACCGCGGCATCGGCAACGGCATGTCGATCCTGATGTTCATCTCGATCGCCGCGACCTTCCCGTCCGCGCTGTGGGCCATCAAGAAGCAGGGCACCCTGGCCGGCGGCTGGATCGAGTTCGGCACGGTGATCGTGGTCGGCCTGGTCATGGTCGGCCTGGTGGTCTTCGTCGAGCAGGCGCAGCGGCGCATCCCGGTCCAGTACGCGAAGCGCATGATCGGCCGGCGCTCGTACGGTGGTACGTCCACGTACATCCCGCTGAAGGTGAACCAGGCGGGTGTGATTCCCGTCATCTTCGCGTCGTCGCTGCTCTACATTCCGGCGCTGATCGCGCAGTTCTCCAAGGAGAACTCGGGCTGGAAGCAGTGGATCCAGTCCAACCTGACCAAGGGCGATCACCCGATTTACATCACCATGTACTTCTTGCTGATCGTTTTCTTCGCGTTCTTCTACGTCGCGATCTCCTTCAACCCCGAGGAAGTCGCCGACAACATGAAGAAGTATGGTGGCTTCATCCCGGGCATCCGGGCTGGCCGACCGACCGCTGAGTACCTCAGCTACGTGCTCAACCGGATCACCTGGCCGGGTTCGCTGTATCTGGGTCTGATCGCTCTCGTACCGACGATGGCGTTGGTTGGCTTCGGGGCAAGCCAGAACTTCCCGTTCGGCGGGACCAGCATCCTGATCATCGTGGGTGTGGGTCTCGAGACGGTGAAGCAGATCGAGAGCCAGCTCCAGCAGCGCAATTACGAAGGGTTCCTCCGCTGATGCGTATCGTCCTCGTCGGACCGCCGGGTGCCGGTAAGGGAACGCAGGCTGTTCGCCTTGCCGAGAAGCTGCACATCCCGCACATCTCCACGGGCGACCTGTTCCGCGCGAACATCAGCCAGCAGACGGAGCTCGGGAAACTCGCGAAGTCCTACATGGACGCCGGAAACCTCGTCCCGGACGAGGTCACCATCGCCATGGCCAAGGACCGCATGGAGCAGCCGGACGCCGAGAACGGCTTCCTGCTCGACGGCTTCCCGCGCAACGTCTCGCAGGCGGAGGCGCTGGACGAGCTGCTCAAGACCGAGGGCATCAGGCTCGACGCCGTGCTGGACCTCGAGGTTCCCGAGGAAGAGGTGGTCAAGCGCATCGCCGGCCGCCGTATCTGCCGCAAGGACTCCAGCCACGTCTTCCACGTGACGTACAGCCCGCCGAAGAAGGAGGGCGTCTGCGACGTCTGCGGCGGCGAGCTGTACCAGCGCGACGACGACTCCGAGGACACCGTCCGCAAGCGGCTGGAGGTCTACCACACGCAGACCGAGCCGATCATCGACTACTACAAGGCGCAGGGACTGGTCGTCACGATCTCCTCCCTGGGCCCGGTGGACGAGATCACGCAGCGGGCGCTGGAAGCACTCAAGCGTGACAAGGACGACGAGAAGTAGTTCTCGGGCCGTTCCGGCCGCGGTGCCCCCTCGGGTGCCGCGGCCGTACTGTTGTGTACGTAACCGGTTGACGTGAGTGACGGAGAGCGCAGGCCCCCATGGTGCAGATCAAGAGCCCCGAGCAGATCGCGAAGATGCGTGCGGCGGGGCTGGTGGTCGCCGCGATCCACGCGGCCACGCGGGAGGCGGCGGTTCCCGGGGCCAGCACCAAGGATCTGGACGAGGTCGCCCGCAAGGTGCTCGCGGAGCACGGCGCCAAATCGAACTTCCTCGGCTACGGCGGCTTCCCCGCGACGATCTGCACCTCGGTGAACGACGTGGTGGTCCATGGCATCCCGTCCGAGAAGGTCGTCCTCAAGGACGGCGACATCATCTCCATCGACTGCGGCGCGATCGTCGACGGCTGGCACGGTGACGCGGCCTACACGGCCTTCGTGGGCTCAGGTCACGCTCCGGAGCTGTTGGAACTCTCACGGGTGACGGAAGAGTCCATGTGGGCCGGTATCGCCGCGATGAAGCAGGGCAGCCGGCTGGTCGACGTCTCCCGTGCGATCGAGACGTACATCCGCCGCCAGCCGAAGCCGGGCGGCGGTCGCTACGGGATCATCGAGGACTACGGCGGCCATGGCATCGGCACCGAGATGCACATGGACCCGCATCTGCTGAACTACGTCGACCGCCGCCGCGGCAAGGGCCCGAAGCTGGTCCCCGGCTTCTGCCTCGCCATCGAGCCGATGGTCTCCCTCGGCACCCCGAAGACCGAGGTCCTGGAGGACGACTGGACGGTCATCACGACCGACGGCACCTGGTCCTCCCACTGGGAGCACTCGGTGGCCCTGACATCGGAGGGCCCCCTGGTCCTCACGGCCCCCGACGGCGGCAGGGCGAAGCTCGCGGAGTACGGCATCACGACGGCTCCGGACCCGCTGGCCTGACGCCGGCCGAGCCCCACGCCCGCCGGTCGGAGGCCGGCGCGGCCGCTCGAAGCTTGTGAGGCGCCCCGGGCGCCGAGCCCGCGAGAGCGGCGTCGAGGATCGGTCGATTGGACGGTCATCACGACCGACGGCACCTGGTCCTCCCACTGGGAGCACTCGGTGGCCCTGACATCGGAGGGCCCCCTGGTCCTCACGGCCCCCGACGGCGGCAAGGCGAAGCTCGCGGAGTACGGCATCACGACGGCTCCGGACCCGCCGGCCTGACGCCGGCCTGAACTCGCGGCGTAACGATCTGTCCCGCTGGGCAGACTTCCACGATTCGTGTTTCCGGGTGCGCTGACGTAGACTGACTCGTCGGCTCCCGTGTGTCCGCATGTCCGCGTGCGCCCGTAAGGGAAAGTGGGGGAGTCGATCAAGGTAGTCGATTCGAAGGGCGAAGCGTGGCCAAGAAGCAAGGTGCCATCGAGATCGAGGGCACTGTCGTCGAGTCTCTGCCGAACGCCATGTTCAAGGTCGAGCTCCAGAACGGCCACCAGGTCCTGGCACACATCAGCGGCAAGATGCGCATGCACTACATCCGCATCCTCCCTGACGACCGGGTCGTGGTGGAGTTGTCTCCGTACGACCTGACGCGTGGCCGGATCGTCTACCGCTACAAGTAGATCTTGCCCACGTCCCGTGTGAGCGGGACTGCCGGCAACTGACCCGGAGAACCTCACACCCATGAAGGTCAAGCCGAGCGTCAAGAAGATCTGCGACAAGTGCAGGGTGATCCGCCGTCACGGTCGGGTCATGGTCATCTGCGAGAACCCGCGCCACAAGCAGCGCCAGGGCTGACGCACGACCGATCCCTCTGCTCGATTCGCAGAGATTCGCGCGACGCAAGCTGAATATGTTCATACGCAGAACCCAGGCGAGCGATCGCCTGACACCCCCGGCTCGGAGGCCGGGGACCCAGTTCGTACCTCGTACGGCGACTGGGAGCCGGTTCTGCGGAAGACCTCCGAAGATCACCAGGAGCCATTGAATGGCACGCGTTTCCGGTGTTGACATCCCGCGCGAAAAGCGCGTGGAGGTCGCCCTCACCTACGTGTTCGGCATCGGCCGGACCCTCTCGCAGGAGACGCTGGCTGCGACCGGCGTCGACCCGAACACCCGCGTTCGTGACCTGAGCGAAGAGCAGCTGGTCGCGATCCGCGAGTACGTCGACAACAACATCAAGACCGAGGGTGACCTCCGTCGCGAGATCCAGGCCGACATCCGCCGCAAGGTGGAGATCGGTTGCTACCAGGGTCTGCGTCACCGTCGCGGTCTGCCCGTCCGCGGTCAGCGCACCAGCACCAACGCTCGTACCCGCAAGGGCCCGCGTCGCGCCATCGCCGGCAAGAAGAAGCCGGGCAAGAAGTAGTCCGCAGCGGACACCTGTCCACGGTCTTCGCTGTAGGACCGACCACCTCCCGTAGGAGTTTGTAGATGCCCCCCAAGGGTCGTCAGGGCGCTGCCAAGAAGGTGCGCCGCAAGGAAAAGAAGAACGTCGCTCACGGCCACGCGCACATCAAGAGCACGTTCAACAACACGATCGTCTCCATCACGGACCCGTCCGGCAACGTGATCTCCTGGGCCTCCGCCGGCCACGTCGGCTTCAAGGGCTCCCGGAAGTCCACGCCGTTCGCCGCGCAGATGGCCGCCGAGTCGGCTGCCCGCCGCGCCCAGGAGCACGGCATGCGCAAGGTCGACGTGTTCGTGAAGGGCCCGGGTTCCGGTCGTGAGACCGCGATCCGCTCCCTGCAGGCCACGGGCCTCGAGGTCGGCTCCATCCAGGACGTCACCCCGACCCCGCACAACGGCTGCCGTCCGCCGAAGCGTCGTCGCGTCTGACCTCGCTCCGACAAGGCATTGCGGGCGGTACGGCTCCACCAGGGGCCGTATCGCCCGTACCCTTGCAGTACCCGCACCTTTCACGGGCGCGGTTTCCGTCGGACGTCAAATAGCGGGCGTCCACGAAAGAAGGATCTGATCCACACATGCTGATCGCTCAGCGTCCCTCGTTGACCGAAGAGGTCGTCGACGAGTTCCGCTCCCGGTTCGTGATCGAGCCGCTGGAGCCGGGCTTCGGCTACACCCTCGGCAACTCCCTTCGCCGCACCCTCCTGTCCTCGATCCCGGGTGCGGCGGTCACGTCCATCCGTATCGACGGTGTCCTGCACGAGTTCACCACCGTGCCGGGCGTCAAGGAGGACGTCACCGACCTGATCCTCAACATCAAGCAGCTGGTCGTCTCCTCGGAGCACGACGAGCCGGTCGTGATGTACCTGCGCAAGCAGGGTCCGGGTCTGGTCACCGCCGCCGACATCGCGCCCCCGGCCGGTGTCGAGGTGCACAACCCCGACCTGGTCCTCGCCACGCTCAACGGCAAGGGCAAGCTGGAGATGGAGCTGACGGTCGAGCGCGGCCGCGGTTATGTCTCCGCCGTGCAGAACAAGCAGGTGGGCCAGGAGATCGGCCGTATCCCGGTCGACTCCATCTACAGCCCGGTGCTGAAGGTCACGTACAAGGTCGAGGCCACGCGTGTCGAGCAGCGCACCGACTTCGACAAGCTGATCGTCGACGTCGAGACCAAGCAGGCGATGCGTCCCCGTGACGCCATGGCCTCCGCCGGCAAGACCCTGGTCGAGCTGTTCGGTCTCGCCCGCGAGCTGAACATCGACGCCGAGGGCATCGACATGGGCCCGTCCCCGACGGACGCCGCCCTGGCCGCGGACCTCGCTCTGCCGATCGAGGAACTGGAGCTCACGGTCCGCTCCTACAACTGCCTCAAGCGTGAGGGCATCCACTCCGTGGGTGAGCTCGTTGCCCGCTCCGAGGCCGACCTCCTCGACATTCGCAACTTCGGTGCGAAGTCCATCGACGAGGTCAAGGCGAAGCTGGCGGGTATGGGCCTGGCCCTGAAGGACAGCCCGCCCGGATTCGACCCGACCGCTGCCGCCGACGCGTTCGGTGCCGATGATGACGCTGACGCCGGTTTCGTGGAGACCGAGCAGTACTGATTCGGCTGCCGGTCCGTTGTGGCCGGTCGCGCCCACGCGGCGGAGCCGCATATGGGCAGAGCCCCGCGCCCCTCGGGGCGCGGACCCTCCGGGTGTCTGAAGGGGCACCCGGATCTTCGACGGGCAACCGCCCGCTCGGATACTGACCCCGGTACCTGACACGGCCGGGGCAGACACACAGGAGAAGAACCATGCCGAAGCCCACCAAGGGTGCCCGTCTGGGCGGCAGCGCCGCGCACGAGAAGCTGCTCCTCGCGAACCTCGCGAAGTCGCTGTTCGAGCACGGCCGTATCACCACCACCGAGGCAAAGGCCCGCCGCCTGCGCCCGTACGCCGAGCGTCTGGTCACCAAGGCGAAGAAGGGCGACCTTCACAACCGCCGTCAGGTGCTCCAGGTGATCACGGACAAGAGCATCGTGCACACGCTCTTCACCGAGATCGGCCCGCGCTACGAGAACCGTCCGGGTGGCTACACCCGCATCACCAAGATCGGTAACCGCCGTGGCGACAACGCGCCCATGGCTGTCATCGAGCTGGTCGAGGCGCTGACGGTGCAGCAGAAGGCCGTGGGCGAGGCCGAGGCCGCCACCAAGCGTGCGGTCAAGGAGGCCGACGAGGCCAAGGTCGAGGAGACCAAGGCCGACGAGGTCGTCGAGGACGCCGCTCCGGTCGAGGCCGCTGCCGAGGAGTCCAAGGACGCCTGAGGCTCTGCCTTGCGGTGAACGGGTCCGCCCCTTGGGGGCGGGCCCGTTCCGCGTTTCCTGAGAGGATCCAGGGGTGAGTGACGAAGTACAGCCCGGCCACGTCCGTATCCGCCTCGACCTGTCCTACGACGGCTCGGACTTCCACGGCTGGGCCAAGCAGGCCGGCGGCAGGCGGACCGTGCAGGGGGAGATCGAGGACGCCCTGCGCACGGTGACCCGCTCGGGTGGCACGACGTACGAGCTGACCGTGGCCGGGCGGACCGACGCCGGAGTGCACGCCCGGGGCCAGGTCGCGCATGTCGATCTGCCCGAGCAGGTCTGGCGCGAGCATCACGAGAAGCTGCTCAAGCGGCTCGCCGGGCGGCTGCCCAAGGACGTACGGGTGTGGGCCCTCAGGGAGGCGCCCGGTGGCTTCAACGCCCGTTTCTCGGCGGTCTGGCGGCGCTACGCGTACCGGGTCACCGACAACCCCGGCGGTGTCGACCCGCTGCTGCGGGGCCATGTCCTGTGGCACGACTGGCCGCTCGACGTGGACGCCATGAACGAGGCCGCCCGGCGGCTCCTCGGGGAGCACGACTTCGCCGCGTACTGCAAGAAGCGCGAGGGCGCGACCACGATCCGTACGCTGCAGGAGTTGAGCCTGGTGCGCGGGGGCGACGGGATCATCACCGCCACCGTCCGGGCCGATGCCTTCTGCCACAACATGGTGCGCTCGCTGATCGGGGCGCTGCTGTTCGTGGGGGACGGGCACCGGGCGCCCGACTGGCCGGGGAAGGTGCTCGCGGCGGGGGTCCGGGACTCGGCGGTGCATGTCGTACGGCCGCACGGGCTGACCCTGGAAGAGGTCGGCTATCCCGCCGACGAACTGCTGGCCGCGCGGAACAAGGAGGCGCGGAACAAGCGGACGCTGAGCGGGGCGCAGGGCTGTGAGATCTGTTAGTTACCTGTATTTTACAAGAAGATAACCGGCATATAGTGACTTACCTGGCGTAAGTCACTTGTCGCCTCTTACGTCGTTCTTACCGTTCGGTTAGTCTTGCCCGGTCCGGCCCCGTGTTCGATTCGGGGTCGTTTTTGGTGGGGTAACACGGGTCCTGGGGCCCGGAGGGTAGGAATGTCATCCATTGACTCTGCCCGCATGGCCGACGCGGCCGGCGCTGGGGGGCGCAGGGCCGCACGGCACGGAGGACGGCGTGGCGGTGCCGAGGGGGCACCGCTCGGGCTGCTGCCCGCGCCTCCCTCGCATGCGGAGAAGTACTCGTACGTGAAGCGGCGCCTGTGGGTGCTGACGTTGGCGTCGATCGTCAGCTTCGGCTGTCTGACCGTCAGCCAGGTCGCGCTGGCCAAGGCCTCGCCGCTCACCTGGATCTTTGCGCCGCCGCTGTTCTTCACGGTCGTCTACTACCTGGTCTCGCTGCGCGTCAACGGCTTCACCAGGGACTTCGACTTCGACCACCACCAGCGGCTGGTGCGCGGCTGGCGTCCGGCGGTCTACCCGAGCGTCGATGTCTTCCTGCCCGTGTGCGGGGAGCCGATCGAGGTGCTGCACAACACCTGGACCCATGTGCGGCAGCTGGCCGACCGGTATCCGGGGACGTGTGTGCCCTTCGTGCTGGACGACGGTGCCAGCCCCGAACTGGAGGCGATGGCCCGCGACTTCGGCTTCCGCTACGGGGTCCGGGAGAACCGCGGCTGGTTCAAGAAGGCCGGCAATCTGCACTTCGGGTTCGACCAGTCCGACGGCAAGTACGTCCTCATCCTCGACGCCGACTTCACGCCGCGCTCCGACCTCCTGGAGGAGTTGCTGCCGTACATGGAGGCGGACGAGCGCATCGGGATCGTGCAGTCCCCGCAGTACTTCCGGGTCCTCGACTCGCAGAACTGGATCGAGCGGGGCGCGGGCGCGGTCCAGGAGCTCTTCTACCGGTCCGTGCAGGTGTCCCGGCAGAACAGCGACGGGGCGATCTGCGTGGGCTCCTGTGCCATCTACCGGCGGGCGGCCCTGGAGACCAACGGCGGTACGACCCTCATCGAGCACTCCGAGGACGTGCACACCGGATTCGATCTGCGCGGGCTCGGCTGGGACCTGAAGTACGTGCCGGTCGCGCTGTCGACGGGCGTGTGCCCGGACACCGCCGGGGCCTTCTTCAACCAGCAGTACCGCTGGTGCTCGGGCTCGATGTCGCTGCTCGGCAGCAAGAAGTTCTGGGACGCGCAGATACGTTTCTCCAGCCGTCTCTGCTACATGTCCGGCTTCTTCTACTACATCCACACGGCGCTGTTCACCTTCTTCGCGCCGCTCGTGCCCATCGTGCTGCTACTGACCAGCCCCGAGATGCTCCAGGTCAAGCATCTGGTGTGGGTGCTGCCCAGCATCCTCTACACCACCGTGATCTTCCCGATGTGGCACAAGGCGCCCTACCGGCTGGAGGCCTGGTCGGCGCGGATGATGTACGGCTGGGCCCATGTCTTCGCCATCTGGGACATCCTGCGCAAGCAGCGGATGGGCTGGCAGCCGACCGGTTCCAAGGGCGCCAAGAAGAACAAGACCCGGCGCTTCTGGCTGGGGCTGTGGATCTGGGGCGGCGGGACCGCCGCGGTCTGGGTCGGCGCCGCCGTGTACCGGCTGTTCACCGGCTTCCCGCCGGACTTCGCCCTCGTCCTGTCCTCCGGGCTGTTCTATGCGCTGGTCGTGGCCCGCGCGCTGATCCAGCCCAAGGAACACCGTGTCCTCGCAGGTGACGCAGCATGATCCGAAGATTTCTCCGCCCCTTCGCCCTGGCCCTGCTGACCGCGACGGCAGTCTCCGGCTGCGGTCTGCTCGGGGGCTCCGACGACCCGGCCGCCGACGCCGCCCGTGAGCCGTCCGCCTCCGCGACGGCGCAGCAGCGGCTGCCGTACGACGTCAAGCCGCTGCTGCACCCGAAGAAGGAGTACTTCGGGGTCGCCGTCGACGGCGCGCCCAGCTCCATGAAGCCCGTGGACGCCTTCGCGAAGACCATCGGCAAGAAGCCGAACATGGTCGGCTCCTACTCCTCCTGGGGCGACGGCTTCAACACGCAGGGCGCGCGGAACGTGTTCGGCGACGGCGGGCTGCTGTATGTGTCCTGGGAGCCGTTCGAGCCCGGGCTCGACAAGATCGCCGACGGGTCGCAGGACGCGTACATCAACAAGTACGCGAAGAGCGTCCGCGAGACGAACGTCCCCGTCGCGATCAGCTTCGGGCACGAGATGAACGGTCACTGGTACCCGTGGGGGACCAAGGACACCACGGCCGCGACCTTCGTGAAGGCCTGGCGGCACATCCACGACGTCTTCCAGGACGTCGGCGCCACCAACGTGATCTGGGTGTGGAGCCCGAACGTCGTCAACCCGGTCCCGGCCGTGAAGCTGAAGCCGTACTGGCCCGGTGACGCCTACGTCGACTGGGTCGGCATCGTCGGCTACTGGTCCACGACCGGCGCCCACACCTTCGACACCCTCTACGGGCCGACCCGGCGCCAGGTGGCCGCGTTCACCGACAAGCCGGTGCTGATCAGCGAGACCTCGGCGGAGCCGGGGGAGCGGCGGCGCGCCGATGTGCGCGGACTGCTCAAGGGCGTCCAGCAGGACGACGACGTCATCGGCTTCCTGTGGTTCAACATCCCCAAGCGGGCCGACTGGCGCATCCAGAGCAGCCCGCTCGCCCTGGCCGAGTTCAAGCGCCTCATCGCGGACGACGCCTTCGGATTCGAGGTGCCGCGTTCATGAGCACGCCCCCCTACGGGCAGGGCCACCAGCAGTACCCGCCGTACTACGGCGCCCAGCAGTACTACGACGAGCACTACTACGGCGGCGGCCAGCAGCAGACGTACGACCCCCGCGCCTCCTACGCCGCCGACCCCGAGGACCCCGACGCCGACTACTACGTCCCGCACTACACCGTCCTCGACCCCGAGCCGGAGCCCGAGGCCGAGCCCGGCTATGTGCTGCCCGAGGTCCCGGTGTCGGCCTGGTCGGTGGACAACAGCCGCTCGGCGTGGATCAGCCGCGGCGCGCTGCTGCTGATCCTGCTGGTGCAGGCCGGGCTGTCGTACCGGCTCGACGGGAGCGCCTTCGCGCAGGAGGCCAAGTTCCTGCTGTCCGACGGGCCCGTGTCGGGCGTGCTCGCCGGCACCGGTCTCGCCGGGGCCCGGGCGCTGAGCCTGGTCTGGGCCCTGGGGGCGACGGCCCTGGTGTTCGGCGCGACCCGGCTGCTGTTCAACTCGCGCGCCGGTCTCGCGGCCGCCGCCATGTACTCCGTGCTGGAGTCGACCGCCTTCACCGGCCGCTACGCCTCCCTGCACTCCCTGTCGCTGTTCCTGCTCGCTGCGGCCCTGTGGCTCTTGGCCAAGACCCGGCAGGCGGGCCCGGCGGCCGTGCTGCTCGCGGCACCCTTCGCCGCGCTGGCGCCGTTCGCCGCGTACTCGGCCGCGCTGTATCTGCCGACGCTGACCGTGCTAGCGGTACTGACCGCCTACCGCTTCCGCGGCGCCCTTGCGCTCGTGCGCGGCGCGCTGTTCGCGGTGGCCACCGGCGCCCTGTGCTTCGCGGGCGTGACGCTGCACGGCATGCCGCACGGCTGGAACGCACATGCCACGGACGGCCCGGCGGGCCTGCTGAAGGACAGCGCCGAGTGGGGCGGGCTCGTCCTGCTGGTCGCCATGATCGGCGCCGTCGGCTACGCCCGGCGGGCCCGCATGGGCGAGATGCCCTGGGCCGAGGGCGAGGCCCCGGGCACGCTGCGCAGATCGGCCCTGGGCCTGACGATGTGCGCCACCGCCCTGCTGGCCCCGCTCTACCAGGCCTGGCTCGGCAACGGCAGCTCGCTCCACATCCACCTCGGCTTCGGCCTGCTCTTCGCGGTGCCGATGGCGGGCCTGGGCGTCTCGCGGATGATGGGCGCCCACTTCCGGTACCCGCAGATCGGCATCATGATCTACGTCGCCGCGCTGGTCGTCGGCATGGCGCAGACCCGCGACCTGTACCGGCCGCCGGACTCGGCCGGCATGATCGGCGCGCTGCGCCCGGTGGTCGACGCCAAGGGCAGCTATCTGACCGACGACCCGGAGATCTCCGCGTACTACCTACGCGCGCAGACCGAGCCCGGCCAGTGGCACCCGGCACCGCGGGGCACGGCCCTCGCGACCGCCGTGAAGAAGGGCTCGTACGACGCGATCGTGCTGCGGGCCGCCACCGTGCCCGAGCAACTGCGCGGCTCCGAGCACTACCGGCTGCTGGCCGTGCTCAGGCCGTCCGGCGAGGACGCCGGGCAGGCGCCGTACCGGATCTGGGTGAAGCGATGACGACGAACACGCAGACGGCACCGGCTCCCGCGGAGCCCGGCGGCCGCCGGGCGAGCAGACGCCAGTCCGGCGGCAAGGGCTCCGCGCTGCTCGTCTTCACACTGCCCACCCTGCTCGCGCTGGCCTGTGTGCTGCCCGGTCTCGGGCAGCGGCAGCTGTGGCGCGACGAGCACGCCACCTGGTGGGCGTCCACCCTGTCCTGGCACTACCTGGGCCGGCTGATCGACAACATCGACGTCGTCTTCACGCCGTACTACGCGTCCATGCACCTGTGGATCGCGGTGGCCGGCGACTCACCGGCCGCGCTGCGGCTGCCGGAGGCGCTGGCCATGGGGGTCTCGGCCGGTCTGGTCGGGCTGCTCGGGCGGCGGATGTTCGCGGTGCGCACCGGGCTGCTCGCCGGACTGCTGTTCGCGGTGGTCCCGGCGATCACGCGATACGGGCAGGAGACCCGGCCGTACGCCTTCGCCACGCTCTTCGCCCTGCTGGCCACGCTGCTCCTGCTGCGCGTGCTGGACCGGCCGAGCCTGAAGGGCTGGACGCTGTACGCGCTGGCGATCGCGGCCACCGGCTTCGGCCATCTGGTCGCGATGTCGGTGCTCGCCGGGCACCTGGGGCTGGTGATCCTGGCCAGGCGGCGCGGCGACCGCATCGCGCACTACGCCTTCGCGGGTGCCGCGCTGCTCGGCCTGTCGATCACCTTCCCGATGGTGGCGCAGGGCACCGGGCAGAGCGGCCAGATCGCCTGGAACACCACCACGACCCAGGACCTGCTCGACTTCCCGGAGACCCTGTTCGGCTCGTGGATCACGGGCGGCGCTGTCATGGCCGTCGGCGTGCTCGGCCTGCTGCTCGCCCGCCGGTACGCCGTACTGCTCGGGACCTGGGCGGTGCTGCCGCCGGTCCTCACCTTCCTGACCGCCGACCAGCTCCACCTCTTCCTGCCGCGCTATCTCCTGTTCACCATCCCGGCGTGGACGCTGCTGGTGGCCGCGGCCGTCACCCGGCTCGCCGGACGGCTCGACCCGCGGGCCCGCAGGGGCGCGGGAGCGCAGTTCTTCGGCGGACTGCTGGTGACCGTGGTCGCGGCGGCGTACGCCTTCGTCGCCTGGCCGGGGATCGGCGACGCGAAGAAGGACCTGCCGATGGAGCCGGACTACCGGGCCGCGGCGAACGTCGTCGCGGCGGGGGAGAAGCCCGGCGACGGGATGGTCTTCAACGGCGGAATGTCGGAGCGCCGTGCCATGGCGTACGAACTGCGGGACCGCAAGGCGCCCCGGGACGTGCTCATGGAGTGGACCCCGCAGCAGAACGGCTCGTACGGCGCCAGCGAGTGCAAGCGCCCGGCCCGCTGTCTCAGGGGCGTCGACCGGCTGTGGCTGATCTCCACGATCAGCGACGGGCGCCCGCTGCTCACCGGCATGGACGAGAAGACGGCGGCCGTGCTGGAGAAGGACTTCGAGACCGTGCGCACGGTCAGGCTGAACCACGTTGTGGTGCGAGTGCTGGACCGCAGGTAGCGGCAGCACACAAGCGCAAAGACGCAGAGAACAGCAGAGAACAGCAGAGAACAGAGGACACGCAGTAAGAAGGAGGCCGCCCGGTATGCGGCTCACTGTCATCGGCACCGGCTACCTCGGTGCCACCCACGCCGCCTGCATGGCGGAACTCGGCCACGAGGTGCTCGGCGTCGACGTCGACCCCGACAAGGTCGCCGCGCTGCGGGCGGGCCGGGTGCCCTTCCACGAGCCGGGGCTGCCCGAGCTGATCGCGAAGCACACGGCGAGCGGCCGGCTCCGCTTCACCACCTCCTACGAGGAGGCCGGGGCCTTCGGCGGGGTGCACTTCGTCTGCGTCGGCACCCCGCAGCTCAAGGGCTCCGAGGGCGCGGACCTGACCTACGTGGACGCGGCCTTCGCGGCGATCGCGGAGCACGCGGCGCCGGACGCCCTGCTGGTCGGCAAGTCGACGGTGCCGGTGGGCACGGCGGGGCGGCTGGCGGCGGCGTACGACGTCGAGGTCGCCTGGAATCCGGAGTTCCTGCGGGAGGGCTTCGCGATCGAGGACACGCTGCGACCGGACCGGCTGGTGTTCGGCGTGGGATCGACACGCGCCGAAACGATTCTGCACACGGTGTACGAGCCCGTCCTCGCCGCCGGCACCCCGGCCGTGACCGCCGACTTCCCGACGGCCGAGCTGGTGAAGACGGCCGCGAACGCCTTCCTCGCGACGAAGATCTCCTTCATCAACGCGATGGCGGAGGTCTGCGAGGCGGCGGGCGGCGACGTCACCAAGCTCTCCGAGGCGCTCGGGTACGACGACCGGATCGGCCGCCGCTTCCTGCGCTCCGGCATCGGCTTCGGCGGCGGCTGTCTGCCCAAGGACATCCGCGCCTTCGCCCACCGCGCCGACGAACTCGGCGTCTCGCTGGCCTTCCTGCGCGAGGTCGATGCGATCAACATGCGGCGCCGCGACCGGGTGGTGGAACTCGCCCGTGAGCTGTGCGGCGGAGATGTGCTGGGCGCACGGATCACCGTCCTGGGCGCGGCCTTCAAGCCCGACTCGGACGACATCCGCGACTCGCCCGCGCTGAACGTGGCGGCCCGGCTCGGGCTCGACGGGGCCGAGGTCACGGTGTACGACCCGGCGGCGATGGACAACGCCCGCAAGGCGTTCCCGCTGCTCGGGTACGCGGTGTCGGCCGAGGAGGCGCTGCGCGGGGCCGACCTGGTCCTGCATCTGACCGAGTGGCCGCAGTTCCGGGCGATCGACCCGGAGCGGGCCCGGTCGCTGGTGCGCCGTCCGCGGATCGTGGACGGCAGGGGAGGGCTCGACGCGGACCGCTGGACCGCGGCGGGCTGGCGGTTCTCGGCGCTGGGTAGACCCGCGCCGAATGGGGAGGGATAAGAAATGGACGAGTCGTACCGGGACGCTCGGGTCACCGTGGTGATGCCGACGTACAACGAGGCGGCGAACCTGCCGCGGATGGCCGAGGCGGTGCTGGGGCTGCCGCTGGACGCCCTCCATCTGAAGATCGTCGACGACTCCAGCCCGGACGGCACGGGCCGGATCGCCGAGGAGCTGGCGGAGAAGCACAACGCCGACGGCCGGCGCCGGATGAGCGTGCTGCACCGGACCGAGAAGGACGGGCTGGGGCGGGCGTACACGGCCGGCATGAGCGCCGCGCTGGAGGAGGGCGCCGAGTACGTCGTCCAGATGGACGCCGACGGCAGCCATCCCGTGGAGGCGGTGCCGCGGATGCTGGAGGCGGCGGTGACGTCCGGGGCGGGCCTGGTCGTGGGCAGCCGCTACGTGGAAGGCGGCTCGCTGGACGAGGACTGGGGCGCCCACCGGGTCCTGCTGTCCCGCTTCGCCAACGCCTACGCCCGCGCCGTGCTCGGCACGCGCATCCACGACATCACGGCGGGCTTCAACCTGTGGTCGGCGCGGACCCTGCGGGACGTGGACCTGTCCTCCCTGGACAGCGCGGGCTACAGCTTCCAGGTCGAGCTCAAGTACAAGGCCGTACGGGCCGGACACAGCGCCGTCGAGATCCCGATCCGCTTCGCGGAGCGGACCGAGGGCGTCTCGAAGATGACCCTGCGGACGCAGCTGGAGTCGGCGGTGGTGCCGATCCGGCTGCGCCTGAAGAAGAAGTAGCCGGGGGCCGGGATCGTCCGGGGCCGGTGCTATCCGTTGGCGGCGGCCGAGGCCTGGGCCTCACCGCGCCGGCGGATCTGCCGGAAGGTGAACTCGGCCAGGTCGTCGCCGGTGCTGAAGACCTTCGTGTCCTTGGTCGTCACGTCCTTGCCGCTGGTGAAGCCGGCGATGGTGAAGTAGGCGTAGCGGCCGTAGGCGTTGGTCGTCGAGCGGCAGATCGCCGAGTCGCAGAAGGTCTTGATGCCCTTGCCGGCGAGCGACTTCACGATGCTCTGCTTGTCGGCCTGGCCCTTGGCCTTGGTGGCCTCGGCCTCGGTGTCGAAGACGGCGACGCCGACGGTCACCGCGACACCGTCCTTGATGTAGCTGACGCGCAGCAGGCGGGTGCAGCCGTTGCCGGTGAGGATCTTGGGGAGGGTGCCCTGCGCGGCCGAGGCGCAGTTCTTGGTGTCGGCCGTGGGGCCCTTCTTGTAGACCGTCTCACCCATGGTCAGCTGGGTGCCCGGGAAGAGGGTCTCGGCGCTGAGCGGTGCCGTGTCCTTCTTGGCGCTGGATATGAAGTCCTTGGGGTCCAGCGGCGGCGGGGCGCTGGTGGGCTCGAAGGACGGCACCGGGGCCGACGAGTCGCTGGGTATGGAGGCGCTCGCGGGCAGGTTGGACGGCTGGCCCGAGGCGTTGTTGTCGCCGTTCGCCGACACCACGGCCATGGCGACGGCCGCGCCGATCGCCAAGGTGGCTATCGCGCCGCCGCCGATGAACAGCACTCTGCGCCGCTTGTTCCGCGTTTCCGAGGCCTCGGCGAGCGCGGCCCAGTCCGGGGTCTGGTCGGCGCCGCTGTTCCAGCGCTGCTGAGACTGCGGTTTCCATGGATCCCACTGGGACTGGGGTCCCCCCTGCCCATAACTCATGGGGCGCATCTTAGACGGGGGACCGGGGGTGCAGATGCGCCTCTACGAGAGGCGATAGTGGACCTTTCAGCGCAGGTCAACACAACTCACCCAGCCGCTTGAGGGGGCCGATTCCGCTTCACGTGGGAGGGGGGAAGCGGGCGCCTCGGGGCAGACCGGGCGGGGTGGGGGACGTCGGGTTGCGGGGGAGTTACGGGGAGTGGCGGCGGTGGTGGGGCGCGAAAATTTCGGGGGCCAGGAGCGGCGGGGGCCGCGAGGAGTGCCGACGAGAGGCGAGGGGTGGCGAGGAGCGGCGGGGCGGAGCGAAAGGTGCCGACGAACACGGCATCGGACCCCGGGGGGCGCGGCCAAGGCCCGCACCGGGGCTGCATGCTCGCCCTGCGCCGGCCAGCGGGTCTCGTCGAGGCGGTGCATGGGCGCGGCGGCGATCTCGACCAAGGCGGGCCCCTTGTGCGGCTCCAGGCGCTGCGCGCAGAACTCGCGCACCCGGCGCATGACGTCACGCCGGTCACCGGGCTGGGCCAGCCGCTGACCGTGCCGCTCAGCGAGGCGATGGCGGTGCAGGTGGCCCGGTCCACCGGGCGTGACGCGCCCCAGGTGACGTATCCGAGGGTCGAACTGCTGCTGCTCGGGCGCGAGGAGTTCCTGGGCGCGAGGAGTTCCTGGTGGATGCCGTCTCCATCGAGACCCCGCGTGCCTCGCGGCCGTACCGGCCGACCCGCCGAGTGGCGGAGGATTCCCTGGTCCGCGCTGGTGTACACGCGGCGGCGAAGGCGTGGCCCACGCACGGCAGCGTTGCTCCGAGGGTGGCCGACACCCTGAACGCCCCCAGTGGGCCGCCGTCGCCCGGCCACCCCGTCGTGTCCGGCCTTGCCGGACACGCGTCCCGGGTCGAGTGAAGCGATTGGGCCGGCCAAATATCCGTAATACCCCGTTTTGCCGGGCCTCTGTGTGGCCCAAATCTTCCGATCCCGCCGTAGGGCGCCCGCCGAGGGCGCACGGGGGGAGTGCTCGGGAAGCCGCTTACACTGGTTGCTCGAATCGGCGGAGCCCGCCGTCGCGGACCCGTTTTGACCCGGGTGCCGCGCCCCGGGTATTCTGCCTGTTCGTTGTGTATTGGCTTGGCTCTTCTCACGGACCCGGCCCTTACACCGGTCCACCGGGCCGATGACCAGCGACCAGCACGCGGTTTGCGTCACCGCAGTGCGGTCAGGGCTGTCGTGATCGTCTTCGGTGACCTTGTCAGGACCATTCACTGAAGAAGCGAAGGCTACGAACCGTGCGTACGTACAGCCCCAAGCCCGGCGATGTGACGCGCCAGTGGCACGTCATTGACGCTCAGGACGTCGTCCTGGGCCGTCTCGCCACCACCGCAGCGACCCTCCTCCGGGGCAAGCACAAGCCGATCTACGCCCCCCACGTCGACGCTGGTGACTTCGTCATCATCATCAACGCCGACAAGGTGCACCTCTCCGGCAACAAGCGGACCCAGAAGATGGCGTACCGCCACTCCGGCTACCCGGGTGGTCTGCGCTCCGTCCGCTACGACGAGCTGCTGGACAAGAACCCCGAGAAGGCCATCGAGAAGGCCGTCAAGGGCATGCTCCCCAAGAACTCGCTGGGCCGTCAGATGCTCTCGAAGCTGAAGGTCTACAAGGGTGACCAGCACCCGCACGGCGCGCAGCAGCCGCAGCCGTTCGAGATCACCCAGGTCGCGCAGTAAGTCCGGCCACCCCCTAAGACTGAAGAGAATCTGAGGAGAATCGTGGCCGAGACCACTGCCGAGCAGCCGCTCGAAGAGCTTGACATCGACAGCTACACCACCGAGTCCGAGGTTCCGGTGGAGGGTGAGTACACCTCCGAGTCCCTCGCCTCGCGCTTCGGTGAGCCCCAGCCGGCCGCCGGCCTGGGCCGTCGCAAGAACGCCATTGCCCGCGTCCGGATCGTTCCGGGCACCGGCAAGTGGAAGATCAACGGTCGCACCCTCGAGGACTACTTCCCGAACAAGGTGCACCAGCAGGAAGTCAACGAGCCCTTCAAGGTGCTCGAGCTCGAGGGTCGTTACGACGTCATCGCCCGCATCGCGGGTGGCGGTGTCTCCGGTCAGGCCGGTGCGCTCCGTCTCGGTGTCGCCCGTGCGCTGAACGAGGCCGACGTCGACAACAACCGCGGCCCGCTCAAGAAGGCCGGCTTCCTCAAGCGCGACGACCGTGCGGTCGAGCGCAAGAAGGCCGGTCTGAAGAAGGCCCGCAAGGCCCCGCAGTACAGCAAGCGCTAATCTTCGCTGCCTGCTCGTACTCCGAACGCCCCGGCGGCACGCCACAGTGCCGCCGGGGCGTTCGTTTATCACACATTCTTGGGTCTAATGGCACAAGACGCTCAATGGATTGTGTGATCGGATGTTCAGGCATGGAATGCCTGGGATGCGGAGCCGCACCGACCCGGCATCGAACCATCGAATGCCTACGGCTTCGGAAACTGACGCTTCCTCAGGAGGACAAGTGGGACGACTCTTCGGCACGGACGGCGTGCGCGGCGTCGCCAACGCGGACCTGACGGCCGAGATGGCGCTCGGTCTGTCCGTCGCAGCGGCGCACGTGCTGGCCGAGGCGGGCACGTTCGAGGGCCACAGGCCGAAGGCGGTGGTCGGACGGGACCCGCGCGCGTCCGGGGAGTTCCTGGAAGCCGCCATGGTCGCGGGTCTGGCGAGCGCGGGCGTGGACGTGCTGTGCGTCGGCGTCCTCCCGACGCCCGCGGTGGCGTACCTCACGGGCGCGCTCGGCGCCGACCTCGGTGTCATGCTCTCCGCCAGCCACAACGCCATGCCCGACAACGGGATCAAGTTCTTCGCCCGCGGCGGTCACAAGCTCGCCGACGAACTGGAGGACAAGATCGAGTCCGTCTACGAGTCCCATCGGCACGGTGAGCCCTGGGAGCGGCCGACCGGCGCGGGCGTCGGGCGGGTGCGCTCGTACGACGAGGGCTTCGAGCAGTACGTCGTCCACCTCCTCGGCGTACTCCCCAACCGTCTCGACGGGCTGAAGATCGTCCTCGACGAGGCGCACGGCGCGGCCTCCGGTGTCTCGCCCGAAGCCTTCGCGCGGGCCGGTGCCGAGGTCGTCACCATCGGTGCCGAGCCGGACGGCCTCAACATCAACGCCGGCTGCGGCTCCACCCACCTGGGCAAGCTCAAGGCCGCCGTCGTCGAGCACGGCGCCGACCTCGGCATCGCGCACGACGGCGACGCCGACCGGTGCCTCGCCGTGGACCACACCGGCGAAGAGGTGGACGGCGACCAGATCCTGGCCGTGCTCGCGCTGGCGATGCGGGAGCGTTCCGCACTGCGCTCCGACACCGTCGTCGCGACCGTGATGTCGAATCTGGGCTTCAAGCTGGCCATGGAGCGCGAGGGCATCCACCTCGTGCAGACCGCCGTCGGTGACCGCTACGTCCTGGAGGAGATGAAGGAGCACGACTACGCCCTCGGCGGCGAGCAGTCGGGCCACGTCATCATCCTCGACCACGCCACCACCGGCGACGGCACGCTGACCGGCCTGCTGCTGGCGGCGCGGGCCGCGCAGACCGGTCGTACGCTGCGGGACCTCGCGTCGGTCATGCAACGGCTGCCGCAGGTGCTCATCAACGTCCCGGACGTCGACAGGGCGCGCGTCGGCACCTCCGCCGACCTGGCGGCGGCGATCGCCGAGGCCGAGCGCGAACTCGGCGCCACCGGGCGGGTGCTGCTGCGTCCGTCGGGCACGGAGCCGCTGGTACGCGTGATGGTGGAGGCCGCCGACATCGAACAGGCCCAGTCGGTCGCCGGGCGCCTGGCGGACGCCGTGAAGTCGGCGCTGGGCTAGAACCGCGCCGTCTTCCGGAAGCGCGGCGTGTTCGCCGTACGTTCCCGCTGTCTGGCCCAGAACCACTTCTGGGCCAGCAGCGTGAGTGTCCCGGCCACGACGATGCCCAGCAGGTTCAGCGCGAGCTGTTCGATGGATCCCCAGGCCTGGTGGTACTCGGTGAAGGCGAAGGCCACGGCCGCGTTCGCCGCCGCCGGGACCGTCGTCACCGAGATCGCCACGCCCACCAGCGCACCCGACTTCGCCGACGTCAGCGACAGGGTGCCGGCCACGCCGGCCAGGACCGCGACGACGAACGAGAACGCGTCCGGCCGGTAGATGAAGTTGGTGTTCGGCCGTTCGGCCTCCAGCTGGACCTTGGTGAACAGGTCGACGGCGTGCATGAAGTAGGTGAAGCCGACCGTCATCAGCAGGGCCACCGCGAAGCCCGCGACCAGTGCGTTCAGTGAGCGCAGCGCGAGCCGCGGCGCCCGCCGGACGAGGGCCGTGCACAGGCCCGCGAGCGGCCCGAACTCCGGCCCCACCGCCATGGCGCCCACGATCAGGATCGCGTTGTCCAGCACCACACCGCAGGCCGCGATCATCGTGGCGATGGCGAGGAAGGCGACATAGGTGACGGACAGCGCCGACTCCTCGTGCGTCGCGTCCGTCAGGTGCTCCCACAGCACCGCGTCCGCACCCTCGCCCGGCGCCTCCTCCTCGGCCATGTCGGCCCGCCTGGACAGCGACAGGTCGATGGTCTCGACGGCGATCGAGCCGTTCTCGTCGAGGCCCAACCTCTTCAGCGCGCCGATGAGCTCGTCGCCCGCCTCGCGCGCCACGTCGCACATGACGATGTCCCCGACGGGGTTGCGCGCCGCGCCCGGTACCACCACGAGATGCGTGGTGCCGACCGTCTGTTCGACTATCCGGACCACGTCGTCGGTCCGCTCGGCCGGGGTGATCAGGCGCAGGTGCAGCATGCCCGCAGGGTAGCGGTCAGAGCTTGCGCAGCCGCAGGCGCTGCACCTTGTGGTCCTGGCCCTTGCGGAGGATCAGGGTGGCGCGGCCGCGGGTGGGGGCGATGTTCTCCACCAGGTTCGGCTTGTTGATCATCCGCCACTGCGTACGGGCGTAGTCGAGGGCCTCCTCCTCGGACACCTGCGTGTACTTGCGGAAGTACGAGTCCGGCTTCTGGAAGGCCGTCTGGCGCAGCTTCTTGAACCGGTTGAGATACCAGCGCTCGATGTCCTCGGTGCTCGCGTCGACGTACACGCTGAAGTCGAAGTAGTCCGCGAGGCCGACCCTGGTGCGGCCGTCCTTGCCGGGCAGGGCGGGCTGGAGGACGTTCAGCCCCTCGACGATGAGGATGTCGGGGCGGCGGACGGTGAGCTTCTTGTCCGGGACGATGTCGTAGATCAGGTGGGAGTAGACGGGGGCCGTCACCTCGCCTTTGCCGGCCTTGATGTCGGCGACGAAACGGGTGAGGGCCCGGCGGTCGTACGACTCGGGGAAGCCCTTGCGCGACATCAGACCGCGGGCCTCCAGCTCCTTGGTGGGCAGCAGGAACCCGTCGGTCGTCACCAGCTCGACGCGCGGGTGCTCGGGCCACCGGGAGAGCAGGGCCTGGAGCAGACGGGCGACGGTGGACTTGCCCACGGCCACGGATCCCGCGACTCCTATGACGAAGGGCGTGCCGGACTGGGACCCCTGCTCGCCGAGGAACGTGTTCAGCGCCCCTCTGAGGCCGTCGGTGGCGCCGACGTAGAGATTGAGGAGCCGGGACAGCGGGAGATAGATGTCCCGAACCTCGTCGAGGTCGATGACATCGCCGAGGCCACGCAGCTTCTCGACCTCTTCAGCGGTGAGCGGCAGCGGCGTCTTCTCGCGCAGCGCGCTCCACTCGGCGCGGGTGAGGTCGACGTAGGGAGTCACCTCCGGCCGGGACCGGTGGGCGCTCCGGGGCATCGAGGAGACCGGAGAGATCACAGTCCATTGTTAACGGAGTTTGAACGGGGGTGCGGGTGGGGTGCGTCACGTGGCGGGGTGGCTCACGTACGAAGAAACCCCGCCAGGGATTACCTGGCGGGGTTCGACCTCATCGATCTGCCGGGATCACTCTTCGTTCAAGGCAGCTCGCAGGTAGGCGATCAGATCACCGGTCGGTACCTCGACCCAGCCGGCCCCTGGCACCCCTACGCGCATGACCTCATAGAGTTCCCCGTTCACCTCGTCCACCAGAACCTGACGGCTCCTTCCGTCCATCGCATCCACACGCAGGCGGACGGCACCGTGCGAGATGGTCGGGAACATGTCCCGCAGCACCTCATCCGCACGGAGGCGGCGCAGGAGGTTCCATTGGCGCCGGTTGAAGTCGGACGACAGGAGTTCAGCCCACTGCGAAGAGGTGGGCTCTCCGCGTTCGAGCGCCCCGACGAATTCGTCGAGCTCCAAGAACCCGAATCTCTCCGCCAGCTCGTCGAGCGGTATGCCTTCCCGCCATGCGGCGATCGCTTCCACGAGCAGTCCAAGGTCCCCCGTGGAGCCGATCTCCCAGTCGAACCCAGGAATGCCGACACTCAACCGGAAGAGGCGTTCCTCGGTCGCAGGATCGACCGACAGGAAACCCCTCGCCGTTTGGATGCTGATGACGTCGGCGGCCCAGGGCCCGAGCCCGGTGTCGCATCCGCGCAGCTGTGCTGCCTCTCGCATGGCTGGTCCAAGGCCACCCGAAGCGGTCACGTCCGGGTACAGGTCTTTCCGGTGGGTGTCCATATTCATCGGATTCCTTAGCAGTGGTGGCAGTACCCGAATTTGCCCCCGTTTACCGGGTCAAGCTTCCCCAATTTTGACAGATCCGGCATATCTATCTTTTTGAGCTGTATGGCGTCATCGGTACCCGTCGGATAATAGAACTTCACCGAACTCCATGTGCGTTGACCATTGGCGACGGCTCTCGCGATCAAGGACATCTCGTAGTCCGTGGCATGGTCGGCTTCACCAGCCAGCAGGCCACGCTTGGCAGCGTCCATGAAGTCTCCGTATCGTTCCAGCCCCGTCATGTTGACGTGCAGCTCCACGTTCGGGTCGGCGATGGCCTTCCTCGCCAGCGCAGCGAAATCCTGCCGGCGCGCGAGGGAGAAGGTGGTGAACTTGTTCCCGGGAAGCCGAGCCCACGCGTCGAGCGCCCCATCTCGCTGCCACCCCAAGGCGACCTTGCAGTTGTGAACAAGGATCGGGGTGGCGCCCGCGAGCACGAAGAACGTGTGCAGGTCGTCGACGGTGGGGTCGTAGACCGCACGCGGAGTCAGGCCCGAGCGGTCGAGGAGGGCGGTCACCGGGTGGACGGAGCCGTCCGGTGTGCGCAGCCGGTCGCCGACGTGCAGGTCGGAAACCAGCGTCCACCCGCGGTCCACCACATAGAACTTGTGGCCGACGGTGCCGGCCAGCTTGCCCCCGTCGGCAACAGTGATGTCCACCAGCCGCTGGGTGTCGTGCTTGAAGGTGTCGGTCACCTGCCGCGTCTGTAGCCGGCCGGTGGCCGGATCCATGGCTGTGAGGCGGTCCCCCACACCCACCTGGCTGATGGGCCGGCGTGAGCCGTCCGCCATGAGCCGTCCGCCATGAGCACCTCGGTGGCGCCAGGGAAGCTGTTGGTCTCGCAGGCGACGCGGAACTCCTCGGAGATGCGCGCCGACCGCTCGATACCCGCCAACGCGTCTGCGTCGATGCGCAGCGTGCGCAGCGCCTTCAGCGCGTCGGCGACTCCGATGCCGGTGCGCATGGCGGCGTCCACGGCGCGCACCGCGTCGGCGATCGGCCGGACGGCTTTGCCCGCGAACAGGCTGGCGACGTCGAGGGCGGCCCAGCCGCATCCGCCCCAGTTTCCCCCGCCGCCCGAGGTGATCTTGAGTATCGAGCCGAGAGCGGCCGAAGGGTCAGGGCAGTGACGTGGGGCCCTGATGAGAGCTCAGAGACCCAGACGCCCAGATGACTTGACGCGTGCGTACGGCCAGTACGACGGCATGGCGATGCAACCTCTCCCCGTGAGCGACGGCGTTCCCCCGGTCGCTGACTGATGTGCGCGCATGCGGAATGGTCAGGTTCCGTCACACACGGCGGCCACCTTACGCAGGCGCAATCGAGGTCGTACAGGTGTTCGCGCCGCGGGGAAGGGTGCTGGCGCAAATCCCCCTACTGCTCGGTAGCTTGCGGTCCGAGTCCCCGAGCTCCCCCCTTTTAAGGGGATTCTGTGTGCTTCTTGTGCTTGCGGGAGGGTTGATGGTGTGGATCCCGTGAACAAAGATGGCTGAATTTCGACCCCCGGTGAGCGGATGCACCCACTCGTCGGAAGCGGTCGTACGACGGTGGGAATTTCCGATTTCGGGCACGCGGCGCCTACTTTCATGCCGACGTCGGCCCATAGGCTGCGGCACATGTGCGGAATCGTGGGATACGTGGGGTCGCAGTCGGCGCTCGATGTCGTGATGGCCGGGCTGAAACGGCTCGAATACCGGGGGTACGACTCGGGGGGCGTCGCCGTGCTGGCGGACGGCGGTCTTGCCACCGCGAAGAAGGCGGGGAAGCTGGTCAATCTGGAGAAGGAGCTGGTCGAACGGCCGCTGCCGAGCGGTACGACCGGTATCGGGCACACCCGTTGGGCCACGCACGGCGGTCCGACCGACGCCAATGCCCACCCGCATCTCGACAACGCGGGCCGGGTCGCGGTCGTGCACAACGGGATCATCGAGAACTTCGCGCTGCTGCGGGCCGAACTGGCCGAGCGCGGGCATGAGCTGGCCTCCGAGACGGACACCGAGGTGGTCGCCCATCTGCTCGCCGAGGAGTTCTCCGTGACCTCCGACCTCGCGGAGGCGATGCGGCTGGTGTGCCGGCGGCTGGAGGGTGCGTTCACGCTGGTCGCGGCGCATGCCGACGCACCGGACGTGGTTGTCGGCGCGCGGCGGAACTCGCCGCTGGTGGTGGGCGTTGGAGAGGGCGAGGCCTTTCTCGCCTCGGACGTCGCCGCGTTCATCGACCACACGCGGTCGGCGGTCGAGCTGGGCCAGGACCAAGTGGTGGAGCTACGCCGGGACGGCGTGACGGTGACCGGCTTCGACGGCCGTCCGGCGGAGGTGCGCTCCTATCACATCGACTGGGACGCGTCGGCAGCGGAAAAGGGGGGTTATGACTACTTCATGCTCAAGGAGATCGCCGAGCAGCCCAAGGCGGTCGCCGATACGCTCCTGGGCCGCATCGACGCGGCCGGCTCGCTGACCCTGGACGAGGTCCGCATCAGCGCCGCCGAGCTGCGCGAGGTGGACAAGGTCGTCATCGTCGCGTGCGGTACGGCCTTCCACGCGGGGATGATCGCCAAGTACGCCATCGAGCACTGGACGCGTATCCCGTGCGAGGTGGAGTTGGCGAGCGAGTTCCGCTACCGGGACCCGATCCTCGACTCACGCAGCCTGGTCATCGCCATCTCGCAGTCCGGCGAGACCATGGACACCCTGATGGCCCTCAGGCACGCCCGCGAACAGGGCTCCAAGGTGCTGGCGATCTGCAACACCAACGGCTCGACGATCCCGCGCGAGTCGGACGCGGTGCTGTACACGCATGCCGGGCCGGAGGTCGCGGTCGCCTCGACCAAGGCGTTCCTGACCCAACTGGTCGCCTGCTACCTGGTCGCGCTGTACCTCGGCCAGGTGCGGGGCACCAAGTGGGGCGACGAGATCGGCGCCGTGATCCGGGACCTGTCGAAGATCTCGTGCGAGGTCGAGCGGGTCCTGGAGACCATGGAGCCGGTACGCGCGCTGGCCCGCACGCTCGCCACCAAGAAAACGGTGCTGTTCCTGGGGCGGCACGTGGGCTACCCGGTGGCCCTGGAGGGCGCCCTCAAGCTCAAGGAACTCGCCTATATGCACGCCGAGGGCTTCGCGGCGGGCGAGCTGAAGCACGGGCCGATCGCGCTGATCGAGGAGGACCTCCCGGTGGTGGTCGTCGTCCCCTCACCCCGCGGCCGGTCCGTCCTCCACGACAAGATCGTCTCCAACATCCAGGAGATCCGCGCCCGGGGCGCGCGCACGATCGTGATCGCGGAGGAGGGCGACGAGGCGGTGGTCCCGTACGCGGATCACCTGATCCGGATCCCGGCCACGCCGACGTTGCTCCAACCGCTGGTGGCCACGGTCCCGTTGCAGGTCTTCGCGTGCGAGTTGGCTACCGCCCGGGGGAACGAGGTGGATCAGCCGCGGAACCTGGCGAAGTCGGTGACGGTGGAGTAGCCGGGGTTTTTGAGGGCTCGACGCCCTCGATGATGATCTTCCGCTTCATCCGGTGTTCCACGCGGAGCTCCACCTCGCTGTCCGGGAACTCGGGGTTCATGTAGGCGAAGACGGCCCGTGCGTAGTCCGCCGTCTGGAAGAGCCCTGGTACATGGATGACCGCCACGTCGTGACGGAAGGTCGCGTGGTGATCCAGCTCGGCAAATCATGTCGTTCGTCAGCTACTTCCCCGGCCGGGGGACGGTCCGCGAAACCGCCTACCTGGAAGGCAAGGCAGAAGGCAAGGCAGAAGGCAGGGCCGAGGGCAAGACCGAGGGCAAGACAGAAGGTAGGGCCGAAGGCGAGGCCAAGGGCATCCTGTTCGTGCTGGAGGTGCGTGGCATCCCCGTACCGGACGGTGTGCGCGAGCGCATCACCACCTGCACCGATCTCGACCGCATGGACGCCTGGCTGGAGCGTTCCCGCACGGTTGAGCGGGCCGAGGAACTGTTCGCCGAGGACACGGACGTTCCGGGACCCAGTCCTGAACAGGCCTGAGCTCGTCACCGGGGAGCCGAGCCTGCGGGCGCCGTACGGATCGTAGAGTGCCCGAATGAGCATCATCGGGGTTGGTATCGACGTGGCCGAGATCGACCGGTTCCGGGCGTCGCTGGACCGTACGCCCGGGCTGGCCGATCGGCTCTTCGTGGAGAGCGAGTTGTATCTGCCCAGTGGTGAGCGGCGCGGCATCGCCTCGCTCGCGGCGCGGTTCGCGGCGAAGGAGGCGCTTGCCAAGGCCCTCGGGGCCCCGCCGGGGCTGCACTGGACGGACGCCGAGGTGTATGTCGAGGACAGCGGGCGGCCGCGGCTGCGGGTGAGGGGGACCGTGGCGGCGCGGGCCGGCGAGCTGGGTGTGCAGTCGTGGCACGTGTCGCTGAGCCATGACGCCGGGGTGGCGTCGGCGGTGGTGGTCGCGGAGGGGTAGCCCTTGGGGTAGGGGTAGGGCCAGGACCCGTCCTGCCGCACAACCGAGGGAGACTCACGGCATGCGTACCGCTTACAGCGTCGAGACGGTCAGGGCTGCCGAGCGGGAGCTGATGGCCCGGCTCCCCGAGGGCGCCCTCATGCAACGCGCCGCCGCCGGACTGGCCGCCGCCTGCGCCGACTTGCTCGGGCGGGTGTACGGCAGCCGGGTCGTGCTGCTGGTGGGGAGCGGGGACAACGGGGGCGATGCTCTGTACGCCGGGGCCCGGCTCGCCCGCCGCGGGGCCGGGGTGACCGCCGTACTGCTCGCCCCCGACCGCACCCATCCCGGCGGACTCGCGGCTCTGCGCAAAGCGGGTGGTACGGCCGTCCGGGCCGATGCCGGCGAGGGGCTCGTCGAGCGGGCCGATCTTGTCGTCGACGGGATCGTCGGGATCGGTGGCAAGGGCGGGTTGCGGCCGGACGCGGCCGCGCTGGCCGCCGCGGCCGAGCGGTCCCGGGCCGCCGTCGTCGCCGTCGATCTGCCCAGTGGCGTCGAGGCGGACACCGGGGAAGTGCGGGGCGCCGCCGTCCGGGCCGATCTGACGGTGACCTTCGGGGCGCACAAGCCGGGGCTGCTCATCGATCCGGCGCGGGAGCACGCCGGGTCCGTACGGCTCGTCGACATCGGTCTCGAACTGCCCGCCGAGCCCGAGTTGGAGGCATTGCAGCACGCGGACCTGGCCCGGCTGCTGCCGGTGCCCGCCGCGGAGAGCGACAAGTACCGGCGGGGTGTCGTCGGGGTCGCCGCCGGGTCCGCGCGGTATCCGGGGGCGGCCGTGCTCGCCGTCGCCGGGGCGCTGCGGGGCGGGGCGGGGGCCGTACGGTACGTCGGTCCGGCCGGGGACGCGGTGATCGCCCGCTTCCCCGAGACGCTGGTCTCCGACCGCGGACCCCACAAGGCGGGGCGGGTGCAGGCCTGGGTCGTCGGGCCGGGGGCCGGGGACGACGCGGCGACCGTGGCGGAGGTGCTGGGGGAAGACGTGCCCGTGCTGGTCGACGCGGACGGGCTGCGGCTGGTGGACCGGGGCGCGGTGCGCGGACGTACGGCGCCGACGCTGATGACACCGCACGCGGGGGAGGCCGCGGCGCTGCTCGGCGTCTCGCGGGAGAACGTCGAGGCGGGGCGGCTGGCGGCGGTGCGGGAGCTGGCCTCGCGGTACGGCGCGACCGTGCTGCTGAAGGGGTCGACGACCGTCGTGGCGGACGCGGGCGGCGGCGCCGTACGGGTGAACGCGACCGGGACGTCCTGGCTCGCCACGGCCGGGAGCGGGGACGTGCTGTCCGGGCTGGCGGGTTCGCTGCTCGCGGCCGGGCTCTCGGCCCTGGACGCGGGGAGCGCGGCGGCGTATCTGCACGGACTGGCCGGGCGGTTCGCGGCGGACGGGGCGCCGGCGGGGGCACATGACGTGGCGGAGGCGATTCCGGAGGCCTGGAGGGATGTCCGGGACTGAGAGGTCTGGCGGGGCGTCCAGGACCGAGAGGCCCGGAACGTCGTCCGGGACTGACGTGGGTCCACCCGTCGGGTGACCTGACCGCGCGGCTCCCCGGATCAGAAGCGGGGACAGGTTTGTCTGATTGCATGATCTGCAGACGAACCGAGCTCGGCAGGCGAATCAAACACCGGGGCATCGCCGTGCTGCTCGCGGCGGCGACCGCTCTCCCCGTCGCCGGCACCGCCGCGGCCGTCCCCACCGGGGCCCCGGCGCCGGGCGGCCCGGAGACCGAGTTGGTGCCCGGTGTCGCGCCGGGGCCGTCGCAGCCCTGGCAGATCGACACGCCCGACCAGATGCTGCCGCCGAAGGTGTACCGGCCCACCAAGAGGGAGGACTCGGTCGAGCCGGGGGACGCGGTGAAGGGGACGTACGACCTCATCGAGTACGTCCCGCTGGGCGATGCCGTCGCCAGGGTGAGCTGCAGCAAGCAGGCCGGGCCCTACCAGCGCCAGGTCGAGCGGTGGCTGAAGCGCAAGGTGGACGGCAAGCAGTCCGCGGCGGACTGCAAGGCCATCCGGGCCTTTCAGAAGAAGTACAAGATCAAGCCCGCGATCGGCTTCGCGGGACCCGTCACCTGGTCCCGGATGATGCTCATTTCGGCACGGAAGAAACCAAATTCGGCCAAGAAATGCCCTGTACGGACGTACCGTGTCGCCTGCGTCGACCTCAGCCGGCAGCTGACCTGGGTGCAGAAGGGCAGCAAGGTCGTCTTCGGACCGGTGCCCATGCGCAGCGGGCGGGCCGGGGCCCGGACCAGGAGCGGCTGGCACACGGTCTACTGGAAGCACAAGAACCACTGGTCGACGCTCTACAACCAGCCCATGCCCTATGCCCAGTTCTTCGACGGAGGACAGGCCTTCCACGCCGTCTACGGCAGCATCTACACCACCGTCGGCTCCTGGGGCTGTGTCAATCTCACACTCCCCGACGCCCGCAAGCTGTGGGACGTGCTGAAGAAGGGCGACCGGGTGTACGTGTGGGGCCGTCGACCGGGCACATAGGGCCTGCGAGCCGGGGCCGTCACAGGCCTCTGAGACACTGGGGGCGCGATGAGTAAGACAGCACCTGCGCCGACCGCGCCCCTGCGCGCCCGCGCCGAGATCGACCTGGCCGCCCTGCGGGCCAACGTGCGGACCCTGCGCGCCCTCGCGCCGGGCGCGGCCCTGATGGCCGTCGTGAAGTCCGACGCGTACGGCCACGGGGCGGTGCGCTGTGCCCGCGCGGCCGTCGAGGCGGGCGCCACCTGGGTCGGCACGGCCACGCCCGAGGAGGCGCTCGCGCTGCGCGCCGAGGCCGGGCTGCCGCCGCACGTGCGCGTCATGTGCTGGCTGTGGACCCCGGGCGGGCCCTGGCGCGAGGCCATCGAGGCGGACGTGGACGTGTCCCTCAGCGGGATGTGGGCCCTGAGGGAGGTCACCGAGGCGGCCCGCGCCGCCGGTGCGCCCGCGCGCGTGCAGCTCAAGGCCGACACCGGCCTCGGGCGCAACGGCTGCCGGCCCGGCGCGGACTGGACCGAACTGGTCGGCGCGGCCCTGAGCGCCGAGCGCGAGGGGCTCGTCCGCATCACCGGGCTGTGGTCCCACTTCGCCTGCGCGGACGAGCCGGGCCATCCCTCCATCGACGCCCAGCTCACCCTGTTCCGGGAGATGGTGGCGTACGCCGAGGAGCAGGGCGTCCGCCCCGAGGTGCGGCACATCGCCAACTCCCCGGCCACGCTCACCCTTCCCGAGACCCACTTCGACCTCGTGCGCACCGGGATCGCCCTGTACGGCGTCTCGCCCAGCCCCGAGATCGGCACCCCGGCCGACTTCGGCCTGCGCCCGGTGATGACGCTGTCGGCGTCGCTGGCGCTGGTGAAGCACGTTCCGGGGGGTCACGGCGTCAGTTACGGGCATCACTACATCACCCCGGGCGAGACCACCCTCGGTCTGGTGCCCGTCGGTTACGCGGACGGCATCCCACGGCACGCCTCCGGGACCGGCCCGGTCCTGGTCGGCGGGAAGTGGCGCACGGTCGCGGGCCGGGTCGCGATGGACCAGTTCGTGGTCGATCTGGGCGGGGACGAGCCCGAGGTCGGCTCCGAGGCGGTCCTCTTCGGGCCCGGCGACCGCGGCGAACCCACCGCCGAGGACTGGGCACAGGCCTCGGGCACGATCGCGTACGAAATCGTCACGCGGATCGGAACGCGCGTTCCTCGCGTCTATGTGAACGAGGAACCAGGCGGGCAGGACGGGTAACCCGCACGGGGGCCGGTACCGGTGCCGCACCGGATACAGCTGTAACAGCGGTGCGCACCCCCCAGCACCCGCGCAGCACCTGCAACACCCGCAACATCTGTACGGCAACTGCTACACCCGCATCACCCACCCAGCGAACTGCAGTACGGCGAAGAGGAGCGGTACGTGAGCGAGAGCAGTGCGGAGGCCGTCGCGGAAGCCGCTGCGGCGGCCGTCGCCTCCGCCACGGGGGCGGCCGGGAGCTGGCGCAGGGCGACCGGCATCGCCGGTACCGCGATAGGTGTGCTCGCCGCGGGCGCGGCCGCCGGTGTCGCGATCGAGCGGATGACCGTGGGCCGCGGGATGCGCAGGAGGGCCCGGCTGGCACTGGACTCGACGGGGCCGTACGGCGCGCTGCGCGGCACCCCGGGCAAGGCGATCGCGGACGACGGCACCGAGCTGTACTACGAGGTCGACGACGTCGAGCCGGAGGGCGGACCGGCACCCCGGCGGCGCCGGCTCTTCGGCCGCAAGGCGCCCGCCCCGGTCACCGTGGTCTTCAGCCACGGCTACTGCCTCAGCCAGGACTCCTGGCACTTCCAGCGGGCGGCGCTGCGCGGCGTCGTACGGACCGTGCACTGGGACCAGCGCAGCCACGGACGGTCCGGGCGGGGCGTGGCCCAGAGCCGGGACGAGGCGCCGGTCACCATCGACCAGCTCGGCCGCGACCTCAAGGCCGTCATCGACGCGGCCGTGCCCGACGGACCGATCGTGCTGGTCGGCCACTCCATGGGCGGCATGACGGTGATGGCGCTGGCCGCCCAGTACCCGGAGCTGATCCGCGACCGGGTCGTGGCCACCGCCCTGGTCGGCACGTCGTCCGGGCGGCTCGGCGAAGTCAACTTCGGGCTGCCGCTCGCCGGTGTGAACGCGGTGCGCCGGGTGCTGCCCGGAGTGCTGAAGGCGCTCGGCACGCAGGCCGCGCTGGTGGAGAAGGGGCGCCGGGCCACGGCCGATCTGTTCGCCGGGGTCATCAAGCGGTACTCGTTCGCGTCCCGGGACGTCGACCCGGCGATCGAGCGGTTCGCCGAGCGGATGATCGAGTCCACGCCGATCGACGTGGTCGCCGAGTTCTACCCGGCCTTCACCGACCACGACAAGACCGAGGCCCTGGCCCGGTTCGCGGACATGCCGGTCCTGGTGCTGGCCGGGGTCCAGGACCTCGTCACGCCCAGTGAGCACAGCGAGGTCATCGCCGATCTGCTGCCCGACGCGGAGCTGGTCCTCGTCCCGGACGCCGGGCATCTGGTCATGCTGGAGCACCCGGAAGTGGTCACCGACCGGCTCGCCGACCTGCTCACCCGCGCGGGTGCCGTGCCCGCAGGGGCTACCGTAAGTGGCTATGGAAGCAGCACCAGCAGCGCCGCACGACCCGGCTGAGACCGAGCTGATCATCAACGCTCCCGAGCAGATGCGGGAGTTGGGCCGTCGCCTGGCCAAGCTGCTGCGCTCGGGCGACCTCGTGATGCTCAGCGGTGAGCTCGGCGCGGGCAAGACGACGCTCACCCGCGGGCTCGGCGAGGGGCTCGGTGTGCGGGGCGCGGTCACCTCACCGACCTTCGTGATCGCCCGGGTGCACCCGTCCCTGGGTGACGGACCGCCGCTCGTCCACGTCGACGCGTACCGGCTGGCGGGCGGTCTGGACGAGATGGAGGACCTGGACCTCGATGTCTCGCTGCCCGAATCGGTGATCGTCGTGGAGTGGGGCGAGGGCAAGGTCGAGGAGCTGACCGACGACCGGCTGCAGGTGGTGATCCACCGGGCCGTCGGCGACACCACGGACGAGGTACGGCAGGTGACGCTCACCGGGCTCGGCGAGCGGTGGGCGGACGTGGACCTCTCGGTGCTGTCGGCCTGAGCGGCCCCGAGCGGCCTGAGCGGCCCGATCCGGCGGCGCCCTGCCCGGAGATTCCGACAAGCCGTCGGCAAGATATTGCGTCGGACGTCCCGGGCGTGTTCACATGGTATCCAGTCCGTGGTTAGGCGTACCTAACTACGCCCGCCCCCGCTCATCAGGAGGCGTCCATGTCCGCTGCTCAGCCCGGGGTGCAGCCCCCGCCTCATCCGGTCGCCGGGGTGTCCATGCGCGATCTGCTGGCCTCGTGCGTGGCTGCGGACGCGGTATCCAAGCCGCCGCGCGAGCCCGAGCCGCACGCGCCGAAGCCGGCGCGGGAAGAGCGCGCGGCCGCTTAGCGCCGTACGGCACCAGCAGAGCCTGGGCTAACGGATCACGACGACCTGTACGCCGATCGTCGCGAACTTCCACATCTCGTTCCCGTCCGCGCGCCGCTCCCGGATGCCGCCCGTCTTCACGGTCGTGTCGGGATCCGCGGCGGAGGGGTCCACGGCGGCGCTGAAGCCGATGACCACATCGTCCACGCTGGTGAAGCGCACGACGTGCTCGACGAGGATGCCGTCGGTGCCGGTGACCGCACGCGAGCGGGACGTGACCGCGTACGAGCCCGGGAGCGGGTCGACGCTGCCCGGGGTCACCTTGAAGGTGCGGCGCACCTTGCCGTTCTCGCCGACCAGCCACACCCGGTCGTCGTCCACCGAGTACACGACACGTTCACCCGTGCCCGAGCCGCCGGGCAGGGCGGTGGGGTGCTTGGTGTCCCGGGGTGCCTTCGTGGCGGCCGGTGCGGGCGAGGCGCTCGACGAGGGCCTGTCGCCGAGATCGGCCGGGACGGTCGCCGATGCCTGGTAGGCGAGGAATCCGACCGTCCCGACGGCCGCCGCGGTGAGCCCGGCCACGATTCCCGCGCTGGTCCCTGCCACGTGCGCCCACCTCTGCCTCGCGTCATATGTCGTACTTCGTCCAGACGGTAGCAGTCGGTGACCGCGTCACCGGGGCGGCCGTGCGAGCGGCGCGGGAGCCGTAGGCTGTTCGCGTGCTCTTGCTCGCTCTGGATACCGCCACCCCCGCCGTCACCGTCGCCCTGCACGACGGTGAGGCCGTCATCGCCTCGTCCAGTCAGGTGGACGCGCGCCGGCACGGCGAGCTGCTCCTGCCGGCCGTCGACCGTGTGCTCGCCGAGGCCGGGTTCAAGCTGGACGCCGTCACCGCGGTCGTCGTCGGCATCGGACCCGGCCCCTACACCGGACTGCGCGTCGGCCTGATGACCGCAGACACCTTCGGGCTCGCGCTCGGCGTTCCCGTGCACGGTGTGTGCACGCTCGACGGCCTCGCGTACGCCTCCGACATCGAGAAGGGCCCCTTCGTCGTGGCGACCGACGCCCGGCGCAAGGAGGTCTACTGGGCCGAGTACGCCGACTCGCGCACCCGGCTCACGAATCCGGCGGTCGACCGGCCCGCCGACATCGCCGACCGGGTGGCGGGGCTGCCCGCCGTCGGCGCGGGGGCGCTGCTCTACCCCGACACCTTCCCGAACGTCCACGAGCCCGAGCATGTCTCCGCCGCGGCTCTTGCCTCGCTGGCCGCCGAGAAGCTGGCCGCGGGCGAGGAGCTGCCGGAGCCCCGGCCGCTGTATCTGCGCCGCCCCGATGCCCAGGTCCCCAAGAACTACAAGGTGGTCACCCCCAAGTGACCGAGCCCGTACCCTCCCGACTGCGCGAGATGCGCTGGTGGGACATCGATTCCGTCCTCGAACTGGAGAAGGACCTCTTCCCCGAGGACGCGTGGTCGCGCGGCATGTTCTGGTCCGAGCTGGCGCACGCCCGGGGCGCGGAGGCCAGCCGGCGGTACGTCGTCGCCGTCGAGGGCGACCGGATCGTCGGCTACGCGGGCCTGGCCGCCCAGGGCGACCTCGGCGACATCCAGACCATTGCCGTGGCCCGTGACCACCAGGGCACCGGTCTCGGCGGACTGCTGCTGACCGAGCTGATGCGCGCGGCGACCGCCTTCGAGTGCACCGAGGTGATGCTCGAGTGCCGCGTCGACAACGTCCGGGCGCAGAAGCTCTACGAGCGCCATGGCTTCGAGCCCATCGGCTTCCGGCGCGGCTACTACCAGCCGGGGAACGTCGACGCCCTGGTCATGCGACTGACCACCCGATCCGACAGCGGCTCCGCCGACGGGTCGACCTCCGTACAAGGAACCGAGATCAATGACTGACGAACCGCTGGTCCTGGGGATCGAGACCTCCTGCGACGAGACCGGCGTCGGCATCGTCCGTGGCACCACCCTGCTGGCGGACGCCGTCGCCTCCAGCGTCGACGAGCACGCCCGCTTCGGCGGGGTGGTGCCGGAGGTGGCGTCCAGAGCGCACCTGGAGGCGATGGTCCCGACCATCGACCGGGCGCTGAAGGACGCGGGGATCAGCGCGAAGGACCTGGACGGCATCGCGGTGACCGCCGGTCCGGGGCTCGCGGGCGCGCTGCTGGTCGGTGTGTCGGCGGCCAAGGCCTATGCCTACGCCCTCGGCAAGCCCCTCTACGGCGTGAACCACCTCGCCTCCCACATCTGCGTGGACCAGTTGGAGCACGGCGCGCTGCCGGAGCCGACCATGGCGCTGCTGGTGAGCGGCGGCCACTCCTCGCTGCTGCTGTCCACGGACATCACCTCCGACGTCCGCCCGATGGGCGCCACCATCGACGACGCGGCCGGCGAGGCCTTCGACAAGATCGCCCGCGTGCTGAACCTGGGCTTCCCGGGCGGCCCGGTCATCGACCGCTACGCGCGCGAGGGCGACCCGGAGGCGATCGCGTTCCCGCGCGGTCTGACGGGCCCGCGCGACCCGGCGTACGACTTCTCCTTCTCGGGCCTGAAGACGGCCGTGGCCCGCTGGATCGAGGCCAGGCGCGCGGCGGGCGAGGAGGTGCCGGTGCGCGATGTGGCGGCCTCCTTCCAGGAGGCGGTCGTCGACGTCCTGACCCGCAAGGCGGTGCGCGCCTGCAAGGACGAGGGCGTGGACCACCTGATGATCGGCGGCGGGGTGGCCGCCAACTCCCGGCTGCGGGCCCTGGCCCAGGAGCGCTGCGAGGCGGCGGGCATCCGGCTGCGCGTGCCGCGCCCCAAGCTGTGCACGGACAACGGCGCGATGGTGGCCGCGCTGGGCGCGGAGATGGTGGCGCGCGGGCGCGCGGCATCCAGCTGGGACCTGTCCGCGGACTCCTCGCTGCCGGTGACGGACCCGCATGTGCCGGGCACCACCCACGACCACGCCCATGTGCACGAGGTCGGCGTCAGCAAGGGGAACCTCTACTCGTGAGCGTCGCACTGATGTGGGAAGCGAGGGCGAGGGAGGGCCGCGGCGAGGACCTCACCACCTGGGTCCGGTCCCAGGAGCTCCCCGCTTCCCCACTCCGCCGGGAGACCTTCCGCGCTCCCGAGGACCGGGTCCTGGTCATCACATGGTGGGAGGCCCCGCAGGACGCCGACCTCCCCGAACTCCCGGAGCCCCCGGCCGACTTGACCTCCCGGCCTGTGCACCGGTGGCGGTTCGAGTCGGTGGGGGAGGGGTAGCGCTCCACCTGCGTGGCGGGGAGCACTACGGCTTCCCTCCGGGCATGGTCCGAGGCGGCCGTCCGTCAGGCGTGTTCCCGGGTCTCGCAGCGCAGTCGGCGGTCGAGACCGAGTGGCCGCACCGGGCCCGTCAGTGTCAGGTGTGCCGTGTGCCGTACCTCCGCGCTGGACGACGCCAACCGCAGTTCCAGCGTGCCCGGTTCGACCACTCGTGAGCCCGAGCGGTCGGTGAAGGACGACAGGTCCGCGTGGAAGTGGAAGGTCACGCGGCGGGACTCGCCGGGGGACAGGTTCAGGCGGTGGTAGCCGATCAGGCGTACGTCGGGGCGGGTCACCGAGGCCACTGGGTCGTGCAGGTACAGCTGGACGACCTCCGCGCCCTCGCGGTCGCCGGTGTTGCGGACCGTGAGGGAGAGGGCGTACGAGCCGTCCGTGCCGATTTCCGGGGCCGTGCCCTCGAAGTCCTCCCAGGCGAACGTCGTGTACGAGCGGCCGTGGCCGAAGGGGTACAGCGGGGTCGGGTCCAGGTTGCTGACCTCGCCCGCCAGGCCCAGTGGGGGTTGGAGGTACGTCCACGGCTGGCCTCCGGGGGCGCGCGGCACGCTCACCGGCAGCCTTCCCGAGGGGTTCACCCGGCCGGACAGGACGCCCGCCACCGCGGGGCCGCCCTCCTCGCCCGGGAAGAACGCCTGGACCACCGCTGCCAGCCGGCCGTCCCAGCGGCCCAGCGCGTACGGGCGGCCGGTCAGCAGGACCAGGACGACGGGGACGCCCGTGCCCAGCAGCACGTCGAGGAAATCGCCCTGTGTGCCGGGGAGTTGGAGGTCCGTCACGTCGCAGCCCTCGCCCGACGTGCCCCGGCCGAACAGACCGGCCCGGTCGCCCAGTACCGCCACGCACACGTCCGCCTCCGACGCCCGTGCCACCGCCTCCTCGAAGCCGGACCGGTCCGGGTCGGACACCCCACAGCCCTCCGCGAACGTCACCTTGGCGTCCGGGAGTTCGGCGCGCAGGGAGTCGAGGAGCGTGGGGATGTCCACGCCCGTCGGGACGTCGGGGTGGTGGGTGAGGACATGGGAGGGGAAGGAGTAGCAGCCCAGCATGGCGAAGGCGTCCGCCGCCCGGGGGCCGACCACCGCGATCCGCGTGTCGGGGGCCAGCGGGAGCAGGCCGTCCGGGTTGTCCAGGAGGACCACGGACTCCTCCGCCAGGCGGCGGGCCAGGGTGCGGTTCGCCGTCGAGTCGAGGTCGATCGGGCCCGCCGGTTCCGGCTGCCAGTCCTCGTCCAGCAGGCCCAGTTCGCACTTCTGCAGCAGCACCCTGCGGGCCGCGCGGTCCACCAGCGACTCCGGGACCGTTCCGGCACGTACGGCCGCCACCAGCGGCTTTCCATAGCACTTCAGCGTCGGCAGCTCGATGTCGATGCCCGCCTCCAGCGCCCGGTGCGCCGCCTCGGCCGGGCTGCCGGCCACCTTGTGCAGCGTCTCCAGGAACCCGATGCCGAAGTAGTCGGCGACCACCGTGCCGGTGAACCCCCAGTCCTCCCGCAGGAGTTCGGTCAGCAGACGCGGGTCCGCGGAGGCCGGGACGCCGTCCGTCTCGTTGTACGCCGCCATCACCGAGCGGGCGCCGCCCTCGCGCAGTGCCATCTCGAACGGGGGGAGCGTGACGTCCGCGAACTCTCGTACGCCCGCCCGGACAGGGGCCAGATTGCGGGCGCCCGCCGAGGACGCGTACCCGGCGAAGTGCTTGAGCGTGGCGATGATTCCGGCCGACTCCAGGCCCCGGACGTAGGCCGTGCCGATCGTGCCGACCAGGTACGGGTCCTCGCCGATCGTCTCCTCCACCCGGCCCCAGCGGGGGTCGCGGACCACGTCCAGGACCGGGGCCAGGCCCTGGTGGACGCCGACCGAGCGCAGGTCGTGGCCGATCCGCCGGCCCAGCTCCTCGACCAGCGGCGGGTCGAAGGTGGCACCCCAGGCCAGCGGCACCGGGTAGGCCGTCGCGCCCCAGGCCGTGAAGCCCGCCAGGCACTCCTCGTGGGCGACCGCGGGGATGCCGAAGCGGCCCGCGGCGGCGATCCGCCGTTGCGCGCGGGCCAGGGCCTGGGCGCCGAGCGACGGGTCCACGGGGGCCGTGCCGAAGGAGCGGGTCAGCTGGCCGAGGCCGAGGGTGATCAGCAAGGCCCAGTCGTCGGCGGAGCCGGCGGTCATCTCGCGCTGCAGCGGGGCGACTCCCTCGCCGTCCGTGGCGGCGCCCACCCACACGCCGTACAGCTGGGCGGTCTTCTCCTCCAGGGTCATCCGGGAGAGCAGGTCGGCGACGCGGGCGGCGGCGGGCAGGGCGGGGTCGCGCCAAGGAGCGGTGGTCATGAAACTCCCGTCGGGATAGAGGTGATCACTTGCCGCCCACGCCCATCAGCCCGCCGACCAGCGCGCGGCGCGCGACCAGGTACACGGCGAAGATCGGGATACCGGAGAGGACGACCGAGGCGAGCAGGGCGGGGATGTTCACGCCGAACTGGCTCACGTAGTTGAACAGGCCGAGGGTCAGCACACGCGGACCGTCGGACTGGGTGAAGATCAGGGGGAAGAGGAAGCCGTTCCAGGCCTGGAGGGCGGAGTAGATGACGACCGTGCTGATTCCGCCCTTGGCCAGCGGGACGACCAGCTGGAACAGCATGCGGGTGGGCGAGGCGCCGTCCAGGGCCATCGCCTCGTACAGCTCCTCCGAGATGTCGCGGAGGGTGCCGGTGAGGATCAGCACCGACACCGGCATGGCGAAGGCGGCCGTCGGCAGGACGACCGCGAGGAGGCTGTCGTAGAGGTTCAGTTTCGCGATCATCAGGTAGAGGGGGACCACGACCGCTTGCGCGGGGATGGCCACGCCCAGCAGGAACAGCCGGAAGGCGGAGCCGGACCAGGCATTTCGGGTGCGTACGGCGACGTAGGCGAGCGGGACGCACAGGACCAGGACGATCGCCACGACCGCCGCCGCCACGATCGCCGTGTTCGCGAGGAAGTGGCCGAAGCCGTTGTGCAGGACGGTGTTGTAGTTGTCCAGGGTCGGGTCGGTCGGCGGCTTCAGGGCGTTGTTGCCGAGGGCCTGGTCCTGGCGGGTGAGCGAGGCCGAGATCATCGCGTAGATCGGGACGAGCACGACCGCCAGCCAGATGACCGCGCCCAGGCCGGCCAGGGGATTGGCGCGCCTGCTCCAGTGCCCGCGGCGGCGCCGGGCGGCCGGCTTCGCGGGCGGCTCGCCGGTCTTCACGGGGCGGGGCAGCGTATCGTGTGACACTCCGTCACATTCCTTCCCGTGTGCTGCGCATGGCGCCGAAGCCGGTCAGCCGCACCATGACGAGGGAGAGCGCCGTGGCCGCCACCACCAGGAAGGACGCGACGGCGCTCGCGTAGCCGAAGTCGTAGCTCTTGAAGCCCGCCTCGTACATCAGGTACGGCAGGATCGCCGTGTCGGTGCCGGGGCCGCCCTGGGTGAGGATCAGGACGGTCTCGAAGTAGGTCAGCGAGCCGACGATCATCAGCACGCTCGACGTCGTCGCCGTGTTGCGCAGCTGGGGGAGCGTGATCGAGAAGAACCGGCGGTAGCGGCCGGCGCCGTCGATCGCGGCCGCCTGGTACAGGACGTCGGGGATCTGCCGTGCCCCGCCCTGGTAGATCAGGGTGTGGAAGGGGATGAACTGCCAGCCGCCGACGAAGACGATCGCGAGGAAGGCACCGCTGGTCGAGCCCAGGGTGTCCTGCTGGATGATGCCGAAGTTCGGGTCGAGCAGGGCGTAGAAGAGCAGCGAGATCGCGGTCGAGGACAGCAGGAACGGGACGAAGAAGACCGCGGAGAGGATCGCGCGGTTGCGCTGCCGGCCCGCCGCCCAGACACCCAGCAGCAGGGAGACGACCGTCTGGAAGGCCCAGCTCGCCAGCGTCAGCAGGACGGTCACCGTCAGGGACTGGGTCAGGCGCGGGTCGTCGATCAGCTTCTGCCAGTTGGCGAGGCCCACCGGCTGCGGGTCGCCCAGGCCGTTCCACTTGGTGAAGGACAGATAGAAGGCCAGGGCCATCGGGGCGATGGCGAAGAAGGTGAAGAACAGGACGCCCGGGAGAGCCCATGCGGCATGCGGGCGTCCTGCCTTCGTGGTGGTACCGGCGCTCACTTCAGCCCCTGGAGCGCTGACACGAACTGGCTCGGCGAGGACTTCCCCACGAACAGCTTGTTGATCTCGGTGAGCATCGGCGTCGAGACGTCCGGGTCCACGGCCTGGTCCCAGCTCAGGGTGAAGGCCGGGGCCTGCTGCACCATCTGGTACTGGAACTTGGCGAACTCGGGGTTCGGCGAGGCGTCGAGCAGCTTCTCCGCGTTCGAGGTGGTCGGGATGTCGCCGTTGGCGACCAGGTCCTTGGCGTACGCCTCCGACGCGCAGTCGCGCAGGAAGGCGATCGCCGCGTCCTTGTTGGACGTACGGGCGTTCACGGACCAGTAGTTGGTGGGGTTGCCGACGACGTTGCGGATGTCGCCGGCGCCGCCCTCGACCTTCGGGAACGCGCACCAGCCCAGGTTCTGCTTGGCGAAGTCGGGGAACTTGCCGAGCTGCGTCGAGTACTCCCAGGAGCCCATCAGGTGCATGGCCGCCTTGCCCTTGGCGAAGACCGCGGGCGCGCCGCCGTTGACGTACGACACCGAGCTGAAGCCCTTCCCGAAGGCGCCGTCGTCGATGAGCTGCTTCACGGTCTCGGCGGCCTTCAGCACCGCCGGGTCGCCCCAGCCGGAGGAGTCGCCGTTCTTGATCTTGTCGAAGACCTCGGGCCCGCCGATGCGGTCGGTGAGGTACTCCAGCCACATCAGCTCGGGCCAGATGTCGGCGCCGCCGAGGGCGAAGGGGGTGATCCGGGCCTTCTTCAGCTTGCTGTTGATGTCCAGCAACTGGTCGAACGTGGTGGGCGGCTGGAGCTTGTGCTCGGCGAAGACGGACTTGTTGTAGAAGAGGATCACGGGCTGCATGCCGCGCATGGGGATGCCGTAGTTGCGGCCGCTCAGGCCGCCCGCCGCGAGGACGGAGGGCAGGAAGCCGTCCTTGAGGACCGGGTCGGACCCGATGGTGTCGGTGAGGTCGACCAGCTGGTTCGCGTCCTTGTACGCCTTGATCGAACCGCCGCCCCAGTTGAAGAACACGTCGGGCGCGTGGGGTGAGCCCATCGCCGTGCGCAGCTTGGCCGGGTAGTCGGAGCCGGGCACCTTCTCCAGCTTGATCCTGCCGTTCGCCTTCTTCGCGGCCGCCGAGGCATTGAACCGGCTGATCGCCTTGACCTGCACCTTCGCCGCGTCATCGCCGTACACGAAGGCGGTGAGCGTGCCGCCGCCGGATCCGCCGGAGGAGCCGCAGGCCGAGAGTCCGGCGGTGAGCAACGTGGTGGCGCCGGCGCCGAGCATCCAGCGCCTGCTGAAAGTACGCCCGCCGTTGGACGTCTGGGACTCCATGACAGCACCTCTCGTACGAATGTTTCGGTCGGAAGAGCGAATGTTCCGGGAAGGTATGGCCAGGCGGAGGCTTCGTCAAGGGGTCGCGCAGGGATACGATCGCGGGCATGAAGCCACCGAAGCCCGCAGAAACGCAGACCGCGACACTCGCCGAAATCGCCCGCGAGGCCGGCGTGTCCGCTCCGACTGTTTCGAAGGTCCTCAATGGCCGCGCCGATGTCGCCCCCGCCACCCGCACCCGGGTCGAGGAACTGCTGCGCGCCTACGGCTACCGGCGCCGCCGGGCCGAGGCTTCCCGCTCGCCCCTGATCGACCTGGTCTTCCACGAGCTGGAGAGCGCCTGGGCGATGGAGGTCATCCGGGGCGTGGAGAACGTGGCCCGGGACGCGGGCCTGAGCGTCGTGCTGTCGGAGTCCGCCGGGCGGCTCACCCCCGGCCGGACCTGGGCCGACCAGGTCGCCGCCCGCCGCCCGCACGGGGTGATCCTGGTCCTGTCCGGGCTCGACGAGTCCCAGCGCGCCCTGCTGACCAGCAGATCCATCCCGTTCGTGGTGATGGACCCGGCCGGCGACCCGGGCGCCGACGTGCCGTCCATCGGCGCCACCAACTGGCAGGGCGGCCTCGCCGCCACCCGGCACCTCGTCGACCTCGGCCACACCCGCATCGGTGCCATCAGCGGACCGTCCCGGATGATGTGCAGCCGCGCCCGGGTCGACGGCTACCGGGCGGCGCTGGAGACGGCCGGCCTTCCGGTCGACCAGGGCCTGATCAGGACCGGCGACTTCCACCACGAGGCGGGCTACCGGCTCGGCCTCGAACTGCTGCGCCGCCCGGACCGGCCCACCGCCGTCTTCGCGGGCAACGACCTGCAGGCGCTGGGGCTGTACGAGGCCGCCCGCGAGCTGGGGCTGCGCATCCCGGAGGACCTGAGCGTGGTCGGCTTCGACGATCTGCCGGTGGCCCGCTGGGTGGGGCCGCCGCTGACGACCGTACGGCAGCCGCTCATGGAGATGGCCGAGGCGGCGGCCAAGCTGGTGCTCGACCTGGGGCGCGAGGCGGAGTCCTCGACGGCGACCCGGGTGGAGCTGGCGACGAGCCTGGTGGTCCGCAGCAGCACGGCGGCGCCCGCGGAGTGAAGCGCAGTGAAGTGGGTGGCCGGAAGTTGACATATTGACGAGTGGTGCGCGTGCCCCGACACTCCTCGGCAGTCAATCGGTTGCACGGCCGAAACTTTCGGAGGCACCCGCAATGAGAAGAACGCTCGCAATCGGAAGAACTCTGCGGACCGGCTTATCCCTGGCGTCACTGGTGACCGGGCTCGCACTGCTGCTCACGGCGCCCGCGGCGCACGCCGCCGACACCCCGCTGCGCGATCTCGCCGCCGCCAAGGGCAAGGTCATCGGCACGGCGGTCACCGGCTCCAAGCTCACCGGGACCTATGGCGACCTCGCCGGGGCGCAGTTCGGCTCGCTCACTCCCGGCAACGCCATGAAGTGGGGCACGGTCGAGCCTACCCAGGGCTCCTTCAACTGGACCGAGGCCGACCAGATCGTCGCCTTCGCGCAGGCGCACAACCAGCAGGTGCGCGGCCACACCCTGGTCTGGCACAGCCAGAACCCGAGCTGGCTGACCAACGGCGGCTGGACGTCCGCCCAGCTGAGCGGCCTGCTGCAGAACCACATCAGCACGGAGGTGACCCGCTACAAGGGCAAGGTCGCCGCCTGGGACGTGGTCAACGAGCCCTTCAACGAGGACGGCACCTACCGCTCGACGCTCTGGTACAACGGCCTCGGCTCCGGCTATATCGCCAGCGCCCTGAACTGGGCGCACGCCGCCGATCCGAACGCCAAGCTGTACATCAACGACTACAACGTCGAGGGTGTCGACGCGAAGAGCACCGCCCTGTACAACCTGGTCAAGTCCCTGAAGGAACAAGGGGTTCCGATCGACGGCGTGGGCCTGCAGGCGCACCTGATCCTCGGCCAGGTCCCGGCCACGCTCCAGCAGAACATCCAGCGCTTCGCCGACCTGGGCGTGGACGTGGCGATCACCGAGCTGGACGTACGGATGGCGCTGCCCTCGGACGCCACCAAGCTGGCCCAGCAGGCCGCCGACTACAAGTCGGTCGTCGCCGCCTGCGTGGCCGTGACCCGCTGCGTCAATGTCACCGTGTGGGGCTTCACCGACTCCGACTCCTGGGTGCCGAGCACCTTCCCGGGGTACGGGGCGGCGACGCCGTACGACGAGAACTACGCGCCGAAACCGGCGTACTACGCGATCGCGGAGGCCCTCGGCGGCGGCACGACCACACCGCCTCCGACCGGCGCCTGCACGGCGACGTACAGCGTGACCAGCCAGTGGAACACCGGGTTCACCGGGCAGGTGCGGATCTCCTGCTCCGGTGCCTCGCCGGCGTCCTGGAAGGCGAGCTGGACGTACGGTGCGGGCCAGCGGATCACCCAGGCCTGGAACGCCACCTGCACCCAGTCCGGCGCGGCGGTCTCGTGCGTGAACGCCTCGTACAACGGGTCGGTCCCGGACGGTGGTTCGGTGACGTTCGGGTTCAACGCGTCGTGGAGCGGCAGCAATCCGGTGCCCACGGTGACGCTGGGCTGAGCCTCGGCCGAGCCCGGGCTGAGGGGGCGCTGAGAAGCGTGAGATTTTCCGAAGAAAACGGCTTCTCGCCCCGGAACCTAACAGTCCCCTAATAATTCGGACTTACGTTCTTGCCGTGACCGTACACGACGAGAACGGCGACGAGCGCAGACGGTTGGGCCGGCGGTCGAGGGTGCTGAAGGCCGCCGGTCTCACCCTGGCGGGTGTACTGGTGCTCGGCATCGCCGCCGGGGGCTGGGCCTACTGGCACCTCAACAACAACATCAAGAGCGTCGACATCAACAGCGCGCTCGGTGACGACCGCCCGGCGCGAGCGGTCGTCACCCCGTCCGCCTCCGCCTCGGCCTCCCCTCTGCCCACCGGGGCCGTGAACATCCTGGTCCTGGGCTCCGACTCGCGCAGCGGCAAGGCGAACAAGGAGCTGGGCGGCGGCAGCAGTTCGGGCGCCCGCTCCGACACGGCGATGGTCGTGCACATCGACGCGGGCCGCACCGAGGCCACCGTCGTCAGCATCCCGCGCGACACGCTGGTCACGCGCCCGTCCTGCCCGCTGTCCTCCGGGGGCTCCACGGCGCAGGCCTACAACGCCATGTTCAACAGCGCCTATTCGGTGGGCGGCCCGGTGTGCGCGGTCAAGACGGTCGAGTCGATCACGGACGTCCGCATGGACCACTACATCGAGATCGACTTCTCGGGCTTCGCGAAACTGGTGAACGCCCTGGGCGGAGTCACGGTCACCACCGACGAGGACATCGACGACGACAAGAGCCATCTGCACCTCACGGCGGGCACCCACCATCTGAACGGCAAGCAGGCACTGGCCCTGGCCCGTACCCGGCACGGCATAGGCGACGGCAGCGACCTCGGCCGGATAGGTCTCCAGCAGAAGCTGGTGAAGGCCCTGCTGGAGCAGATGGCGGCCACCGACCTGCTCACCGACCCGGCCAAGCTGTACCGGGTCGCCGACGCGGTGACCTCCAGCCTGACCACGGACACCGGCCTCGACTCCCTGAAGGAACTGACGCGCCTCGGCCAGAGCCTGAAGGGTCTGTCCTCCGATCACGTGAGAACGCTGACGATGCCGGTGGTCACGGCCCCGTCCGACCCCAACCGCGTGGTGGCGAAGGAACCGGCGGCGAGCAAACTGTGGGACTCCTTGCGGGCGGACTGAATCGCCGTACGACCTGCGGAAACTCCCGAGGAAGCCGGGACGTGGAAAAAATCTTCGGAGAATTTCGGGGTGCGTGTCGATTCGGGTGTCTCCCGTTCGACGCATGGGTGAGAGGCGGGGAGAGGCCCCGCCGATCGGACCGAAGGAGCCACCATGCCCCGCTATCTGTCGCTCGTGCGGATCGACGAGTCCACCGCCCCCGCCGACGGCCCCAGCCCCGAGCTGATGCAGCGGATGGGCGAGCTGATCGAGGAGATCACCAAGGCCGGCGTCATGCTCGACACCGCCGGGCTGACCCCCTCCGCCCAGGGCACCCGTGTGCGCTGGGAGGGCGGCGAGCTCTCCGTCACCGACGGACCGTTCACCGAGTCCAAGGAAGTCATCGGCGGCTACGCACTCATGCAGTGCAAGGACAAGGCCGAGGCCCTGGAGTGGACCAAGCGGTTCCTGAAGGTGCACGAGGCACACTGGACGGTGACCTGCGAGGTCCGCGAGATCGCCGAGGGCTGACATTTCTTGGCGTACGGCCGCCGGAGGTGTTGCATGGTGGGCTGTGCAACAGCAGCCCACCGAGCAGCCTCCCGAGCAGCCCCCCGCCTCCCGGGCGATCGAGACCGTCTTCCGGCTGGAGTTCCCACGCGTCATCGCCGGCGTCACCCGCATCGTCCGGGACGTCGGCATCGCGGAGGAGCTCGCGCAGGACGCCCTGGTCGCCGCCCTGGAGCAGTGGCCCGGGGACGGCGTGCCCGACAACCCCGGCGCCTGGCTCATGGCCACCGCCCGGCATCGCGCCGTGGACCTGGTCCGCCGCCGGGAGCGCTACGCCCGCAAGCTGGCCGAGATCGGCCGCGACCTGGAGACCACCGCCCCGCCGCACGAGCCCGCCGACCCGGAGGACATCGACGACGACCTGCTCCGGCTGGTCTTCACCACCTGCCACCCGGTGCTGTCCGCCGAGGCCCGTATCGCCCTCACCCTGCGTCTGCTGGGCGGTCTGACGACACCCGAGATCGCCCGAGCCTTCCTCGTGCCCGAGCCGACCGTCGCGCAGCGGATCGTCCGTGCCAAGCGCACGCTGGCGACGAAGAACGTCGCCTTCGAGGTGCCGTACGGGCCCGACCGCGAGGCCCGTCTCGGCTCCGTGCTCGACGTCATCTATCTGATCTTCAACGAGGGGTACGCGGCCACCGCCGGAGACGACTGGCTGCGCCCGGCCCTGTGCGAGGACGCCCTGCGTCTGGCCCGCGTCCTGTCCTCCCTCATGCCGAAGGAACCGGAGGTCCACGCCCTGACCTCCCTCCTGGAGTTCCAGGCGTCCCGCGCCGCCGCCCGCACCGGCCCCGACGGCGCACCGGTCCTCCTCAAGGACCAGAACCGCCGCCGCTGGAACCGCATGCTCATCGCCCGCGGCATCAAGGCCCTCGGCCGCGCGGACGCCGCCGCTGTCGGCGCCCCCGGCCCGTACGCCCTCCAAGCCGCGATCGCCGCCTGTCACACGCACGCGTACTCCTACGAGGAGACCGACTGGACGGCCATCGCGACCCTCTACGGCCTGCTCGCCGTCCGCGCCCCGTCCCCGGTCGTCGAACTCAACCGCGCGGTCGCCGTCTCCATGACCGAAGGCCCGGGCCCGGCCCTCGCGATCCTCGACACCCTCGCCGCCGAACCCGCTCTGCGGGACTACCACCTGCTGCCCAGCGTCCGCGGCGATCTGCTGGCCCGCCTCGGGCGTACGGCGGAGGCGCGCGCCGAGCTCGCGCGGGCCGCCGACCTCACCCGCAACGCGCGGGAGCGGGAGCTGCTGGCCGCGCGGGTACGGGAGCTCGACCGGCGGCCAGGACCGCCACACAAGTAACTGCTGACCCGCCATTCCCTTCCTGATCAGCAAGGGCTTACAGTTGCGCCGCTGCCGTACATGGGTGTGACACCCATCCTTCACCCCGGCGACCCCTGATGTTCGCGTGGTCCGGCAGCGACACTGATCACCCGTGGGGGGTATTTCCTTGCCATCCGACAGATCTTCCACGCGCCGCAGACTCGTGGCGCTCGCCGCCGTCACCGCCCTCGCCGCGGGCACGGCGGCGGTGCTGGCCCCGGCCGCGACGGCCGACGTCAGCGGCTGGCCGGCGACCGACGGCGGTATCGCCGTCATCAACGACGGCATCACCCTGGTCGACTCCACCGGAGCCGGCGGCAAGTACGTCTACGGCGGCTCCGACGCGGAGACTCCCGCGTGGTCGCCCGACGGCAGCCGCGTGGCCTTCGAGGAGGCCGGATTCCTGCGCACCGTGAGCGTCACGGGCGGTACGCCGACCACGGTGTACGACGGTGTCGAGAACGGCCGCTCGCCGTCGCACCCGACGTACTGGAACGCCGGCTCCGGGATCGTCTTCTCCGCGACCAAGAAGCTCTACTCCGTCCCCTCCGACGGCGGTACGGCCGGCGCCCTGTTCGCCACCGGGGGCGGCTGCGACACCCTGCCGAGCGCCGCCGCGGTCGGCCGGCTCGTGGCCTTCCAGCGCGGCGGCACGTCGTGCGGCGGCACGACCCCGTCGGTCGTCCTCTACGACGCGGCCAAGGGCACGCAGAAGACGCTGACCACCAACGGCGGTGCCCCCGCGCTCTCGCCGGACGGCGCCAAGGTCGCCTTCGTCCGCACCGTCGACGGCCACGCCCAGCTGTTCTCCGTCAACGCCGACGGCACCGGCGAGCGCCGCCTCAGCAACGACATCGGCGACTACGCGTCCCCCTCCTGGGCGCCCGCGAGCGACCGACTGGTCGTCCACTACACCGGGCACTACACCGAGTCCGGTGTCGACCACTGCTGCCTGGACGCGCTCGAGGTCCTCACGGTCACCGCGGACTCCGTGAGCGCGGGCAGCCCGTTCCCGTACGGCGGCCGTTCGCCCGCCTGGCAGCCGCTGCGCAAGAACTCCGTCGCCCGGGTCTGGGGCGCCGACGTCTACGGCAGCAACATCGCCGCGTCCCGCTGGACCTGGAACACCGTCGGGCACAGCGAGCCCGGTCTGATGAACGCCTCGTCCGCGGTGCTGATCTCCAAGGACAGCCCGTCGTACGCGCTCACGGCCCCCGCGCTCGCGGGCAAGAAGCACGGTCCGGTCCTGATGACCTCGGGCACCTCCCTGTCTGCGTCCGTCCAGAGCGAGCTCAAGCGGACCCTCAAGCCGGGCGCGACCGTCTACCTCGTCGGCGGCACGTCCATCCTGAGCAGCTCCGTCGCCTCGAAGGTCTCCTCGCTCGGCTTCACCCCGAAGCGCCTGGCGGGCACCTCCCGCTACTCGACCTCGGTGGCCGTCGCCAAGTCGATCACCAGCGCGCCGGACTACGTCTTCATCGCCACCGGCAACGACTACCACTCGGCGCTCGCCGCCGCGTCGGCCGCCGGTGCGGACGGGACGAGCGGCAAGGCGGTCGTCGTGCTGAACGACGGCAACTCGCTGACCTCGTCCGTGAAGTCGTACCTCAACGGCCTCGACCCGCGCACCACCTACATGATCCCGGTCGGTACCTCGGCGAAGTACGCGCTGACCCACACGTCCTTCTCCCACTGGCCGTCGACGTACACGTACTACCCGGTCACGGCGAGCAGCAACGCGGGCACCGCGACCGCCCTCGCGCGCTTCTGGTGGGGCGGCGCGAGCAGCGCGGCCCTGGCCTCCACCGACAGCTGGCGCGGCGGCACCTCGGCGGCAGCGGCGATGAACGTCTTCGGCCCGCTGCTGTGGACCGATGTCGCCACCCTCTCCTCCGAGACCAAGTCGTACCTGGTCAAGGGCGCCGCGGGCATCAACACCGTGGCCGCCTTCGGCGGTACCGGTTCGGTGTCGGCCACGGCGCTGAACTCGGCGGGCACGGCGATCAGCGCGAGCAGCAGTCAGTGGACGTATCTGCCGTACTACAACGGCGTGGCGCCGACGGCGAGTTCGTTCGCCCAGACCGCCCCGTCCGGAGTCACGGCCCCCAAGGGCACGGCGGCCACCGGGCCGAACCTGTCCCCGCTGCGGACCAAGGCCACGCAGTAGGCGCTCAGCCGTTCGCGGGCGCCCCGAGCAGCATCGTCGGGGCACCCGCGACGCGTGTGAGGAACACCGTCGCCGAGTTGGGCCCCTGGGGCTTCACCTTCCGCCGCAACTCCTCGGGTTCCACGGCCGACCCGCGCTTCTTCACGGTCAGCGTGCCGACCTCGCGCTCCCGCAGCAGTGCCTTCAACTTCTTCACGTTGAAGTGGAGTTGATCGGTGATCTCGTAGGCGGACGCGTACGGCGTCGGCCGCAGCTCGTCCGCCGTGACGTACGCGATGGTCTCGTCGACGAGCCCGCCGCCGACCGACTCGGCCACCTCGGCGACCAGATGCGCCCGGATGACGGCCCCGTCGGGCTCGTACAAGTACCGCCCCACGGGCCGCACTCGGGGATCCGGCAGCCCCCGCCCGAGCAGTGACCGCGGCCCCGGCAGCAGCGTGGCCCGCACGGCGCCCGGCCGGATCCCGGCGCCGAACCACAGCACCGCCTCCTTCACGTCCCCGCCGTCGGAGATCCACTCGGCCTCGGCGCCGGCCGGGACCGTCTCGTGGGGGATGCCGGGGGCGATCTTCAGCGCGGCGACCCGGGCCGCCGAGGCCGCGCCCACCGCCCACGAGAGCGGCGGGGAGTATGCCTCGGGATCGAAGATCCGGCCCCGTCCGCCCCGCCGTGCCGGGTCGACGAAGACGGCATCGTAGGAGGATGTGTCCACCTCCGTCACGTCCGCCTCGCGCACCTCGATCAGCTCGCCCAGCCCCAGCGCCTCGGCGTTCGCCCGCGCGACCTCCGCTGTCAGCGGATCCCGGTCCACGGCGAGCACCCGGATCCCGGCGCGCGCGAGGGCGATGGCGTCGCCGCCGATGCCGCAGCACAGGTCGGCGACGGAGGTCACCCCCAGCTCGCGGAGGCGTCCCGCCCGGTACGCCGCCACGCTCGTCCGTGTGGACTGCTCGACCCCGTTGGGTGTGAAGAACATCCGCTCGGCGTCCTCGGCCCCGAACTTCGCCGCCGCCCGCTGCCGCAGCCGGGCCTGGCCGAGGGCCGCCGACACCAGGTCCGCCGGGTGTTCGCGGCGCAGCCGGGTGGCGACGGCGAGTTCGTCGGCGGGGGCCGTGCCGCGGACCTCGTCGAGGAGGGCGCGGCCCTCGGGGGTGAGCAGGGAGCGGAAGGGGAGGAGGTCGTTCACCGGGTCATTGTGGGCCAGTCGGTGGATGGTGCGCCTCCGGCGGCGGTGCCTGCCCCGGTTCGGGGCCGGGGCCTGCGAGGATCCGGCACCATGCGAGCAGTCGTACAAAATGACAAAAATAGGGCCCTGAAGAGGGCTGGTCTCCGTGCGGGCGTCGCCGCGCTCGCCGTCGCCGCCGGCGTCTCCGGCTGTTCGGGGTCGGGCCCGGACGCCGGTGTACGTCCCGCCCCGGGCCAGCAGAGGCTTCAGGCACCCCCCGCACGCGCCCTGGACTCCTACGCCGCCCGTCTGAAGGCCGACCGCGCCGCCCTCGCGGCCGCCGCGCGGCACTGGGGCCTGGACCAGGTCCCCCTGATGCCTCCGCCGCCCCCGGCCCGCAAACCGCGGATCACCGCTCGCGCGGGCTTCGAGGTCGACGGCCAGGAGGAGGAGAAGCTGCCGCCGGTCTTCACCACGATCCCCACCAAGCAGAAGGTCGTCTTCCTCACCATCGACGACGGCGCCGAGAAGGACCCGGCGTTCCTGCGCATGATGAGCGACCTGAAGGTCCCGTACACCGCCTTCCTCAGCAACTACCTGATCAAGGACGACTACGCGTACTTCCGGCAGATGCAGGCCGAGGGCGTCACCCTCAACAACCACACCCTCCACCACCCCTATCTGCCGGGTCTGTCCTACGAGGAGCAGAAGAACGAGATCTGCGGCATGCAGGGCGTGATGGAGAAGTGGTTCGGCAAGACCCCCACCGTCTTCCGTCCGCCCTACGGCAACTACAACGGCGACACCCTGCGCGCCGCGAAGTCCTGCGGCATCAAGTACGCGCCGATCTGGGACGAGGAGGTCTTCGTCGACCACTGGGAGTACCGCGAGGACGATAAGAGCCTGCACCCCGGCGACATCGTGCTCACCCATTTCCGGGGCCGTGACGACTGGGACGGCACGATGGTCGACGACATGCGCCGGTTCCTGAACAAGGTCACCCGCGAGGGGTACGCGGTGGCGCGCCTGGAGGACTACCTGTGAAGCGGCCGAGGGGGCGGCGGCGGTGCCGGGCACTGACGGCGGCCGTGCTCGCCTCGGCCGTGCTGCTTCCCGTGAGCGGCTGCGCCCAGTCCGTCGACCCCATCGAACGGCTGGGCAAGAAGGCGGCCGCGCGGGTACGGCCGCACGGCCCGGACGGGGAGCAGGCGTACCGTCGCTGGGGCCTGGGATCGCCGCTCTCCCCGGCCCCGACGCCCACGGTGCGTCCCGTGGGGCGGCACACGACGGGCCGGTCCCTGCCTCCGGTGGTGGACCGCGTCCGCACCCGCGACCGGGTCGTCTTCCTCACCTACGGCGACGGTGCCGAGAAGGACTCCCGCTTCGCCGACATGGTCCGTGAACTGCGGCTCCCGGTCAGCGTGTTCCTCACCGACCGCGCCGCCGGACCGGGGTACGCCCGGCTCGCCCGCCTCCAGTCGGCGGGCGCCGGCGTCCAGAACCACACCCTCGGCCGCGCCTCGCTGCGCGGGCTGTCGTACGCCGGCCAGCGCGCCGAGATCTGCGGCCAGCAGGACAAGCTCAAGTCCCGCTTCGGCCACCGCCCCCGCCTCTTCCGCCCGCCCCAAGGCGCCTACGACAGGACGACCCTGCGCGCGGCCGAGGACTGCGGTGTCTCGGCGGTGGTCCTCTGGCGTGCCGAGACGACCGCCGAGGGCATCACGTACACCCACGGCCCCGAACACCTCCGCCCGGGCGACATCGTCAACGTGGCCTCGGACGACACGACGGCCCCCACCCTCTGCGACCGCACGGCCCGCCTACTGCGCCGCGCCCAGTCCCGCGGCCTGATGGTGGGCCGCCTGGAGGACTACCTGTGACGCACCGCTGGCGCGGCGGCCGTGACTTCACCCGCAGGCGATGGCGTCGCCCAGCCATAGTCAGCCTGTCCGGCGTCTGAGGACGAGGCCGTTCAGGCCGATGCGGGGGTCTGGGGGCGGCAGCCCCCAGGGGGGCGGGTGCGCTGTACAGGCGTACGCCGACAGCGGAACCACGGCCGACGCGCCGCAGGCATTGGCACTCCGCTTGACCGAGTGCTAATCGCGGTCATAGTCTCGGCTCTGGCACTCCCCCCTGGAGAGTGCCAACAACGCGACGGGCAGGTCCGGCACCCGCGACGACGGATCCACCTGGTCGCCACCTCAGACAGTTAACCCCGTGAGATCTCCGAAGGGGGAGGTCGGATCGTGACGACCGCCAGCTCCAAGGTTGCCATCAAGCCGCTTGAGGACCGCATCGTGGTCCAGCCGCTCGACGCCGAGCAGACCACGGCTTCGGGCCTGGTCATTCCGGACACCGCCAAGGAGAAGCCCCAGGAGGGCGTCGTCCTGGCCGTGGGCCCGGGCCGCTTCGAGGACGGCAAGCGCGTCGAGCTCGACGTCAAGGTCGGCGACGTCGTGCTCTACAGCAAGTACGGCGGCACCGAGGTGAAGTACAACGGCGAGGAGTACCTCGTCCTCTCGGCTCGCGACGTGCTCGCGATCGTCGAGAAGTAATTCACCCGAAAGCACATTTCGTTGCTTTGAGCTGCGCCCTTGGCCCCCGCGACCCATAGGAAGCCGGGCGCCGGGGGCGCAGTTTTCGTTCACCCAAGATTTCCGAGAGGGCTCACGCTGTCATGGCGAAGATCCTGAAGTTCGACGAGGACGCCCGTCGCGCCCTTGAGCGCGGCGTCAACAAGCTTGCCGACACGGTCAAGGTGACGATCGGCCCCAAGGGCCGCAACGTCGTCATCGACAAGAAGTTCGGCGCCCCCACCATCACCAACGACGGCGTCACCATCGCCCGCGAGGTCGAGGTCGAGGACCCGTTCGAGAACCTCGGCGCCCAGCTGGTGAAGGAGGTGGCCACCAAGACCAACGACATCGCTGGTGACGGCACCACCACCGCCACCGTGCTGGCCCAGGCGCTCGTCCGCGAGGGCCTGAAGAACGTCGCCGCCGGCGCCTCCCCGGCCGCCCTGAAGAAGGGCATCGACGCCGCCGTCGCCGCCGTCTCCGAGGACCTCCTCGCTTCGGCCCGCCCGATCGACGAGAAGTCCGACATCGCCGCCGTCGCCGCGCTGTCCGCCCAGGACCAGCAGGTCGGCGAGCTCATCGCCGAGGCGATGGACAAGGTCGGCAAGGACGGTGTCATCACCGTCGAGGAGTCCAACACCTTCGGTCTGGAGCTGGACTTCACCGAGGGCATGGCCTTCGACAAGGGCTACCTGTCGCCGTACTTCGTGACGGACCAGGAGCGTATGGAGGCCGTCCTCGACGACCCGTACATCCTGATCACCCAGGGCAAGATCGGCGCCATCGCCGACCTGCTGCCGCTGCTGGAGAAGGTCATCCAGGCCGGTGCCTCCAAGCCGCTGCTGATCATCGCCGAGGACGTCGAGGGCGAGGCCCTGTCGACCCTGGTCGTCAACAAGATCCGCGGCACCTTCAACGCCACCGCCGTGAAGGCCCCCGGCTTCGGCGACCGCCGCAAGGCGATGCTGCAGGACATGGCGATCCTCACCGGTGCCACCGTCATCTCCGAGGAGGTCGGCCTCAAGCTCGACCAGGTCGGTCTGGACGTGCTCGGCTCCGCCCGCCGCGTCACCGTCACCAAGGACGACACCACGATCGTCGACGGCGCCGGCAAGACCGAGGACGTGCACGGCCGCGTCGCGCAGATCAAGGCCGAGATCGAGAACACCGACTCCGACTGGGACCGCGAGAAGCTCCAGGAGCGCCTCGCGAAGCTGGCCGGCGGCGTGTGCGTGATCAAGGTTGGCGCCGCCACCGAGGTGGAGCTGAAGGAGAAGAAGCACCGTCTGGAGGACGCCATCTCCGCGACCCGCGCCGCGGTCGAGGAGGGCATCGTCTCCGGTGGTGGCTCCGCGCTGGTCCACGCCGTCAAGGTCCTGGACGACAACCTCGGCAAGACGGGCGACGAGGCCACCGGTGTCTCCGTGGTCCGCAAGGCCGCCGTCGAGCCGCTGCGCTGGATCGCGGAGAACGCGGGCCTCGAGGGCTACGTCATCGTCTCCAAGGTCGCCGAGCTGGAGAAGGGCAACGGCTACAACGCCGCCACCGGCGAGTACGGCGACCTGGTCAAGGCCGGCGTCATCGACCCGGTGAAGGTCACCCGCTCCGCCCTGGAGAACGCCGCCTCCATCGCCTCCCTCCTGCTCACGACCGAGACCCTGGTCGTCGAGAAGAAGGAAGAGGAGCCGGCCGAGGCGGGCCACGGCCACGGTCACGGCCACTCCCACTGAGCGACACGCTCCTGAGCCAAGGCCCGGCACTCCCCGCGGAGTGCCGGGCCTTGCGCTGTCTACTGCTCCAACTGGTCGAGGGCGCCCAGCTGTTGCATCAGCCCCAGCTGGTCGTGCTGCCACCAGGTCTCGGCGATCTTGCCGTTGTCGCCGAACCGGAACAGCGTCATCCCGGTCATGGCGACCTGCCTGCCGGTGGGGGCGATGCCCAGGAAATCGCCCTTGTGCGTGGCGTTCCAGGTCCACCGCGCACAGGCCCGGTCGCCCTGGGCGAGCACGTCCTCGACCGTGAAGGTGAAGTCGAAGGCGCTCCGCCACATCCGGTACTCGCTGCGGGCGTTGTCCAGCCCGATCGTGTTCTGCGGATTGATCGGATCGTGGCTGTGGATGTCCTCGTCGAGCAGGTCGTTGAGCGGCGGCAGCTCGCCCGCGGTGGCGAGCGTGTCGAGGAACCGCCGCACGGTGCTCTCGTACAACTGCTCGTCGCGTACGACGTCCAGATCCGTGAACGTAGGCATCTCGTCGCACAACGCGACCAACTCTTGGAAGATCCGGCCGGTCTCCGGGAGGTTCGAGTTCCGCATCGCGTCCTCGTACGTCGGGAACTCCACCACTTCGACGACGTGCGACGCGTCCGAACGGTCCTTGCCGACCACCGCGTGCGTCGCCGTCCGCTTGCCCCTGGTCTGCTCGACCCAGTCGTCCATCAGCCGGTTCATCTCGTCCAGCCGGCTGGTCCTGCACTCGATGAGCTGTACGAACGTCATGGCGCTGCCTCCGGCCCCCCTGGTCCGGTTCCGTCACGCTCCATTTTCCCACCGGAGCGGCGCGATGCCCTGCGTGCGGCCCGCGCGGGCCCAGGCGGCGGGGCGGACGACGTCGGCGGGCCGGGCCGCCACGCGCTGGTTCACCAGGCTGTGCAGGACGACCAGGACGGCGGCGATCTCCTCGGGCGTCGGCTCGCCGGACAGGACCCGGATGCCATCGATGCCGTCGGCGGCGCTCATGCCGGCTGGTTCCCGTGCTTGCGGTGCGGCAGTTGCGCGCTCTTCGTGCGCAGCATCCGCAGCCCCGAGGCGAGGACGGCCCGGGTGGACTGCGGGGCGATGACGTCGTCGACGAGCCCGCGCTCGGCGGCGTAGTACGGATGCATCAGTGCCTCGCGGTACTCGGCCACGCGCCGGGCCCGGGTCGCCTCCGGATCGTCGGCCGCGGCGATCTCACGGCGGAAGATGACGTTCGCGGCGCCCTCCGCGCCCATCACGGCGATCTCGTTGGCGGGCCACGCGTACGACAGGTCCGCGCCGATGGAGCGCGAGTCCATGACGATGTAGGCCCCGCCGTACGCCTTGCGCACGATCACCTGGATCCGGGGGACGGTCGCGTTGCAGTACGCGTAAAGGAGCTTGGCGCCGTGCCGGATGATGCCACCGTGCTCCTGGTCCACGCCGGGCAGGAAACCGGGCACGTCGACCAGTGACACCACCGGGATGTTGAAGGCGTCGCACAACTGTACGAACCGGGCGGCCTTTTCGCTGGCATGGATGTCGAGCACCCCGGCCAGCACCAGCGGCTGGTTGGCCACGATGCCGACCGGGCGGCCCTCGATGCGGCCGAGCGCGCAGATGACGTTGGCCGCCCAGCGCTCCTGGACCTCGAGGAACTCGCCCTCGTCCACCACCTCCTCGACCACCCGGTGCATGTCGTACGGCTGGGCCGGGTCCGCGGGCACGATGTCCAGCAGCTCGGCGCAGGGCCGGTCGGCCGGGTCGTCGCAGGGCACCTCGGGCGGTGTCTCGGTGCTGTTCTGGGGGAGCAGACAGAGCAGATAGCGGACCTCTTCGAGGCAGGTCCGCTCGTCGTCGTACGCGAAGTGCGCGACACCCGACGTCTCGGCGTGCACGTCCGCGCCGCCGAGCCCGTTCTGGGTGACCTGCTCGCCGGTGACGGCCTGGATGACGTCGGGGCCGGTGATGAACATCTGGGACGTCTCGCGGACCATGAAGACGAAGTCGGTCAGGGCGGGCGAGTAGGCGGCGCCCCCCGCGCACGGGCCGAGCATCACACTGATCTGCGGGATGACACCCGACGCCTTCGTGTTGCGCTGGAAGATGCCGCCGTAGCCCGCGAGCGCGGTGACGCCCTCCTGGATACGGGCGCCCGCGCCGTCGTTGAGCGACACCAGGGGAGCGCCCGCCGCGATGGCCATGTCCATGATCTTGTGGATCTTCTGCGCGTGCGCCTCGCCCAGCGCGCCGCCGAATATCCGGAAGTCGTGCGCGTACACGAAGACCGTACGGCCGTGGACCGTGCCCCAGCCGCCGATCACGCCGTCCGTGTGCGGACGCTTCTCCTCCATGCCGAAGCCGGTCGCCCGATGCCGGCGCAGCGGCTCCAGTTCGCTGAACGTGTCCGGATCCAGCAGGAGTTCGATGCGTTCCCGGGCCGTCAGCTTGCCCTTGGCGTGCTGCCGCTCGGTGGCGGCGGTGTCGCCCGCGACCACGCCCGCGCGCAGTCCGTCCAGTTCGGCGGTACGGGCCCGCAGCGACGGCGAGGCGGACGGGGCCGCGAACTCCTCCTCGAGCTCGGCCAGTTGGCTGTTGCTCAGGGTCTGTATGGACATGGTCGGTCTCCTTTCGGTACGGGTCTCGGGTGCTACCGGGTCACAGGCTCAGGCCGCGGTAGCGGCGGGGCCAGATGCCGTGGGCGCCGGGGGCCAGCACGCCTGCCGGGTCGAGCGCGTCCTTGACCCGCTCGCCGAGCCGTCGCAGCGCGTGCCCGTGGAAGGCGTAGGTCTCCGCGACCTTGTCCATCAGGGCCGGGTGCGCGTGCCGTACGCCGAGCCCGGCCGCCGCCGCGTCCGCCACCAGGCGTTCGCACAAGGTCAGGGTGCGGGCCCGGTCGTCCGGGTCGCGGATGTCGAACACGACGGGCACATGGTGGTGCAGCACCCGTCGGCCCACCACGAACGAGCCCAGATAGTCCTTTCCGGCCGTCCGGACGAGCCCGCGCACCCGCGCGTACTGTGCCAGGGCGTCCGCGCCGGTACCCGGCAGTACGGGCGTGACGGGAAGATGCCCGCCGTGCTTCAGCCAGCCGTCGGCCGCGTCGCCCCACAGGCCGGGCGTGTCACGCCCGTCGTCCGGCTCGCCGAGCCTGCAGCGCACCCCGGGGATCGGCGCCAGCGCCGTGCGCACGGCGGCCCATTGGGCGTGCACGACGGAACGGCTGCCGGCCACGGCGCCGTACGCGTTCCAGTGGCCGAGCCGCAGATCGGCCATGACGGAGGCGAGGGCGCTGTCGGGCACAGGGCCCGGAGCGCCGGGGAGGGTGTCGCGGCACCGGCCCGCGGCGGCCGCGTCCAGCAGCAGGCCGCGCACGGTGGGCGACTCGGGGAGCGTGCCGTCGGCGCGCAGCGTCCGCAGGGCGTCGACCAGCGGGCCGAGGTCCTCCGCCCGCGGCACGGAGACGGTGAAGGTACGGCGGTACGGCGGCGCGAGGCGGAGCCGGATGCCGAGTTTGGTGACGATCCCCAGGTTCGGCGGCGCGAACATCATGTCGAAGGAGGGGCCGAAACCGTAGGGCCACAGATGGGCGCAGCGTGAGGCGCGCAGGCCGCCCATCCCGGTGCGCACCAGGTCGCCGTCCGGCAGTACCACCTCCATCCCGCACCACAGCGCGGGCTCGTCCTCGTACGGTGTGAGGCCGCCGGTGGCCAGGGCGTGACCGACGACGCTGTCCCAGCCCAGGCCCACCGGGTCGACCCGGTACGGCAGCCCGCGTGCGGCGAGATGGGCGGCGAGGTCGACGAAGGTGACGCCCGGCTCGACGACGGCGTACCCGAAGGTCTCGTCGACCTCCAGCACCCGGTTCATCCGGCTGAGGTCGAGGACGACGGCGCCGGGCAACCGGGGGGCCGCGCCGCCGAGCCCGGTGTTGCGGCCGGGCAGGGCGGGCGCGAGCGGCACACCGAAGGTCCTGGCGACGTCCAGCACGCGCCGTACGTCGTCGACCGAGGCGGCCAGCAGCGCCGCGCTGGGGACGAAGTGCCCGGGGCCGAGGACCGGCTGCGGGTCGTCGTAGCCCACGAGGGCGATGTCCTCGTGGGTCAGTACCCGGGAGTCGCCGAGCACCGCGCGGAACGCGGTGAGTGCCTCGGCGAACTCCCGGGGCCCGACGCCGTGCGGGAGCCGGGGACGGCCGCTCACGGATGTCACGGCCGTCCTTCCGTGGCCCGGGCGGCCTCCTCCGTGAGCCGCACGGGGGAGCGCTGCGAGGGAGCGAACGCCTGGATGTCGATGCGTTCCCAGACGCCCGAGACGGCGAACGGGTCGGCGAGGGCGTACTCCTCCACCTGCTCCCGGTTCGCGGCCTCGACCACGATCAGGCTGCCGACCGCGGTGGTGCCGTCGGCGTCGACCAGGGGCCCGTAGAGCACCGGCCGCACCGGCGTGGCCCGCAGCCGGGCCGAGTGCGCGGGCCGCTGGGCCGCCCGCAGTTCGGCGGTGCCCGGTGCGTCGAGGCAGTGGATCGCCCACAGCATCTGTCTCTCCTCGGGTCGTGGGGGGAAGGGGTCGTAGGGACAGGGACAGGGGCGGTGTCAGGCAGCCTGGCCGCCGCTCATCGCCGGTGCGGCCTGGTCGCGCAGCCGGGTCAGCTCCGCGACCACGGCCTGACGGGCCGCGATCTTCTCCTGCTTGACGCTGAAGGGCTCGGGGATCACCCGGTATTCGGCGTCGATCACGCTGGCGAGCGTGTCGCCGTGGTGGATCGAGATCCGGCACTTGAAGACCGGCCCCACCGGGGTGGGGGTCAGCTCCAGCAGCTCGTACTGCAGCGTCGCGGCGAGCGGGAAGACGAAGCTGTGGAACGTGGAGCCGACCGAGCCGATGACGAACCGGGTGCGGTCGGGGCCGGTGACGTAGAACTGCTCGGTGACCACGGTCCAGAACTGCCGGGCGGCCTCCAGGAGCGTGATGGCCGGTATGTGCTGGCCGGTGAGGTGGTCCTCCAGGACCTCGACGCGCTGGTCCAGCACGAGGTCGGCGGCGAAGCGGTTCTCGCCGATCTGGCCGACCGGCCCGATCAGTACGTTCTTGGCGTCGTGCTTGTGGGTGAGCTGCTGCCGGGCCCGCTCGGGCACCCCGGACTTGGCCACCGTGACCGCCGGCGCGTGCCGGTCGGCCAGGGTGCGTATCTCCGCCAACTGCTCGTCGCTCAGGCCCTGTCCGATGGCGACCGCCAGGCCTTCCGGCACGTCGCCGGAGCGCAGCCGGGCCAGCAGGTCGGAGACGGGGACGGTGCCGCGGTTGACGAGGAAGTCCTCGAAGCGGTCGCCGACGGCGATGACGGCATCGGGCGACATGGACTGTGCCGTGGAGCGTGACATGGGTCGGTCCCTCCGGTCGTGGTGGTGGGCGGTCCGGGCTCAGGCGGTGGCCGCGGCCAGGTTCGCCAGCGTCTCGATGTAGGCGTCGGTCAGCGCGCCCACCGTCCGCACGTCGGAGATCACGTAGTCCTCCTCGAACGGGTCGGCGCCGAACTCCATCTCCAGCTGGATGATCAGCCGGGCCAGCAGCAGCGAGTTGAGCCCGATCCGGGCCAGCGGCTCGTCCCCGGTGAGCAGGAGCACGGGCTTGCCGGCCTCCTTCAGCAGGGCGTTGATCTGCTCGTGGACGGTCGCGGTGATGTCGGTCGTGGTCAGCATGTGATTCCTCCGTCGACGACGATGGTCTGCCCCGTGATGAACGAGGCGTCGGGTGAGATGAGGTAGAGGACGGCGTCGGCGATCTCATGGATGTCGCCGAGTCGGGCGAGCGGCGTGCGCCGCTGGATGCGTTCCCGGTTCCGCTCCGTGACGTCGGACGTCATGTCGCTGTCGAAGAAGCCGGGGACGATCGAGTTGACCCGGATGTTGAAGGCGCCGAGCTCCCGGGCGAGGCTCCGGCTGAATCCGTCGAGCCCTGCCTTGGTGGCGGAGTAGACGGCGACACCGCGATAGCCGCGGATGGCGTTGATGGACGAGACGTTGAGGATCTGGCCGCCGCCCTGCTTCGTCATCGAGCGGGCGCAGGCGTGCGCGAGCGTGATCGGGGCGAGAAGGTTGGCGGCGATCAGCGTCGAGGTCTGTTTCGCGGACGTGGTCAGGAACAGCTCCTGGTGCAGCACCGCCGCGTTGTTGATCAGCAGGTCCACACGGCCGAAGCGGCGCCGCACCGTCCGTACGAACTCCCGCAGCGAGTCGGGCTCGGTGAGGTCGGCGGCCTCCCACAGGAAGCGGTCCTCCGCGGTGACCTGAAGGTCCTTGACGAACTCGTTGGCCGACCTGCTGAACGTCGCCACCCGCCAGCCGTCCACGAGCAGCCGCTCGACCAGGAGCCGGCCGAGTCCCTTGCTGCCGCCGCTGATCACGGCGACGCGGTCGTCGTTCCCGGTGGCGGTCACGGCTCCGGTCCCGGTCGCCGGCTCGTGGGCGCTCATGCCGCGCTCCGGATCTTCTTGTACCGGTCGGAGTGCATGGGCGCGGCGGCGATCTCGACCAGGGCCGGCACCTTGTACGCCTCCAGGCGCTGCGCGCAGAACTCGCGCACCCGGCGCATGACGTCACGCCGGTCCTCCGCCTCGACCAGCTGCACGGTGGCCTTGACCACCATGCCGGTCACCGGGCTGGGCCGGCCGCTGACCGTGGCCTCGGCGATGTTGTCCAGCTGGAGCAGGACGCTCTCGACCTCGCTCGGGTAGACCTTCTCGCCGCCCACGTTGATGATCTCGGAGTTGCGGCCCAGGATCCGCACCCATTCGCCGTCGACCTCGACGACGTCCTGCGTGTTGAAGTAGCCCTCCTCGTCGAAGGGGGCCGGGGCGTTGAGGTAGCCCAGCATCGCCATCTCCGAGCGGATCCACAGGACGTTGTCGATGATCTTGTGGTCGAACCCGGAGTTGCCGAGCTTCACCCACAGCGTGTCGTCACCCCGGGAGCGGGTGGGCAGGATGCCCAGCTCCGACAGGCCGTACGTCTGCTTCAGCCGGACTCCCGGCAGCGCCTGGGCCAGACGGCGCAGGGTCTGCAGGGGCATCGGCTCGGTGCCGTAGGTGACGAGTCCGAGGGAGTCGGTGGCGTGCCGCTCGTGGGCGCCGGAGATCAGCACCATGTTCAGGAAGGTCGGCGTGGTGGGCAGGATCTCCACCCGGTGCTCGGCGACCGCCCCGAAAACGGAGTCCGGCGTGCGCTCCGCCACCGTGATCACGGTGCCGCCCTGGCTCAGCGTGTGCAGCAGGGTGTTGACGCCGCCGATGTGGTCCAGGCTGAGGAAGGACAGGATGCGGCCGGGCCGGGTCGGCTCGCCGTAGCGGCCGAGTACCTTCTCGAAGTCCAGCACCGAGGCCTTGCTGCGGCCTGTCGTACCGGAGCTGAACAGGACCAGGCCCGGATGCCCGGTGGCGCGCAGTTCCTCGTACAGCTCGTGCGCCGCGCTGCGCCCGGTGCGGTCGGCCCGGTGCTCGCCGCCTTTCGCGTCGACCTCGATCACCACCTCCACCTGTGCGACGTCCAGGAACTCCGCGCGCTTGGCGGCCGGGATCGCACTGAGCGGTACGACGACCGCACCGCGCTCGATCAGCGCGAGCAGGCCGGCGCTGGCCTGCGGGGAGTAGGCGCCCTCCAGCGTGACGACCTCGCCCGCGGCCACCTGGTGGCGGTCGAGGAAGCCGCGCCAGTCGTCGACGAGGCGCAGCAGCTCGTCGTAGCCGTGGGAGCGGCCCTCGAAGACGACGGCCTCGGCATCACCGAAAGTTTTCAGCCGGTCCAGGAAAGAATGGGGCATCGGGATCTCCCGTTATTCGGTCGCATTGTTCTACGGCGTTTTTGGGTCGCGCTGTTCTGGTCGCGTTGTTCTGGTCGCGAATTTCCTTGGTTTATTTCGATGGGAAAACTCTAGGGAGGTGTCGTTCCGGGTTTCAATCTGCCTTTTCCGGGACCTCGTTCGGAGTGGCCGACCCGGCGTAGCCGTTCGGGCAGCGCTCCCGGGTATGCCCGGACGGCCATGTAGCGGAAGAGGCATCGGTCGCGGCACCATCGGGGCAGCGATGTGCTGTCATGACCTTGTCCTGGGATGGCAGTGGCCCGCCGCATCCGGCGGGCCCTGGTGCGCCTTTTCACGGCGCCTTCCGCCCAGGAGAAGAAATGATTCAGCAGATACTTCCGCCTGCCGTCGCCGGTGCCGACACCACGGTCGACCTGCTCGACTTCCCGGTGTTCCCGGAGGAGGAGCCGTATCTGACGGACTCGGTGGAGCACCGCCGGCGCGAATTCGTCACCACCAGGCGCTGCGCCCGTACGGCGATGACCGTGCTCGGGGTGCCGCCGGCCCCGGTCGGTTCGGGTCCCAAGGGGGAGCCGGAGTGGCCGGCCGGGGTGACGGGCAGCATGACGCACTGCGACGGCTACCGGGCCGCCGCCCTCTCGCACAGCCGCGAGTACCACTCCATCGGGATCGACGCCGAGCCCCACGAGCCGCTCGCCGAGGAGCTCGTCGCGTACATCACCGGCCCGGACGAACGAGCCCACCTGCGCGAACTGGAGCGCAGCCACCCCGCGGTGCACTGGGCGACCGTGCTGTTCAGCGCCAAGGAGACGGTCTACAAGGCCTGGTACCCGCTGGCCCGGCGCTGGCTCGGCTTCCGCGACGCCCGGCTCACCTTCGACCCGGACGCCGGAACGTACACGGCATGCCTGCTGGTGCCGGGGCCGGTGGTGGACGGGGACCGCATCGCCTGGTTCACCGGCCACTGGGCGGTACGGGACGGGCTCGTCCTCACCGCGATCGCGGTGAGGCGCGGCCGGTGAGGGACGGGTGACCCGGGACGGTCGTCAGACAGGGCCGGGCGAAGCCGGAAGCGGTTCGGCGGTGCGCTGCAGGGCGCGCGGCGAGGCCGTATCGGGATGGTTCGGTGGTGCCCTGAAGGGCTCCGCGAGGCCGTATCGGGACACGGGTCCGCCGCGTGCGGGTGCGACCGGCCACGACGGCGCCACAAGGGACCGGACGCGCATCGCGGCACTTCCGGCGGAGCGCTCAGCGTCGCTCGGCCGCGGTCAGCAGCCGCGTGGGCGAGGCGTCCGGAGACGGCAGGTGTCCGGGGGTGGCGGGCAGGACGGGCCAGTCGAGCTGCTGGGCGTGCTCGAGCAGCACCCGGTCGCCGCCGACCACCACCGGGTTGCCCACCGTGCCGAGCATGTCCAGGTCGCTGGAGTGATCGCCGTAGCAGCTGCAGTCCGCGGCGACCAGGCCGAGCTCCACGACGGTCTCGCGCACGGCGTCCGCCTTGACCGAGCCGATCATCGGCCGTGCGACCTCGCCGGTCAGCCGGCCGTCGGCGTCCAGCAGGGGTTCCGAGCACAGGATGCGGTGCGCACCGAGATCCTCGGCGAGCGGCTCCAGACAGCCCCGGAACGACCCCGAGACCAGGACCAGCAGATGGCCCGCCTTGCGGTGCCGGGTGGCCGCGGCCCAGGCCGGGACGACGACGGCGGCGGATCCTCGGCGGTACTGCTGCCACCAGTCCCGCCCGGCCTCCAGCAGGGCCTCGTACGGTACGCCGGCGAACCGCCGGTAGTAGGCCCGGTTGATCTCCGAGCGGTGCACGCCGGAGGCTGCTGCCCGGTGTACGCCGGCCATGACGGCTTCGTAGCCGCTGCCGTCGTCGCCGTGCCGGGCCATCCAGAAGCGCAGGAAGTGGAACATGCTCTTCGTGTTGACCAGGGTCTCGTCGACGTCGAAGAAGGCCGCGGGAGCGCTGTGGGGAGTGCTGTCGGGATACATGGAGGGGCTTACCTGCCGTTCGTGAGGGAGGAGGCAACCACCTGGCCGGTGGCCGACGGGACGGGGCGGACATCGCCGTCCTGGGAGGAGCGGTGGGCGGGGCGGCCCGTGGGGTGCTGCGCCGCCGGGGCGCACAGGCCCTCGCGCAGGGCGCGGACCGTTGCCAGCGTGCGGTTGGGGCAGTTCAGCTTGGCGAGGATGCTGGCGACGAGTCGCTTCACCCCGTGCTCCGAGATGTGCAGCCGGCGGGCGATCTGCTTGTTGCTGAGGCCCTCGACGAGATGCCCGAGCGCCTCACGCTCCCGCGGTGTCAGCCGGGGCGGCGCCGGGACGGCCTGCGGCGCGCCGCGGCCGCGCCCCGCGAGCTGGAGCAGAAGGCGGGTGAGCGCGGCCGGTATGTGGACCTCGTCCTCGCCCATCGCGGTGAGCACCTTGTGCAGGTCCTCGATCTGAAGGCCGTCCGAGCAGAGCAGCGACGCGCCGGACAGGGACGCCACCCGGTCCAGGTCCACGGAGTCCAGGTCGGGCAGGAGCAGCAGCACGCGCACTCCGTAGGCGGCCACGCGGTGCAGTACGGAGTCGGGGTCCAGGTCCGTTGCCTCGGGGGCCACGATCAGCAGGTCGGTCGCCGGGTCACGCACGGCGTCCACGGCGGACGTGAGGTCGGCGAAGGGATGGCAGGCGGCGACCTCGCGGAGGGACCTCAGCATGCCTTCGAGTCCGTAGCGCTGCAGATCGTCGCGGATGGAGAGAACGATGTTCAAGGGCTGGGCGGCGACTGCCTCGAGAGCAGCGCGGTGCGGTGACATGGTGGCCTTACCTCCATGGGTCCTCTGGGTCCTCGGCGGTGCCCCCCGTGGGCCTTCCATGCCGCAGACGCTAGAGCCGCCGTGGCCCGCGCAGGGGGCCAGTGCCTCCAAGACGGGGGGCGGACGGACCGAAAGTGGTAGGGGGATGCCTCGGTCGCCTGATGTCCTGGGAGGAGAAGGACGCGGCCCGAGCCGAGCGGTGCCGTCGCAGGGGCGGCAAGGCCGGTGCCGGTCCGGACTCCTGTGCCCCGAGCACGGACGGGCCCGCCCGTGAGCAGTGCAACGGCAGCTCGGGCGCGGGGGCGTGGCGTGGCCGCCGGACGAAATCCAGCACGGGAAGCGCCGGACCGGTGCCCCAGCCTGGATGTGCGGGGAGGGGGAGGGCCTGGAGCCGTGCAGGGGCGGTGGCCCGGTGCCCGGCCACGGATCCCGGCCCGCGGCAGCCATCCGGTCGCGATGGCACGGTACGGCTTCCACCGCCATCCCGGCCTGCTACAGCAGTACGACGGTCCCGCCCCGGGCACGGGCCCCGCCCCGGATCCCCCCGGCGTCAGACCCCGGCGCGCGCCCCCGCGACGGCCCGTCTCGCGAACTCCACCACGTGCTCGCGCAGATCCACCTCGGGCGCGGCCGTGCCCAGGATCAGCCGGGCCATCTGCGGCACCGCGTGAGGCCATACGGCCAGGCCGATCAGGGTCAGCAGCACGGGAGCGACCTCGGCGGACGCCTCCTCGCCCAGGGCCCGGGGGAGCCCAAGGCTCTGCGCGAGCGCAGCGATCTTGTCCTCGTAATGACCGCGCCGGCTGTCCTCCCCCGGCAGCACGTCGTTGCGGTAGTGCAGGCCCTCCCACAGCAGAAGCCGCACGAGCACGGGGTTGTCACGGTGGAAGTCGTAGACCCGCCCCACGTACTCGGCCGGATCGTCCCCGCCCTGGAGCGGCACGGCCTCGGCGACCTCGTCGAGGGCGCGCGCCACGACCACGTCGAAGAGCTTCTGCTTGTTGCCGAAGTAGCCGTAGATGCGCTCCTTGTTGACCCCCGCGTTCGCGGCGATGCGGTCGACGCGCGCGCCGGCAATCCCGTGAGCTGCGAATTCTTCGGTGGCGGCGGCGAGCAGCCGCTCCTTGGTGTGGCCAGAGTCCCGTGTCATGGCTCCAGGCTAGGACGCCCCACCCCCAATAGCCAACCAACTAGCTGGTTGACATCCAACTGGTTGGTTGCTTTAGTTGTGGTGTCGCCGCGGGCAAGGCACCACAGCCCCGGCCCCAGGACTCAGCAACACCCCGCGCCAACCGGCTCCAGAGCCGGCAGAGCAATCCAGCGATCCAGAAGTTCAGCCGCGCAGACGCCGACCGGATTGGAATCCGTCATGACCACCGTCGCTTCCCGCCCCGCCGTCACCGCCGAGACCGCCACCGCCGCGACGGCCGCCGCTCCCCGGACTCCGGCGCGGGCCCAGGCCGCGTCCCCGGCGGCGCTGCCCTCCATCCACACCCGGTTCCTGTTCACCTGGCTGTCGGTCTTCGCGGCCCTCACCGTCGCGCAGCTTCTGATCGGCCCCTATGTCATGGGCCTCCCGGTGCTGCTGCGCAACCTGATCGTCACCGGTGTGGTCGTCCCGGCCGTGGTCTACGCCCTGCTCCCCACGCTCCTGAAGGTGCGCGCCGCGGTGCTCCGCCGCCGCTCGTAGCGTCCGCCCGGGCCAGAGCATTCGCGCCGGACCCGGCAAGCAGCCATCCCCCCGACAGGCCCGGCAGTCCCCCGCTGCCGGGCCTGTTTTCGTCGGCCATCCAGTTGTTTTTTCAAGTGAATTCCGAAGGGGCTCTTTTGCGCCACCTTCTGTGAAATCACTGCTGATTGGGCTTACTCTGCACCCGGATCGGACGCCGCGGGGGTGGCTCTGGGCCACGGGGGAGGAGAACGTCTTGGGCGAATTCATGGGCAGCCGTACCGACCGTCTCAGCGCCATTTCCGCGGGCCGCTTCAGGTCGTACGAGGACGCGGCCGTCGCCGCTTACGCGGCACGCCTGCGCGCCATCAGCAGTCCGCTCGTCGGCACCACCCAGGTGTGGCAACAGTGCGAGCTTCAGGCCCGTCGAATTTTCGCCGATTGCGCCGAGAGCCTCGCGCTCGGACGGACCACGGTCACGGACAGCCAGATCGCCGAAGTGGTCGACCTGGGCGGGATTCGCGTCCAGCAGAGCATCCACCTCACCCACTCGGTGCGCGCCGGTGTCATCCTCTTCGACGCGGTGCTCGAATACCTGCTCAGAAGCATCGAGGACGTCGGCGAGAACGACTCCGAGCGGGTCAACGGGTACACCGCCGCCGTCCGCGCCCTGCAGCAGGGCATCGGCCGCCGCCTCGAGGTCGGCTCGATCGCGTACGACTCCTTCATGCTCGGCCGGGTCCGTGAGGTGCACGAACAGGGCCACCGCAAACTGGCCCGCGAGATCCACGACCAGGTCGGCAACTCGCTGAGCCTGGCCATGCGCCAACTGGAGCTCTACGAGGTCGAGCTGAGCCGGCGGGGCGGCGACGTGCCCCCGACCGTACGGTCCGCCCAGGCGGCCATTCTGGAAACGCTGGCGCGGACCAGGGAACTCGTCACCGAACTGCGCCGTCCGTCCGTCTCCGGCTGCCTGGAGGAGGCGATCAGCCAGTTCGTGGCCTCGATGGGCGACTCCGTCGCCCCGGTCCGGGTGTGGGTGCGCGGCCTTGACGAATGGATTCCGCAGCCGGTGTCCGAGGAGCTGTTCATCATGGTCCGCGAATGCCTGCGCAATGCCTTCCGGCATGCGGAGGCGGGCAACATCGTGGTCCACATCGACATCGCTCCGCACGAGATCCAGACCGAGATCATCGACGACGGCCTCGGCTTCGACGTCGCGAAGACCCGCGCGGGCCGCCGCGCCAACGGGCTGACCGGACTGCAGGAGCGGGCCGACCTGGTGGACGGCACCCTGCACATCGACTCGGCACGCGGTCGCGGGACCCACGTCACCATCTGGATACCCATCAAGGAAGGCCACGGCGTCCGGTGAGCGACCACCACAGGCCCATGGCGGGCGGCGAACTCGGCGACACCGTCCGCATCCTCGTCGCGGACGACCACACCTTGCTGCGTGAAGCCCTGTGCGACCTGCTGCGCACCGAGCCCGGATTCCAGGTGGTGGCCCAGGCGGGCAACGGCGAGGACGCCGTCCGGCTCGCCGCCGAACACCGCCCCGACGTCGTCCTGCTCGACATCGAGATGCCCCGCAACGACCCGCCCATGACCGTCCGCAGACTCCTGGAGCGAGACCCCGGCCTGCGCATCATCGTGCTCAGCATGTACGACGGCCAGCAGCTGGTGCAGGAGCTGCTGCGGCTGGGGGTCAGCGGCTATCTGCACAAGAGCGCCGGCCGCGAGACGCTGGTCTCCGCCGTACGCGACGGCGAAGGCGGCAGCGGGCGCACGGTCACGGTGTCCGTCTCACCGGCGAGCCTGCGCCCCGAACCGGCCACGCCCGAGGGGATTCTCTCCGATCGCGAGGCCGAAGTCCTGGGCCTGGTCGCACAGGCCATGAGCAACCGTCAGATCGCCGTGCGGCTCGGGATCGCCGAGGGCACCATCAAGCGCCACATGCGCAACATCTTCGCCAAGCTCGACGCCGTCTCCCGTATCGACGCCGTCAACAAGGCGGTCGAACGCCGGCTGATCCCCGCACCGGGCCGCCTCCCCGCCGAACCCCGCTTCGGAGCGGGCCTGCGCCGCCGGTCCTGAGCGCGACGCGACGGCCCGGTGTGTCCGCGTCCCACGGGGATTCCGGGGAGACACGTGCACACCAGGCCGGAAGGCGGGCGAACCCGGGTCGAGCGGCACGGGCTTACGCCGCCGCCCAGCCGAGCGTCGCGAAGAGCGTCAGATGTGTCAGGTACTGCGTCACCATGAAGGCACGGTACGGAGTACGCCCCCTGGCCTCGTTCCCCCGGGTCGTACGGCACAGGACCGCGACCGCGACCGCACCGCAGAGCAGCACGCCGGCCGCCGGTCCCAGCAGCGCGGGACGGTGCGCGGCCACGGCCGCGAAGATCCCGGCCACCGCCAGCGCCCCGACGGCTCCGGTGAGCCGCGCCGTCCCGTCGCCCCAGGCGGTGACCGAGCTGCGCCGCCCGGCCGCCGTGTCGCCGGCGACGTGCGAGAAGTCCTTGGTGACCGCGCCCACCGCCGCCATCCAGAGCGACATCGCTGCCGCGACGGCGAGATCCGGTCCCGTGGGCAGCGTCCGCCCGGCGGCCGTCCACCCCGTGGCATAGGTCAGCAACCCCATCAGGAGCACCGAGCCGGAGGCTCCGGCAGCGGTCCGCTTCAGCTGGAACGGGGCCGCGGAGTAGGCGTATCCGAGCAGCAGGAACAGCAGGTCGTACGCGGTGAGCAGGGTGCTGCCGGTGGACAGCATCGCGATCACGGAACCGGCCGCGCACAGCCAGGTCCACACCGCCGCGATCCCGGGCGGCAGCTCTCCCCGGGCGATGGGCCGGCCCGTCTTGTTGACCAGGTCCTCGTGTACGTCACACACCCCGTTGATGCCGTACGTGAACAACGTCGCGAGCACCCAGCCGATCCCCGCCACGACCACGGGCGCCCCGAGACCGGAGAACCGTCCGTCGACCGCCAGGACCGCCCCGGCCAGAAACCGCATCAGAAAGATGAACTGGACGCTGGGGCGTGCTTCTTGGACGAAGAGCCGGAAGCAGAGACCCTTCCGGTGCCGGGTGATGCCGTGGGTGCCGGAAAGAGGAACGAGCTCCGTGCCGTCATGTATGAGCTGAGCGCTGAGTCGTGCGGTGTATACCCCCATGGCCAAGGACGGTAATGAACGCCGGACCGGGCACACATGCCCCATCGGCGGTCCTTCCGGTACTCCTTTTGGGGAAGAAGGAGTATCGGACGGACCGCCGACGGGGCGCCGGTCACCGGCTGGCTCACTGCTCCTGCTGCGCCCCGGTCACCGAGGGGAGATTGACCAGGAGCGCGGCCAGCAGACCGATGATCAGGCCGGTGAAGTGGACCTGCTGCGCGGCGCCGATGTAGATCCAGTAACCGAACCACATGCCGCCCGACAGGAAGAGCAGGAACAGGCCGATGAACGCGCCCAGCGCCAGGTTCGTGTGCCGTGTGGTGACGATGCCGGCGTGCAGGCCGCGGGCCCTGCGCACCTGCAGCACGGCGGCCCGGGCGAGCAGGGCGACCGTGAGGATCTCGTAGACGATGACGCCGATCAGGGTCGGTGTCGCCATCGAGTCCGGCAGCGCCCGCCACTGCAGGCCGTTGCCGCGCACCGGGTCGTGGAGCAGGTCGGTCATGGTCAGCATGCGGCTGATCAGTGCCCGGTTGGTGCCGAAGTCGTTCAGGTTGTTCAGCGTCACCAGCCCGAGCCACAGGGTGAGACCGCTGAGAAGGAAGGCGTTGAACGCGGCGAGGCGCGAGCGCACCGCGAGGTCGGAACGGCCCGCGGGCATGGTGGACGCGCCGCTGTGGGCCGTCCGGGCGGCAGTGAGCGCCATGGGAGTCTCCTCGAAGGTAGGGCGGGGCGGAGAACCCGGGCGCCTCACCAGTGGGCCGCCCGGTACGTCTGACGTTCAGCCTGCCGCCGCCTGCCCGGCCCCGACAGCTCCCTCTTCGACCTGCCCGTCCGGCCTCGCCGTCCGGCCTCGCACACGGCGGAGCCTGCTGCCGACGGCCTCCCGATCGGCCTACTGGGGCCCGTATTTGCGTCCCGTCTTCGAGGTGATCCCGCCGAGCAGCGCCCGGGGTGTCACCTTCACCAGACCCATCAGCGTCTTGTAGCGCGGGTCCGGGATGGACAGCGACTTCCCGCGCGCCAGATCGGCCAGCGCCGCCGCGACCAGCTTGTCCGCGTCCAGCCACATCCAGCCCGGGATGTTGTCCGTGCCCATGCCGGCCCGCTCGTGGAACTCCGTGCGCACAAAGCCGGGGCACAGCGCCATCAGCCGTACGCCGCTGCCCGCCAGGTCCCTCGCCGCGCCTTGTGTGAACTGCACGACCCACGCCTTGGACGCCCCGTACGTGCCCCGCGGGACGAACGCGGCCACCGACGCGACGTTCACCACCCCGCCGCGCCCGCGCTCGCGCATCGCCTCCGCCGCCGCCGAGGTCAGCCGCAGTACCGCCTCGCAGTGCACCTTGAGCATCCGCAGCTCGTCGGCCATCGACACATCGAGATAGCGGCCCTTGTTGCCGAAGCCCGCGTTGTTGACCAGCAGGTCGACCGGGTTCCTGCGGTCGGCCAGCCGCGCGGCGACCGTTTCGATGCCGGCGTCCTCGGCCAGGTCGGCCGTCAGCACCTCGGCCTCGATGCCGTGCCGGTCGTGCAGCTCGGTCGCCTGTTCGTGCAGCCGCTTGGTGTCCCGTGCCACCAGGACGAGGTTGTGCCCGTCGGCCGCCAGCCGCCGCGCGAACGCGGCACCGATCCCCGCGGTCGATCCCGTAATCAGAGCCGTTGTCATGGCCCAAGAGTAGTTACCCGGACGGACGGAGTCCGTGTCGTGACGGCGGCTCAGGGCTCATGCCGCGGCCCCTGCTTGCCGGGGTACTTCGCCACGTACCTCCGCGCTTCCTCAAGTGCCTCCGGATGCAGGGCCGTACCCGCGGCGAGCACGCGCGGCAGCAGCTCCCGCCGGGTGGTCTCCGCACGGAACTGCAGCGCCACCGTCACATCGTGGTCCGGCCGGTGCACGATCTCCACCCGGTCGCCCGCCCGGATCTCGCCCGGCTCGATCACCCGGAGGTAGGCACCCGGCGCACCCTTCTGCGTGAACCGCTTCACCCACCCCCGCTCGCCCAGATGGGCCTGGAAGGTGCGGCAGGGAATGCGTCCGCAGGTCACCTCCAGCACGAGGGCCGGGCCGATCCGCCAGCGCTCGCCGATCAGGGCGCCGGACACGTCCAGGCCCTCGGTCGTGAGGTTCTCCCCGAAGGCGCCGTTGGCGAGCGTGCGCCCCAGCTCCAGCTCCCAGTCGTCGAGGTCCTCGCGCGCGAACGCGTACACCGCCTGGTCGTTGCCGCCGTGGTGGCGCAGGTCGCACACCGAGTCCCCGGCCAGCCCGCTTCCGGCCGTGCCCTTGGGGCCGGGTGCCGTCACCCGCACCGGCCCGTCGACGGGCCGCTTGTCGATGCCGGTCAGGCCCTCGGGCTGGTCCGTGTACTCCACTGCCCGCGCGCGGCCCAGGTTCACCGAGAGAAGCCTCATGTCCCCACGGTAAGGGAGTGGGCCTCAAAGCGTCGACGCATTATCGGGCGACATGCCCAAGGGTGACTTATGATCGGAGGGTGATCGAGGCCCGTCATCTCCGCGTCCTGCGCGCCGTCGCCACCACCGGCTCCTTCTCGGCGGCGGGGCGTGAGCTCGGCTGCACCCAGCCCGCCGTCAGCCAGCAGATGAAGGCCCTGGAGGCCTCGGTCGGCACCCCGCTGCTGGTCCGCAGCGGCCGCGAGATGCGGCTGACCCAGGCGGGCGAGGCACTCGTCCGGCATGCCTCCGGGATCCTCGCCGGGCTCACGGCGGCCGAGGAGGAGGTCGCCGCGATCGCCGGCCTGCGCGCGGGCCGGGTGCGGCTGGTCTCCTTCCCCAGCGGCAGCTCCACCCTCGTCCCCACCGCCCTCGCCGCCCTGCGCGCCGCGCACCCCGGCACCCGGGTCTCCCTGGAGGAGGCCGAGCCCCCCAAGTCCGTGGAACTGCTGCGCGAGGGCGACTGCGACGTGGCGCTGGCCTTCCGGTACGAGGGCGCGGCGGGCGCCGAGGAGTGGGACGACCTCGTCGTACGGCCGCTGCTGACGGACCGGCTGGTCGGCCTGGTGCCCGAACGGCACCGCCTCGCGCGCGCGGAGTCCGTCGCGATCGGCGAACTCGCCGGGGAGCCCTGGATCGCCGGCTGTCCGCGCTGCCGCGGTCAGTTGGTGGAGGTCTGCGAGGGCGCGGGCTTCACGCCTCGTATCGACTTCGCCACCGACGACTACCCGGCGGTGGTCGGCCTGGTGGGCGCGGGTCTCGGCGTCGCCGTCCTGCCTCAGCTCGCGATCGAGTCCGTACGTCCCAGGGGCGCGCGCACGGTGGCGCTGGAACCGGCGGTGCGGCGGGAGATCGTCGCCCTCACGCTGCCCGATCTGGCCCAGGTGCCGGCGGTCGCGGCGACGCTGGAGCAGCTGGCGGGGGCGGCTCGCAGGCAGTGAAAAGCGGGCACGCGTACGCGTGCCCCGGTGCGGTGATGTGTCGCTCTATGAAAAAACGTTCCTTCAGTCGTGCGAGGCGGCGTCCCCGTTGGACGTGGAAGCCGACACCAGCCGGTTCCTTGCCCGCCCCATGAGCTCTTCGCGCTCGTCCTCGGTCAGGCCGCCCCACACGCCGTACGGCTCGCGCACGGCCAACGCGTGCGCCGCGCACTCCGCACGGACCGGGCACCTCATGCAGACCTCCTTCGCCGAGTTCTCTCGAGCGCTCCGAGCCGCCCCGCGCTCACCTTCCGGATGGAAGAAGAGCGAACTGTCGACCCCACGGCAGGCAGCCAGGAGCTGCCAGTCCCACAGGTCCGCGTTCGGTCCGGGAAGGCGGGAGAAATCTGCCATTACGTGACCCCTTGTAGCCGTTCTGGGCGGATACGGTGCCAACGACCGTACATCTCCGGTCTAAGGAGATGAAAATATGACTCATTGCGAATCTAGCCCTAGACACCGTGAAACGGGAAAAAAATGGGCTAAACGGGGCATAGGTTGTGATGAAAAGTTGAGGGTCTGTCGGGCATGTCTGCACCGTGTCCGCCCCCTCACGTAGAGTGCCGAAGATGGCAGGCAGCCCCGTAACTCTTTCGAGTGACCGTCGTTGAGAGTGCGGAGGCGGTTGAAAACACAAGAGCTCGGGCAGGCGTCCGAGACGGTCGACCGCACAGGTGACGATTCCGTACCAGCCTGGAGGCACAAGGTGACGCGCATCAGCTGCGGAGGGCGGCCATGACATCCGTCCTCGTCTGCGACGACTCCCCGCTTGCCCGAGAGGCGCTCCGCCGCGCGGTCGCGACCGTGCCCGGCGTCGAGCGCGTGACGACGGCGGCCAACGGCGAGGAAGTCCTCCGCCGCTGGGGCGCCGACCGCTCGGACCTGATTCTGATGGACGTACGCATGCCCGGACTGGGCGGCGTCGAGACCGTGCGCCGGCTGCTGTCCGCCGACCCCGGCGCGCGCATCATCATGCTCACCGTCGCCGAGGACCTCGACGGCGTGGCCCTCGCGGTGGCCGCCGGCGCCCGGGGCTATCTGCACAAGGACGCCTCACGCGCCGAACTGCGCGCCACGGTGACGCAGGCCCTCGCCGACCCGACCTGGCGGCTCGCGCCGCGCCGGCTGCGCTCGGCCGAGATGGGCGCCGCGCCCACCCTCACCGCGCGCGAGATCCAGGTGCTGGAGGGCATGAGCCACGGCCGCTCCAACGCCGAGATCGGCCGGGAGCTGTTCCTCTCCGAGGACACGGTGAAGACCCACGCCCGACGCCTGTTCAAGAAGCTCGGCGCCTCGGACCGTGCGCACGCGGTGGCGCTCGGTTTCCGGTGGGGACTGGTCCGGTAGGAGAGTGAACCGTAGCGGGGGTGCGGACGGTCCGGGTTTCCCCGCCTGCCGTGTGGCGGGCGGGGCCGACCGGGCGCCCGCTGCTCGTTTCGCCGCGGATGCCGCATCCTTGAGGTGTGGAGTCTCTCGGGGACGAGTCGTTCGAGCGGAAGGGGAGGGCGCAGGGGATGAGTTCCGGCGCACCTGCTCATAACGCTTCAGTGCACAACCACGGGCACGATGCGACGGACCGGACGGCCGCAAGGCACCATGGACCGATGCGCGACGACGAGGCGGGCACGGCCCACGGGGTGATCGGTGCCCTGGTGCGTCGCGCCGTCGACGGGGACGAGCAGGCCACGCACGACCTGCTCGCCCATGTCCACCCCTTGGCCCTGCGCTACTGCCGCACCCGGCTGTCCCGGCTTCCCGGCGACGCCCGGCACTTCGTCGAGGACCTCGCGCAGGAAGTCTGCGTCGCGGTCCTGCTCGCCCTGCCCCGCTACCGGGACACGGGCCGCCCCTTCGAGGCGTTCGTCTTCGCCATCGCCTCGCACAAGGTCGCCGACCTGCAGCGCGCCGCGATGCGCCACCCCGGTTCCACGGCCATTCCCTCGGACGAGATGCCGGAGCGCCCGGACGACTCCCTGGGTCCCGAGGAGCGCGCGCTGCTCAGCAGCGATGCCGAGTGGGCCAAGAAACTGCTGGCCAACCTTCCGGAGAACCAGCGCGAACTGCTGCTGCTGAGGATCGCCGTGGGGTTGACCGCGGAGGAGACGGGTCAGATGTTGGGAATGTCACCCGGAGCGGTACGGGTGGCCCAGCACCGGGCGCTGAGCAGACTGCGGGCGCTTGCCGAGCAGTAACCCCTGTGCAGTAAGCCCCTTCTTTGAACAGGCGGGCCGTCCGTTCCGTACGAATATACGAAGCCCGAAGTCACTCAGAACCGTGGAATGAGTGAGCCACGCTTCCCGTTAGCATGGACATCCGCACCGATCAAGGCCATTTGGGGAAGGTGTCATGACTGCCAACGTCGACGGAGTGCCCGGAAAATTCGCGACACTCGGGCTGACCTACGACGACGTGCTGCTGCTGCCGGGCCCGTCGGACATGGCACCCGACGAGATCGACACCGCCTCGTACGTCTCCAAGAACGTGCGGGTCAACATCCCGCTTCTGTCCGCCGCCATGGACAAGGTCACCGAGTCGCGCACGGCGATCGCGATGGCCCGCCAGGGCGGCGTCGGCGTACTGCACCGCAACTTGTCCATCGAGGACCAGGCCAACCAGGTCGACCTGGTGAAGCGCTCCGAGTCCGGGATGGTGGCCGACCCGATCACGGTGCACCCCGACGCCACGCTCGCCGAGGCCGACGCCCTGTGCGCCAAGTTCCGCATCAGCGGTGTCCCGGTGACGGACGGCAACAAGAAGCTCCTCGGCATCGTCACCAACCGTGACATGGCCTTCGAGTCGGACCGCAGCCAGAAGGTCCGCGACGTCATGACGCCGATGCCGCTGGTCACCGGCAAGGTCGGCATCTCCGGCGCCGAGGCCATCGAACTGCTGCGCAAGCACAAGATCGAGAAGCTGCCGCTGGTCGACGACGACGGCATCCTCAAGGGCCTGATCACGGTCAAGGACTTCGTCAAGGCCGAGCAGTACCCGAACGCCGCCAAGGACTCCGAGGGCCGCCTGCTGGTCGGCGCCGCGGTCGGTGTCGCCGGTGACTCCTTCGAGCGCGCCCAGGCCCTGATCGAGGTCGGCGTCGACTTCATCGTCGTCGACACCGCGCACGGCCACTCCCGCCTGGTCGGCGACATGATCGCCAAGATCAAGTCCAACTCCTCCGGCGTCGACGTCATCGGCGGCAACGTCGCCACCCGCGACGGCGCCCAGTCCCTGGTCGACGCGGGCGCCGACGGCATCAAGGTCGGCGTCGGCCCCGGCTCCATCTGCACGACCCGGGTCGTCGCCGGCATCGGCGTCCCACAGGTCACCGCGATCTACGAGGCGTCCCTCGCCGCCAAGGAGGCCGGTGTCCCGGTCATCGGCGACGGCGGTCTGCAGTACTCCGGCGACATCGCCAAGGCCCTGGTCGCGGGCGCCGACACGGTGATGCTGGGCTCGCTGCTCGCGGGCTGCGAGGAGTCGCCGGGCGAGCTGCTGTTCATCAACGGCAAGCAGTTCAAGTCGTACCGCGGCATGGGCTCGCTGGGCGCCATGCAGTCCCGTGGCGACCGCAAGTCGTTCTCCAAGGACCGCTACTTCCAGGAGGGCGTCGCCTCCGACGAGCAGCTGATCCCCGAGGGCATCGAGGGCCAGGTGCCCTACCGCGGCCCGCTGTCCTCCGTCGTCCACCAGCTGGTCGGCGGTCTGCGCCAGTCGATGTTCTACGTCGGCGGCAGGACCGTGCCGGAGCTGCAGACCAACGGCCGGTTCGTGCGGATCACCTCCGCGGGTCTGAAGGAGAGCCACCCGCACGACATCCAGATGACGGTCGAGGCGCCGAACTACACGCGGAAGTGACGCACGCGCGCGTGGAGCGGATTTTCCACGGCTGAGACGCCGACGAGGGCGGCCCCGGAGCATTCGGGGCCGCCCTCGTCGTACCTGCGCGAGAGCGGTGCCGTGCCCGTCGGCGATACTGGAAGACGCTGAAACGCATCAGGGAAAGGCCACAATCGTGACTGAGATCGAGATCGGGCGCGGCAAGCGCGGCCGCCGGGCGTATGCCTTCGACGACATCGCCGTCGTCCCCAGCCGCCGTACGCGGGACCCGAAGGAGGTCTCGATCGCCTGGCAGATCGACGCCTACCGCTTCGAGCTGCCCTTCCTGGCCGCCCCCATGGACTCGGTCGTCTCCCCGGCCACCGCGATCCGCATCGGCGAGCTCGGCGGTCTGGGCGTCCTCAACCTCGAAGGCCTCTGGACCCGGCACGAGGACCCGCAGCCGCTGCTCGACGAGATCACCGAGCTGCCGGCCGAGGCGGCCACCCGCCGCCTCCAGGAGATCTACTCCGCCCCCATCAAGGAGGAGCTGATCGGCGCGCGCATCAAGGAGGTGCGCGACTCCGGCGTGGTCACGGCGGCCGCGCTCTCCCCGCAGCGCACGGCGCAGTTCTCCAAGGCGGTCGTGGACGCGGGCGTCGACATCTTCGTCATCCGCGGTACGACGGTCTCCGCGGAGCACGTCTCGTCCTCGCACGAGCCGCTGAACCTGAAGCAGTTCATCTACGAGCTCGACGTCCCGGTGATCGTGGGCGGCTGCGCCACCTACACCGCGGCCCTGCACCTGATGCGCACCGGCGCGGCCGGCGTCCTGGTGGGCTTCGGCGGCGGCGCCGCGCACACCACGCGCAACGTGCTGGGCATCCAGGTCCCGATGGCCACCGCCGTCGCCGATGTGGCCGCGGCCCGCCGCGACTACATGGACGAGTCCGGCGGCCGCTATGTGCATGTGATCGCGGACGGCGGCGTCGGCTGGTCCGGCGACCTCCCGAAGGCGATCGCCTGCGGCGCCGACTCCGTCATGATGGGCTCCCCGCTGGCCCGCGCCACGGACGCGCCCGGCAAGGGCCACCACTGGGGCATGGAGGCGGTCAACGAGGAACTGCCGCGCGGCAAGAAGGTCGACCTGGGCACGGTCGGCACCATCGAGGAGATCCTCACCGGCCCGTCCCACACCCCCGACGGCTCGATGAACTTCTTCGGCGCCCTGCGCCGCGCCATGGCCACGACCGGCTACAGCGAGCTGAAGGAGTTCCAGCGGGTCGAGGTGACGGTGGCGGACTCGCAGCACAAGCGGTAGTCCGTACGACGTGACGGGGGCCGGTCGCCTGACGAGGTGATCGGCCCCTTTCGCATGCCCGAGCGGGGCCGAGTGGGCCTGAGAGGGCGCGTGGGGTGGTGCGGGGGTGTGTGGTTGCCTTCGGGGCGAAAACGGGCTGGTGAGCAGGGCCGAGGGCGATAACGTCCGTGTCGGCGCCCCAGGTTTCTGAGGTGCCCCCTTCCAAGGACACGGCTCCGGGCCCCAGCTCCTCGTGGCCCGGCCCGATTTCCGACGGACCGTCCACCGGGCTACTGGGCGGTGTCGTGGAAGGGGGCGCCGATGGGCCGCCACCGCAAGCCCACCCGCTGGGACCGAATCCGTCTGTGGACGGTCAAGTGCCGGAGGAGGTGGATCTTGCGGATTTTCGGATGGTGAGCGGCCGCCCCCAAGGAACCTAGGGGCGGACACTCCGTGATCCATCCAGGAGCCTGCCGCAGTACCCGCTGCGGTGGACTCCACCGGCCCCCAAGGTGGCGCGTGATCCCCCACGCCACCAGCCCGGCGGCTCTGCACCTCACGCGCCGCGGTGCACAACCCGTGCGCCGGTCAGGCCGCGGCCTTTCTGGCGCCGGAGAACGCGGCCCATGCGGCGATCGCGAAGAACACGAAGGTCAGCGGGTCGGCGTCGGCCTTCCAGGCCTCCTGGACGACGTCGAAGTGCTGGAAGAAGATCTCGTTGAAGCTCCTGTTGACGGCGTCGGCGCCGATCATGGCCTCGCCGACCAACTGGCCGATGTAGACGGAGCCCAGCGCGAGGATGGGGCTGACGACGGCCAGCGCGGGGTTGCGGCCGCCGAGCTTGCCGGCCGCCACGCCGATCACGAAGCCGACGCCGACCGCCGCCCAGCCGATCTCGTGCTTGGTGAGACCGATGACGACGCCGTAGATCGCGGCGGCGACCACGGCGGCGCCGAGGGCAGCGACCAGGCCGAGCGCGATGTTGTCCTTGCGCGGCGCGGGCGGCGCCATGGGCGGTGGTACGGCACCCGGCTGCTGGGCGTACGGGTTGCCGTCGACCGGGCCGGGCTGCGGCTGAGGCGGCGGAGCTGACTGGCTCATGACAGAGATCCCCCCACGGGACACGAAAGACCGACCGGGCGTGCCGGTTGGAAAACTGGATGGCAAAGCAATGCGCACGCACACGCGTGCGGCGAACGTGGTGGAGATTAACAGGCCCCACCGACAACGCCCCCGGAGTTTTCCCGTTCAGAGCCGGTGCGCGGCCCCCGTAGGCGTGGCCCCCCGGGTGTCCAGCAGTAGCTGGGCCTTTACCGTCAGGCCCTGGAGGTCGTACGTGCGGTGCTGTTGGAGCAGGATCGTCAGGTCGGCGTCGGCCGCGGCCTCGTAGAGGGAGTCCGCGCGCGGGACCGGACGGTCCAGGACGCTCCAGGACGGCACGAGGGGGTCGTGGTAGCTGACGGAGGCGCCCAGTTCCATCAGCCGGACAGCGATCTCATGGGCGGGTGTGCCCTGCTGGTCGGCGAGGTCAGCCTTGTAGGTGACGCCGAGCAGCAGCACGCGCGCGCCACGGGCCGACTTCCCGTGCTCGTTCAGGAGGGCCGCGGCGCGCTGGACGACGTACCGGGGCATCCGGCTGTTGACCTGCTGGGCCAGCTCCACCATGCGCAGCGTGCGCCCCGCGTGAGCCGTCAGGTCCTGCGGGACGCCGGGGCCGCCGACGCCCGGGCCCGGCCGGAAGGCCTGGAAACCGAACGGCTTGGTCTCCGCGCAGCGGATGACGTCCCACAGATCGACACCCAAGTCGTGGCACAGGACGGCCATTTCGTTCACGAGCGCGATGTTGACGTGCCGGAAGTTGCTCTCCAGGAGCTGCACCGTCTCCGCCTCACGCGGTCCACGCGCGCGTACGACCTTGTCGGTGAGCCGTGTGTAGAAGGCGGCCGCCGACTCCGTGCAGGCGGGGGTGAGGCCCCCGATGACCTTGGGGGTGTTGGCCGGGGTGAAGTCGCGGTTGCCGGGGTCGACACGGCTCGGCGCGTAGGCGAGGTGGAAGTCCCGGCCCGCGCGCAGCCCCGAGCCCTCCTCCAGCAGGGGCCGCAGGAATTCCTCGGTCGTGCCCGGACACACGGGCGACTCCAGGATCACGGTGGTGTGCGGGCGCAGCCGCTCGGCCAGGGTGCGGGCGGCCGCCTCCACCTGGGCCAGGTCGAGCCCGCCGTCCGCACTGCGCGGGGTCGGCGCGCAGATCACCGCGGTGCGCACCCGGCCCAGCCCCGCCGGGTCACTGGCCTGCCGGAAGCCCCCCGCGAGCATCCGGCGCAGTTCGGCGGGGCTGAGCGGGCCGGCCTCGGGCCCGGTGGCGTATCCGAGGGTGGGGATTCCGGCCGCCACCGCGGCCTGGGCGAGGGGCAGGCCGTAGGGACCGAGTCCGATGACGGCGAGGTCTGCGGGCATGGGGGTGGGCCGTCCTTCCCAGTAACCGATGCGGGACAGGTGCGCAAGCCCGGTGGACAGGACGGGCGAGCGCAATGTCAGACTAGGAGTAAATATGACCCTTATGCGGGATTGTTTCCCTGTGTCTTCCGGGGGTTCCGCGTCTGTTGTCCACAGGCTGGGGGCGAGTGGTGGCTGAAGTCGGGCATCCCGGTCAGAATTTGGGCAGGAGGAGACGGGCCGGGCTTCGCCCACCGGGTGCGGCCGACGCGATTCGATGTGATCGACAGCGGGAGGCAGCGGTGAGGACAGCGACACTGGGGCCGGCACAGCGCGCCGAGTCACTGGCGGCCATGGCCGAGCGTGAGCTGGACGTACTGGTCGTGGGAGGTGGAGTCGTAGGCTCCGGCACCGCGCTGGACGCGGTGACCCGCGGTCTGTCCACGGGACTGGTCGAGGCCCGTGACTGGGCGTCGGGCACGTCCAGCAGATCCAGCAAGCTGGTCCACGGCGGCCTGCGCTATCTGGAGATGCTCGACTTCGCCCTGGTCCGCGAGGCCCTGAAGGAACGCGGACTGCTGCTGGAGCGGCTCGCCCCCCACCTGGTCAAGCCCGTGCCGTTCCTGTACCCGCTCCAGCACAAGGGCTGGGAGCGCCTGTACGCCGGGTCGGGCGTCGCGCTCTACGACACCATGTCGATGGCCCGCGGCCACGGCCGCGGCCTGCCGGTGCACCGCCACCTGAGCCGCCGTCACGCCCTGCGCGTCGCCCCCGCCCTGCGCAAGGACGCCCTGGTCGGCGCGCTGCAGTACTACGACGCGCAGATGGACGACGCCCGGTATGTGGCGACGCTGGTGCGCACGGCGGTGTCGTACGGCGCGAAGGCGGCCAACCGTGCGCGCGTGACCGGCTTCCTGCGCGAGGGCGAACGGGTCGTCGGCGCCCGGGTGCAGGACGTGGAGGGCGGCGGCGAGTATGAGATCCACGCCAAGCAGATCGTCAACGCCACCGGCGTGTGGACCGACGACACCCAGGCGATGGTGGGCGAGCGGGGACAGTTCCACGTCCGCGCCTCCAAGGGCATCCACCTGGTCGTGCCCAAGGACCGCATCCACTCCACGTCCGGTCTGATCCTGCGCACCGAGAAGTCCGTCCTGTTCGTCATCCCGTGGGGCCGCCACTGGATCGTCGGTACGACCGACACCGACTGGGACCTCGACAAGGCCCACCCCGCCGCGTCCAGCGCCGACATCGACTACCTGCTGGAGCACGTCAACTCGGTCCTCGCGGTGCCGCTCTCGCGCGACGACGTCCAGGGTGTGTACGCGGGACTGCGCCCGCTGTTGGCCGGCGAGTCCGACGCCACCAGCAAGTTGTCGCGCGAGCACACCGTGGCGCATCCGGCGCCGGGGCTGGTGGTCGTCGCGGGCGGCAAGTACACGACGTACCGGGTCATGGCCAAGGACGCGGTCGACGAGGCGGTGCACGGTCTCGACATGCGGGTCGCCGAATGCGTCACCGAGGACATTCCGCTGCTGGGCGCCGAGGGCTACCGGGCGCTGTGGAACGCGCGGGCGCGGATCGCCGCGCGGACCGGGCTGCACGTCGTACGGGTGGAACACCTGCTGAACCGGTACGGCTCGATGGCGGAGGAGGTCTTCGACCTCATCGCCTCCGACCCCTCCCTGGGCGAACCGCTCAAGGCGGCGGACGACTATCTGCGCGCCGAGGTCGTCTACGCGGCGTCGCACGAGGGCGCACGGCACCTGGACGACGTGCTGACCCGCCGCACCCGCATCTCGATCGAGACCTTCGACCGGGGCACCCGCAGCGCCCGCGAGGCCGCCGAGCTCATGGCGCCCGTCCTCGGCTGGGACAAGGACCAGATCGGGCGCGAGGTGGAGCACTACGAGAAGCGGGTGGAGGCCGAGCGGGAGTCGCAGCTCCAGCCGGACGACCAGACGGCGGACGCGGCGCGGCTGGGGGCGCCGGACATCGTGCCGCTGTGAGCCGGGCCGGGCGACTATCACCCGAACGAGTGTTATGAGGCGGGATCTTCGTTCGGGACCCGCTCGTTGTACTCGATGCGGGGGCAGAACTCGGCCGCGAGCAGCGCGGGTTCGAGGCTCGGTTTCGCCATCCTGTCCGTGTTCACGCGGAAGGTGAGGACACGGCTTCCGTCGACGGTGGCCGCGGTGCGCACATAGCTGCCGGAGATACGGCCGTTGTGTCCCCACACCGTGGTGCCGCACGGAAGCTTCGTCGGAAATATCCCCAAACCGTACGAGCCGTGTGCGGTGCGGGTGTTGAGCATCTCGCGCAGCAGGCGCGGGGGCAGCAGCTCGCCGCCCAGCAGGGCCGCGTAGAAGCGGTCCAGATCGTCGAGCGTGGTCACCAGCTCGCCCGCCGCGCCGGCCACGCGCGGGTCGAGTTCGGTGACGTCGGACCCGTTCGCCGTGTGGGCGCGGCCGTGCGGGGAGGGAAGTGTGGTGCGGGATCCGGGAAAGGAGGTGCCCGTCAGACTCAGGGGAGCGATGATGCGCCGCTCGGCCTCGGCGGCGTAGGAGTGGCCGGTGACCTGTCGGAGGACCATGCCGAGCAGGACGTAGTTGGTGCTGGAGTACGAGAAGCGGCCCGGGCGGGCCGAAGGGAGGGCGAGCGCGATGGACACGGCCTGAAGCGGGGTCAGGGGGATGGCGCCCCTGGTGACAGCCGTGAAGTCGGCGAGACCGCTGGTGTGGGTGAGCAGGGCACGCAGGGTGATGCGCCGCCCGTCGGCGTGTGCCGCGCGCACCACGCCCGGCAGATACCGCTCCACGGTGTCGGACAGGGACAGCCGGTGCTCGGCCGCGAGTTGCAGGACGACCGTGGCGATGAAGGTCTTGGTGATGCTGCCGGCGCGGAAGTGGTCCGCGCGGGCGATGTCCCGGCCCGCCTGCGCGTAGTGGGAGGCGGGCGCGTCGCCGAAGCCGTCCTCGTCGCGGGCCAGCAGGGCCGCGGCGGGTGCCCTGCCCCGGGTGACGAACAGCGGGAGGACCGCGTCGGTCGCCTCGGCCCGGGTTGCCGTAGAGACCGCGACCGGGCCGACGAGGAGGGCCAGGGACGCCGATATCGCCGACAGTGTCCGAAGCGGCGGCATCTTGTCTCCTCCCTTGTCGGGGCCATCATCCACCGGAACCGGAATGCTTGCCTCAGCGAGTCACCGGGTGCGCGGGCCCCGCCGACGGGGCGACCGGCACCCTGGGGCATTGACCACTTGTCGGGTGAGGGACAATGGAGGCTCTGTCAGGGCGGGTTGCATGAGGGGACGCATGTCGGAGGCGGAGCGGGCGGGGACACCTCGCCAGGACACTCGTCAGGACAAGAGCGAGCGTCTTCTCGCCGGGCGGTACCGGCTGGGAGATGTGCTCGGTCGCGGCGGCATGGGCACGGTGTGGCGCGCCGAGGACGAGACCCTCGGCCGGACGGTCGCCGTCAAGGAACTGAGGTTCCCGTCGAACATCGACGAGGAGGAGAAGCGGCGCCTGATCACGCGCACCCTGCGCGAGGCCAAGGCGATCGCCCGGATCCGCAACAACAGCGCGGTGACGGTCTTCGACGTGGTCGAGGAGGACGACCGGCCCTGGATCGTGATGGAGCTCGTCGAGGGCAAGTCCCTCGCCGAGGCCATCCGGGAGGACGGCCTCCTGGAGCCCAAGCGTGCGGCCGAGGTCGGGCTCGCGATCCTCGACGTGCTGCGTTCCGCGCACCGCGAGGGCATCCTGCACCGTGACGTGAAGCCGTCCAATGTGCTGATCGCCGAGGACGGCCGGGTCGTGCTCACCGACTTCGGCATCGCGCAGGTCGAGGGCGACCCGTCCATCACCTCCACCGGCATGCTCGTCGGCGCCCCCTCCTACATCTCCCCGGAGCGAGCCCGGGGGCACAAGCCCGGACCCGCGGCCGACCTGTGGTCGCTCGGCGGCCTGCTGTACGCGTCGGTCGAGGGCGTGCCGCCCTATGACAAGGGGTCGGCGATCGCGACGCTGACCGCGGTGATGACCGAGCCGCTGGAGGAGCCCAAGAACGCGGGCCCGCTCAGGGACGTCATCTACGGCCTGCTCACCAAGGACCCGGCCAAGCGGCTCGACGACGCGGGCGCGCGGGCCCTGCTCAACTCGGTGCTCCACACGCCCGAGCCGGAGCCGCTGGACGCGACGAGAGTCGTTCCGCTGCCGGCCCAGCCCTCGGGTTCCGAGGGCAAGCGGGGCGAGGAGGCCGGGGAGAAGCTGCGCGGGGCGCTGCGGTCGGTGCGCAAGGCGGCCGGGGCGGCCACGTCGGCGGCCGCGGCAAGGACGAAGAACAGCGGTGGGGTCGAGGGCGCGAACGCGTCGGGAGCGGCCGGGGCTTCGGCGCCCCGGAAGGCCGGGGGCGCCGGTTCCACGGCGGCGGGCAACAAGGGTGCGGGCGTCGCGGGTTCGGGCTCCGCGGGGTCGGCCTCGACGCCGGCCGCGGAGTCCGATGCCCGGGACCGTGGTGCGCAGGGCGCCAACCCCACCGGCGGCAAGCAGAGTTCGGGCTGGCCCGTGGTGCCGCCGCCGGACCTGCCGCCGCGGCCGGTGCCCAGGGCGCCGCTCACCGACGTGGTGCCGAAGCGCACGCTGGTGATCATCGCGGTGGTGGTCGCGCTCGCGATCATCGGCACCGTGCTGGCGATCACGTTCCAAGACGGTGACGACGGCAGCGGCTCCAAGGGGGCCAAGAGCGGCGGGAGTTCCAAGGTCACGGCGAGTGCCGACGCGAGCGCCGACACCAAGAAGGACAAGGACGACGGCACCCGCGCGGACGGCTCGACGGCGGGGAACGGGACCGCGGCGACGCCGAGCGCCCCCGGCTCCGCCGCCTCCTCCGGCTCGTCCGGTTCCAAGGACGGCGGGAGCGCGCCGGCCGTCTCCACCCGCAAGGGCGGCCAGGGGTACTCGATAGGGCTGCCCAAGGGGTGGTCGTACCGGACCACCGACAGCGCCGGTGACCGCTACACAGGGCCGGACGGACAGAAGCTGCTCGTCGCTTGGACAAGTACGCCCAAGAACGACCCGGTTGCGGACTGGAGGAACCAGGAGGGTGCCATGGTGCGCGCCCAGTACCAGAGGATCCGCATAGAGAAGGTCGACTACCGCAGCTGGAACACCGCCGACTGGGAGTTCACCTACGTCGACGGCGGCACGAAGTTCCGCACCATAGACCGCGGGTTCGTGGTCAACGGACACCTCGGCTATGCGCTGATGTACACGGCGAAGGCCTCGAAGTGGGGCGACGAGACGCGCAAGGACACCTGGAAGACGCTGACGGGCTCCTTCCGGCCCAAGTCCTGAGCCGAGCGGCCCCGGGGTTCACGGCGGGAGAATCTCTCATCCCTCAATGTGAATTGCCAACGGCACGTATCGTGAGTGGTTGCGGACCGTACGCATCCAGCTGTGTGCGCGGAACGGGCCGCAAGGCGAACGGATTTGACCAACCGGGCGGCCGGGGGAGGCAACGTGGAGGACTATGCGGGTCGGGTGCTCGCCGACCGCTACCGCCTGCCGCTGCCGCCCTCCGACGAGTACGAACTCACCGAGACCCGGGCCTTCGACACCTACAGCGGGCAGGAAGTCCTCGTACGGCAGGTGCCGTTGCCGGAGGTCGTCGAGGCGGAGGTGCTCGACGCGGACGGACTGCCCGACGGTTTCACCGCGCGTGACCGTGGGTCACGACGCCCGCCGGCCGCACGGACGGCCACGCGCCGGCCCACCGACCCGGCCGTGCGGCGCGCCCTGGAGGCCGCGCAGGCCGCGGCCGGCATCCCCGACCATCCGCGGCTCGACCAGGTCTTCGACGTGTTCGCCGAGGGCGGTTCGCTGTGGATAGTCAGCGAGTTGGTGTCCGCACGCCCGCTGGCCGCGCTGCTGACCGAGAAGCCGCTGACGCCGTATCGGGCGGCCGAGGTCGCCTCCGACGTCCTGATGGCGCTGCGGGTCCTGCACGCCCATGGCTGGGTGCACCGCAACATCACCGCCCGCACGGTCCTCGTCTGCGACGACGGCCGCGTGATGCTGACCGGCCTCGCGGTCGGCGCGGCGGAGGAGGCGTTGTGCGGGTACGACCCGGTGCCGGTCCAGGAGGGTTTCCCGGAGGGGCCGACGGGCGGCGCGGCGGCCGGAACCGCCGGGGGCGGCGGGCGTGGTGCCGGTGGTCCGGGTGGTTCCGCCGGTGCGCCCGGCCCCGGTGAGGTCGATCCCGAGGCGGCTCGGCGTGCCGCGATCCAGGCGCGGGCGGCCGGAGGGCTGCCCGGTGCCGGGGCGGACGGTTCCGGCGCGGGCGGAGCTTCCGGGGAGCCCGCACGCCGGGCGTTGGAGAGCGGCGGGGACATCCGCGCGGCGCGGGCCGGGGCGATCGCCGCGTATCGCGCGGGCGCGCGTGCTGCCGCCCGGGTGCAGGGGGCCCAGAACGGGCGGGCCGCGCTGCCCGGGGCGCGTCAGCCCGCCGAGGGCGACACCGGCACCGCCTCCCAGGCGGGCGGCCCGGCCCAGCCGCCGTACGCCGCCGGGCCGGGCGAGGAGCAGAACCACTGGACGCACACGACGCCTCCCGGCCAGATCGCCGACCCCTACGGCGTCCACGCCGCCCCCTGGCACGGCGCATCCCCCCGCACCGCCCCCGGCGACACACCCCCCGGGGTGGAGGGCGGCCGCCGGCCATCGGCCCTTCCTCCGGCCGGAACCGCCCCGGGAAGCAGCCCTGGAAACACCCCGGGAAGCACCCCTGCCCCCGGGGCAGAACAGGGCACGGGTCCCGCCCCCGCCCTGGACGCCGACGGACTGCTTCCCGCTCCCGCGCTGCCGCCGCAGCAGGGCCGTGTCCCCGGTTCCCGTGTCGGCGCAGGCGGCGGTGTCCCGGCGCAGGCCACCGACGCGGACGGACTGCCCCTGCCGGCCCCCGCCCTCCCCCCGCACGCCACCACCAACACCCCCCGCCCCCCTGCCCCCTGGGACGAACCGGCCACCGCGGCGCCGCCCCGGCGCGGACCTGCCACCGCGCTCGCCGCCGAGCGGGCCCGGCAGGTGCGGATGACCGTCGTGGGGCCGGTCACCGAGCGATGGGCGCCGGAGCAGGCCGGGCCCGTGCACGAGAACTGGCAGCTGGCGGCGCCGATCGGGCCCGCCACCGACCTGTGGGCGCTCGGGGCGCTGCTCTTCCGGGCCGTACAGGGACATGCGCCGTATCCGGAGGAGTCGACGGCCGAGCTGGTGCAACTGGTGTGCGCGGAGCCGCCCGCCTTCGCGGAGGAGTGCGGGCCGCTCAGGCCGGTCGTCGAGTCGCTGCTGCGACAGGACCCCACCGAGCGGCTGGACTTCGAGGAACTGCGCGGCTGGCTGCGGTCCCTGGTGCGGTCCGCGCCCGAGCCCGAGGCCGGCGCGCATGTCGTGGCCGCCCCGCCCGTCGACCCGAGCCGGCTGCCCATCGTGCGGCGTCGCGGCGAACTGGTGCGCAGGCGGCGCGCGGGGCTGCCCGCGACCAGCCCGCACGGGCGGCACAAGCGGGCCAAGCAGGAGTCCGGGTCCCCACGCCGACTGGGCCGCACGCTCCTCCTGCTGATCCTGCTCCTGCTGGCCGGCGCGGTCGCCTACGCCATGCTCTTCATGCCGAAGGCGGACAGCAGCGGCGCGGCGAGCGGCGACCGCACGGGATCCGCCGGCCAGGCGAGCCAGGCGCCCGCGCCCAGCGACAAGCCGACGAACGGGCCGAGCGCAGGGGCGCCGAGCAGCCCGTCCGCCTCCGAGTCGGCCCCCTCCACCGAGACCCAGACCACCACCGACCCGGACGTCGCCGACGGTTTCACCCTGCGCAAGGATCCCGAGGGCTTCCAGGTCGCCGTGGCCAAGGGCTGGGACCGCACGCCCAAGAACGGGCTCGGACAGGTGGTGTACGCGCACGGGGACTTCGAGCTCATCGTCGTACCGGGGCGGGACCGGGCGGCCAAGTACGGCAGTGATCCGATGACCTACCAGCGGGAGAAGGAGAACGAGCTCCAGCCGTACCGCGACTCCAGCTGGGCCACGGCCACCGGCCTCCGGACCATCCAGGTGGGCGACCGGACCATGGCGGAGGGGCAGTTCACCTGGACCGACGACCAGGGGCGCGACCTGTTCGTCCGCAACATCGCCATTCTCGTCGGCGGCCGCTACCACGTGGTGCAGGTCCGTGGCCCGGAGGCGGAACGGGACGAGGTGACGCGGCTGTACGAGCAGGCTTCGGCGACGTACAAGTACACCGGCTGAACCATCCCGCGCTTTGGTTCCCTCATTTCACCAGAAGCGAAAACCGTCACAGTGCGGTTTCCTTGGGACCCCGCTTGTTCCATGCGGACAGGCCGGTCCTTAGTCTGACCCTGTCAAGAGCATTGCGGGGCAACGTGAATCAGATGCAGGGCCTGCTCATCGCGGGCCGCTACCGGCTTGCCGACTCCATCGGCAGCGGCGGCATGGGCCGGGTGTGGCGCGCCCACGACGAGGTGCTGCACAGGGCGGTCGCCATCAAGGAGTTGACCGCCGCGCTCTACGTCTCGGAGAGTGACCAGGCCGTTCTGCTCGCCCGCACCCGGGCCGAGGCCCGCGCGGCCGCGCGCATCAACCACTCCGCCGTCGTCACCGTGCACGACGTTCTCGAACACGACGGCCGCCCGTGGATCGTGATGGAGCTGGTCGAGGGCAACTCGCTGGCCGACGCGGTCAAGGAGCAGGGGCGGCTGGAGCCGCGCGAGGCCGCGCGCATCGGACTGTGGGTGCTGCGGGCGCTGCGCGCCGCGCACTCCGCCGGCGTTCTGCACCGCGACGTCAAGCCGGGCAATGTGCTGCTCGGCCAGGACGGCCGGGTCCTGCTGACCGACTTCGGCATCGCCCAGATCGAGGGCGACACCACGATCACCCGTACGGGAGAGGTCGTCGGCTCGGTCGACTACCTCGCCCCGGAGCGGGTACGCGGCCACGACCCGGGCCCGTCCTCCGACCTGTGGGCGCTGGGCGCCACGCTGTACACGGCGGTGGAGGGCCGCTCGCCGTTCCGTCGCACCTCGCCGCTGAGCACGATGCAGGCGGTCGTCGAGGAGGAGGCCGCCGACCTCCAGTACGGCGGTCCGCTCGGGCCCGTCATCACCGCCCTGCTCCGCAAGGATCCGGCCGAGCGGCCGGGCGCGGCGGAGACGGAGCAGATGCTCGCCGAGGCGGCCGAAGGTAGGCGGCCCAACTCGGCGCAGGTGTATGTGCCGACGCAGCACGACGGCTCGCGTCCCGGCTCATGGGGCGAGCACGGATCCGGCACGGGGCCCCAGTACGCCTCGGGAACCGGGGCCCAGCATGGGTCCGGAGTGGGGTCGCCGTACGGGTCCGGAGCGGGGTCGCCGTACGGATCGGGAGCCGGGCAGGCGCAGTACGCACCGGGAGCCGGATCGCCGTACGGGCCCGGGACCGCACCGCAGTACGGGCCGGGCGCGACCACTCCCGGCTTTCCGCCGACCGGACCGACGGCTGTCGACTCGGCTGCCACGGCCGCACCGGCCCCCGGCCGCCCCCGGCGCCGTCTGCGTACGCTCGCCCTCGTCGTCGCCTTCGCCGCCGTGGTGGGCGGCGGGGCCGCGGTGGCGTACCAGAAGTTCGGCTCGGGGCGGGACACAGGTACCCACGCGTCCGAGACCACGCCGGCGCCGGCGGACACGGCCACCGGCACCCCGGGCCCCGATGGCGCCATCTGGACGACGCGCAAGGACCCGTGGGGATTCGAGCTCTCCCTGCCCAAGAACTGGAAGCGCACGGTGTACCAGGTCCAGGGCGACCTCAGACAGGTCGACTACTCGCCCGACAACGGCCTGCACTTCCTCCGCATCGCCATCGACACCTCACCGGACTTCGCCGACCCGTACCGGCACCAGCAGGACCTGGAGCAGCAGCTCCAGCGGCTGGTCGGCTACAAGCGGGTGACCCTGGAGGAGACCACCTACCGCGACCGCAAGGCCTCGCTGTGGGAGTACACCTGGGACGCGCTGAAGAAGGACCCGCCGCACGTCGCCGGGCCGCGCCGCGCGATCGACGAGGCGTACATCTCCCGCGAGGGAGTGGAGTACGCGATCTACATGTCCTCGCCCGCGGAGGGCTGGGACAAGGCGAGCAAGCAGTTCAAGTGGGTGCTGCAGAGCTGGCAGCCCGACGCGTCCTGACGGGCTTGGCCGGACGGCGACCCGGAGCGGAGCCGTCCGGTGCGGCATGATGGGGCCCATGGGGACCGAGGGGGACGACTTCCGTGTGATTGCGGGCCGTTACCGTCTGGAGGCCCGCATCGGGCGCGGCGGGATGGGTGTCGTATGGCGGGCGACCGACCAGCTGCTGGGCCGGCAGGTGGCGGTCAAGGAGCTCGCCCAGGACGACTCCCTCTCGGACGACGACGCACGACGGCACCGTGACCGCACCCTCCGCGAGGCCCGCGCGGTGGCCCAGTTGCGCCACGCGCACATCATCGTGGTGCACGACGTCGTCGAGGGCGACGAGCGGCCGTACATCGTCATGGAGCTGATCGACGGCGGATCGCTCGCCGACCGCATCTCGGCGCACGGTCCGGTCGCCGCCGCCGAGGCCGCCCGTATCGGCATCGACCTGCTGAGCGCGCTGCGCACCGCGCACGCGGCCGGTGTGCTGCACCGGGACATCAAGCCCGCGAACGTCCTGGTCGAGTCCGGCACCGACCGGGTCGTCCTCACCGACTTCGGTATCGCGCAGGTCGCGGGCGCCACCACCCTCACCGAGACCGGTTCCTTCGTGGGCTCGCCCGAATACACCGCGCCCGAGCGGATGTCCGGGGTCAGGACCGGGCCGGAGTCCGACCTGTGGTCGCTCGGCGCGCTGCTGTGCGCGGTGCTGAGCGGCGAGTCACCGTTCCGGCGCGACTCGCTCGGCGGCATCCTGCACGCCGTCGTCGCCGGCGAGATCCGGCCGCCCGCCCAGGCCGAGCCGCTGCTGCCCGTCGTACGGGGGCTGCTGGAGCGCGATCCGGACCGGCGGCTGGACGCCGCGGAGGCGGAGCGGATGCTGCGGGCGTTCCTGGAGACGGGGCGTACGCCGGTGAGCACGTCCGGCAAGAGCCGTACGCCCGGGCTCGGTTCGGGCCGCACACCGAAGCTGCAGGTCCCCTACACGCCGACCCAGCGCGATGTGCCCCGCCCGGAGCCGACGCCGCCCGGGGTGGATCCCCAGATCAGGCAGTCCACGCGGGGCATGCTGCTGGCGGCGCTGCTCGTCGCCGCGATGGCGGGGGCGGGCGTGTCCGCGGCGGCCCTGCTGATGAAGGGGGGCGGCGGGGACGGCGGCGGTGTGCCGACGAGTTCGGCGCCGCACACGGCCGCGACCGCCCCGACGCCTTCCGCGGTCACCCCCACGGTCACCGTGACCGGCTCCCCGTCCGGCAACGCCTCCCTGTCCCCCAGCGCGGCCAACACCCGTACGGCGCCCTCGGGTTACCGCATCGCCGAGGACCCGGGCGGGTTCTCCGTCGCCGTACCCGAGGGGTTCACGCGCAAGCCGCAGGGCGAGCGCATCTTCTACATGTCGCCGGGGGAGACCTTCCGCCTCGGCATCAAGGTGTCCGACCCCGAAACGGGCGGCCCGTCGGCCGTGATGCACCGGGCGGCCGCCGAGGGTCCGAGCACGAACCCCGGTTACCACGACGGCCGGGTCACCCGGACCACGCACAACGGACACCCCGCCGCGCTCTGGGAGTTCAGCTGGAACGGCTTCAGCGCGGCGGAGGGACCCCGGCACACCTACGACGTGTGCTGGGAGGAGGCCGGGCAGTTGTACGACGTGTGGGTGTCGGCGCCGGTCGGCAAGGTGCGGGAGGCGCGGGAGTACTTCGACGTCGCGGTGGACACGTTCGTACGGTCCTGAAACAGCCGGGAACGGGAGATTCCCGGCATCCTGGGTCACGGGTCTGTGACCGGTTGGCGTCAGCTGTGGAAGCGCCGGCGCGTGGCGCGATATGGATGGACCCATGAGAGGCAACGGGGGAGCCCGCCAAGGGGCCGACGAGCCGACGAGTTTCGGTCTGCAACCGCCGAACCCGCCCGCGCACCTGCCCCACCCGGGCAATCCGTACGCGGAGCGGCTGATCGCCGGTCGTTACCGGCTGCTCGCCAAGCTGGGTCACGGCGGAATGGGCACGGTGTGGCGGGCCAAGGACGAGACGGTGGACCGTGAGGTCGCGGTGAAGGAGCCGCGCGTACCGGACCATCTTCCCGAGCGTGAACGCGCCAACGCCTACGAGCGAATGCGCCGTGAGGCCCGTGCGGCGGCCCGGCTCGACCATCCGGCGGTGGTGAACGTCCATGACGTGGCGATCGTGGACGGCAAGCCGTGGATCGTCATGGAACTGGTCCACGGGCGGACGCTCGGCGACGCCCTCCAGGAGGGCACCCTCGACGCGCGCGAGGCGGCCCGGATCGGTCTCCAGGTGCTGGGCGCGCTGGAGGCGGCGCACGCGGCGGGCGTTCTGCACCGCGACGTCAAGCCGGACAACGTACTGCTCGGCCGGCACGACCGGGTCGTCCTCACCGACTTCGGCATCGCGCAGATCGAGGGCGAGACGAATCTGACGGACACGGGCGGCTTCGTGGGCTCGCCCGAGTACATCGCGCCGGAGCGGGTGCTGGGGCAGCGGCCCGGCCCGGCGAGCGATCTGTGGTCGCTGGGCGTGGTCCTGTACGCGGCCACGGAGGGCGTCTCGCCCTTCCGGCGCAGCAACACCCCGGCCACCCTCCAGTCGGTCCTCAACGCCACGCCCGCGCCGCCCGCCTCCGCGCGGGGACCGCTGGCCGAGGTCATCAACGGCCTCCTCCAGAAGGACCCGGCACACCGCCCGGACGCCGCCCGGGTCCGCGCCCTGCTGGAGACGGCCGCGAACCCGCCCGCCCCGGAGCCCACCCGGGTCGTGCAGGTCGCCGGGCCCGCCGCGCCTTCCCGTCGACTCGGCCGCAAGGCGTGGCTCGGCGTCGGCGCGCTGGTCGTCGCGGCGGCGGTGGCGGGGTACCTGGTGCTCGCCGACCCCTTCGCGGGGCCGCTCCCCGACGGCTGGAAGAAGGCCGCGAGCCCCCGGCTGGGCGCGACGGTGGCGTTCCCCGACACATACAGGCCGGGGCAACCGGCCAAGAACGACTCCGACAAGGACTGGGTCACCTACACCGACGAGAGCGGTGCCATCTGGATCGCCCTGAAGCTGTCCAGGAAGTCCGACGACTCGCTCCACGAGATCAAGAACTCCGCGCCGGCCCAGATGTACGCCGACAACGAGAAGTTCAAGAGCGACGGCGAGTACACCGTCGGCATGCCCAAGGGGCCGAGGACGCACGTCGACGGCGATGCCAAGTACCACGGCAGGCAGGCGGCGATGAACACCGTCGTCTACACGACCGACGACAGCCAGAACCCGCGCCTGCGCGAACTGCAGATCTTCTACTACCGGACCAAGGCCGGGGACATGTACAAGCTCACCATCAGCTACCCGGGCAGGGGCGACTTCACCGCCCGGGGCCGGGAGGTGGCGAAGACGTCGATCGCGAACCTGGGCGTCGACAGGCTCTGACCGCGCCGGGGCCCCGGCGAGTGCTCGAACGGGCAGTGGGCGCACGGGAGTTGGTGAGTGCTCGAACGGGCAGTGGACGCACGGGAGTTGGCGAGTGCTCGAACCGGCGGCGGACGGGCGGGAGTTGGCGGTCCCCGTGCCGCCCGCTTCGACAAGAGCCCGGTACGCACGGTACTCATGAGGCATGAGCGAAGACGGCGAACACGCGCCCGACGGACGCGAATCCGGCGGGTTTCTGCTCGGCGGACGCTACCGGCTGACCGAGCGCATCGGCTCCGGCACGACGGGCACCGTGTGGCGGGCGCGCGACGAGGCGGGGGAGCGGGACGTCGCCGTCAAGGAGCTCCGGCTCACCGGTGACCCGGAGGACGAGGACCACCGGCGGGGCGTCCACCGGCTGCACCACGAGGCGCGGGCCGCCTCCCGCGTCGACCACCCCGCCGCCCTCGCCATCCACGAGGTCGTGGTCGAGGACGGACTCCCCTGGATCGTCATGGAGTTCGTCCACGGGGAGTCGCTCCGCACGGCCCTCGAACGCGGGCCCCTCGACCCCGCCGAGGCCGCGCGCGTCGGGCTCGCCGTCCTCGGTGCCCTGCGCGCCGCGCACTCCGTCGGCATCGTGCACCGTGACGTCAAGCCGGAGAACGTCCTCCTGGAATCCGGCACCGACCGCGTGGTCCTCACCGACTTCGGCATCGGCCACGGCCCCGTCCCCGGCGACCCCCTCGGCTTCGTCGCCCCGGAGCAGCTGGCGGGGCGCGGCGCCGGGCCCGCCTCCGACCTCTGGTCCCTGGGCGCCCTGCTCCACGCCGCCGTGGACCATGAGCACGAGCACGCCGGATCGCTCTCGGCGCTGCTCGCGCGGCTCCGGGCGGAGTTGCCGGAGGAGCGGCCGGGAGCGGAGGAGGTGGCGGCCGTACTGGAGGACATCGCCGGGGTGACCTCGCCGCCGCCGGCACCCGAGCCCGTACCCGGGCCGGAGCCGCTGCGTATACCGGCCCCCGTACCCGTGCCCGAAATGACACCCCCGCCCCGGCGCCCCCTGCTCACCGCCCTCGGCCTGCTCCTCCCGAAAAAACCGGGAGCGGACTGAATCACCGGACGACCGTCGCCGCACAACCCCTGATCAGCGCATTTGCTGCCAGTGGTCACTGGCGGTGTGTGAGCAGTCCGTGAATCCCCGTTACCGGCGGGTACCCAAAGCTTCCGCTCCGGCATACCCTGCGCGTCATGACGGACTCGCAGGCCCCGGAACAGGCCACGGAAATCACTGGCACGAATCCCCTCGCCCCTGCCCCCGCGGGCGCCCGTACCGCCGCCGACGTGGTCACCCCGGAGCTGGTCGCCCAGCTCACCAAGGGCGTGGTCGGCTCCGGCCGTACCGCCAACCACACGCCCTTCACCGGCGAGAAGCTGGCCGATCTGCCCGAGTCCACCCCCGAGGACGTGGCCAAGGCCTTCGAGGCCGCCCGCGCCGCCCAGGCCGTCTGGGCCCAGCGGCCGGTACGCGAGCGCGCGGCCGTCCTCCTGCGCTTCCACGACCTGATCTTGGAGCGCCAGGCCGAGGTGCTCGACCTCATCCAGCTGGAGACCGGCAAGGCCCGCCTGCACGCCCACGAGGAGGTCCAGGCCGTCGCCGTCGCCTCCCGGCACTACGGCCGCAAGGCACCCGCCTACCTGGGGCCGAAGCGGCACGCCGGTGCCATGCCCACCCTGACGAAGGTGACCGAGCTGCGCCACCCGCGCGGTGTCGTCGGCCAGATCGCCCCCTGGAACTACCCCCTCGAACTCTCCGTCGGCGACGCCCTGCCCGCCTTCGTCGCGGGCAACGCCGTCGTCATGAAGCCCGACACCGAGACCTGCCTGACGGCCCTGTGGGCCCGGGACCTGCTGATCGAGGCCGGCCTGCCCGCCGATGTCTTCCAGGTCGTGCTCGGCGAGGGCCCGGTCGTCGGCCCGGAGGTCGTCAAGCACGCCGACTACGTCTCCTTCACCGGCTCCACCCGCACCGGGCGCGAGGTCGCGCAAGGTGCGGCGGCCCGCCTGGTCGGCGTCTCCCTCGAACTCGGCGGCAAGAACGCCATGCTGGTCCTGGAGGACGCCGACATCGAGAAGGCGGCCGCCGGCGCGGTCCGCGCCTGCTTCTCCTCCGCGGGCCAGCTCTGCATCTCCATCGAGCGGCTGTACGTCCACGAGTCGATCGCCGACGCCTTCCTGGAGCGCTTCGCCGCCCGTACGAAGGCCATGCGGCTCGGCAGGTCGCTTGCCTACGGCGCCGACATGGGCTCGCTGGTCGGCGAGCGGCAGCTGGAGACCGTCACGCGGCATGTCGAGGAGGCCGTCGCCAAGGGCGCCAGGCTGGTCGCCGGCGGCGTCGCCCGCCCCGACATCGGCCCGTACTTCTTCGAGCCGACCATCCTCGACGGCGTCGAGACCCCGATGGCCGTGTGCGCGGAGGAGACCTTCGGCCCGGTCGTCTCCCTCTACCGCTTCAAGACCGACGACGAGGCGGTCGAGGCGGCCAACTCGACGCCGTACGGCCTCAATTCCTCGGTCTGGACGAAGGACGGCCGGCGCGGCCGCGACGTCGCCTCCCGGCTGCGCACCGGCACCGTGAACGTCAACGAGGGCTACGCCCCGGCCTACGGCAGCGTCCAGTCGCCGATGGGCGGCATGAAGGACTCCGGCCTCGGCCGCCGGCACGGCTCCGAGGGCATCCTCAAGTACACCGAGGCCCAGACCGTCGCCCAGCAGCGGCTGCTGCCGATGGCTCCGTCGCTGGGCATGGACGACGAGAAGTACGCGCGGTTCATGAGCCGGAGCCTCCGGCTGATGAAGGCGTTCCGCTTCCGCTAGACAGAACCCCGTTCTCAACGAGGAGAGCAGCACGTGTCGCAGGAGAAGTCTGTCCAGACCCGGGACGAGGACGGGTACGACTACGACGTCATCGTCGTGGGATCGGGGTTCGGCGGGTCCGTGACCGCGCTGCGCCTGACCGAGAAGGGCTACCGCGTCGGCGTCCTGGAGGCCGGCCGCCGCTTCACCCGCGACACCCTCCCGAAGAACTCGTGGGACCTGAAGAACTACCTCTGGGCCCCCAGGCTCGGCATGTACGGCATCCAGCGCATCCATCTGCTGGGCAATGTGATGGTGCTGGCCGGCGCCGGAGTGGGCGGCGGCTCGCTCAACTACGCCAACACCCTCTACGTACCGCCGAAGGCATTCTTCGACGACCCGCAGTGGCGGGACATCACCGACTGGCAGGAGGAGCTGAAGCCGTACTACGACCAGGCGCGGCGCATGCTCGGTGTACGGCTCAACCCGACCATGACCCCCTCCGACGTGCACCTGAAGGCGGCGGCGCAGCGGATGGGGGTCGGCGACACCTTCCACATGGCGCCGGTCGGGGTGTTCTTCGGGGACGGCGACGACGCCGACGGAAAGTCGAGGACGCGGCCGGGTCAGGAGGTCGCCGACCCGTACTTCGGCGGGGTGGGCCCGTCCCGCAAGGCCTGCACCGAGTGCGGCGAGTGCATGACCGGATGCCGGCACGGCGCGAAGAACACCCTCAACGAGAACTACCTCCACCTCGCCGAGAAGGCGGGCGCGGTGGTCCACCCCATGACGACGGTCGTGTCCGTCACCGACGACTCCCGGGCCGGATACGCGGTCGCGACCCTGCCGACGGACGAGAAGAAGAAGGGCAAGGGGCGCACCTTCACCGCGCGGCGGGTCGTCATCGCGGCCGGCACCTACGGCACCCAGACGCTGCTGCACCGCATGAAGGCGAACGGCCAGCTGCCCCACCTCTCCGGCCGGCTGGGCGATCTGACCCGCACCAACTCCGAGGCGCTGGTGGGCGCCCAGACCGACGACCGGCGCTACCGCAAGGCGCACGGCACGAAGGCCGACTTCACCCGGGGTGTGGCGATCACCTCCTCGATCCACCCGGACGAGGACACGCACATCGAGCCGGTCCGCTACGGCAAGGGCTCCAACGCGATGGGCGGCATGTCGATCCTCCAGGTCCCGTACGCCGAGGGCTCCTCGCGCGTCCTGGCCTGGCTGGCGAACGCGGCACGCCACCCGCTGCTGGTAGCCCGCTCCCTGTCCAACCGCCGCTGGTCGGAGCGGACCATCATCGGCCTGGTGATGCAGTCGCTGGACAACTCCCTGACGACGTATCTGAAGCCGAACGGCGTCGGCAAGGGCCTGCTCACCGCCCGCCAGGGCCATGGCGCGCCCAACCCGAAGCAGATCAGGGCGGCCTCGGAGGCGGCCTCCGCGCTGGCCTCGGAGATCAACGGCTTCGCGGGCAGCAACGTCGGCGAGCTGATGGGCACCCCGCTGACCGCGCACTTCCTCGGCGGCTGTCCGATCGGCTCCTCACCCGAGACCGGTGTGATCGACCCGTACCACCGGCTGTACGGCCATCCCGGAATCTCGGTGGTCGACGGCGCGGCGGTGTCGGCGAACCTGGGCGTCAACCCGTCGCTGACGATCACCGCGCAGGCCGAGCGGGCGATGTCGTACTGGCCCAACAAGGGCGAGGCGGACCCGCGCCCGGCGCAGGGCGTGGCGTACGAGCGTCTGAAGCCGGTGGAGCCGGCGAACCCGGTGGTCCCGGCGGACGCGTTCGGCGCACTGCGGCTGCCGTTCCTGGGGATGCCGACGGTACCGCCGAAGAAGTAGCCCGCGACGGCCGACAGCACGGCAGAGAATAAGGGACCTGCGCCCCCCTCCGAGCGCAGGTCCCTCTCCTGTCTGTGCGTACCGGCTACGCGCCGGCGTACCGGTTACGCGCCGGCCGCGGTCCTCCGGCGGCGCACCACGAACACCGCGCCCGCACCGGCGACGACGGCGACACCGCCGACGAGGCCGAGCACCGGCAGCGCCGAGCTGGAGCCGGTCTCGGCGAGGTTGCCGGTCGGCAGGTCGGAGACGTCACCCTGCGGCTTCTTCGGCGAGTCCTTGCTGCCGTTGTCGCTCGGGGTGGCGTCGCCCGGCTCAGGGTTCGAGGAGCCGGCCTTCAGGACCTCGAAGTCGTACTGGGCCCAGCCCTCGGCGATGCAGTCCTGGCCCTTGACGTTGTCGAGGTAGGCGCCGGAGCCGAAGGAGTAGGCGTCACCGGCGGGGGCCTTGGCGTCGATGCTGACGCGCAGGTCGATCGACTGGCTCGCGCCGGACTTCAGCTTCTCCACGTAGAAGAAGTAGTCGCCGGCCCAGTCGTCGCTGCCGATGCGGTCCCAGGAGCCGTCCTCGGGGTTCTTGAACTCCAGGTCGACGTACGGGCTCAGGTACTTCGACTCGTCGAGCTCGTAGTTCTCGACCTCGGCGTAGAAGGCGACGCCCTTGATGTCGGCCTTGGAGTCGTTGGTGACGACCAGCTTGAAGTTGTGGAAGCCGTCACCCGCAACGATCTTGCCCGGCAGGCCCTTGATGTCGGCGGACACCTTGGCGTCGCCGAAGTTCTCGTCGAGGTCCTCGCAGAACGGCACGTCGGGGTCCGACGGGTCCTCGCTCGGCTCGGCCGTCTCGGAGGGCTCGGGCTCGGTGGACGCGCTCGCGCTGTCGCTCGGGGTCACCGAGGAGGACGCGCTGCTGCCCGGCGTCTCGGTGGTGGGAGGAGGCGTCTCGGTCTCGGGTGCGGACGCGGAGGCCGTGTCGCTCGGAATCTCGGTGGGCGCCTCGGACGTCACGGTCTCGGTGGGAGTGGGCGACGTGGACTCGTCCGCGAAAGCGGCGGGCGCGGACAGGAGAGCGAGCGGGGCTATGACAGCGGTCGCGGCCGCTGCGGCCATGGCACGGCGAAGCTTCATGAAGACCTCGAGGAGTCCGGCGTGCCGCGGCGGGCGGCACGAAGTGGAGGCGGGCTCCGCGTGTGGGGCGCGGGTGTGACCCTTGGTTTCTGCTGCGTGACCGGCTCTTACCGGCTCTTACCGGTTTCTTTGATTCAGCAGGTTTGATCACTGAGGTGGGTGAAAGGTTGCACGATCACTCACAGGATTCTTATGTGGCCTGGGTCACATGCGAGACGAGAAGGGGCCGCACGCGAGCACGAGAGCATGCGGGCATGCGAAGGGCCCCGCGGGACGGAGCCGCGGGGCCCTTCTCCGTCAGCACCGACGTCAGGGCAGTGTCGGTGCCCGGGGAGCGGCGCCGGGGGGTTGCGCCGCTTGCTCTCTGTTGCCCTATCTGCCTGCCCTGTGCGCCTCGGTCGGCGCCCCGGCGCATTCGGGGCGCGCGGATGGTCTCGACCTCTGGCGGTCGGGCAGCGCATTGCAATGCAGTTGTGTGTCCGGGGACTTGGGGGGCTTTCTACGCATCGTGCTGGATGGACGCGGCCTCCGCAACCGTTTGACCCAGCCCCTGTGCATTTTTGCTTTTTCCGCCGGTCGGCCCCGGGCGTCCCCGGAGCCGACCGTTCTCTTGAATGACCGGGCTGCTGTCCCCTGCCGTCCGGTCACCTTCCTGGAGCGAGGTCCCACGACGCACGGCACGATCCGCACGCCACATCGCTCCAGCGAGCCACGCGTGGTTCTTTCGGGCCCGCCCCTGGCTGGCACGGACACCGGGACCAACGAAGCGGTGCGCGGGCCGGTCACGCGCCGTACGGGTGAGTGCCGACTCGAACTCAGATACGACCACGGCACAGTTCGAGCAGGGTCATGGCGAGGGACGTACCCGGCTTGCCCAGCGCCTCCCGGTAGTGGTCGAGGACCTCCATCTCGCGGGAGAGGTTCACCCGGCGCCCGCCGGAGGTGATCCGGGCCTCCTGGATCACGGCGGACACCGCCATCCGTTCCTGGATCAGTCCGATGATCCGGTCGTCGAGCGTGTCGATGCGTTCGCGCGCACCGGTGATCACATCGGCGGCCTCGGCGGTACGGGCGCCGGTCTTCTCTGTGGGGGTGACGGTCATGTCGGGGGCTCCTCATCGGTTCGGACGCGATGCCCCGGAACGGCAGGACCCGGAAAACGACAGACGCCCCGGGCCTTGTCGGCCCGGGGCGCCTGGGAAGTCGCTCGGCGTTTCGCTCAAGCAGGACGACCATGGCAGCCGGCGGGCCGGTTGCCATAGGTAAAGAGGAAGGTCGTCTGCGTGAGCATGGTGGTCAGTATGCCACGCCGCATTCCTGATCTGTCGGGGGTCTGGGGACGGCAGCCCCGGGACGAGGGCGGGTCACCCACGGCCACCCCGGTAGAATCGGCAGCACAAGACCCCCGCCCAACCGCCGGAAGGCACCCCGTGTCATCAGCGACTTCCGCTGCCGCCACCCCCGACACCGTTCTGGTCGTCGACTTCGGCGCGCAGTACGCCCAGCTCATCGCCCGTCGCGTCCGCGAGGCGCGGGTCTACAGCGAGATCGTGCCGAGCACCATGCCGGTCGCGGAGATGCTCGCCAAGAAGCCCGCGGCGATCATCCTCTCCGGCGGCCCCTCGTCCGTGTACGAGCAGGGCGCCCCCGGTCTCGACCGTGCGCTCTTCGAGGCCGGCGTCCCCGTCTTCGGCATGTGCTACGGCTTCCAGCTGATGGCGCAGTCCCTCGGCGGCACGGTCGACAACTCCGGCGCCCGTGAGTACGGCCGTACGGACATGTACGTCTCCAGGACGTCCTCCACCCTCTTCGAGGGCACCCCGGCCGAGCAGCACGTGTGGATGTCCCACGGCGACGCCTGCTCCGCCGCCCCCGAGGGCTTCACCGTCACGGCGTCCACGGACGTTGTCCCGGTCGCCGCCTTCGAGAACGACGAGAAGAAGCTGTACGGCGTCCAGTACCACCCCGAGGTCATGCACTCCACGCACGGCCAGCAGGTCCTGGAGCACTTCCTCTACCGCGGCGCGGGCCTGTCCCCGAACTGGACCACGGGCAATGTGATCGACGAGCAGGTCGCCCTGATCCGTGAGCAGGTCGGCGACAAGCGCGCCATCTGCGGTCTGTCCGGCGGTGTGGACTCCGCCGTCGCCGCCGCCCTGGTCCAGAAGGCTATCGGCTCCCAGCTGACCTGCGTGTACGTCGACCACGGCCTGATGCGCAAGGGTGAGACCGAGCAGGTCGAGAAGGACTTCGTGGCCGCGACCGGCGTCCAGCTGAAGGTCGTGGACGCGGAGGAGCGGTTCCTCACCGCCCTCAAGGGGGTCTCGGACCCCGAGGAGAAGCGGAAGATCATCGGCCGCGAGTTCATCCGCGTCTTCGAGCAGGCGCAGGCCGAGATCATCGCCGACGAGGGCCCGGCCGTCGAGTTCCTCGTCCAGGGCACGCTCTACCCCGACGTGGTCGAGTCCGGTGGCGGCACCGGCACCGCCAACATCAAGTCCCACCACAACGTCGGCGGCCTCCCCGAGGACCTGGAGTTCAAGCTCGTCGAGCCGCTCCGCAAGCTCTTCAAGGACGAGGTCCGGATGGTCGGCCAGGAGCTCGGCCTGCCCGAGGAGATCGTCCAGCGCCAGCCCTTCCCGGGCCCCGGCCTCGGCATCCGCATCGTCGGTGAGGTCACCAAGGAGCGCCTGGACCTGCTGCGCGAGGCCGACGCCATCGCCCGCGAGGAACTGACCGCGGCCGGCCTCGACCGCGACATCTGGCAGTGCCCGGTGGTCCTGCTCGCGGACGTCCGCAGCGTCGGTGTCCAGGGCGACGGCCGCACCTACGGCCACCCGATCGTGCTGCGCCCGGTCTCCTCCGAGGACGCGATGACCGCCGACTGGTCGCGCCTGCCGTACGAGGTCCTCGCGCGCATCTCGACCCGCATCACCAACGAGGTCCGTGACGTCAACCGCGTCGTCCTCGACGTGACCTCGAAGCCGCCGGGCACCATCGAGTGGGAGTAGCCCTCCCGGCTCCGAAGGTCACGTCCGCTTGAGGGTGCGCACCGGCTCTCCGGGCTTCCAGACCTGGGCGACGAGGTACTTGTCGTCCTCGACAAAGGTCCGTACGACCTCCGTCAGCTCGGTGCGGAAGAGGTGGAACGGCTGCGGCGGTTCCACCTCTTCCATGTACGCCCCCTTCACCTCCGGGTCCTCGACCTCGACCGCCCGCCCGGCGATCCGGATGTCCCCGCCGCCCATCGCGGTGTCCGGCCCCGGGTTCGCCTGCAGCGCGAACCTCGGGTCCCGGAGCAGGTCGAGGGCCTTGAGCGAGTCCGGCATCATGCCGAGCCACAGCTCACCGTTCAGGAAGCGGACCTCCAGGCCGGTGGTGCGCGGGGAGCCGTCCTTGCGGAGCGTGGCGAGGACGTGATGCGTGAAGGCACCGAAGCGCTCTTCCGCGATCTTCGCGAGTTCGGGTTCCGCCTCGGTGAAAGCCGCCCAGTTCACTGCCGTATTCGCTGTCATACGGCGAGTGTGGCGGTGATACCCGACATCCTCTGTCGGGTATCCGAGGTGTCCGAGGTGTCCGAGGTGTCCGAGGTCATGCCGCGAACGGCACCGGCCGCACGTACCGCTCCCGCCCCGCCTGGTCCCGCACCTGTGCGCACCCGGCCGCGGTGAGCCGCCGGGCCAGCTTCGCGCGGCGGACGGCGTTGACGCGGAGCGCGCCGAGCAGGCACACCGGCATCAGCACGGCGAGCGGCAGCAGCACGGCGTAGACACCGGTGATCACCGCCAGCAGCAGGAACAGGGCCCCGAAGCCCCAGGCCATCGTCAGCAGCTGCTTCCGGTTGCCGGCCTCGGCCAGGCCGTCGTACCTGATGAGGGCGCAGATCAGGTCGACGTCCGCCGCGGCCTCGGGGACCGGGGTGAGCGAGTTCAGATACATGCCCGGCACCGGACCGCCCGCTCCCACCTGCGTGAATATGGCCGCGTTCGTCGCCGCGCGCTGCTGGGCCCATGGCTCGGGGTCACGCGCGAGATGGATGTGCAGCACCTTGTGGCGGCCGACGAGGCGGACGCCGGCGTAGCGGAAGCCGAAGCACTCGGCGACGTACACGAGCGCGCCCAGGGTCTTCAGCTCGGCGAAGGGATGGACCAGTTCGACGTGCTGCTGGGTCGCGAGCTGCCGCATGAGGCTGTTGAGATGGCGTTCGGCTTGGCTCATGGAGGGCTCCGGGTGACTGAAAACTGCTGCTGAACTTCGGGTTCCGCATCACAGACCCCCGAGCCCCCGGAACGGTTGCGGCGTCTTCTTTACAGAACAGCTCTGTTCTCCTGCGCTGACCGACGGTAACTTCCGCCACGTAAAGCAAAACCCAGTGCAGGAGGACCTATGCACGGGCCGACCCCGCCCCTGCCGCTGCCCACCGACCAGCTGCAGTTCGCGATGCCGCCGATGCACGACTCGCTCGACGACGAACGCCGGCACCGCAAGGAACGGCTCGCGGGCGCGCTCCGGCTCTTCGGCCGGTCCGGATTCGAGGACGGGGTCTCCGGCCACATCACCGCACGCGACCCGGAGTTCTCCGACTGCTTCTGGGTCAACCCGTTCGGGATGCCGTTCAAGCACGTCACCGTCAGCGACCTGGTCCTCGCCAACCAGGACGGGCAGGTGATCGAGGGCCGCTACCACATCAACCAGGCGGCGTTCACCGTGCACGCCCAGGTGCACGCCGCCCGCCCGGACGTCGTCGCCGTCGCCCACTGCCACTCGGTGCACGGCCGCGCGCTGTCCGCGCTCGGCGACCTGCTCGACCCCCTCAGCCAGGAGAGCTGCGCCTTCTACGAGGACCACGCCCTGTACGACGCCTACACGGGCGTCGCCGTCGACGTCGAGGAGGGCCGCCGGATCGCGGCCGCGCTCGGCTCCCGCAAGGCCCTCGTCCTGCGCAACCACGGGCTGCTGACGGTCGGCGACTCGGTGGACGCGGCGGCCTGGTGGTTCATGTCCATGGAGAAGTCCTGCCAGGTGCAGCTGATGGCGAAGGCGGCGGGCCGCCCCCTGCTCATCGACCACAAACTGGCGGTGGCGACCCGTGAGCAGCTCGGCGGCGACCTGGTGGCCTGGATCAACTACCAGCCGCTGTGGCAGGACATCAGCCGCAGCGAGCCGGATCTGCTCAGCTAGCAGCCGCGGGCCCGCCAGGGCCTGTCCGGCGGATCATGCCGCAGACGCGGGGCCGCTAGAACCCGCGCAGGACCACCGCCTTCGTCCTCGCGAACTCCTCGTCCGTGAGCACCCCTTCCCGGTGCAGCTCGCCCAGTTCCCGCAGCCGGCGCAGCAGTACGTCGTGGTGGTCGGCCGGCGGCGGCAGTGCGCTCGCGGGCCGGTCCCGGTCGGCGTACGGGACGCCGGCCCGGGTGGACGGATGCGGCAGCCGCGCGGTGACCGCGGCCGCGACCAGCGCGGTGAGCAGATCGCGGCGGACACTGCCCCACAGGTCGAGGGCGTACGGGTCGCGCTCGGGCGGCAGCCTGGAGAACACCGTCTCGCGCAACGCGAACCGCAGGAGGCCGTCCTCGTAGCCGGAGTTGGGCAGCCACTCGACCTGGGTCAGGTCGACGACGTTGATGATCCGGGGCCCGGTGGCCCGCTTGACCCGGTCCGAGGTGTCGGCCCAGTCGATACGGACCTGGGTGCCGTCGAAGGAGACCGTGCCGTCGGAGGAACGCACCGAGACCGGCACCGGCGGCCCGGGCAGCAGATAGGCCTTGGTGGGCTCCTTGGGGATCCGGTCGAGGAGGAGCGCGTGCCGGATCTCCTCGGCGATGTACTCGGCCACCCCGGACCGGTCCAGGTCCACCGTCAGCCGATAGGGATCGGCCGGCTCCGGCAGCCGCCCGCCCGTGGCCTGCAACAGCGGATCCGCGCCCTCGCGCAGCCGCATCCGCAGCCGGCCGCGCTTGCGCTCGGGTTCGTAGACCACGCCCGCCACGGCCTCCAGGGGTACGGCGATCTCTCCGTACGTCTGCCGGAACAGCGGCACCGAGCGGTGGAGCCCCGGTGTGATCCGGACCGTGCTGCCGTCGAAGGCCCAGGTCCCGTCCCGCTGGATGATCTCGGCCATACCGAAATTCTCCCAGCCGGGTCAACACGGCGGCCCGCACTTCACCCGCGGTGACCACCTGCCGGACCGGCGCGAGGTGGCGTAGGGCACAATTCGCTTTTGTCACATGGGAGTTGCACGGTCACAGTCGGTCTCCGCGGAGGACGCCGCCGGTCGTGCCCCGGGGGCGTGGTGTCGGGTCGTGGGTCGGGTCGTGGGTCATGGGGAAGGCGGGCGTCGGGCGTGGCGGTGCAGGAGGCGAGGCAGAGCGCGCAGGCGGGCGCGCGCGGGGCTGCCCACGGGGGTGGCTGCACCTGCGGGGACTGCCCCCATGGGGCGCGGCAGGGGCATCGGCGGGCTGTCGCCGAATTCCTCCTCAAGCGCGACGAGTTCGCTGCCGGACAGGGTCTGCCCGCGGCGGTGGCCCACTCCGCCTCCGCCTCCCGGCAATGGGTGTCCGAGGAGTTGACCCAGTCCGCCGAGGTCGTCGCCGAGCGCGGCCGGGCGGCGGGTGACGCCTGGCTGGCGCGGCTGTGGCTGCGCACGCTCTGCGTCCTGTGGTCGGCCGTCGTCCTCCTGCTGCTGGTGGAGTCGCTGACCGCGATCGGCGCGGGCTGGACGAGCGCCCGCACCGCCGCACTGCTCGCCGCGCTGCTGGTGGCCGGCGCCCTGAGCGGGGCCTCGTGGTTCCACCGGGCGCGCGGCGGGGCGCTGGCGCCGGTGATCGGCGAGGACAACCGGATGTCCACCTCGCGCACCGTGGCGGCGGCCTGGGTGCTGCTCGTGGCGTATGCGGTCCTCGTCCTCGCGGGCCGCCTCGCCGCGGCCTCCGACCACACGGAACGCGACGCGCTCATCTCCGGGCTCGAACTCGCCCGTGGCGCGGGCATGGTGACCGTCCTCGCCGTGGTCTGCGGCATCGCGGTCCTCGTACGGCGCGTGGTCGGCCTGCGGATCCACGGACAGCGGCTGCAGAAGGTACCCGCACCCCGCCCGCGCGCGGCCGACCTGCTCACCGACGACTCCGGCCGGGGCACCTTCGCCGACATCCAGTACGTCGTGATCAGCGCCGTGGCCCTGCTGTTCGCCGCCGTACGGCTGGCCCGCCGCCCCGACCAGCTGCCCGACCTGCCGTGGGGCCTCGCGGTGCTGGTCCTGGTCTCCGCCCTGACCTACCTGGCCGGCAAGTACGCGGAGGGAGGCCGCCCGGTGATCCTCTCCGTCGTCCGTGCCCGCGAGGCCGGCGAACTGGACGGGCCGATCCGCACGGGCGACGACATCGAGATCCGCGGCGCCTGCTTCGTCCCGCCGGGCGCACAGACCGCCGACCAGCTCTCCCGCCTGGTCGTCCGCATCGGCGCGGTCAACGTCCATGTCCCCCTGATCCCCGTCAGGGGCGGCTTCAGCAACCCCTCGGACACGGTCCTGACGGTGCCGGTCCCCGCGGACGTGGAACCCGGATGTGTGGAGGTGCAGGTGATCACCGCGGCGGGGGTGGCCACGAACCGGTGCACGGTCGAGGTGACGGACTGAGAGCGGCAGATCACGGAACGGGACCACGGGTCGCTCCGGTTGACCGAAGAGACTGAAAAACCTTCGCAAGAGGATTGAGCCGGACCCATTTGTCGTACGTAAGGTCTGTTGAGGGGTCTCTGCATGCGGGCGAGAGGCGGCTAGGAACGATGACTCACAGCATCCGTACGGACACGCACACTCCCTATCTCGACGGCGACCGCGACTGGCGGGACACCGCCACCCGCTATGCCCTCCTTCCTCTGCGCATCTTCTTGGGCGTCACCTTCATCTACGCCGGCCTGGACAAGCTGACCAACAGTGCCTTCATGAAGTCGGGCGGTTCCGGATCGATCGGCGACACCATGCGCGCGGTCCGCGACTCCTCCGCGATCCCGGCCCTGGTCGACCTGGCGCTGAAGAACCCGGTCGGCTTCGGCTACGCCATCGCCTTCGGTGAACTGGCCGTGGGCATCGGCGTCCTGACCGGCCTGTTCGGCCGTCTTGCCGCGCTCGGCGGCGCGCTGATCTCGCTCAGCCTGTGGCTGACGGTGAGTTGGTCCTCCACCCCGTACTACTACGGCAACGACCTCGCCTATCTGATGGCCTGGCTGCCTCTCGTCCTCGCCGGCACCCCGTACCTCTCCCTGGACTCGATGCTGCGCGCACGGCGACGGCAGCGGGCGGCGGGCTACCGGTAGCCCTTCGCGTGATCGTCAGCCCGGGTGGCCGGGCCCGGTGGTGCCCGTCTCCGGCACGCTCGTACGGCCCGGGGCTTGCCGTCCGCGTATCAGCCGGGTCAGGGCCGCCGCCGCGCCCGCCAGGCCGAGGCCGCCCACGACGAGGGGGACGGCCGCGAACCAGGGCGTCTCCCACAGACCGCCCGCGTCCCCGGCGTACGCGACGCCCGTGACGGTGAGGAAGAGACCGGCGACCAGCCTTCCGGGCTGGAACTCATGACGCAGCACGGCTCACCTCCGCCTGTCCCACACCGACTTCGAGATCGATGTCGAATGTCCCGGCGTTCTTGCCGCCCTTCACGGGTGGCAGTGTCACGTCCTTGTGCTTGCCCGGTGCCACGTCCACGTCCTTTTTGTCCTCACCCGGCAACTGGATGTCGCCGACCCCCACATCGATGCTCATCCGTACGGTCGCGTCCGCCGGCACGATCAGCCGCAGTCGGCCCGCACCCACCGCGGCCTTCGTCTCCACCGTCTCGCCCTTGGCGACGCGCACCCGGGTCAGGTCCAGGGTGCCCTCGCCGGTGCCCAGGTTGTACTTCGGCCGCACCTCCGCCACCGAGGCCGGCTTCCACGACGTCCGTATCCAGTGCGTGGTGATGTCCTTGGGCAGGGCCGACGCCCCGGCGAGCAGCGCCGCCGTGACGATCGCCAGGAACACCGACCCCGCGCCCGTACGTCCCAGGACCGCGCTGAGCGCGATGCCGAGACCGAAGACGAGGAGCGCACAGGCCAGCCCGGCCTGCAGGCTGGTGCCCAGCGGATGACCTTCCCAGGTCGCGCCGGTGCCCAGGCCGCCGGCCAGCAGGGCGAGCAGGAAGACCCAGCCGCCGATCCAGCGCGGACCGCGCGGCCGCGTGGGCCCGCTGTACGGGGCGCGTACGTCCGCGCGGTTGCTCCACGAGTTCCCGAGGCCGATGTTGACGGCCGCCGCGATGTCCCGGTCCCGCGAGTCCCCGGGGCCCCACAGATAGCCGGTGCCGCCGACGTGCGTACCGTCCTTGACGATCGGGTCGCGCCACCAGGAGGGGTAGGCGGTGGGGACCGGCGGCGCCTTGGCCTCGGGCGGGGCGTCGGCCACGGCCTGCGCCGACAGCGGGTCGGGGTCGGGCGCGCCGCGCCGCCGCGACCAGTAACCGGCGCCGGCGAGCAGCAGGGAGAGAACGACGGCGAACGTGAGCACTCCGCCGTTCTTCAGCATCGTCAGGAACACTCCGCAGCCGACCAGCGCGAACAGCACGGCCGCGAGGGCCTGCCCGTCGACCCGCCCGGTCAGCAGCTTGCGGACCTCGTTCTCCTCCTCGTCCTCGTACGGCACGAAGAGCCAGGCGAAGCCGTAGAAGATGAGGCCGATCCCGCCCGCCGCGGCGAGCACCGCGAGGGTGATCCGGAAGATCACGGGATCCATGTCGGTGTGCCGCCCGAGCCCGGCGCACACCCCCGAGATCATCTTGTGCCGCCGGTCGCGGCGGAACCTGCGGGGGGATTCGACGGCACCGCCCTCGCCGGGCGCCGTCGCGTCCGCGGCGGGCGCGGCATCCGTCGGCCCGGCGCCCGGGGCGGGGCGCGGGCCGGGGCCGGGTCCCGGACCCGTCGCGGCGTGCTCGTGATCTGTCATGCGTCCATGGTGACGGGCGTGCCGCCGCGACGGCAGTCGGAATGACCCTGGGTGAACCCTGATATCGGCCCTGAGACCGGGCGGGGGAGGCGTTCGACGGCCGGACTTTCGAAGATCAGGGGAGTCTCGGGGGTGGACCCTGATGCTCCGCCACTCGGCCCGTGTGACCATCGATGGCATGCCGGAAGCCGCAGCAGCGCCCATCGACGACCCGCGGCCACCGCGCAAGCTCTACCGCAGCAGCGACGGCCGCTGGCTCGGTGGTGTCGCGCGGGGCCTCGCCGGGCACCTCGGGCTGCCCGTGATCTGGGTGCGGCTGGTGTTCGTCGGCCTGCTCATGGCCGACGGCCTCGGCGCTCTGCTGTACGCCGCGTTCTGGTTCTTCGTGCCGCTCGGCGTCGGCGGCGTCGGCGGCCAGAAGCCGCCGTCCCTGGTCGGCACCGAGACCTCGCCGGACGGCCGGCGCAGACTCATTGCGCGTAAACCGGACAAGGGCCAGATCGTCGCGCTCCTCCTCATGGTCGTCGTGGCCATGGTCTTCGTCAGCAACGTCAACCTGGGCAGCGGAGCCAAGGCGTATCTCCTGCCCGCCGTCCTGGTCGGCGCGGGCGTCGCCCTCGTCTGGCGCCAGGCGGACAACGCCCGCCGGGCCCGCTGGGTCGAGGTCGGCAGCCGCCGCCGCACCCTGACCCTGCTGCGCACCGGCGGAGGCGTCCTGCTGGTCACCGCGGGCGTCTCCGGCATCTTCGTCCTCCAGGGCTCCGCCGCCCACCTCGGCTCGGTCCTCCAGGCCGCCCTCGCGGTCCTCGTCGGCATAACACTGCTCGCCGGGCCCTATCTCGTGCGGATGACCCAGGACCTCTCCGAGGAGCGTCTGATGCGTATCCGCGCCCAGGAGCGCGCCGAGGTCGCCGCCCACGTCCACGACTCGGTGCTGCACACCCTCACCCTGATCCAGCGCAACGCGGAGAACGCGAACGAGGTGCGCCGCCTCGCCCGCGCCCAGGAGCGCGATCTGCGCACCTGGCTGTACAAACCCGAGGGCACCGGCAAGGACGAGGCCGACGAACCGGACAGCCTCGCCGACGCGGTCCGGCGCAACGCCGCCGAGGTGGAGGACAAGCACGGCGTCCCGATCGAGGTCGTCGTGGTCGGCGACTGCCCCCTCGACGAGCGGATCGCCGCACAGATGCAGGCCGCGCGCGAGGCGATGGTGAACGCCGCCAAGTACGGTGGCGAGGGCGGCGCCGTGCAGGTCTACGCCGAAGTCGAGGAGAGGACGGTCTTCGTGTCCGTCCGTGACCGCGGTCCGGGCTTCGATCTGGATTCGATACCCGCCGACCGCATGGGCGTCAGAGAATCGATCATCGGCCGCATGGAACGCAACGGCGGTACGGCACGGCTGCGGTCGGTGCCGGACGGCGGCACGGAGGTCGAGCTGGAGATGGAGAGGGCGGAGAAGACGTCATGAGCGACGCGACCGAGGCGAACGGCACGGCGGGAGCGGCGGAGGGAGGCGGCGCGGCGGCCGGTCGTCGTGTGCGGGTGGTCCTCGTCGACGACCACCGTATGTTCCGTACGGGCGTCCAGGCCGAGATCGGCCAGACCGAGCAGACCGGCGTCGAGGTCGTCGGCGAGGCCGCGGACGTCGACCAGGCCGTCACGGTGATCACCGCGACCCGGCCCGAAGTGGTGCTCCTCGACGTCCACCTCCCGGGCGGCGGCGGTGTCGAAGTGCTGCGCCGCTGCGCCCCGTTGATGGCCGACACCGAGCGGCCGGTCCGTTTCCTCGCGCTGTCCGTGTCGGACGCGGCGGAGGACGTGATCGGTGTGATCCGCGGCGGCGCCCGGGGCTATGTCACCAAGACGATCACCGGCACGGACCTGGTGGCCTCCGTCTTCCGTGTCCAGGAGGGCGACGCGGTCTTCTCCCCGCGGCTGGCCGGCTTCGTCCTCGACGCCTTCGCCTCCACCGACGCCCCGCCGGTCGACGAGGACCTCGACCGCCTCACCCAGCGGGAGCGGGAGGTACTGCGGCTGATCGCCCGCGGCTATGCGTACAAGGAGATCGCCAAGCAGCTGTTCATCTCGGTGAAGACGGTCGAGTCCCATGTCTCGGCGGTCCTGAGGAAGCTCCAGCTGTCCAACCGACACGAACTGACCCGGTGGGCGACGGCACGTCGGCTGGTGTGAACGGGGGCTCGCGCGGCGGGCCTCACACCACCCGCGTCGCCCCCGCGAACGGCATCTCGTCGATCGGGGCCAGGCGTACGGGCGCCGAGGGGTTCGGGGCGTGGATCATCTGGCCGTTGCCGACATAGATGCCGACGTGGCTGATGCCGGAGTAGAAGAAGACCAGGTCGCCGGGCTGGAGTGCGGAGCGGGAGACCCGTCGGCCCGCGTTGATCTGGGCGTAGGTGGTGCGGGGGAGGGAGATGCCGGCGGAGCGGTAGGCGGCCTGGGCGAGGCCCGAGCAGTCGAAGGCGTTCGGGCCCGTTGCGCCCCACACATAGGGGCTGCCGAGCTTCTGGTAGGCGTACGCGACGGCCGCCGCGGCGCGGGAGTTGGGGGCCGCGGCGGAGCCGGGGACGGTCAGGGCGTCCCGCGTGTCCGAGGCCGACCTGGAGGCGTGGCTCGCGGCAGTTGCGGTGTCCGTTCCGCCGTCCGCCGTGACCCGCGCCCGCTCCTGCGGGGTGAGCCCGGACAGCAGCTCTCTCGCCTCGCCGAGCTTCCCGGTGACCGTCTTCTTCTGCCGCTTCAGCTCGGCCTGCCGTGACCTGAGCGACACCAGCTCGACATGGGCGGCGCCGCGCAGCTGCTCGATCTCCCGGAGCTGCCCCCGCACCCGGGTCACGGCCTGGGACTGCCGGTCGCCCGCCCGCTCGGCGAACGCCGTGCCCTCCAGATACCGGTCGGGATCGCCGGAGAGCATCAGCTGCACCGTGGGATCGAGCCCACCGCTGCGGTACTGCGCGGCCGCGACGGAACCCAGCGCGTCCCTCGCCGAGTTGAGCTTCTGCTCCTTGCGGGCCGCCTCGTCCCGCAGCGACTTCAGCCGCTGCTCCGCCGAATCCGCCTTCTCCTTCGCGCCGTTGTACTTCTCGGTGGCGACCTCCGCCTCCTGGTACAGCTTGTCGACCCTCGCCTTGACCTGGGCCGGTGTCAGCTGCGGCTCGGCGTGCCCGATCCCCTCGAAGCCCGTTGCCGTGGCCGCGCCCGCCAGGGCGATGGTCACGGCCGTGCGGGCGGTGTTGCCGCCCAGCGAGCGCTGTTGGGGCCTTCGGTGCACTGCCACCTGGACCGTCACGTCCTCTCGTACGACCTGGCCGGCTACGTGTCCGGCGGAGGCCCGCACAGGGGGAGCGGGCCGCCGCCGGACCTTTCTCGGCGGAGGTGGCCGGCTGCCGCCCCTGGCCCGGGCGGCGGTGGGGAGCCGGTCACCTGGTGGAGGACGCTAAACCTGACGGTGTCGGCTCGGTAACGTCATGTATGGAAGTGCCCGCATCGGACTTGACGGTGACCTTATGTGACCGTGATCGGGGTCCGGAGCCGCCGTCTTCACACAGCGCGATGACCGAAGCGGCGGTTCCGCGGTGCACGGGAGCGGTGGGGTGCTATGGGGCGCACATATGCGGGGGATTAGGCTCCCGCCTCATGGACGTACTCATCCATCTCTTCGTCGGCCTGCACATCATCGGCATCGCCGCGCTCCTCGGCGGCTTCCTCACCCAGATGAAGGCGATGGGCCGGGGCACCGCCCGCTTCGTCCCCGCGATGCTGCACGGCGCGCTGACCATGCTGGTCACCGGTGTGATCCTGGTCGGCCTCAACCAGGCCGACGGCCACCACATCAACGCCGTCAAGATCGGCGTGAAGCTGGCCCTGCTGATCGTGATCCTCGGGCTCGTCTATGTGAAGCGGGACGAGGAGACGGTGGACAAGCGCCTGTTCGGGCTGGTGGGCCTGCTGACCACGGCGAACATCTTCATCGCCGTGCTGTGGACGTGACCGGGCTCAGCGCACGGCCCTGAGCCCCGCGCGGGCCGACCGGACCGCACCGGCGGCGACCGCGAGCCAGACGGCCACGGAGATCCACACCAGCACCTGTCCGGGCCGTTCCAGCCACGTGATGCCGAGGGCGGCCGCGACGGAGAGTGTCGCCGTCGCCGTCATCCCCATCGGGAACACCGTCGACCAGCGGCGTACGTCGAAGCGCGGCCGAGGGCGCACCACCTCGGCGGTCAGGAGCACGACGTAACAGCTCAGATCGAGGACGAGCAGCGCGAGGGCCGTGTCGCGCAGGACGCCGAGGTTGTCGTGGTCCCACAGGTACAGCCGCGCGCTGTCGGCGGAGATCAGCTTCGCGGCGGCCAGCGCCGAGATCGCGAGCGCGCCGCCCGCGATCCACTGGTCCCCTGGCCCCTCGATCACCTGCCGCACGTCGAACCGGGCCAGGGCGAACCCGTAGAGCACGAGGCCCAGCCAGAACAGCATGAGCGCCGCGTGGGCGAGCCATGCCGTCGCCTCGGCCGCGGCGAGCGTGGCGGCGAGCACGGCGAGCCCCTGCGTGGCCACGCAGCACAGGAACACCGTGCCTGGCATGCGCCGGTGCCAGTGCCGTACGACGAGGAGGATCAGCACCGGCCAGAGCGCCGCGCACAGCGCGAGCAGCACCTCGGCCAGGCCGTGGCGGCCCAGTGCGGAGAAACGGGTGCCCAGCACGGCGGTCGCGGCGACGGCGCTGAGCGCGCCCGGCGTCCGCGCCTCGGCCACCCAGCGTCTGCGCTGCCACAGCAGCCCCACGGTGAAGTCCACGGCCGAGGCCAGCCAGGCGACCGAGGCCATCGCGAGGGCGATCAGGGACAGTGCCTCGTACCCCGCCAGCTGCAGCCCGACCGACACGATGCCGGTCGCCATCACGGCGGCCCCGGCCGCCGGCGGGTGCCGCTTCCACCAGGCGCGAAGGGGTGAGGAGGCGGGCATGGGCCCGATGCTAGGGAGCAGTGCGCGCCTTGCGAGCGGGGCACGCGCGCGCGTGCGGGGAAAAACGCGCGGGTGCGGGACAGGGGCGCGTGCGCCTGCGGTTCACGACGGCCGCGGCGCTCGCATCACCACCGCTGCGGCGCTCGCATCACCACGGCTGCGGCGCTCGCGTCCCTGCCCCACGGAGGTCTCTCACGCCGGCCGCACCACGCTGTGGATGATCGACGCGCCGCCGTAGTAGATCGACTCCTCGCGGACGTAGGCGCCGGGCTTCGGGGCGTGGATCATCATGCCGTTGCCGATGTAGATGCCGACGTGGCTGATGTCGTCGTAGAAGAAGATCAGGTCGCCGGGCTCGGCATTGGTGAGCGAGACCGTGGTGCCCGCGTTGACCTGGTCGTAGGTGGTGCGCGGAAGGCTGACGCCCGCGGCCAGCCAGGCGGCCGAGGTGAGGCCGGAGCAGTCGTAGGAGTCGGGGCCGGTGGCGCCCCAGACGTACGGCTTGCCGATCTGGGCGCGGGCGAAGGCGATCGCCTTCTCCGCCTTGGTGGCGTACGTGGAGTCCGAGGACGAGCCGGTCGAGCCCGTCGAACCGGTCGACCCCGTCGAGGTGGACGAGTCCGAGGAGCCCGAGGAGCCCGAAGAACTGGACGAGCTCGAGGAGCTCGCGGCGGCGGCCTTCTTCGCCGCCTCCGCGGCCGCCTGCTTCTTGGCGAGCTCCGCGGCCTGGCGCGCGGCCTCCTCCTGCTTCTGCTTCTCGATCGCGGCGAGCCGGGCCTTCTCCTGCGCCGTCAGCTTGGACAGCAGCTCGCGCGCCGAGGAGAGCTTCTTCTGGACGGTGGCCTTGGCCGTCTTCAGCTCGTTCTGCGACTCGGTCAGCGTCTGGAGGCTCTTGGCGGCTTCCTGTCGCTTCTTCATGGTCGCCGACTGCTGTGTGATGTAGTCGTCGACCGCGCCCTTCTGCCGCGAGGTCATCCGGCCCATCAGCTGGGTCTGGTCGAAGTAGTCCTGCGGGGAGTTCGAGAGCAGGAAGGTGGCGGTGTCGGGCGCGGCGGCCCCGGTGCGGTACTGGGCGGCGGCGAACGTACCCAGTTCCTCACGCGCCTTGTTGAGCTTGTCCGTGCGCCGCGCCACGTCGTCCAGCAGGGTGTCGACGTTCTTGCGCTGCTGGCCGGACTTCTCCTTGGCCGCGTTGTACTTCTCGGTCGCCGACTCCGCCTGGCGGTAGAGGTCGTCGACCTTCTTCTCGACTTCCTCGATGCTCGGCTTGCCGTCGGCGGAGGGGGTGGCGTTGGCGGTCTGGGAGAGCAGGGCCACGGAGGTGAGCGCGGCGGTGGCGATGGCGGGGGTGCGTATGCCTGTTACCAGGGCACTCGCGGGGCGCGACTTGCGGTGCGACGCCAAGGGAGGCGACTCCTTCCATGTTCCGCCTACCGAGTTAGCTGTCGGGTTCGGGCGGGTGGTTCGGAAGGGTTGCCCTACGGCCTTTCTCCGGGTGGAGGTTGGGCCGATTCACCCCAAGGTCGGTTGGGTCCCCGGCTCCGGCTGCCGTGGCGGGCACACCGGACTCGGCGGAGGCCGCGCGGCCCGGCGACGTTCGCCGGTGGGGGTCGTACGGCCCGCCCGAGACGGTAGCCAACTGGTGTGGCCCGTGTGAAGGTTGATGGGCGATATGCCCGATACATTTTTGTGACCTGATGCAGAATTCCGCCCGTGTGACAGCATGCTTCCGGAGCGTGAGACAGTTGTCCGGCTCATGCATCGGGAAGATCCCCCGCGCGCGGGGCCGGTCCTGTTTCCGGGGCGGCGGTCGTTTGTCGGTGGGGCGCCCTAGACTCGGAGAGCGATGAGCAGCCTCTTTGACGACAGCTTCCTGGCGGACCTCCAGACCCCTCACGGGCGCGAGGAGGAGCCCCCGCCGCCACCCGAGGACGATCACGCTCCGGAGTCGGTTCCGGACGATCTGTTCGGCGGGAAGTTCGACGTGCCGCCGGACCGGGACGACTACTACCGCGACGGCGCCCCGCGCCCGGTGATCGACGCAGCGGCGCTACTGGAGGGGCTGAACGAGAACCAGCGCGCGGCCGTCGTACACGCCGGTTCCCCCCTGCTCATCGTGGCCGGCGCCGGCTCCGGCAAGACCCGTGTGCTCACGCACCGCATCGCCCACCTGCTGGCCGAGCGGAACGTGCACCCGGGGCAGATCCTCGCGATCACCTTCACCAACAAGGCCGCGGGCGAGATGAAGGAGCGCGTCGAGCACCTCGTCGGCCCGCGCGCGAACGCGATGTGGGTGATGACCTTCCACAGCGCGTGTGTGCGCATCCTGCGCCGCGAGAGCAAGAAGCTCGGCTTCACCTCGTCGTTCTCGATCTACGACGCCGCTGACAGCAAGCGCCTGATGGCCCTGGTCTGCCGCGACCTGGAGCTCGATCCCAAGCGTTTCCCGCCGAAGTCCTTCAGCGCCAAGATCTCGAACCTGAAGAACGAGCTGATCGACGAGGAGGACTTCGCCGCCCAAGCCACTGACGGCTTCGAGAAGACCCTCGCCCAGGCCTACGCCATGTACCAGTCGCGGCTGCGCGAGGCGAACGCCCTCGACTTCGACGACCTGATCATGACGACGGTCAACCTGCTGCGCGCCTTCCCGGACGTTGCCGAGCACTACCGCCGCCGCTTCCGCCACGTCCTCGTCGACGAGTACCAGGACACCAACCACGCCCAGTACGCCCTCGTGCGCGAGCTCGTCGGCACCGCCGGGCACCCGGTGGACGTACCGCCGAGCGAGTACGACCTCCAGCCCGCCGAGCTGTGCGTCGTGGGTGACGCCGACCAGTCCATCTACGCCTTCCGCGGCGCGACGATCCGCAACATCCTCCAGTTCGAGGAGGACTACCCGAACGCGACGACGATCCTCCTGGAGCAGAACTACCGCTCCACCCAGACGATCCTCTCCGCCGCCAACGCGGTCATCGAGCGCAACGAGTCCCGCCGTCCCAAGAACCTGTGGACCAATGCGGGCGCGGGCGCGCGGATCACCGGCTATGTCGCCGACACCGAGCACGACGAGGCGCAGTTCGTCGCCGACGAGATAGACCGTCTCACGGACGCGGGCGAGGCGAAGGCGGGCGACGTCGCCGTCTTCTACCGCACCAACGCCCAGTCCCGTGTCTTCGAAGAGGTCTTCATCCGCGTCGGCCTGCCCTACAAGGTCGTCGGCGGCGTCCGCTTCTACGAGCGCAAGGAGGTCAGGGACGTCCTGGCCTACCTGCGTGTCCTGGCCAACCCGGAGGACTCCGTGCCGCTGCGCCGGATCCTCAACGTCCCCAAGCGCGGTATCGGCGAGCGTGCCGAGGCGATGATCGACGCCCTCGCCCAGCGCGAGAAGATCAGCTTCCCGCAGGCGCTGCGCCGGGTCGACGAGGCGTACGGCATGGCGGCGCGCTCGACGAACGCCGTCAAGCGGTTCAACGTGCTGATGGAGGACCTCCGTACGATCGTCGAGTCCGGCGCGGGACCGGCCACGGTCCTTGAGGCGATCCTCGAACGCACCGGCTATCTCGCCGAGTTGCAGGCCTCCACCGACCCGCAGGACGAAACCCGCATCGAGAACCTTCAGGAACTCGCCGCCGTGGCCCTGGAGTTCGAGCAGGAGCGCGAGGAGGGCGCAGCGACATCAGGGGCTGCCGCCCCGGGAGGCACGCTGGCCGACTTCCTGGAGCAGGTCGCCCTGGTCGCCGACTCGGACCAGATCCCCGACGAGGACGAGGAGGGCTCGGGCGTCATCACCCTGATGACCCTGCACACCGCCAAGGGCCTGGAGTTCCCGGTCGTCTTCCTCACCGGCATGGAGGACGGCGTCTTCCCGCACATGCGGGCCCTCGGCCAGAACAAGGAGCTGGAGGAGGAGCGGCGCCTGGCGTACGTCGGCATCACCCGCGCGCGGGAGCGGCTGTATCTCACGCGGTCGTCGCTGCGCAGCGCCTGGGGACAGCCGTCGTACAACCCGCCCTCCCGCTTCCTGGAGGAGATCCCGCCCGCCCATGTGCAGTGGAAGCGGACGGGAGCGGCGGCGCCGGTCTCCTCCGGACCGGCTTCCGGTGTGGCGGCCTCGCTGTCCTCGTCCCGCTCCCGCTCGTCGGCGTCGGGCGCGTCCGGGTTCGCCACGAAGCGGGTCTCGTCGAAGCCGGTGGTGTCCCTGGCCGTCGGGGACCGGGTCACCCACGACCAGTTCGGCCTTGGCACGGTCCTCGCGGTGACGGGCGAGGGGGACAACGCCCAAGCGACGATCGACTTCGGTGACGCGAAGCCGAAGCGGCTGGTACTGCGGTACGCGCCGGTGGAGAAGCTGTAGGCGCTCGCGACGAGCCCCCGCCGATCGGAAGGGCCGGCGGGGGCTGGGTCACTCGTGGAGAAGGCGGGGGACCTACGTCGGGTCCAGGCCATGGCTGCGAAGCCACGGCAGCGGGTCTATGGCCGAACCGCCCGCCGGCCGGACCTCGAAGTGCAGATGCGGGCCGGTCGAGTTGCCGGAGTTGCCCGAGTATGCGATCGGCTGCCCGGCCTTGACGCTCGTACCGGAGGCGACCCGGTAGCTGGAGAGGTGGCAGTACCAGGTCTCCGTGCCGTCCTTGGCCGTCACGATCATCATGTTGCCGTAGGCGCTGTTCCACTGGGTGCGGGCCGTGCCGTCGGTCGCGGCCATCACCGTCGTGCCGTACGAGACGGGGAAGTCGATGCCCGTGTGCACGGACATCCAGTTCACGCCCGCCTGGCCGAAGTAGGCGCTGAGCCCTTTCTGCATGACCGGAAGCGCGTACTTCGGGCGCAGCCGCTCCTTGCGGGCCGCCTCGGCCGCCGCCTTCTTCTGCTGGGCCACCTGCTGTGCCTTGAGGTCGATGCGCTCCTGGGTGCGGCTCGCCCGGTCGGCGAAGTCGTCGGCGCCGGCGGAGAGGCTCTCCAGTTGGGTGTCCAGCTGGTTGTTGGCGGCGGACGGTTTCACCGACTTCGTCTCCGCTGCGGAAGCGCTGGTGTCCTTGCCGCCGCCGATCAGGTTCAGATTGCCCACGGAGGCGGCGGCGATCCCGGCCACCCCCATCACACAGGCCGAAGGCACAGCCACGGTCAGCAGCGCGGAGCGCTTGGGCGTACGACGGCGGGAACGCGCACCGCCGCGTGACCCCGCACGGGTGGACGGGAGCGGGGTGAACTCTTCCTGATCGTCCAGCAGTGGCGTTACTGCGGGCAATTCGCCCGTGGCCGTCGACTCGTCCTCGTCCGGGACGGCCCCCTCGAAGGCGTCGTCCTCGTAATCCGCGTAGTCCTCGTAATTCTCGTAACCGAGTTCCTCGTGGGCGGGATTCTCGTACGAGACCTGGTCGAAGGTGGTGGTCGCCTGCTGGTCGAAGGGTTCGGCCTGCCGCTCGGGCTCGGTGGCTGTGACGCCGCCGTCGGAGTTCCACTGCGTGGCGTCGTACGTACCGGTCTCGTAGGCCTGCGTGCCCCATTCCCACTGCTGGGTCGGGGTGGCGCCGGTGTGCTGCTCGGGCTGGAGCCAGGCGTTCGCGTCCCACTGGCCGCTGATGTCGTTCCCCGTGGCCTGGTGGGGGATCGTCCAGGCGGTGCTGTCGTAGGCGCCGCTGTCGTAGGCGGCGTGGTGCTGGGCCGCGTACGGGTCGTAGTTCAGCGTGTGGTGCCCGCTGGTCTGCCACTGCGTGGTGTCGTACGCGCCCGTGGTGTGATCCCCGCCCGGGAGATTCCCGAAGAGCGGGTCGGTCTCGAAGGCCGAGGTGGCGGTGTGGGCACCGGTGGCATAGCCGTCCGTGCCGTATCCGGCGTACGAGGTGAAGTCTCCGTACTGGGCCTCCTGCCCGCCGTACGACGCGTAGGGCGCCGAGGCGGCATCGGAAGCCGGAGCCGGGGGGGTGATGATCCCCGACGGGTGACGGTCGTTCACCAACTTCTCTTTCGCCTCGACAACAGGGGCTGCCAGAGCAGTGCGGCGACTGTACCCGGCGGTATGCGGGCGCGACAATCTTCGGAAGGTTTCGCGCCCGAAGGAAACGGGCATTCGGCCGTGTTTCGGGGGACGATGGACGCGGGTTTGGCTTTGTGTTCGAAGATTGTTCGACGTCTGGTTGTCTGCCGGTCCCGCTAAGTCGGCGAGTCCGGGCGGCTGTTGCGCCGCCCGGACTCGCCCCGGTATGACCCTGTTACGGCCCTGTTCTCACGCCACGGTCAGCCCGCCGGCCGGCCTGGCGACCTCCACTTCCGGGTGTTCGGAGTCGAGTGCCTGCCGTATCCCGGCCGCGACGGCCGGGTGGACGGGAAGGGCGAGATGCCCGATTCCCACCACTTGTATGTTCTGTGTCATAAGGTCGGGATGGTCGATACAGGCGGTCTCCGGCTCGTCCATCAGGGCGTCGAGGTCGCTCCAGAAGCAGAAGAAGCGCGTACGGCAACCGGGCGCCGGCCCGGCCAGCTCCTCCAATACCTCCGAACCGGGGCGCAGCTGGCGCACGATCGGGTGCGCGTTCGCCAGCGGGAGCACCCGGGTGCCGGAGTGCGGGGTGCCGAGCGTCACCAGCGTGCGGACCCGGAGGTCACCGGCGAGCCGCTGTACGTAGTAGCGCGCGATCAGTCCGCCCAGGCTGTGCCCCACGATGTCCACCTGCGGGCTCCCCGTGCGCTCGCAGATCTCCTCGATGTGCCGGGCGAGCAGCTCGGCTGCGGTGCGGATGTCCCGGGTCAGCGGTGAGTAGTTGAGCGACTCGACGCGCTGTCTGCCGTGCTGGGCGAGGTTGCGGCGCAGCAGGACGAAGACCGAACGGTTGTCGATGAAGCCGTGCAGCAGGACGACCGGAGGGTCCGGTGCGGCCGGCAGCTGCGCGGTGCCGCCCGGCAGGGGCGTCGCCTGTGTGGGGGAGCGACGCTCCTGGGTGATACCGGTGGGATAGAGGACGATGTGCCCGGCCAGGATCGCGAGCTCCAGGGCGGTCGCCTTGAGAAGGGCCATGGAGAGCCCCGTGAGTCTGCCCGGCAGGAGCCGCTGGCAGAGCGGAACCAGGGGCTCCAGTGCCTTGGTGACCTTCATGGCCGACCTCCTGTCGGCACGCAGGAGGACGGCCCGATCCCCCGTGTGCCCTCATGGGCAGCCGCAGTGGGGGCGGCCGCCGGTGCCTGAGTGGCACGCGCGGGTTGGATGAGGCGTGCGGCGCATGCGGCGCCGATGACCTGACGAGGCGTCCTGCCGGCGTGGCGACGAGGCTCCCCGGTGTCGTGCCTTACCTGCCCTGTGTGCCCTTCGTGCCCGCGCGGACCACGCTGCGGCTCCCGAACGTGTCCCACCGTGTGATTTCCCCCTCTGTCACCACCGTGAAACTGCCGGTTGAGGGATGCTGGAGATAACGTTCGTTCACTTCGCGACGGGTGGCGGAACGCGCGGAATGTGCGGTACTTGTCGGTACGGATGGATGTAGTCGCTTCATGGAGGCAGTGATGGGTGTGGCAGCCGGTCCGATCCGCGTGGTGGTGGCCAAACCGGGGCTCGACGGCCACGATCGCGGGGCCAAGGTCATCGCGCGTGCGCTGCGCGACGCCGGTATGGAGGTCATCTACACCGGACTCCACCAGACCCCGGAGCAGATCGTTGACACGGCGATCCAGGAGGACGCCGACGCGATCGGTCTGTCCATCCTCTCCGGTGCCCACAACACCCTCTTCGCGGCGGTCATCGACCTCCTCAAGGAGCGGGACGCCGAGGACATCCTGGTCTTCGGCGGCGGCATCATTCCCGAGGCGGACATCCCGCCGCTCAAGGCGAAGGGCGTCGCCGAGATCTTCACGCCCGGGGCCACCACGGCCTCGATCGTGGACTGGGTGCGGCAGAACGTCCGCCAGCCCGCCGGCGCGTAGTCCCTGCGGCGCCGGGTCGACGAGGGTCACCGCGCGGGTGCGGTTCAGCGCACCCGCGGTGCACCCGGCTCCGGCGTCACCCCCAACTCGTCGGCCATCGCGGCGCGCAGCCGCAAGGTGGTCACGAGCCGCTGGAACGCCTCCGCCCAGTAGCCCCCGGCGCCGGGCGACGCGTCCTCCTTCTCGTCCGGCACCGCCAGCAGCCCGTCCAGCCGCGACGCCGCCGCGGGATTCAGGCACCGCTCGGCCAGCCCCATCACCCCACTGAAGCTCCACGGGTAACTCCCCGCTTCCCGGGCGATGTCGAGCGCATCCACCACCGCCCGTCCGAGCGGCGGGGCCCAGGGCACGGCGCACACCCCGAGCAGCTGGAACGCCTCGGACAAACCGTGCGTCGCGATGAAGCCGGCCACCCATTCGGCGCGCTCCCGGGTGTCCAGCGTGCCCAGCAGCTTCGCCCGCTCCGCCAGGGAGACCGCTCCCGGGCCCCCGGCCTCGGGCGCCGAGGGCGCACCGAGCAGAGCCCGGGCCCACTCCGGGTCCCGCTGCCGAGCCGCGGCCCGGCACCACGCCGCATGCAGCTCGCCCTGCCAGCCGTCCGCAACCGGCAGTGCCACGATCTCCCGCGGCGTACGACCGCCGAGCCGTCCCGGCCATGTTCCGAGCGGCGCCGCCTCCACCAACTGGCCCAACCACCACGATCGCTCCCCTCTACCCGAAGGAGGTTTGGCCACGACACCGTCTCTCTCCATCCTCGTATCGCACTCAAGCGGCGCCTCGACCGCGATCGTCGGAATGTCGCGCGTGTGGTCGACGGCCACGCAGGCTCCGGCCCGCACCGCCATCCGTGCGGCCAGTGCCGAGTCCGGCAGCGCGGACAGCAACTCCGCGGCCGTCGCCCGCACATTGCGGCTGCGATCGCCCAACGCCTGCTCCAGGAACGGCTCGTCGTCGGCGGACAGCCCCGTGCGCAGCGAGTCGAGGAACATCAGGCGGTCCTCCGCCCGTTCCGTCGCCCAGGTCGCGGCCAGCAGTTCGCGCGCGGCCGCGGGCCTGCGTGCCCGTATAGCGGCGAGGAGGGCGACCCGCTCGGCGAACAGCCCTTCCTGCCACAGCCGTTGCACCTCGTCGGCGGCGGAGTCGTCGTCGGGGTCCGGCAGAGACGTCCCACTGCCCGGGGCCGCGCGCAGGGCGAAGCGCCAGTCCGGGTTCAGCCGGGCCAGCCACAGCGCACGCGGTCCCGCGAACGCCAGCGCCGCCGGCCGCAGGTCCGTACGCCCCCGGGCCGCGTCCAGCAGTGCGGGCAGGGACTGCGGGGGTGCGGCGAACCCTCGCGCGTTCGCCGCCGCGAGCCACTGGGGCAGCAGCTCCATCAGATCCGGCGAGGTGCCCCGCCTGCCGCCGCCCGTGCCGGGACGGTCGGCCAGCAGCATCACGAGCCTGCGGGCCGCCGCGGCGGGCAGCGGAGGGCGCGGGTCCTCGGCGGCCGGCTCCGGACGCCGGGCGGCTCGCGCCGGACGCAGCCCCGCCCGCCGCCGCACGGTCTCCACGGCCGCCGCGTCCAGCAGCGCGACCGGAGCCTCCCGCCCCGGCGCACCGCCGACGGGCGCGCGCCGGTCCGTGCCGAGCAGTGCCGCGGTGACGAGCTCCTCCCAGGTGCTCGGGGCGCTCGGGGTGCCCGCGGCACCCGCGCCGTTCGCGATGCCCGCCGCACCCGTCGTCCCTAGGGAAGCCGGGTTCCCCTTCATACAACGCCCCTCTCCATCGGTCGTCCTGCGGTGCCGGGCCCCCTCAGCACAGCGGCACCGCCTCTCCCGCTCCCTGTGGCCATGCCGTGAGCGGGGTGAAGCCGCGGTGGCCGCACTCGCCGAACACCTTGACCGGTGCGCCGCCGGAGAGGGCGACGAGCCGCCACAGGCCGGGGCGGGAACGGGCGGCCGGGCTGAGCGGCAGCGCCGAGTCCCCGTCGGCGTCGGCCAGTTGCCAGGAGTCGCCGTCCGGGATCGGTAGGACGCGGTCCAGCGTCACCGGGACCGCGTCCAGCCACGGGTCGTCCCGCAGCGCCTCCCCGTACCGGGCGGCCGCCCGGGCCGTCGTCATCCCCGGGGGTCGTATCGCGGCCGGCGCGGGCGGGGCGAACTGCTCGCCCAGCGCCGCCCGCAGCTGTCCCGCGCCGGGATAGGAGGACACCTCGGCCTCCAGGGCCAGCCCGACCGGCAGTGCCAGCTCCGGAGCCCGGCCGGCCGCGCCGTAGGAGAGGAGCAGACGGATGCGGTCCGACTCGGCGCCGTACAGCCAGATCCGGCGCGTCGTCAGTTTCGTGTCCGTCGTGTCGTACTGGGCGAGGACCAGCCAGCGGTCGCGCACCGGCGGGCCGTCCGCCGAGGCGGGCAGGCCGACCCGGGAACGCACCGTCGCCGCGAGGCCGTCCGGGAGCCGCTCGCGGCGCAGCCAGCCCTGGTCGAGCAGATGCAGCAGCGCACACTCCTCCAGCAACCGCACCGGCCAGCCCGGCCCCGACCCCGGGATCGCCCCCAACTCGCGCACCCGGGCCGCCAGTCCCGGCGCCTGCGCGTCGACCATGCGGGCCGCGGTCTCCTCCCACAGGGAGTGCCCCGCCTGCTCCGCCGAGGCCAGGCCGCCGCGCAGCAGATCCGCCAGGCGCTGCTCCAGCTCGGTCGCCCCCGCCGTGACCCGCTCCGCCCGGCGCTCGGCCCGGCGCCGCGCCGCCTCGGGATCGGCGGACCCGGGCCCGGAACCCCCGCCGCCCGACTCCCTCTTCTCCTGTGCGCGTTTCTTCCGGCCCGCGATCCACTGCTCGGCCCAGTCCGGCGCCTTCGCCGTCGGCACCGCACCGTCCTCGCCCGCCCACAGCAGCAGCAGTCCGATCGCGTGCTTGCACGGGAACTTACGGCTGGGACACGAGCACTTGTATGCCGGACCCGCCGCCTCCGCGATGTCGACGACCGTCTGATACGGCTTGCTGCCGCTGCCCTTGCACAGCCCCCACACCGTCCCCTCGTCGGAACTCCCCGCCTCGGACCACGGCCCGGCCGCGCCGAGTTTGCTTCCCGCTTTGCGTGACGCGACGTCAGGCGCCAGTGCCAGCACCTGGTCCGCGGTCCAGCGCACCCCCTGCTGAGTCATGCCATCGAAGGTAGATCCCGCCACTGACAATCGACGCTGCCGCCGTGTTTTCGCAGGTCGGAACGGATTGTCAGTGGCGTGGTGCACGGTTGGTGACAGACCGAACCGGCCGAGCTGGAGGGGGCCTCAGCCATGACTGTGTCCGTGGAAGCAACGTCCGTACAGGCAGTCGAAGCAGCCGATGCGGCCGAAGCACTCGTGAAGGAACCGGCCGAGGCGCTGCGGCCGCACGCCGAGGACGCGTTCGCCGCCGAACTCGCCGCGCTGGCGGCCCAGGACGACCGCCCGCGCCCGGCGCGCTGGAAGCTGTCGCCGTGGGCGGTGGCGACGTATCTGCTCGGCGGCACACTGCCGGACGGCACGGTGATCACACCGAAGTACGTGGGCCCGCGCCGCATCGTCGAGGTCGCGGTCACCACACTCGCCACCGACCGCGCACTGCTCCTGCTCGGCGTGCCCGGCACCGCCAAGACCTGGGTGTCGGAACACCTGGCCGCCGCCGTCAGCGGCGACTCGACCCTCCTGGTGCAGGGCACGGCCGGCACCCCGGAGGAGGCGATCCGCTACGGCTGGAACTACGCGCAGCTGCTCGCCCACGGCCCCAGCCGGGACGCGCTCGTGCCCAGCCCGGTCATGCGGGCCATGGCCGAGGGCATGACGGCCCGCGTGGAGGAGCTGACCCGCATCCCGGCCGACGTCCAGGACACGCTGATCACGATCCTGTCCGAGAAGACCCTGCCGATCCCGGAGCTGGGCCAGGAGGTGCAGGCGGTCCGAGGCTTCAACCTGATCGCCACGGCCAACGACCGCGACCGCGGCGTCAACGACCTGTCCAGCGCCCTGCGCCGCCGCTTCAACACGGTGGTACTGCCGTTGCCGGAGAGCGCCGACGCCGAGGTCGACATCGTCTCGCGCCGCGTCGACCAGATCGGCCGCTCCCTCGATCTGCCGGCCGTGCCCGACGGCATGGACGAGATCCGCCGGGTGGTGACCGTCTTCCGTGAGCTGCGCGACGGCGTCACCACCGACGGCCGTACGAAGCTGAAGTCGCCCAGCGGCACGCTGTCCCCGGCCGAGGCGATCTCCGTCGTCGCCAACGGCCTCGCGCTGGCCGCCCACTTCGGCGACGGCACACTGCGGCCGGCCGATGTCGCCGCGGGCATCCTCGGCGCCGTCGTCCGCGATCCGGCGGCCGACCGCGTCGTGTGGCAGGAGTACCTGGAGACGGTCGTGCGTGAGCGGGACGGCTGGAAGGACTTCTACCGGGCCTGCCGGGAGGTGAGCGCGTGAGCGAGTCCGAGTGGGGGCGGGCGTTCGACTCCGGGCCGCTGCTGCTCGGGGTGCGGCACCACGGGCCCGGGTCGGCGCGGGCCGTGCGGGCCGCGCTGGACGCGGCCCGCCCGAGGGCGGTGCTCCTCGAAGGGCCGCCCGAGGCCGACGCGCTGATCCCGCTGGCCGCCGACGAGGACATGCGCCCTCCGGTCGCGCTCCTCGCGCACGCCGTGGAGGAGCCCGGACGGTCGGCCTTCTGGCCGCTGGCCGAGTTCTCCCCCGAGTGGGTGGCGATCCGCTGGGCCCTGGAACACGGGGTCCCGGCCCGCTTCATCGACCTGCCGGCCGCGCACACGCTCGCGTGGGGGAGTGAGGAGGGGGAGTCTCCCGGGGACGGGGACGGGGACGGGGCCGATGCCGATGTTGATGCCACCGACGAGCCCGCGTCCGGGGCCGACGTGCGCGTCGACCCGATCGCCGTGCTCGCCGAGACCGGAGGCTACGACGACCCCGAGCGCTGGTGGGAAGACGTGGTCGAACACAGGGGTGAGCATCTGGGCGCGGCGCTCGCGCCGTTCGCCGCACTCGAGGAGGCCATGGGGGCGCTGCGGGAGACGTACGGCGCCGGTGGGCACGCACGGGACCTTGTGCGCGAGGCCCATATGCGGCTCCAACTGCGGGCTGCACAGCGCGAGTTCGAGGACGCCGTGGCCGTGGTGTGCGGGGCCTGGCACGTGCCCGCACTGCGGCAGAAGGCCTCCGTCGCCGCCGACCGGGCCCTGCTGAAAGGGCTGCCCAAGGCCAAGGTGGACATGACCTGGGTGCCGTGGACGCACCGCAGGCTGTCCCGGTCCAGCGGGTACGGGGCCGGCATCGACTCGCCGGGCTGGTACGGGCATCTGTTCGGCGCGCCGGACCGGCCGGTGGAGCGGTGGCTGACCAAGGTGGCCGGGCTGCTGCGCGAGGAGGACCGGATCGTGTCCTCGGCGCATGTCATCGAGGCGGTGCGGCTGGCGGAGACGCTCGCCGCGATGCGGGGCCGTCCGCTGGCAGGGCTGAGCGAGACGACCGATGCCGTGCGTGCGGTGATGTGCGACGGCTCCGACGTACCGCTGGCGCTGGTGCACGACCGGCTGGTGGTGGGGGACCTGCTGGGCGAGGTGCCCGACGCGGCGCCCGCGGTGCCGTTGCAGCGGGACCTGGCCCGGTTGCAGCGTCGGCTGCGGCTCAAACCGGAGGCGCTGGAGCGGGAGTTGGAGCTCGACCTGCGCAAGGAGACCGACGCCGGACGCAGCAGGCTGCTGCACCGGCTGCGGCTGCTGGGCGTCGGCTGGGGCGAGCCCAGGGAGTCGCGGGGCAGCACGGGCACGTTCCGGGAGACCTGGCGGCTGCGCTGGGAGCCGGAGCTGTCGGTGCGGGTCGCCGAAGCCGGGGTCTGGGGCACGACGGTGCTCGGTGCCGCGACCGCCAAGGCCGAGGCGGACGCCGTGGCCGCGCAGGCACTCGCCGAGGTCACCGCGCTCGCCGAACGCTGTCTGCTCGCCGAACTGCCGGACGCGCTCCCCGTGGTGATGCGGGTGCTCGCCGACCGCGCGGCCCTCGACGCCGACGTCGGCCACCTAGCCCAGGCGCTCCCCGCCCTGGTCCGCTCCCTGCGCTACGGCGATGTGCGCGGCACCGACACGCGGGCTCTCGCCGAGGTCGCCGCCGGCCTCGCCGAGCGGATCTTCGTCGGCCTGCCCCCGGCCTGCGCCGGCCTGGACGTCGACGCGGCCGAGGAGATGCGGCGTCATGTGGACGAGGTGCACGGGGCGGTGGGCCTGCTGGGAGAGGCCTCGGCGACGGGACACGGCCACCTCCGTACCCGCTGGCGCTCCGTGCTCGGTGTCCTGTCCGGGCGGGACACCGTGCCCGGTGTCATCCGGGGGCGTGCCGTGCGGCTGCTTCTGGACGAAGGGGAGTTGAGGCAGGGCGAGGCGGCCCGGCTGATGGGGCTCGTGCTGTCGCCGGGGACACCGCCGCCGGACGCCGCCGCGTGGATCGAGGGGTTCGTCGGAGGCGGTGGGGGCGGGATGCTGCTCGTCCACGACGAGCGGCTGCTCGGGCTGGTGGACGCCTGGCTGACCGGGGTACCGGCGGAGGCGTTCACCGACGTACTGCCGCTGCTGCGGCGGACCTTCTCGGCCTACGAGCCGGGAGTGCGCAGAACGCTCGGCGAGCTGGTGCGGCGCGGGCCGGGGGAGCGGGGGAGCACGTTGGGCCAGGCGGGTGGCCTGCCCGGCTTCGCCGCGGAACTGGACACCGTGCGCGCGGACGCCGTTCTGCCACTGGTACGGCTGCTGCTCGGGCTGGACGACGACGCAGCGAACACGGACGACAACTACCTTGCGGGAGTGGGGACATGACGGTCGAACTGGTGGAACCGGCCCAGGAGCGGCTGCGGCGCTGGCGGCTGGTGCTCGGGGGCGACACGGCCGACGGAACCGGCTGCGCGCTGTCGGGGCAGGACGCCGCGATGGACGGAGCGCTCGCCGCGCTCTACGGCAAGGGGGACAAACCGCAGACGGGGCGGGACCGTTCGGCCGGGCTCGGGGCGTCGGCGCCGTCGGTGGCGCGCTGGCTCGGGGACATCCGGACCTACTTCCCCTCCTCGGTCGTCCAGGTGATGCAGCGGGACGCCATCGACCGGCTCGGCCTTGCCTCTCTGCTCCTCGAACCGGAGATGCTGGAGGCGGTGGAGGCCGATGTGCACCTGGTCGGCACGCTGCTGTCGCTCAACAAGGCGATGCCGGAGACCACAAAGGAGACGGCACGGGCGGTCGTGCGCAAGGTAGTCGAGGACCTGGAGAAGCGGCTCGTCACCCGCACCCGGGCCACGCTCACCGGCGCCCTCGACCGCAGCGCCCGGGTCAGCCGGCCGCGCCACCACGACATCGACTGGAACCGCACGATCGCGGCCAACCTCAAGCACTACCTGCCCGAGTACCGCACGGTCGTGCCGGAGCGGCTGATCGGATACGGACGCGCGGCCCAGTCCGTGAAGAAGGAGGTCATCCTCTGCATCGACCAGTCGGGGTCGATGGCGGCGTCCGTCGTCTACGCGTCCGTGTTCGGGGCGGTGCTCGCCTCCATGCGGTCGATCAGCACCCGGCTCGTGGTCTTCGACACGGCCGTGGTCGACCTCACCGACCAGCTCGACGACCCCGTCGACGTCCTCTTCGGCACCCAGCTCGGCGGCGGCACGGACATCAACCGGGCGCTGGCGTACTGCCAGTCGCAGATCACCCGGCCCGCCGAGACGGTGGTGGTGCTCATCAGCGATCTGTACGAGGGAGGGATACGGAACGAGATGCTGAAGCGGGTCGCGGCGATGAAGGCGTCGGGGGTGCAGTTCGTCACGCTGCTCGCGCTGTCGGACGAAGGGGCGCCCGCCTACGACCGGGAGCATGCGGCCGCGCTCGCCGCCCTCGGGGCACCGGCCTTCGCCTGTACGCCCGATCTGTTCCCCGACGTGATGGCGGCGGCGATCGAGAAGCGCCCCCTTCCGATACCGGACACCGTGTGACGCCGGGCGGGAAAAGGGACATGAATACCCATCGGTAACGGGGGGCTTGCGCAACCTCGGGCGTGCCGTGCGAGGATCGGACTCGCCCGCGATGTGCCAACTCGTCACGTGTTCCGCCGCACGGGAGGACCCGTCCCCTCTTGACCTCAGCAGCAGTCCAGCCCGTCACCGGCGTGCGCGTGTTGCGCGCGGCGGCGGGACGACGTGCCCTGCAACTGGGGCTGCTGATGGCCGGTCTGTTCGCGCTCGGACTCCTCTGCGGGGAGCGGGCGCACGCCGCGGAGGGGACGCCGTCGGGCACCTCGGCCACCTCGGCCGCCTCCGCCACGTCGGTCGCGTCCGTGTCGTCGGCCGTGACGGACGTGACGGACACAGCGCGGGCCACTCCGCGGAAGGCACCGACGAAGAGTGTCGTAGCGGAAGTTGCCGCCTCGGTCACCGCCCCGGTCGAGCACACCGGTCGCCGCGCGGCGGCCGCCGTGCCCACGGTGGACCAGGACGTCGTCGCGTCCGTGACCCGTCGTGCCACGCGGCCGGTCGGGGATCTGGTGGGCGCCGTGACGCAGCAACTGGACACGGTGCGCGGCAAACTGCCTGCCCTGCCCGCGACTCCCTGGCTGCCCGGGCTTCCCGAACTCCCCGGAATGTCCGAGCTGCCCGGCCGGTTGCTGCCGGCGCCGGTCACCTCGGCACCCGGGACGACGCAGCACGGCGCGGCTCGACCGGCTGCCGCGTCCGGTGAGGACGTCCGGGGCGCAACGGCCGGTACGCCGAAGCCCGTGAGGAACGGCGCGTACGGACCGGACCTCACCGCCGCCACCCCCGCACCGCGTTCCGCGGCGCTCGCCGACGGTCATCGCGCCGCGGCCCCCGCCACCGCCCCGAGCAGCCCCGCGCCGACCGGCGACCAGGGCGGCGCACCGGGCAAGTCGGCGGTCGACAACGCCTCTCCGAGGCACGGTGACGCATACGCCGTCACCCTGAACGACCGGGCGCCCGTGCGGCTCGCGCCCGGTGCCGCCGCGCGCGTCGACGCGGCCGGGACCCGGGACAGGCACCGGGACATTCCCGTCTTCCCCGGCTAGGACACCACGGCCACCTGCCCGCCGTGGACCTGTCGCGCGGGGGCGGAACAGGTCTGCCCGACCATCCGGACACCCCTCCGAACTCCGGACGGCCCAAGTCCCAGTCGCACTTCCGACGTCCTCGCAGCCCCTGCGGCTCCGACGTCCGGAAATCCCTTAAGGATCTGACGCACGCATGAACAAGAACATCCGCCGTTCCATCGTCATAGCCGCCGGAGTCACCGGCGCATGGGCGCTCGGCTCGACCGTGGCCAGCGCCGACGAGCTGCCCGCCTCGTCCCTGTCCGTTTCCGACACGACCTCCGGGCTCACCGGCACGGTCGACGGTGTCGTGTCGGACGTGCAGGACACGGTCACCGGTGTCACCGGCGGCGTGACCTCGACGGCCCAGAAGACCACCCAGAACACCACCGCGAACGCGAAGTCCACCGTGTCCGACACCCGGAGCAAGGCGGCCGGGGCCGGGCAGACGGCCGCCACCGCCGCCCACGCCGCCACCGGCACGTCCACCGCCACCGCCGACCAGGCCCGCCGCTACGTGGACGCCAAGGTCCCGGCCGCCGCCAAGGTCAGGGGAGCCCAGGCCATCAACGGCGCCAGGGCGGCCCGTGCCGCGACCCACCACGTGGCCGTCGAGGCGAGGGCGGAGGCGACCGCCACGGTCTCCGACGCGTCCTCCCCGCAGGACGAGATCGACTACCTGTTCGGCCCGCTGTCCTCCTTCGCCCCCGAGGTGGAGGAGGCCCTGGCCGCCGCCCAGACCAAGCTCCAGGCCACCCAGGCGGCCGCCCGCAGCCAGGCCCAGGGCGTCGACGCAGCCGTACGGACGAAGGCCGCGCGGACGGTCGCCACCGCGGGCCGCACGGGCCAGGGCGCGCTCGCCGGCGTCCAGGGCCGGGCCGCCGACACCACGTCCGCCGCCCGGGCCTCCGTGTCCTCCGTGCCCGCGCACCTCACCGGCACCGTGACGGCCGTTCCCGGCACGGTCACCCCGGTCGCGTACGAGGCGGCCGCCGAGGCCGTCCCGCCGGTCGCCGCCGGCGCCGTGCACGGAGCCGTCCCGGTCGCCGGGTACGCCGTCCAGGGCGTCCAGCCGGTCGCCGGGGGCGCGGTCACGGGCGTGCGGGGCGTGGCCACGGGCGCGGTGAACGGCGCGACGCCGGTGGTCACCGCTGCCGTGCACGGGGTGACGCCCGTCGCCGGGGGCGCCGGCACGGGTGTGCAGGGTGTCGCCGCGGGTGCCGTGGCCGATGTGCGGCCGGTCGTCGGCGGGGTCGTCGCCGACGTGCCGCCGTACGCCACCGGTGTGGTCGGCCAGGTCGCCCAGGACGGCACGCAGGCCGTGCTGCCGCCGGTCGCCGGCACCGCGGTGCACGGGGTCGTGCCGGTCGCCGGGCAGGCGGTGGCGGACGCCCAGCTGCTCGCGTACGGCGTCGTGGGCGACGTCCACCCCTTCGCGGACGGCGTCGTCGGCGCCGTATCGCCGCTCGCGCACGGCGTGACCGGGCAGGTGGGCCCCTTCGCGCAGGGCGTGGCGGAGGAGGTCCCGCCGTTCGCGCACGGGGTGACCGGTGCCGTACGGCCCGTCGTCGACACCGTCACCCGGACGGTGCAGCCGGTCGCGGGCAGCACCACGACGCTGGCGTACGGCGTGACGGGCGACGTCGCCCCGTTCGCGCACGGCGTGGCCGGTGAGGTCGACCCGTTCGCCCAGGGTGTCGCCCAGCAGGCCGCGCCCTTCGCGCAGGATCTGGCAGGCGGAACCGTCCACGCCGCCGGCCCGCTCGCCGGGCACGCCGTGCACGGCACGGCGGGTGTCGCCGATTCCGTGGCCCCGTCTCAGGTCGGGCACACGGGGTACATGAACACCTTGCACACCCTGCACAACGTGCACGACGGGCGCACCCAGGGCATCTGACCCAGGGCAGCTGACGCGGGGCAGCCGAGGCGCCCCGTCCCGACCGGCTCCGTGGGGAGGGAGGTATCGGACGGCCGAATGCCGTCGGCGCGTCCGACCGACACCTCACGGATGGGGTCGGCTGGTCCCCATTGGGGTGGGGATCAGCCGCCCCGGGCCCTTCCGGGCCGCTCCAGAGGCCTCACCGGGTCAACCCCAGCCCGGTGAGGCCTCGCCGTTTCGGCACGCCGTGCCAGCGATCCCGGCATCATGTGACAGGTATCACCGCTCACGTGTGACCCGCGATTTAGAGGCCTCCCGCAAGCAGAGATAACCTGCGAGACGGACATGCCGCGCGCTCGGACACCGTGTGCGCCCCCCTAGTGACACATGTGGACGTCACGTTGCCCTTCGCGGCACGCCCACGCATCCAACGAACCGCGAGATCACTGATAGGGACGGAAGCGCGTGGACCTGTTCGAGTACCAGGCGAGGGACCTCTTCGCCAAGCACGATGTACCGGTGCTGGCCGGTGAAGTCATCGACACGCCTGAGGCGGCGCGCGCGATCACCGAGCGGCTGGGCGGCAAGTCGGTCGTCAAGGCGCAGGTGAAGGTCGGTGGTCGTGGCAAGGCCGGCGGAGTCAAGCTGGCCGCCTCCGCGGACGAGGCCGTCGCCCGCGCGACGGACATCCTCGGCATGGACATCAAGGGCCACACGGTCCACAAGGTCATGATCGCCGAGACCGCGCCGGAGATCCTCGAGGAGTACTACGTCTCCTTCCTCCTCGACCGTGCCAACCGCACCTTCCTCTCCATCGCCTCCGTCGAGGGCGGCATGGAGATCGAGGAGGTGGCGGCCACCCGCCCGGAGGCCGTCGCCAAGACCCCGATCGACCCGATCGACGGTGTGGACGAGGCCAAGGCCCGCGAGATCGTCGCGGCCGCCAAGTTCCCGGCCGAGGTCGCCGACAAGGTCGCGAACGTCCTCGTCACGCTGTGGGACACCTTCATCAAGTCGGACGCCCTCCTCGTCGAGGTCAACCCGCTCGCGAAGGTCGCCTCCGGTGAGGTCATCGCCCTGGACGGCAAGGTGTCGCTCGACGACAACGCCGAGTTCCGCCACGACTGGGACGAGCTCCACGACAAGGCCGCGGCCAACCCGCTGGAGGCCGCCGCCAAGGAGAAGAACCTCAACTACGTCAAGCTCGACGGCGAGGTCGGCATCATCGGCAACGGCGCGGGTCTCGTCATGAGCACCCTGGACGTCGTCGCGTACGCCGGTGAGAACCACGGCAACGTCAAGCCCGCCAACTTCCTGGACATCGGCGGTGGTGCCTCCGCCCAGGTCATGGCGAACGGCCTGGAGATCATCCTCGGCGACCCGGACGTCAAGTCGGTCTTCGTCAACGTCTTCGGCGGCATCACCGCCTGTGACGAGGTCGCCAACGGCATCGTGCAGGCCCTGAAGCTCCTCGAGGACCGCGGCGAAGAGGTCACCAAGCCGCTCGTCGTCCGCCTCGACGGCAACAACGCCGAGCTGGGCCGGCAGATCCTCACGGACGCCAACCACCCGCTGGTGCAGCGCGTCGACACCATGGACGGCGCGGCGGACAAGGCCGCCGAGCTGGCCCACGCCGCCAAGTAAGCACTCAGGACGAGGACACCAACACACCATGGCTATCTGGCTCAACAAGGACAGCAAGGTCATCGTCCAGGGCATGACCGGCGCCACGGGCATGAAGCACACCAAGCTCATGCTGGGCGACGGCACCCACGTCGTGGGCGGCGTGAACCCGCGCAAGGCGGGGCAGACCGTTGACTTCGACGGCACCGAGGTACCCGTGTTCGGCACGGTCGCCGAGGCCATCGAGAAGACCGGCGCCAACGTCTCCGTCATCTTCGTGCCGGAGAAGTTCACCAAGGACGCGGTCGTCGAGGCCATCGACGCCGAGATCCCGCTGGCCGTCGTGATCACCGAGGGCATCGCCGTGCACGACACGGCCGCCTCCTGGGCGTACGCCGGCAAGAAGGGCAACAAGACCCGCATCATCGGCCCGAACTGCCCCGGCATCATCACCCCGGGCCAGTCGAACGTCGGCATCATCCCGGGCGACATCACCAAGCCGGGCCGCATCGGCCTGGTCTCGAAGTCCGGCACGCTGACGTACCAGATGATGTACGAGCTGCGTGACATCGGCTTCTCGACGGCCGTCGGCATCGGTGGCGACCCGATCATCGGCACCACGCACATCGACGCCCTGGCCGCCTTCCAGGACGACCCCGACACCGACCTGATCGTCATGATCGGCGAGATCGGCGGCGACGCCGAGGAGCGGGCCGCGGCCTTCATCAAGGAGAACGTGACCAAGCCGGTCGTCGGCTACGTCGCGGGCTTCACCGCCCCCGAGGGCAAGACCATGGGCCACGCCGGCGCCATCGTCTCCGGTTCGTCCGGCACCGCCCAGGCGAAGAAGGAGGCCCTTGAGGCCGCCGGCGTCAAGGTCGGCAAGACGCCGACCGAGACGGCGAAGCTCGCCCGCGAGATCCTGAACGGCTGACACCGCGGATCACAGCCGGAAGGGCCCGCACCCTCACGGGGGTGCGGGCCCTTCCGCATGCCGGGTGCGCACGGGCTCACCGGGGCAGTGGCAGCACCCTCTCCGGTCCGCGGGCCGCCGCCGACCGCAGCTTCGCCTGCAGCTTCAGCTCGGCGCCGGACAGCGGACCCAGCGCGGCCTTCGGCGGCACCCCGCGAACCGCCTGTGCCGGGGCGAGCGGTGCCTCGTACTGGGTCGGCGCGGTGCGCAGCGTGAGCGAGGTCGCGCCGATGATGGCGACGGTGAAGGCGATGGCGGCCCGGGTCCAGAACCGGGTCCTTTGTTCGCCGACGGTCCGTACCGTCGTCGGCTGTGGCGCCCGCAGCCGTTCCGTGGAGGCGAGTTCGGCCAGCCGCCGGTGGAGCGCGACGGGGTCCGACAGCTCGGGCAGTTGCTCGGCCAGCGCGGCCCGCGCGTGGGTGAGCCGGTTCGCCGCCGCCGGAGTGCTCGCCTCCGTCTCCGCCGCGGTCTCCGGCAGGTTGAGGCCCACGCCGTCGTAGAGCAGGAGCGTGCGGCGGTACGACGGCGGGAGCTTCAGGAGCGCGTGCAGCAGGGTGCGGTCGCCGGCGTCGGCGGGCGGTGGTTCGGGGTGCCGGTAGCGCGGGCGGAAGGAGTGCCAGGGGGAGAGGGCGTACTCGTACGCCGTCGCCCGCACCCAGCCCGCCGGATCGCGGTCCTGGGCCACCTGCGGCCATTGCTGCCAGGCGAGTTGGAAGGCACGCTCCACGGACTCCCGGGCCAGCTCGCGCCGCCCGGTGAGCAGGTACGTCTGGCGTACGAGGGCGGGGGCGCAGAACTCGTACAGGGCGTCGAATGCCTGTGCGGGCGTCAGGGAGGGGGCCGCCGGGGCGGGGATCACGGGCTGGGGTGCGGTGTCCTCCACGGCGTCCGCCGCGTCCGTCGCGAGCGACGCCAGCAGTTGGGCGTAGGCCTCCCGTCTCTCTGCCTTCGGGGGGGTACGGCCGGTCTCCCACGCGCGTACGGTCGCGCGGCTGACGCCGATCCGCTCGGCGACCTGAACCTGCGTCAGCGACCGGGACTCGCGCAGGCGTCGGCGTTCCTTGGGCGGTGGCAGCGGGCTCTCGGGGCTCTGTGTCACAGGTCGCCCCTTCGTACGAAAAAGTACATAAACATATATTGAGCGACACTTCGGGCGTTCGCCTGTTACGACGGGAAAGCGCGTGTCGTTGGGAGCATGGCGGTCGTGCCCCAGATGACCGCTCGCCAGATGACCGCTCGCCGACTGTCGTTGGCACCCCTGCTCACCCGGTTGCGGGACCGGTCCCCGGGACTGGGCGCGAGCGTTCTCGAAGGTGCGCTCGCGGCCGGGCTCGGGCTCGGTTCGTTCGCCGTGCCCGTGATGGTGCTGTGGATCAGCTCGCCCTACCCCGACAGCGGGCCGGGCAGCGCCCTGCACATCGCCGGCGCGCTGTGGCTCCTCGCGCACGGAGTCGAGCTGGTGCGCGTCGAGACGCTCTCCGGCCCCCCCGCGCCCATGGGCGTCACCCCGCTGCTTCTCCTGGTGCTGCCGGTGCTGCTGGTGTACCGGGCGGCACGGGACGCGGTGGACGCGCCCATCGAACCCGAGGGGCCACCGCCGATCGACGCGCGGACCGCGTGGGCGGGCGTCGTCCTCGGCTATCTCGCCGTCGGAGTCTGCGCCGCGCTGTACGCCTCCGGCGGTGCGCTGCGGCCCCAGTGGGGGTGGGTGGCGGTGTGTCTGCCGCTCGTCGCGGCGGGGGCGGCGGGCGCGGGGGTGTGGACGGCGTACGGCCGTCCGCGCGAGCCGCTGCTGAGCGCGCTGGTGCTGCTGCCGGGGGTGCTGCGCCGGCGGCTCCTGGGACCGGTCGGCCGGGCGGGTCTGGTCGCGGCCGTGCGCGCCGCCGGTGCCGGGACGGTGGTGCTCTTCGGGGGCGGGGCGCTGCTGCTCCTGGTGTCGTTGGTGGGGCACGGCGGGCCGGCGCGCGCGTCCTTCGGCCAGCTGACGGAGGGCTGGTCGGGACAGTTCGCCGTCCTGCTGCTGTGTGCGGCCCTGGCCCCCAACGCGGCGGTGTGGTCGGCGGCCTATGCCCTCGGCCCCGGCTTCGCGCTCGGGACCGGGCACCTGGTGTATCCGCTCGCCTCGAATCCCGCGCCGCTGCTGCCGCCGTTCCCGTTGCTGGCGGCGGTGCCGGTGGCGGGTGCCGGCACGCCGCTGAACTGGGCGGCCGGGGTGGTGCCGGTGGTGGCGGGGGTGACGGTGGCGTGGTTCACGGTGCGGGTGGCCGTGCGGCGGGGAGAGCCGGGGGACGGCGCGGGGAGGGCGTGGCGCCGGGTGCCGGGCTGGTCGGTGGCGCGGACCGCCGGGGCGGCGGTGCTGGCGGCCGGGGTGTGTGCGCTCGCGTTCGCGACGCTCGCCGAGCTCTCGGGCGGGCCGCTCGGGGTCGCCGCGCTCGCCCGGTTCGGTCCGGTGTGGTGGCAGGCGGGGTTCGCCACGGCGGCCTGGATCACGGTCGTCGCCGTTCCGGTGGCGCTGGGTCTGCGGGCCTGGCGGCTGCGCGGCCTCCGGTCCCGGGAGCCCGGGGCGGTACCGGTCGTCTCGGCCGGGAGGCTGCCGGCGCAGCCCGCGTCGCCTCCCGCGCGCGAGCCGCACACCGAAGAGGCGCACGACACGAGGGACGCGCTCGGCACGGAGGCGCCCGGCACGCGGGAGGCGCCCGGCACGCGGGAGGCGTACGACGCGGAAGGCGCGTACGACGGGGAGGACGCGTACGACTTTCTGCCCGTCGACGACACGGAAGCCGCGTACGGCTTCCTGCCGGTCGGCGACCCGCCGGGCCTCTCCTGGCACGACGACGCGGCACGCGCGGCGCGCTGGGCGGCCCTCAAGGAGGCCTCGGCCCAGCCGGACGCCCCGGACGCGGAGAGCGCGTGAGGGGCCCGGCGCCGGGCGACCCGGTGTCAGCCGTTGCCGGTCCCCAGCAGCCCGCGCAGCTCGTGCGGCAGCAGCTGGCTGCAGGACTGCTTGGCCTGGTTGGTGAGGGCGTCGTTCACACAGGTGTAGTAGTCGCGGTAGACCAGCTGGGCCGTGAAGGTCGCCGCGACCAGGGCGAGCGCCAGGGAGGCCGTGACCAGGCCGCTGACGGCCGCCGTGGTCTGGGGGCGGCCGGTCTGCTCGGCCGCGGGGGTGTCCGGGTCCGGGGTGCGGGGCTTGGCGCGCAGCGCGCTCACGCCCCAGTAGATGGCCAGGGAGCCGAGCAGCAGGGCCACGTAGGGCCAGCTGAACAGGGCGAAGAAGAAGGCCCACATGCCGCACAGGAGTGCGTAACGGGCCCGGCGCTGGGCGGGGTCCGTGGGGTCCCAGCGCATGCCCGGCCCCGGCCCCTGGCCGGGGCCGCCGCCCGGACCCTCGGGACCGCCTCCGGGGCGCTCGCCGAAACCACCGGGGGAGCGGCCCGGCTGGCGGTCGCTCCACTGGTTGCCCCAGGGGGAGTTGTGTTCGTCCGAGGATCCCGGTGCGGGGCGCCGCGGCTGCCACGGGCGGTCCGGGGTGCCCTCCGGCGGTGGCGCGAACGGGTTGTCGTCCTGCGGTGTGCCGCCCTGCCCGTCGCCTTCGCCGTTCTCCCGGCCCGAGGGTGCCTCGGGGGGCGAGGCCGGCCGCTCACGCAGCAGGGCGCCACGCTCCCCTCCCAGCGCCGACTGCGGGGGGAACGTGAGAAGTCGCAGGCTGCGGTCCGGCATCAAGTGAGCGTCTTCCCCTAGATGAATACGGCTGGTACGACCCGTCTGACGTGAGCTGTCACTGGATGAACGCGCCGCACGACGACCGCGTTCCCGAGCCCGCTCCCTCCCAGACGCTACCTTCCGGCCACGCACCCGTCCCGTGGGGGCCCGTTCCGAGTGCCGGTATCGTTGCTGACGGTCGGCCGCTTCGTAGACTTCCCCGTATCCAGGGGCGCGAAGCATTCGTACGAATACACAAATGATCGTACGGTCCCGGCCGCCGTAAGACGCTCCCCCGAGAAAGGGCCCCACCGTGGCCGCCAAGCCCGTGGCCAAGCGCCTCGTCGTGCTGGTTTCCGGATCCGGCACCAATCTGCAGGCGCTCCTCGACGAGATCGCGCGCACCGGAAGCGAGGCCTACGGCGCCGAGATCGTCGCCGTCGGCGCCGACCGCGACGGCATCGAGGGGCTGGCGCGGGCCGAGCGGGCCGGGCTGCCGACCTTCGTGCGGAAGGTGAGGGACTACGGGACACGGGAGGAGTGGGACGCCGCGCTCACCGAGGCCGTCTGCGCCTACGAGCCCGACCTGGTCGTCTCCGCCGGGTTCATGAAGATCGTGGGGAAGGAGTTCCTCGCGCGCTTCGGCGGGCGGTTCGTCAACACCCACCCCGCTCTCCTCCCCAGTTTTCCGGGGGCCCACGGCGTACGGGACGCGCTCGCGTACGGCGCCAGGGTCACCGGCTGCACCGTCCACTTCGTCGACGACGGCGTCGACACCGGACCGATCATCGCTCAGGGCGTGGTGGAGGTCCGGGACGAGGACGACGAGAGCGCTCTGCACGAGCGCATCAAGGAAGTCGAGCGAAGGCTGCTCGTCGAGGTCGTGGGGCGGATCGCCCGCAACGGCTATCGCATTGAGGGACGAAAGGTAGTTATCCAGTGACCGCCACCGCCGAGAGCAACAAGCGGCCCATCCGCCGCGCGCTCGTCAGTGTCTACGACAAGACCGGACTCGAAGAGCTCGCCCGCGGGCTGCACGAGGCCGGTGTCGAACTCGTCTCCACCGGCTCCACCGCCTCCCGTATCGCCGCCGCCGGCGTCCCCGTCACCAAGGTCGAGGAGCTCACCGGCTTCCCCGAGTGCTTGGACGGCCGGGTCAAGACCCTGCACCCGAAGGTCCACGCCGGGATCCTGGCGGACCTGCGCCTGGAGGACCACCAGCGGCAGCTGGCCGAGCTGGGCGTCGAGCCGTTCGACCTGGTCGTCGTGAACCTCTACCCGTTCCGGGAGACCGTCGCCTCCGGCGCCTCGCCCGACGAGTGCGTCGAGCAGATCGACATCGGCGGGCCGTCGATGGTCCGCGCCGCCGCCAAGAACCATCCGTCCGTGGCCGTGGTCACCAGCCCCGCCCGGTACGCCGACGTCCTCCACGCGGTCAAGGAGGGCGGCTTCGACCTCGCCACCCGCAAGCGGCTCGCGGCCGAGGCCTTCCAGCACACGGCGTCGTACGACGTGGCGGTCGCCTCCTGGTTCGCCTCCTCGTACGCCCCCGTCGACGAGTCGGTCTTCCCGGACTTCCTGGGTGCCACCTACGAGCGCAAGAGCACCCTGCGCTACGGCGAGAACCCGCACCAGCCCGCCGCCCTCTACACCGGCGGCGGCCCGGCCGGCGGTCTCGCCGAGGCCGAGCAGCTGCACGGCAAGGAGATGTCGTACAACAACTACACGGACACGGATGCCGCGCGCCGTGCCGCGTACGACCACGACGAGCCGTGCGTCGCGATCATCAAGCACGCCAACCCCTGCGGGATCGCGGTCGGCGCGGACGTGGCCGAGGCGCACCGCAAGGCGCACGCCTGCGACCCGCTGTCGGCGTTCGGCGGCGTGATCGCGGTCAACCGCCCGGTGTCGAAGGAGATGGCCGAGCAGGTCGCCGAGATCTTCACCGAGGTCATCGTCGCGCCCGACTACGAGGAGGGGGCCCTGGAGGCCCTCGCCAAGAAGAAGAACATCCGCGTCCTGAAGGCCCCGAACGGTCCCTGCAACCGGGTCGAGGCCAAGCACATCGACGGCGGAGTCCTCCTCCAGGTCACCGACCGCCTCCAGGCCGACGGCGACGACCCGGCCAACTGGACGCTGGCCACCGGCGAGGCGCTGTCCCCCGAGGAACTGAAGGAGCTCGCCTTCGCCTGGAAGGCCTGCCGGGCCGTCAAGTCCAACGCCATCCTGCTCGCCAAGGACGGCGCCTCGGTCGGCGTCGGCATGGGCCAGGTCAACCGGGTCGACTCCGCGAAGCTGGCCGTCGAACGGGCCGGTGCCGAGCGCGCCCAGGGCTCGTACGCCGCCTCCGACGCGTTCTTCCCGTTCCCGGACGGCCTGGAGATCCTGACCGCGGCCGGCGTCAAGGCCGTGGCCCAGCCTGGCGGTTCGGTCCGCGACGAACTGGTCGTCGAGGCCGCGAAGAAGGCAGGCGTGACGATGTACTTCACGGGCACGCGCCACTTCTTCCACTGAGCACGGCCGGACGACGCGGGCGTCCGGAACGTACGGAAAGCACAGAAAGCACAGAACGCACAGAACGCACAAGGGCCGTGGCCCCCCGTCCGGGGTGGCCACGGCCCTTGGCTGTGTGTGGTGCTGTACCGGCTCAGTACTTCGGGCGGTTGAACCATGTCGAGGCCGCGCCGTTGACCATCGCCGCGAGGACGATGCCACCGATGGCGAGGGAGATGATGCCGCCGAAGGTGGCCGAACCGCCCGCGCCGTTCACGATGTTGACCAGGCTGCCCAGGATCATCAGCGACGAGTACACGATCGTCGTGATGCGGATGCCGCTGCCGCCGCTCTTGAACTTCACGCCGAGGAAGATCGACAGGCTGCCCAGTGCCAGCATCAGCAGCGCGATCAGGACGATCACGCCGGTCGCCGCGCTGGTGTCGTCACCGGAGCCCAGGGCGTTGGAGCCGTCCTGGAGGGCGGCGCCGGCGATGCCGATGACGACGCCGGCCAGGAACTGGAAGCCGGCCACGATGAACAGCAGCACGCGGGCGGTCTTGATCAGGCCCGGCATCTCCATCGGCATGCCGTAGCCGTACGGCTGCTGGACCGGCGGGGCGGCGGGGTAGCCGTACCCGGGCTGGGCGGGGGGAGCGGACGGGTAGCCGTACCCGGGCTGGCCCTGCGGCGGCTGGGGCGGGTAACCGGGCTGCTGGCCCTGCGGCGGGCCGTAGGGGTTGTTCGGGTCGCCGAAGCTCATGGCGGTCTTTCCTCCGTTGCTCAAGTGCGGGGACGCAGCGCGGCACGGTGCGGAGGAGAGTTCTACAGATGCGGTCCGTCCCCCCGGTACTGCCCGCGGCACTGTGTGCTCATCGTTCTTTAGCAGGCTCTTACTTGTCCAGCCGCATTCGCTATGTGTTGTGCAAGTGCAACATCATTGATCATGAGGTGTCCATGGTCCGGACCCCGGATTGGAACCCGGAGCCCGTCATCCGCGAGGATGGGAACATGACTGCCCAGATTCTCGATGGCAAGGCCACCGCAGCCGCGATCAAGTCCGATCTGACCGCCCGCGTGGCGGCGCTGAAGGAGAAGGGCGTCACGCCCGGCCTCGGCACGATCCTGGTCGGGGACGACCCCGGCAGCCAGAAGTACGTCGCCGGCAAGCACCGCGACTGCGCGGAGGTCGGCATCGCCTCCATCCAGCGCGAGCTGCCGGACACGGCCACGCAGGAGGAGATCGAGGCGGTCGTACGCGAGCTGAACGAGGACCCGGCCTGCACCGGCTACATCGTCCAGCTGCCGCTGCCCAAGGGCATCGACGAGAACCGGATCCTGGAGCTGATGGACCCGGACAAGGACGCGGACGGCCTGCACCCGATGAACCTCGGCCGTCTCGTGCTCAACGAGCCGGCTCCCCTGCCCTGCACCCCGAACGGCGTGCTGACCCTCCTGCGCCGCTACGGCGTGGAGATCAAGGGTGCCGAGGTCGTCGTCGTCGGCCGCGGTGTCACCATCGGCCGCCCGATGCCGCTGCTGCTCACCCGGCGCAGCGAGAACGCGACCGTGACCCAGTGCCACACCGGCACCCGTGACCTCTCCGCCCACCTCAGGCGCGCGGACATCATCGTCGCGGCCGCCGGTTCCGCCCATCTGGTCCGGCCCGAGGACGTCAAGCCGGGCGCGGCCGTCCTCGACGTCGGCGTCTCGCGCAGCGCCGAGGGCAAGATCGTGGGCGACGTCCACCCGGACGTGACGAAGGTGGCCGGGTGGATCTCCCCGAACCCGGGCGGCGTGGGTCCGATGACCCGTGCGCAGCTGCTCGTCAACGTGGTCGAGGCGGCGGAGCGCAGTGCCGGCTGAGGACGACATCCACACCCACAGGGCTCCCGCAGACGCGGAGCCGACGGTCCGTGACGCGATCAGCGCGCCGGACGCCGAGGGCCACCCGAGGCGGACCACGCGTCGCTTCCCGCTGTTCACCCGGGACACCGCGCGCCCCGAGGGCGGCGGCCGGGCCGCTCCCGGCGACGCCCCGGCGCCCGCCCGCCAGTGGCCGATGCTCGTCGTGCTGTCGGCGGTCGCCATCGGCCTGCTGCTGGCCGCGCTCGACTTGTTCCGCTACGGGACCCTGCTGATCGGCGCCGCCCTGCTGGCCGGTGCGGTGATGCGCTGGGTCCTGCCGAGCGTCGGCATGCTCGCCGTGCGCTCCCGCTTCACGGACATCGTCACCTACGGCGTACTCGGCCTGGCGATCGTCCTGCTGGCGATGATGGCCCAGCCCAAACCCTGGCTGGAGATCCCGTTCCTGAAGGACACCCTGCATTTCACGATGGAGAACTAGGTTCCCCCGTACGACGCGACCGTGGCCCGCACCTCCCCCGAGGGGTGCGGGCCACGGTCGTTCTCAGGGCGCCGGGCTCCCGGGAACGGAGCTCCGCAGCGGAGGCCCGCCCCCTCCCCCGAACGGGGACGGACCGCCGCCACGACCCACCCTCCTGCAGCGGGAACGCCCTGTTCAACGCCTGTCAGTGCGCTGTGGCACGGAGGTGACCGTTCCGCTACGTGACCGGACCCTGGTCACAGCCATGGGAACCGACCGGCCGCCCGGCATCGTCACCGATCAGAGCGGGCGAATCGAAGAGCCGAAGGATGCCAGGAGGTGCACAGTGGGCTGCTGGCAGCCGCTGCCGGACGAAATCCCGCCGGAAGTGCGGCACTTCGTCGAACATCTGCGGCTCCTCAAGGACAGCACCGGCCTCAGCCTGGTCGCGCTGGGCGCGCGCACCGCGTACAGCAAGTCCTCCTGGCAGCGCTACCTCAACGCGGTCCAGCCGCCGCCCCGGCAGGCCGTCGAGGCGCTGTGCCGGGTCGCGGGCCTGGCCGGCGCGGACGCCGAACGGCACGCCGTGCGCTGGGAACTCGCGGTCAAGGCCTGGCCCCGCCCGGCGACGGCACCCGAACGCTCCGGGGGACCCGCCGGCACCGAGGCGTACGAGGACGACCCCACGCTTCCCTGGTGGGACCGGCCGGAGGAGAAGCGGCCGCCCCGCCCGCCCGGACGCCTGCTGCTGTCCGCGGTGTTACTCCTGCTTCTCCTGCTCCTCGTCGTGGTCATCGGGGCCGTGGCCTTCGGCTGACCGTCTACCTGAGCGCCCTTTGTCCGCTCGATCGGGCTAACGTGTCCAATCGGGACGGTCCGTTGGACCGCGCAGCGGTCGGCGTGCAACGGTGCATGCCCAAAGGGCCCTTTGCTCCCGTGCGCCCCCTTCCCGGGAACTGCGATCCTTAGGGGACGCATCCCTGTGGGTAGCCAGAACGGGGACTGGCGGAGGGCACCACGCGCACGCGGCACAGGGGAAGGCGCGGGCAACAGAACAGCACCAACAGGGGGGAAAGAGGGGGAATCGATGCCTCGTTGGAAAGCCTTGCCGGATGAACTCGATCCGCAGGTCAGGGAGTTCGCAAGCCAACTGCGGCGGCTCGTGGACCGCAGCGGGCTGAGCATCGCGGCGCTGGCCGACCGCACGGGCTACAGCAAGACGTCCTGGGAGCGTTATCTCAACGGCCGGCTGCTCGCGCCCAAGGGCGCGATCGTGGCGCTGGCCGAGGTCACCGGCACCAATCCCGTTCACCTGACGACCATGTGGGAGCTCGCCGAACGTGCCTGGAGCCGTTCGGAGAACCGCCACGACATGACCATGGAGGCGATCCGGATCTCCCAGGCGCGCGCCGCGCTCGGGGAGTTCGGCGGGCCTCCCACGGGGGCCAACGGGAACAAGACGGCCCGTAAGGGCGGCAGCGCCACGGTCAGCCCCGGGATCGCGGGACCGGCGGGCGTGTCCCCGACGATCCCGGCCCAGCCGACGGCACCCGACGCCGACGCCCGGGAGGAGACCGGGAAGCCCTCCGCGCCGAGCGGCCCCAACTCCTGGGGGATCGCCGGGTACGAGGGCCCGTCGCAGGCGAGCCGCCGGACCTCCGGCCAGGCGGCGACGCCCGAGACCGCGGGGCCGGCACCGGCGCAAGCCTCCCCGGACGGCCCCGGCCGGACCACGGCCAGTCCGGGCCCGTACGGCGAACCTCCCCAGGCTCCGCGCCCCGGCGGCCCCGCCGGCGCGGGGAGCGCGGGCAGGCGGCGGCTGACGATGTTCCTCGCGGGCGTCGTCGGCGCGGCGGTCGTCGTGGCCGCCGTCTTCTTCTTCACCAAGGGCGGCGACAAGAAGAACGAGGGCTCGGCCAAGTCGCCCTCCCCGTCCGCCAGCACCAACGCCAGCCTGCCCGCCGGGGTCAAGTGCAGCGGCGCGGGCTGCACCGGCAAGGACGCGGAGAGCATGGGGTGCAGCGGCGACCTGGTGACCACCGCCAAGTCCCTCGCCGTCGGCGCGGCCGTCCTGGAGGTCCGCTACAGCAAGACCTGCGGCGCGGCCTGGGGGCGGATCACCGGGGCCACGCAGGGGGACCAGGTCCGGGTCACCGTGGGCAAGGTCAAGGAGACCGGCGACATCACGACCCCCGGTGACACCATCGCGTACACGCCGATGGTGGCCGTGAAGGACGCGGCCGAGGCGAAGGCGTGCGCCACGCTGGCCTCGGGGCAGACGGGGTGCACCAAGTAGCGGGGCGGGCGGGGGACGGCCGGAAAACGATCCCGTGAGGCATGCATGGCCGGCCGGATCCTGGGCACGCGAACGGTACCCCCACGGGAGTCCGGAAACCGGTACCCCCAACCGGCGGCCGCCTTCGTCTCACCTCTCCCGGACGGGCGGCCGCCCCCTTTTGTCACTCTGTGGGACGGGCCACACCGACCCGGCCGTGCGGGATGCCGGAGGCGCGATAGCCTGACCGCTGGATCTCTCTTGACGCCAAGAGATCGATCATTCATACCCGTGATCGATCATCGCGGCGGGCACCCGGCCACAAGCCGGGGCGGGGATCCCGTACCCCAGGGGCAGGGACGCCCCACCGCCAGCTGTCATACGGAGAACGCCATGACCCGCACTCCCGTGAACGTCACCGTCACCGGCGCGGCCGGCCAGATCGGTTACGCCCTGCTCTTCCGCATCGCCTCCGGCCAGCTGCTCGGCGCGGACGTGCCGGTCAAGCTGCGCCTTCTGGAGATCACCCCGGCCCTGAAGGCCGCCGAGGGCACGGCCATGGAGCTGGACGACTGCGCGTTCCCGCTCCTGCGGGGCATCGAGATCAGCGACGACCCGAACGTCGCCTTCGACGGCGCCAACGTCGCCCTCCTCGTGGGCGCCCGCCCGCGCACCAAGGGCATGGAGCGCGGTGACCTGCTGGAGGCCAACGGCGGCATCTTCAAGCCGCAGGGCAAGGCCATCAACGACCACGCCGCCAACGACATCAAGGTCCTGGTCGTCGGCAACCCGGCCAACACCAACGCCCTGATCGCCCAGGCCGCCGCGCCGGACGTACCGGCCGAGCGCTTCACCGCGATGACCCGCCTCGACCACAACCGCGCGCTGACCCAGCTCGCGAAGAAGACGGGCTCCACGGTCGCCGACATCAAGCGCCTGACCATCTGGGGCAACCACTCCGCCACCCAGTACCCCGACATCTTCCACGCCACGGTCGCCGGCAAGAACGCCGCCGAGGTCGTGAACGACGAGAAGTGGCTGGCCGAGGACTTCATCCCGACCGTCGCCAAGCGCGGCGCCGCGATCATCGAGGCCCGTGGCGCCTCCTCCGCGGCCTCCGCCGCCAACGCCGCCATCGACCACGTGTACACCTGGGTCAACGGCACCGCCGAGGGCGACTGGACCTCCATGGGCATCCCGTCGGACGGTTCCTACGGCGTCCCGGAGGGCCTGATCTCCTCCTTCCCGGTCACCACCAAGGACGGCAAGTACGAGATCGTCCAGGGCCTGGACATCAACGAGTTCTCCCGCGCCCGTATCGACGCCTCCGTCCAGGAGCTCGCGGAGGAGCGCGAGGCGGTCCGCTCCCTCGGCCTCATCTGAGCCGACCGGCAGACCGTTTCTGTCACGAGCCCGCACGGGCCCTGTTCCGGTTTTCTGCCGGAACGGGGCCCGCGCCCGTTTTCGCCGCTACCGTCAAGAGCGGTACGCGGCACGGTGATTCGGGGGGTTCGCGATGAGCGAATGGGACAGTGGCGGTCGGGACGGCCACAGCGCGGGTTCGGGGCCGGAGCGCGAGCCGAGCGAGGAGAGGGGCCAGGCCGCGTGGTCCGCGCCCGAGCCGGACTCCCCGCCCCCGTGGGCGTCGGCGCAGACCCGTACGGCCTCGGCACCGCCCCCGCCGCCACCTCCGTGGGCGTCCGCCGAGACGCAGGTCGGCACGCCGGCACCCCCGTTCCACACGCCGCCGCAGCTGCCGCCACCGGCACAACCCCAGCCGCAGCAGCCGCAGCAGCCTCAGGCCTGGGCCCCGTCCTTCCCGGCTCCTCCCTACACCACCCAGCCCGGCGCCCCGCGGAGCGGCCCCGGCCGGGTGCTCCTCGTACTCACCGTCATCCTCGTCGCCGCGGGATCCGCTCTCGGCGTCTGGTTCCTCAACCGCGACAACGGCACCGGATCCGAGGCGAGCCCCTCCACGAGCGTGTCCGCCGGAGCCTCGACGCCGGGAACCTCGCTCCCGTCACAGACCCCCGAGAGTCCGCAGGACACCGCGCAGGGAACCCCGTCGGCCTCGACGCTCGCCTCTCCGCCCGCCGCCGGCTACCGCACCGCCCGGGACCCGGTCGGCTACACGCTCAACGTGCCCGACGGCTGGACCCGTCGGCAGAAGCAGGGCGAGAAGGCCGTGGTGGTCTTCTACGACTCCCCGTCCGACGGCCGCCAGCTGCAGATCTTCGAGCTGTCGGAGTCCACCCCGGCCGAGTCCCTGGACCTGGCCGAGAACGACTCCACCTACGGCTACTCCAACCAGCCCGGCTACCAGGCGGGCGACCGCACCTCGGGCGACACCTGGGTCGAGCTGTCGTACCGCTACGACGACAAGGACAAGGGCGCCCGCCAGGTCATCGACCACCGCTTCAAGGCAGCCGACGGCACGCTCTACGCGATCCGCTCAAGCGGCCCCGAGGACCTGTCCTCCGACCAGATCCGCGATCCCCTCGCCGCAGCGGTGACCTCCTTCTGCCCGACGAACTCCCAGTGCGGCGGGTGACCGCCGCTCCGGCGGCGCCGCGAGCTTCCCCGAGCTCTCAACTTACGTTCGGGCAGGGGAGACCCGGTCCATGTCCGAGTCCCGCTCCGCGGCCGTCAGCAGTCGTCGGCCGAGCTCGTCGGCGGCCTCCCGTAGCTCTCGTGGACGGATGATGCGGAAGGGCACGTCGAGTGCGGTGAGCTGCCGGACGTACCAGTCGGGTTCGTCGGTCGTGGCCAGCAGTCGGGTGGTGCCGTCGGCCAGTGGCTCGGGGCGGCCCAGGCTGCGCGGCAGCAGGCGGGCGACCCGGTCGGCGGGCGCGTCGACGACGACCTCGACCTCGTGGGTCCAGCCCTGGGAGAGGTGCTCCTCCAGGGTTTCCAGGGGGTCGAGCCCGGCCGGCCGGGTGAACGTGGTGTCGAGGGGCGTGGCCCGGGTGATCCGGTCCACCCGCAGGACCCGCCGGGCGTCCCTGGTGTGCGACCAGCACAGCAGGTACCAGCGGCCGTGGTGGACGACGACCGCCCACGGGTCGACCTCCATCTCCCGTACGCCCTTCGGCCCCAGGTGATAGCCGAGGCGCAGCCGGTGGTGCGCGGCGCAGGACTCGACGAGGGCGGCGGTGGTCGTGGGGTCGGGCGTCTCGGCGTACGGGTCGCCGCCGCGGGTGCTCACCGTGCGGACCGCCCGGGCCGGGCGGGCGACCGGCTCCGGGAGCACTCGCATGATCTTGCCGAGTGCCGCGCCCACCGGTCCGGCCGGGTCGGCCGCGTCGTGGTGGCCGTCGAGGACCGCCATCACCAGCCCCAGCGCCTCCGCGGCCGTGAACATCAGCGGCGGCAGCCGCAGGCCCCGGCCCACCCGGTAGCCGCCGTGCGGGCCGCGCGTCGACTCCACCGGGATCCCGGCCTCGCGCAGGATCGCGACGTACCGGCGGGCCGCCCGTTCGGAGACGCCGAGCCGCTCGGCCAGGCGCCCGGCCGTGCTGCCGGGGCTGTTCTGGAGCATCTCCAGGAGCAGCAGGGCTCGCGCGGTCGGGCTCTCGTCGTGTGTCATCCAACTCCCCGGAATTCCGGCAGCCGATCGTCCGGAACGGACCGTAGCGTGCGCGCCATGAGCGAGAACAGCGAATCCGTGGTGACCGAAGCCCTGGTGACCGAGTCCGTGGTGACCGGACCCGTGGTGACCGGACCCGTGCTGCACGAACCCGTGCTGCTCGAACCGCCCGTCGACGGCAGCGAGATCGACACCCTCCTCGGCTCCCTGGAACGGCAGCGCAGGACGCTGGCCTGGAAGTGCGAGGGCCTGGACGCGGCCGGCCTGCGCGCGACGCTCCCGCCCTCCTCGGTGTCCCTGGGCGGGCTGCTGAAGCATCTGGCCCTGGTGGAGGACGAGTACCTCACGCGGCGGCTGCTCGGGGAGAGGATGCCGGCGCCGTGGGACACGGTGCACTGGGACGCCGAGCCCGACTGGGAGTGGCGCTCCGCGGCCTCCGACACGCCCGAGCAGCTGTACGGGCTGTGGCGCGACGCCGTGGCCCGGTCCCGGGCCGGTGTCCGACGGGCGGTCGCCGAGGGCGGCGCCGGCCACCGGGCCGCCGTCACCTTCCGCACCGGCGAGTCGCCCAGCCTGCGGCGCCTCCTGGTCGACCTCATCGAGGAGTACGCCCGCCACGTCGGCCACGCCGATCTGATCCGCGAGTCGATCGACGGACGGGTGGGGGAGGACCCGCCGGCCGACTTCTGACCCGCCGGAGCCGCGGAACCGGCCTGCTTTTATCCCGTTTTGCCCGAACGTTCCGTGAGGTGGCGCACTTTCCGGTGTCGATTGCGCATGCAATCCAGCGGTCGGGGCAGGCGGCCTCCGTCCCCGAGAGTGACACGAATGTGACACAGGGGAACGGAACAGGAACGGAAGGCATCACCGAACATGGCGGACAGAACGGCACGACCGGCGACGGCGACCATCCACGCGGGAGGAGAGTGGCTGGACGCGGTCTCCGGCGCGACGCGCGAGATCATCGACCCGGCGGACGCCCTGCCCTTCGCGGTGGTCGCCGAGGGCGACGAGAAGGACGCGGAGCTCGCGGTGGCCGCCGCCCGCCGTGCCTTCGACACCGGGGACTGGCCCCGCACGCCCGTCGCCGAGCGGGCCGCGCTGCTGCGCCGGGTCGCCGACCTCCTTGTGCGCGACCGCGAAGAGCTGGGTCTGCTGGAGAGCCGGGACGCGGGCAAGACCCTCGAAGAGGGCCGTGTCGACATCGACTGCGTCGCCGACACCTTCCGCTACTTCGCCGGCCTCGTCGCCGCCGAGGCCCCCGGCCGTGTGGTCGACGCGGGCTCGGCCGACGTGCACAGCGTCGTCGTACACGAACCCGTCGGCGTCTGCGCGCTGATCACGCCCTGGAACTACCCGCTCCTGCAAGCCAGTTGGAAGATCGCCCCGGCGCTCGCCGCCGGGAACGCCTTCGTGATCAAGCCGAGCGAGATCACCCCGCTGACGACGATCGCCCTGATCGAACTGCTCGTCGAGGCCGGGCTGCCCACCGGAGTCGCCAACCTCGTCACCGGGCCCGGTCATGCGGTCGGCGCCCGGCTCGCCGAGCACCCCGACGTCGACCTGGTCTCCTTCACCGGCGGCCTGGTCAGCGGCACCAAGGTCGCCCAGGCCGCCGCCCCCACCGTCAAGAAGGTCGCCCTCGAACTCGGCGGCAAGAACCCCAACGTCGTCTTCGCCGACGCCTGCGCCACCGACGAGGGCTTCGACACCGCCGTCGACCAGGCACTCAACGCCGCCTTCATCCACAGCGGCCAGGTCTGCTCGGCCGGCGCCCGGCTCATCGTCGAGGAGCCGCTGCGCGAACGCTTCGTCGCCGAACTCGCCCGCAGGGCGGGCCGGATACGCCTCGGCCGGGGCACCGAGCCGGGCGTGGAGTGCGGCCCGCTGGTCTCCGAGCAGCAGCGCGCCAAGGTGGAGTCGTACGTCGCCTCGGCGCTCGCCGAGGGCGCGGTCCTGCGCTCCGGCGGCAAGCGGCCCGAACCCGCCGCGACCAGGCCCGAGACGGGCTACTTCTACGAGCCGACCGTCCTCGACCAGTGCCACCGGGAGATGAGGGTCGTCCGCGAGGAGGTCTTCGGACCGATCCTCACCGTTGAGACCTTCCGCACCGAGGACGAGGCCGTGGCCCTCGCCAACGACACCGAGTACGGCCTCGCCGGAGCCGTCTGGACCGCCGACGCGGGCCGCGCCCGGCGCGTCGCCGGACGGCTGCGGCACGGCACCGTCTGGATCAACGACTTCCACCCCTACCTCCCGCAGGCGGAGTGGGGCGGCTTCGGCAAGAGCGGCGTGGGCCGCGAGCTGGGACCCGCCGGGCTCGCCGAGTACCGCGAGGCCAAGCACGTCTACCAGAACCTCGCGCCGAAGCCCGTGCGCTGGTTCGCCGGCTGAGCCCCGCCCCCCGGCCCCCCTCCCGGCCTCTCTCCCCGATCCCTCCGGAGCAAGAACCCCCATGCCTGAAACGCCCGAAACCCCCCACGTCTACGACTACGTCGTCATCGGCGGCGGCACCGCGGGCTCCGTCATCGCCTCCCGCCTCACCGAGAGCCCCGACGTCACCGTCGCCGTCATCGAGGGCGGCCCCAGTGACGTCGGCCGCGACGACGTCCTCACCCTGCGCCGCTGGACGGGCCTGCTCGGCGGCGAGCTCGACTACGACTACCCGACCACCGAGCAGCCGCGCGGCAACTCCCACATCCGGCACAGCCGCGCCCGTGTCCTCGGCGGCTGTTCCTCCCACAACACCCTCATCGCCTTCAAGCCGCTGCCGTCCGACTGGGACGAGTGGGAGACGGCCGGCGCCAAGGGCTGGGGCGCGGTGCCCATGGAGGCGTACTACGCCAGGCTGCTCAACAACATCGTCCCGGTCGACGAGAAGGACCGGAACGCCATCGCCCGCGACTTCGTCGAGGCCGCGCAGGAAGCGCTGGGCGTGCCCCGCATCGAGGGCTTCAACCGCAAGCCGTTCACCGAGGGCACCGGCTTCTTCGACCTCGCCTACCACCCCGAGAACAACAAGCGCTCCTCCGCCTCGGTGGCCTATCTGCACCCGGTGATGGACGAGCGCCCCAACCTGACGATCCTGCTGGAGACCTGGGCGCACAAGCTGGAGCTGGACGGCACCCGCGTACGGGGCGTGCACGCGCGCACCAAGGACGGCGAGGAACTCCTGGTCCGGGCCCGCGGCGAGGTCCTGCTGTGCGCGGGCGCGGTCGACTCGCCCCGCCTGCTGATGCACTCCGGCATCGGCCCGAAGGCGGATCTGGAGAAGCTCGGCATGCCCGTCGCGCTCGATCTGCCCGGCGTCGGCGAGAACCTCCTCGACCACCCCGAGTCGGTGATCGTCTGGGAGACCCACGGTCCCCTTCCGGAGAACTCCGCGATGGACTCCGACGCGGGCCTGTTCGTGCGCCGCGACCCCGAACACGCGGGCCCGGACCTGATGTTCCACTTCTACCAGGTCCCGTTCACCGACAACCCCGAGCGACTGGGCTACGAGCGCCCCGAGTTCGGCGTCTCCATGACCCCGAACATCCCCAAGCCGAAGAGCCGCGGCCGGCTGTACCTGACCAGCTCGGACCCGGCCGAGAAGCCCGCGCTGGACTTCCGCTACTTCACCGACGAGGACGACTACGACGGCCGCACCCTCGTCGACGGCATCCGTATCGCCCGTGAGATCGCGAAGACCGAGCCGCTGGCCGGCCGGCTGAAGCGCGAGGTGTGCCCCGGCCCGGAGATCACCGGCGACAAGGAGCTGAGCGAGTACGCCCGCAAGGTCGCGCACACCGTCTACCACCCGGCGGGCACCTGCCGCATGGGCGCGGCCGACGACGAACTGGCCGTGGTGGACCCCGAGTTGCGTATCCGGGGCCTCGACGGCATCCGCATAGCCGACGCGTCCGTCTTCCCGACCATGACCGCCGTGAACCCGATGATCGCGGTGCTCATGGTCGGGGAGAAGGCAGCCGACCTGATCGGAGGTGAGGCCTGATGGCTCTCACGGTCCCCACCCGCAAGCCGCCCACCGGCGACTCCACCGACACCCCCGTCTTCGCCGTCGAGGGCCTGTGGAAGGTCTTCGGACCCAAGGCGGAGCGCGTCCCCGCCGACGCCGAGCTCGCCGCCCTCCCGCCCGCCGAACTGCGCTCCCGCACCGGCTGCACGGCCGCCGTCCAGGACGTCTCCTTCGACGTGCGCAAGGGCGAGGTCTTCGTCGTCATGGGCCTGTCCGGCTCCGGCAAGTCCACGCTGGTGCGCTGTCTGACCCGGCTCATCGAGCCGACCGCAGGCTCGATCGCCATCGACGGCGAGAACGTCCGCGCCATGGACCGCGCCCGGCTGCGCGAACTGCGCCGCCACCGCGCCGCGATGGTCTTCCAGCACTTCGGCCTGCTCCCGCACCGCACGGTCCTCGACAACGTGGCGTACGGCCTGGAGATCCAGGGCGTCGGCAGGTCCGAGCGCCGGGCGCGGGCCCAGAAGGTCGTCGCCAAAGTCGGCCTGGAGGGCCTGGAGAAGCGCCGGCCCGGCCAGCTGTCCGGCGGCCAGCGCCAGCGCGTCGGACTGGCCCGCGCGCTGGCCGTCGACCCCGAAGTGCTGCTCTTCGACGAGCCGTTCAGCGCCCTCGACCCGCTGATCCGGCGGGACATGCAGGACGAGGTGGTACGGCTGCACCGGGAGGAGGGCCGCACGATGGTCTTCATCACCCATGACCTGGCCGAGGCGCTCAAGCTCGGCGACCGTATCGCCCTCATGCGCGACGGCCGCGTCGTCCAGCTCGGCACCCCGGAGGAGATCGTCGGCTCCCCGGCCGACGACTACGTCCGCGAGTTCGTCCGTGACGTTCCGCGCGAGCAGGTCATGACGGTCCGCACGGCGATGCGGCCCGGCGACTGCGGCGGCCCCGAGCATCCCGGCGCGCTCGCCCCCGACGCCGTCGTCGCCGACGCGATCAAGGCGGTGGCCCGCAGTGGGAAGGCCGCCTGCGTCATGGACGACGGACGGTGCCTGGGGGTGGTGGACCACGAGCGGCTGATCGACGTGGTCGCCGGAACGGAGCTGCCCAGGGAGGTGGCCTGATGGCCACGGTCACCGCCGCCGCTCCGCGGCTCGCGCTGCCCGGATTCCTCCGGCGCCCCGCCGCCCGCAAGCTTGTGCTGCTCACCCTCGCCGCGGCCGTGCTCGTCCCCCTGGCGGCCGCCCGCTGGGCGAGCGGAACCTGGCCGCACGCCCTCACCGTCGACCTGTCCGGGCCGCTCACCAGCGCCGGTGACTGGGTGATCGACCACCGGGACAGCCACCCGCTGTTCCTCTACTTCTTCGGCTACCTCAGCAACGCGGTCGTCCTGTCCGTACGCGTCGTGTACCTGGCGCTTCTCGCGGCGGGCTGGGCGGGAGTCACCGCCGTCGGCGCACTCGTCGCCTGGCGGGTCGCGGGCGTCCGCCTCGCGCTGGGCACCGCCTCCGCGTTCGTGGTCTGCGGTCTGCTCGGCATGTGGGTGCCGACCATGCAGACCCTGGCCCTGATGGTGGTCGCCGTACTCGCGTCCGTGGTCGTGGGCGCCCTGCTCGGCCTCGCCGCCGGGCTCTCCGACCGCCTCGACCGCGCCCTGCGCCCGGTCCTGGACACCATGCAGGTGCTCCCGGCGTTCGCCTATCTGCTCCCCGTCGTCCTGGTCTTCGGCATCGGCGTCCCCGCGGCTGTCCTCGCCACCGTCGTCTACGCCGCCCCGCCGATGGCCCGCCTCACCGCGCTGGGCCTGCGCGGCGCCGACCCCGAGGTCCTGGAGGCCGTGGAGTCGCTGGGCGCCACGGGCCGCCAGCGCCTGGTGACCGCCCGCATCCCGCTGGCCCGCAAGGAACTCCTCCTCGGCCTCAACCAGACGATCATGATGGCCCTGTCGATGGCGGTCATCGCGTCGGTCATCGGCGCCGGCGGCCTCGGCGACCGCGTCTACCAGGCGCTGGCCTCCGTCGACGTGGGCGCGGCACTCGCCGCCGGAATCCCGATCGTGCTGCTCGCCGTCGTCCTGGACCGGGTGACCGGCGCGGCGGGGGAGAAGCTCGGCGAGGGCCACCGCGATCTGCGGCCCTGGGCCTACGGCGCCCTCGTGGCCGTCGCCGCCGCCCTGGCCGCGCGTCTTGCCGGGCGCCTCGACTGGCCCTCCGGCTGGGTCCTGCACATCGCCGAACCGGTCAACCGCGCCGTCGACTGGATGACCGCCCACCTCTACTCCGGCGTCCCGTACATCGGCGGCACCGCGGACTGGGCGGGACACTTCACCACCTGGGTCCTGGACCCCGTCCGCAGCGGCCTGCAGTGGCTGCCCTGGTGGTCGGTCCTGCTGATCGTCGCCGCCCTGGCCTGGCTGATCGGCACCTGGCGCACCGCCCTGACCGCCGTCCTCGCGATGGCCGCGATCGGTGTGCTCGGCGTGTGGGAGCCGTCCCTGGACACGCTCTCCCAGGTCCTCGCGGCCGTTGCCGTCACCCTGGTGCTCGGCTTCGCGACCGGCATCGCCGCCGCCCGCAGCGACCGCTTCGAACGGGCCCTGCGCCCGGTGCTGGACGTCTTCCAGACGATGCCGCAGTTCGTGTATCTGATCCCGGTCGTCGCACTGTTCGGCGTCGGCCGTGCCCCCGCCGTCGCCGCGGCCGTCGTCTACGCGCTCCCGGCCGTCGTACGGATCACCGCGCAGGGTCTGCGCCAGGTCGACCCGGCCGCGCTGGAGTCGGCCCGCTCGCTCGGCGCGACCGGCCGCCAGCAGCTCTGGCAGGTACAGCTCCCGCTGGCCCGCCCGGCGCTGCTGCTCGCCGTCAACCAGGGCGTGGTCCTGGTCCTCGCCGTGGTCATCATCGGCGGCCTGGTCGGCGGTGGCGCCCTCGGCTACGACGTCACCTTCGGCCTGGCCCAGGGCGACCTGGCGACCGGACTGGTCGCCGGCGCGGCCATCGTCTGCCTCGGCCTGGTGCTCGACCGGGTGACCCAGCCGACGGAACGCCGCGCGAGGAAGGGAGCCTGACATGCGCCGTACGACGATCACGGCCGCCGTGGCCGTGCTGGCCCTCACCACCGGGTGCGGGGCCGCCGACATGACCAAGCAGGCCTCGCCCTTCGCCAACGCCCAGGGAGCGAAGACCGTCACGCTCTCCGTGCAGTCCTGGGTGGGTGCGCAGTCCAACGTGGCCGTGGCCCAGTACCTCCTGGAGCACGAACTGGGCTACCGCGTCGACACCGTCCAGGTCGACGAGGTCCCCGCCTGGGACGCACTCAGCCAGGGCCGTGTCGACGCGATCCTGGAGGACTGGGGCCACCCCGACCAGGAGAAGCGGTACGTCGACGACAAGAAGACCATCGCGCACGGCGGCGACCTCGGGGTGACCGGGCACATCGGCTGGTACGTCCCGACGTACCTCGCCGAGCAGCACCCGGACATCACGGACTGGAGGAACCTGAACAAGTACGCCTCGCTCTTCCGCACCGCGGAGAGCGGCGGCAAGGGCCAGCTGATGGACGGCTCCCCGTCCTACGTCACCAACGACAAGGCGCTGGTGACCAACCTCAAGCTGGACTACCAGGTGGTGTTCGCCGGCTCCGAGGCGGCGCAGATCACCCAGATCAAGCAGTTCGCCAAGGAGAAGAAGCCCTTCCTGACGTACTGGTACGCGCCCCAGTGGCTGTTCAAGAAGGTCCCGATGACCGAGGTGAAGCTGCCTGTGTACAAGGACGGCTGCGACGCGGACCTGAAGAAGATCACCTGCGCCTACCCGCACACCCCGCTGCAGAAGTACCTGAACACGGACTTCGCCGAGTCGGGCGGCAAGGCGGCGTCGTTCCTGAAGAAGTTCCAGTGGACGACGGAGGACCAGAACGAGGTCTCCCTGATGATCGCCGACAAGAAGATGAGCCCGCAGGACGCGGCGAAGCAGTGGGTGCGGAGCCATCCGTCGGTGTGGAAGGCGTGGCTTTCCTGACGCGCGTCGTGAAAAGTCCCTCGCCCGCCGAACCCAGTGTGGATTCGGCGGGCGAGGGAGTGTCAGGAATCAGTCGGTGTCCGTGGCAGCGAGGACCGCGATCTCCTGCCCGCCCGGTCGCAGGGCGGCCACGGCGAGGTCCCAGGCCACTTGCTGGAACCAGTCCGACGAGGCGTCGGCGATGAACCAGTGTGCCTGTTCGACCAGCATGGCCGTGTGCTCGATCGGCGCGTCCGGGGCGGCGCCGACCAGGCCGCCGAGGGAGCGCCAGGCGGCGAGCCGCCCATACGCACCGAACATGCCGTTGCCGTAGGCGGGGCTGCGCACCGCCGCGGTGAGCAGCACCCGCAGCACCCTGTCGGAGGTGGCCGGGTGCAGCCGGGCCCTGGTCTCTGCCGTGGGCCATGCGGTGAGTGGCAGCCGCTCGAAGACGGCTGCGAAGTCGTCCGGTGAGACAGGCGACGCGGACCAGAACTCCTGCGCGGCGACCATGCCGTTGGACTCGTCGAGCCAGTGCCGCACGGCAGCGCTCATGGCCTCGGCCACCTCCGGAACGGTGATGTCCGCCGGATCGACCGAGGCACTGCGCCGGCGCATCTCCGGGGAGACATGGAGTTCGGGTTGGTCGCTGTGCTTCTCCACCGTTGCCGGGGGCAGGGCCCACGTCCAGTCGTGCGGAGCGTGCGTCGGCCTGAGCAGCGCACGCTCCGCCGGCAGCAGGCGGAGCGGCAGGGGCGCGAGCGGATGCTCCTCGGTCACGAGCGCCTCGCCGAAGGACCGCAGAAGCGGGTACTGGAGGACTGCGACGCCCACGAGTACCAGCTCTTGCAGCAGGCAGGCCCTGAACTCGTCCGACGCCGCGGTGCCGAGCTGCTCGCCGTAGACGACCGGGACGATGTCCGCAGGCCGATGCCCCAGGGCCACGAGGTGGGCCAGGCGCCGCTCGGCCCTGGTCCGAGCCGGCCCTCCGGCCTGCAGGCTGCTTGGCAGACACAGCAAAGCACGCAGGCTCTGCTGTCCCGCCGTGGTGGCAAGGGCCGTCTGCAACCGGTCGAGCAGGAAGGCGTGTTCGGATGCATCCGCGCCTTTGCGGGCGGCCCGCCGGGCGAGCTCCGCGCCGAGCAGCGTCGCCCACTCGAAGTCTCCGGACGAAACCCGATGCCGGATCTCGTCGCCAAGTGCGGACGCGGCCGAGAAGTCACTGTCCAGCAGTTCTCTGATCCGCTGAGTCATGTCGCTGTGCATGGTGGAATCACTTTGCCTCACGCTCATCGAGTCAGGACCGGGCCGGCGCCATGTGGCGCCGGCCCGGTCCCGTTCTTCCGCTTCTTCTACGACGCGGCGCGGACCGCTACGGCGCGGCCACCGGATAGGCGCTCAGAATCTCCTTGGTCTGCGGATTGACCGCAATCTGCAGATACTTCTCGCCCCTGGTTCCGATGGCTCTTCCCATCGGGAAGACGAACCTGAAGGCGTCCGCGGGATCCTTTATCGCCTTGCTCTGCATGGCCCACGCCTCGTCCACCAGGGCGAGGACCTTGCCGGGGTCCTTCTCGATGAACACCGTGTGCGTCGCTCTGGAGGCATCGGGCACCGTGTGGGCGAGCACGTGGTCGATCTTGTTGCCGAACTTCCTGTCGAGGCCGTAGATCAGCCCGCCGGGCGACTGGAGCCTGCCGCCGCCCAGGTCGGCGAAACCGATCGGGCAGAACGTGTTGTGCACGAGAACCGGCGTGGTCCCCGCCAGCACGTAGTAGGTGTGGATCTCGGCGACGCTCAGGTTGTAGGCGGAGTGCAGCCGCTGGTAGCGGTGGACGCCTACGACGGTGACGGTCGCGCCGCTGTTCGTGCGCAGCGTCTGGCCGGGCCTGAGATCGCCGGCGTCGATCCAGCGGTGGGCGCTGGGCGACCAGAACGGGTGATGCTGTGTGGCGGTGATCCGTGACCGGCCGGCGTCGATCGTGATGTCGGCGAAGTCGGTGTCGTCCGGCGTGTAGATCGTGTCGGTGACAGCGCGGCCCGCGGTCCGGCCGCTTCCGGGATCGGTGGCGAGGACCGCGTCACCGGCCCTGACGTCCTTGATCGCCTTGGTCGTGCCATCGGCCATCAACACGTGCGTGGCGCCGGGGAAGCTGTTGGGCCGGCATGCCATGCGGGACTCTTCGTAGGCGTTCACCGACCGCTCGATGCTCGCCAACGCCTCCGCGTCGATGTCCAGAGCACGCAGTGCCTTCATCGCGTCGGCGACGCCGATGCCGGTGCGCATGGCGGCGTCCACGGCGCGGATCGCATCGGCGACCTTGCCGATGGGCCCGCCGAGCGGGAGCCAGGTCGCGGCCCAGAAGCAGTCGCTCGCACTGCCCTCGCCGCCGCCGAAGGCCTTGTGGTAGCAGCCGGTGAAGTCACCCTTGATCGACTTGGCGATGCCCTTCCAGACGTCGACGGTCGCGTCCCACGTGGAGATCTTGACCGTTTTGGTCTGGTCCTTGATGGTGACCGTCTTCAGGAAGTACGTGTCGTCCACCGGGCAGCCGGCCGGGGTGGCGGGCACGTCGGGGTTTGCGCACAGGTAGAAGCTGACCACCGCGTCGAAGTGCGCGACGTACACGATCTTGTCGCAGACCACGACGTCGTGGCACTCGTTGGGGAGGCGCTCGGGCTCCCCGCGCTGCCTGATCTCGTCGATGACGGAGAAGACCCCGCCGACACCGGTCCCCGAGCCGTTCTTGACGTTCTTGCTTGCCTGAGCCGCCTCCGCTTCCGTGGCGGCCTGTTGGGCCTCCGTGGAGTACTTGTCGGCGTCCTTGGCCGCTTGTTCGGCTTCGGTGGCGGCGGTGTCGGCGCGGGTGGCGGCGGCGCGGGCGTCCTTGGCGTCCTGTTCGGCCTGGGTGGCCGCGGCGCGGGCGGCCGAGGCGTCGAGTTCGGCCTGGTCGGCGGAGTCGCGGGCGTCCTTGGCGTAGCCCTCGGCGTTGCCGGCTGCCTTGTCGGCGGCCGCGGCGTCGGCGGCTGCCTGCTTGTCGTACTCGATGGTGCGGGCCAGTGAGTCGGCCGCCTTGGAAGCGGCGGTGGCGGCGTCGGCCGCGTAGCCGAGGGCGTCCTTGGAGTAGGTGCGGGCGTCGGCCGCGTACTGGGCGGCGTTCGCGGCGTGCTGGTAGGCCTCCTTCGCGTCGCCCTTCGCCTGGTCGGCGAGGTTCTTGGCGGCCTGGGCCTCGGCGGCGGCGTTGCCGGCGTGCGCCTGGGCCACGGCCTGCTGCTGCTCCGCGATCGACTTCGACGCCTGTCCGGTCAGGACGACCAGGCCGGCGGCGGAGTCGGTGTCGACGTACGGAGAGCCGAGCTGGACGGCGTCGTTGGCGGGGGCAGCGACCTGTTCGGCGGCCTTGGCGGCGTCGACGGCGGCCTGGGCGGTGACATGGGCGAAGCCGGCGGCCTTGGCCGCTGCGGCGATGGCCTTCACGGCTTCCGCGTTGGCGGCGTCGGCCTGGGTCCTGGCGTCCTTGGCGTGCTGTTCGGCCTCGTCGGCGAGCTTGACCGCGGTCTGGGCCTCGGCGGCGGCGTCCTTGGACGCCTTGATGGCGTCGGCGACCGCGGCCGTCGAGGTCTTCACCGCGGCGTCGGCCTTGAGCTTGTCGGCCTGGGCGGCGTCGGAGGCGGCGCGGGCGCGCTTGGCGGCCGCCTCGGCGCGGGTGGCGGCGGCGTCCGCCGCGGCTGCGGCCTCGGTGGCGGCATTGGCCTCGGAACCGGCCTTGTCCGCCGCGGTTTCCGCGTCGTCGGCGGCCTTGTCCGCCTCGTTCGCGGCCGCGCGGGCGTCCTCTGCCGCGGAACCGGAGCTGAGCTTGTCGGCGTAGGCCTCCTTGGCGTCGGCCTTCGCTCGCTTGGCGTTGGCCTCCTGCCGCGCGTCCCAGGCGTCGTCGCGCATGGCCTTGGCGTGGTCCCTGGCCTTGACCGCGTCGTCCCGCTTGCCCTGGGCGGTCTTCTCGGCGGCCTCGGCCCGGTCCTTGGCGTCACTGGCCTTGGTCGCCTCGGCCTCGGCGTTCTTCCTGTGCTCGGCGGCCTCGGCCTGCTTGGCGGCAGCCGTCTCCTTCTCGGCCTTGGCCGTCTTCTCCTCGGCCTCCGCGGTGAGCCGCTTGGCGTGCGCGTCGGCGGCGGCCGCCTTCGCGTCACCTTCGGCCTTGAGCGCGACGGCGAGCTTGGCCTCCGCGGTCTCCTTGTCCTTCTTCGCGTTGTCGCGGTGCACCTTGGCCGCGTCCGCGGCCGCCTTGGCCTGGAACTCGGCCGTCTTCGCGGCCTCCTTGCGGAACTCCGCCTTGGCCTGCGCGGCCTGCGCCAGCGCACGCTGCGCGATGGTCGCACTGTCCCCGGCGGCAGCACGGGTGGCGGCCTCGGCCGTCTCACCGGCCTTCACCAACGCCGTCAGAGCCGCGACCGCACCCTTGGTCACCTGCGCCTTCTGCTGACCCACCAGCAGACCCCGACCCCTCGGCGCACCATTGGCGTCCGCGGTGTTGTAGGCGGTCTGCAGCGCGGTGTCCGAACTGGTCGCGGCCTTCTGCGCGGCGGCCAACTGCGCCTTGAGCACGGCCAGCTGGGCCTTCGCGCCGGTCTGGGCGGCGCTCACCCCGTTCTTCGCCTGGGTGAACTGCGCCTTGTCCGGGTAGCTCAAACTAGCGTCGCCGGTGTGCCCCTTGGGCACGACGCGCAGTTTCTGCGAGGCCGAGCTGTTGCAGGTCAGCAGCGAGGAGTTCTTGCTGTTGTCGAACGAGGGCAGGTTCAGGCACTTGTCCGTCGCGGCGTTGCGGAACACGCCCGCCGCCCGCAGATCGAAGTCCCACTGCTGCGCCTTGCTGCCGTTGCAGCTCGAGATCTGGATCTTCGTGCCGTCGGCGTTTTTGCCGCCGGCCACCTCCAGGCACTTCTGCGACTTGGTGTTCGCCAGGGCGTAGCCGCCGTCGTACGTGCCCCGCAACTGCCACTCCTGCGCGGAGCCGGCGTTGCAGGTGTAGACCTGGACCGCGGTGCCGTTGGCCGTGCCGCCGCCCTCCACGTCCAGGCACTTCCCCTTGGCGCCGGGGATCTCGATGGTCAGCGGGGCGTCGCCGATGTATCCGGCACCGCCCGCCGACCAGTAGTCCTGCCAGCGGGTGGCGTGGTCGGCGATCCAGGAGTGCCCGAGCATCTCGCCCAGGGCCTTGGTGCCCTTGGTCAGCGCGTCGACCGCTGCCTTGTTGGCGTCGAGGATCTGGTTGCGCTGGGTGGCCTGGGAGGCGATCTCCTGCTGCCACTCGCCGGCCGCGGTGGAGGTGATGTCGTCCAGCACACCGTTCGGATCCAGCGGATCACGCCAGCCGCACGCGGCGAAGCGGGACTTCACGTCCTCCACCGCGATCCGGTACTCGGGCGTGCCCGGCTGCGGTGCGGTGCGCGGGAAGCCGCCCGAGGCCAGGAAGATCCGCGCGTCGTCCGCACCCGGGTTCGCACTGGGACGGCCGTGCATCCACTCGAACGCGGCGTGCTCGGCCAGCGCCTGGTTGAACTCCTCCCGGGTCTTGCCCACCGAGCTGGGGTCCTGCCCGTACAGGGAGGCGCCCACCTGGTCGACGGCAGCGAGGGTCTTCTCGTCGGCCGCCGGGGTCTCGTCGTCGTAGAAGTCGGAGTCGGTCCGCCAGTACCGGTCGGAGATCCACGACGTCAGACCGGTCTGCCCGTAGAACGACTGCTGACCGTCGTTACCGGTGCCCGGCGGCCAGTGGAACCCGGTCACGGTGAACCCGCCCGGCGTCTCCAGACCGTCCAGCGGCTTCTTCCAGGACTCCTGGAGCGCGGACAGCGCCGCGCCCTCCTTGCTCGCCGCGTCCTTGTCCGTCTTGTAGGCGACGGCCAGCGGTGTCTTCTCCCAGTTCTTCCGGTCGGCCGCGACATGCAGCTTCTCCGGCGGCTGGTTGAGGCCGTCCTGCGCGGTGGCGGCCATCGACGTGCCGCCGAGCCGCAGCACGTCGGCCATCAGGCACTGGTCCTGCCGCAACTGCTCGGCAGCCGTGTCCTCGTACCAGGGGTAGGAGTCGCTCACCGGCTGGCCCCGCAGCGGCGACGCGCCGGGCTGGACCGCCAACCCGGCCAGCACCGCCAACGCCACGGCGGAGGTGGTCACAAACCCTGAACTGCGTGATCTGGCCAGGCGGGACCATCGTGTGGAACGCAAAGAGGCATCCTTGTCTTCGTCAAGGGGGATGCGTGCCGGGAGCAGCCCAGAAGCCGTACGAACGGGTACGGCGGCATGACGAAGCGAACTTTCCCCGTGAGCGACGGTGTTCCCCCGGTCGCTGATGGATGTGCACGGACGCGGGCAGGTCAGGCCCGGTCATGCGCAGACACCATATGCGCACGTCATGCACACGTAAAGTCCCCAATTGACGGTCGAGTTGGCTCGCCCGGGGCATCAGCGCTGGTCACCGGCCGGCTGCGATGAGCAGGGCCCGTCAGCAGCCGGGCTTTTGTGATGGTCTTGTGCCCCGCGGCCGACTGTCCGCGCGCCCACCAGGCGCCGCAGGACCCCGAAGGGTCGGCTGCGGCACCCGGTTCGATCAATGGCGTCATGGCCGCGGCGGTCGCCGTGATGCCGCCGCGGCTACGTCTCGGCCTGCTGCGCGTCAACTTCCGCACCGCGGACCCGGCGGCTCTCGCCGCGTTCAAGGCGGCCTTCCGGGCCGGCGGCACCGCTGAGCAACTGCCGGTCTTCCTCAGCACCTTCCAGGTCGACGCCTCAGCCGTGCTGCCCCGGCTGATAGTGCCCCGGTGTCATGCGGGTGCTCACGCCGAAGCGGTTCCAGGCGTTGATCATCGTGATCGCGGCGATCAGGTGGGACAGCTCCGTGTCGTCGAAGTGCTTGGCGGCGTGGTCGTACACCTCGTCCGGGACGAAGCCGTCGGTCAGGACCGTGATCGCCTCGGTCAGCTCGATCGCGGCCAACTCGCGTTCCGTGTAGAAGTGCCGCGACTCCTCCCACGCGCTCAGCTGCACGATCCGCTCGACGCTCTCGCCGGCCGCCAGCGCGTCCTTGGTGTGCATGTCGAGGCAGAACGCGCAGTGGTTGAGCTGCGACGCGCGGATCTTCACCAACTCGTACAGCTTGGGGTCGTCCAGGCCCCGGCGGACGGCGGTCTCCAGGTGGATCATCGCTTTGTACACGCCCGGGGCGTGCTCGGCCCACTGAAGGCGAGGGGTGATCTCCGCGGCGTACTGGATGTCGGTCGGTTCGTTGTCCATGCCTTCGACTCTATGGAGCAGGCGGCCCAGGGGTATGGTCCATTTCCATGGGGAGACCTTGGGCCACTTTCGGGGTTGATCTGCATCTGGAGCCCTCCGGCGCGGGTGGGCTTCGCCGTGGGCTGACCGACGCCCTGCGCGACGCCGTGCGCGGCGGACGGCTCGCCCCGAGCACCCGGCTGCCGTCCTCCCGGACCCTCGCGGCCGACCTCGGCATCGCCCGGAACACCGTCGCCGAGGCGTACGGCGACCTGGTCGCGGAGGGCTGGCTCACCGCACGGCAGGGGTCGGGGACCCGGGTCGCCGAGCGAGCCGTCGTACCGCCCAGCGATACGGCTCCGTGGCCCCGCGCCCCCGGCCGCCCCACCCACAATCTGGTCCCCGGTACCCCCGACCTCGCCTCCTTCCCCCGCACCGAGTGGCTCAGGGCGGCCCGCCGCGCCCTTACGGCCGCCCCCTCCGACGCCCTCGGCTACGGCGACCCGCGCGGCCGCCCCGAACTGCGCACCGCCCTGGCCGGCTACCTCTCCCGCGCCCGGGGCGTGCGCGCCGCTCCCGACGGCATCCTGGTGTGCGCGGGCTTCTCCCACGGGCTGAGGATCCTCGGCACGGTGCTGCGGGCGCGCGGCGCACACACGGTGGCGGTCGAGTCGTACGGCCTCTTCGTCCACTGGGACCTGCTCACGGCGGCCGGACTGACCACCAGGCCCCTGCCGTACGACGCACGCGCCACGGACACCCGTGCCCTGCCGGACGCCGGGGCCGTGCTGCTCACCCCGGCCCACCAGTTCCCGATGGGCACACCCCTGCGCGCCGACCGGCGGGCGGCGGTCGTGGACTGGGCGCGGCGCACCGGGGGGCTGGTCCTGGAGGACGACTACGACGGCGAGTTCCGCTACGACCGCCAGCCGGTCGGCGCGCTCCAGGGCCTGGACCCGGACCACGTGGTGTACCTGGGCACCGCCAGCAAGTCCCTCGCCCCCGGCCTGCGGCTGGCCTGGATGGTGCTGCCGCCGTCCCTCATGGAGGAGTGCGTGGCGGCCAAGGGCCTGGTCGACAACTGCGGGGTGCTGGACCAGCTGACCCTGGCGGAGTTCATCACCTCCGGGGCGTACGACCGTCATGTGCGCTCCGCCCGGCTGCGCTACCGGCGCCGCCGGGACGCCCTCGTCGCGGCCCTCGCCGCCCGCGCGCCCGAGGTCCGGGTCACCGGTATCGCGGCCGGTCTGCACGCCGTGCTGCGCCTGCCGCCCGGCACCGAGCCGTCGGTCGTCCAGGCGGCCGCCTGGCAGGGCCTCGCCCTGCACGGACTCGCCTTCTACCGCCACGCCCAGGCCACGACGGAGCCGCTGGACGCCCTGGTCGTCGGCTACGGGACACCGCCGGACCATGCGTGGGCGGGGGCGCTGGAGGCGTTGTGCCGGGTGCTGCCGTGATGCGTCAGCGTGTCAGGAGCGCGGCCGGGTCGGTTCGGCGACGGGGGCGGTGTCCGCCGTCGGGGCCTCGCCGAAGCGCGCCAGCAGCAGCGCTCCCGCCACCGCCACCACGAAGCCCAGCACCGCCAGCCAGGTCAGCCCTTCCCGCGTACGGTCCCCGAGCCACACCACTCCCACCGCGGCCGGGCCGATCGTCTCCCCGATCACTATCCCGGCGGTGGCCGTCGTCGGCGAACCGCGCTGCAGGGCCGACGTCAGCAGCAGGAACGCGGCGCCGCCGCCGAGGAGCAGGGCATAGGTCGCGGGGTTGGTGAGCAGGTCGGACGGCTTCAGCGAGTCGATCAGCCGCACCGCCACCTCCACCACCCCGAACCCGAACCCGGCTCCCAGCCCGAGCAGCAAAGCCCGCCCGCGTCCCGGCAGCCGCCCGCCGACCGTCCCGAGCAGCAGCACTCCCACCGCCGTCCCGAGCATCGCGTACTTCAGCGCCGCCGAGCCGGACCGGTCCCCCTCCGTCCCGGAGGCCAGCCCCAGCATCGCCAGCCCGGCGCACACCACCGCGACCGCGCCCCACTCCACCCCGCTCAGCCGCACCCGCAGCAGCCGCGCCGCGACCACCGCCGTCACCGCGAGGCTGGACGCGAGGGCCGCGCCGACCGCGTAGATGGGGATCGACCGCAGCGCCGCGATCTGCAGCAGGAAGCCGAGCCCGTCCAGCGCCAGCCCGGCCAGATACCGCCACTGCCGCAGCGCCCGGAGCAGCAGCGCCGCGTCCCCGCCCCCACCGGTGTCGGCGGCCTCCCGCGCGGCCATCGCCTGCAACACCGTCGCCGTACCGAAGCAGACCGCCGCGCCAAGGGCGCACAGCATTCCAAAGAGCACAAAGCGACTGTAGGGGAGCGGGAAAACCCGGGGGTCCCTGGGGTGCCGCTCTTACCGATCTTTAGGCTGACGGGACAGCGACAAGAAATCAGCCAACGGGGGACACACGAACATGGCCAGCACACGCCGGCAACTGCGCTCCGGAACCGTCGTCCTCGGCGGCATGGGTCTCCTCGCGGCGGCCCTCACCGCCTGCTCGTCCGAACCGGACAAGCGCTGCGTCGACCGCGACAGCTACAACCTCGCCAGGGGCTACAAGGTCGTCTCCGACAAGAACTGCAAGTCCACCAAGGTCAGCAAGGTCTCCGTCAACGGCGCCTGGTACTACGGCGGCAAGAAGAAGAACGGCTGGGCCGACGGCGGCTCCTTCACCAAGCCGAGCAAGGGCTCGGGCGGCGGCTCCTCGGACGACGACAGCCACCACAGCGGCGTCCACCGCGGCGGCTTCGGCGGCGGCAAGGGCAGCTCCGGCGGCTGAACGGGACACGCGAGATGGAACGCCGCACGATCGAACCCCGCCCCGGCTGGCAGCGGATCGTCGAGGAACAGGGGCTGATCTACCCGCTCACCCGCCACCCCGACGGCTCCCTGCGCCCGTACTGGGACGAGAGCGCGTACTACGCCTTCACACTCGACGAGGTCGAGGCGCTGGAGGAGACCGTCGAGGAACTGCACCGCATGTGCCTGGCGGCCGCCGAGCACATCGTGGCGAAAGACCGCCTCGCCGACCTCGGCATCACCGACCCGCGTATCGCGCAGGCGGTCACCGAGGCCTGGCGGCGGCGCGCCGAACTCCCGTCCGTCTACGGCCGCTTCGACCTCCGCTACGACGGCACGGGCCCGGCGAAGCTCCTGGAGTACAACGCCGACACGCCCACCTCCCTGGTGGAGGCCGCCTCACCCCAGTGGTTCTGGATGGAGGACCGCTTCCCCGGCGCCGACCAGTGGAACTCCCTCCACGAACGCCTCGTCGCCGCCTGGAAGAAGCAGGCCGCCCTCCTCCCGCCCGGCAGCCCGCTGTACTTCGCGCACTCCTCCGACGACGAGTTGGGCGAGGACCTGATGACCGTCGCCTATCTCAAGGAGACCGCGCAGCAGGCCGGCCTGGACACCGACTGGATCTCCATGGAGGAGATCGGCTGGGACCCGCTCTCCGGCCGCTTCGTCGACAACCGGCTCCGCTTCATCCGCAGCTGCTTCAAGCTCTACCCCTGGGAGTGGCTCACCACCGACGCCTTCGCCGGCCATGTCCTCGACACCCTCGACAACGGCGGCGGCACCGGCAGCACCCTGTGGATCGAGCCCGCCTGGAAGATGCTGCTGAGCAACAAGGCCCTCCTGGCGATCCTCTGGGAGCTGTACCCCGGCCACCCCAACCTCCTGCCCTCCTACCTCGACGGCCCGCGCGAGCTCGCGTCGACCACCGGCTACGTCGCCAAGCCCCTCCTGGGCCGGGAGGGCGCCGGCGTGACCGTCCACGAGCCCGGCACGGAGCCCGTCCCGCGCGAGGAGCCCTGCTGCTACCAGCAGCTGGCCCCGCTCCCCGCCCTGGGGGTCCCCCCAGGCGTTGGCTCTGGGGGAGGCAACCACGTCGTCCTCGGCGCCTGGGTCGTCGAGGACGAGTCGGCCGGACTGGGCATCCGCGAGTCCTCGGGCCTGATCACGGACGAGTACGCCCGCTTCCTGCCCCATGTGATCCTCTAGGACGCCTGGACACCCAGCACGCCGCGGAGCTGGTCGAGGCCCCAGTCCAGGTCCTCCTTGCTGATGACCAGCGGCGGGGCGATCCGGATCGTCGAGCCGTGCGTGTCCTTCACCAGGACACCCCGGTCCATGAGCTGCTCCGACACCTGCCGTCCCGTCCCCGCCCCCCGGGCGATGTCGACCCCGGCCCACAGCCCGCGCCCCCGCACCCGGGTGAGCGTGCCGGTGCCGAGCAGCGCGCCCAGCTCGCGGTGCAGATGCGCGCCGAGCTCCGCGGACCGCGCCTGGTACTCGCCGGTCCGCAGCATCGCGATCACCTCCAGCGCCACCGCACAGGCCAGCGGATTCCCGCCGAACGTCGACCCGTGCTCGCCCGGCCGGAACACCCCCAGCACCTCCGCGCTCGACACCACCGCCGACACCGGCAGGATCCCGCCGCCCAGCGCCTTCCCGAGCACATACATGTCCGGTACGACGCCCTCGTGCTCGCAGGCGAAGGTCCGCCCGGTCCGGCCCAGCCCCGACTGGATCTCGTCCGCGACGAACAGCACGTTCCGTTCCCGCGTCAGCTCCCGCACCGCCGGCAGATAACCCTCCGGCGGCACGATCACCCCCGACTCGCCCTGGATCGGCTCCAGCAGCACCGCGGCCGTGTTCTCGGTGAGCGCCTCCCGCATCGCGGTCAGGTCGCCGTACGGCACGATCTCGAAGCCCGGTGTGTACGGCCCGAAGTCCGCCCGTGCCTCCGGGTCCGTGGAGAAGCTGATCACGGTCGTCGTACGGCCGTGGAAGTTGCCGCCCGCGACCACGATCTTCGCCATCTCCGCGGGCACCCCCTTGACCCGGTAGCCCCACTTCCGAGCCGTCTTCACCGCGGTCTCCACGGCCTCCACGCCCGTGTTCATCGGCAGCACCATGTCCATGCCACACAGCTGCGCCAGCTCGGTGCAGAACGCGGCGAACCGGTCGTGGTGGAACGCCCGGGACGTCAGCGTCACCCGCTCCAGCTGCGCCTTGGCCGCCGCCACCAGCCGCGGGTGCCCGTGCCCGAAGTTCAGCGCCGAGTACCCGGCCAGCAGATCGAGATACCGCCTCCCCTCGACATCCGTCATCCAGGCGCCGTCCGCGGTGGCCACGACCACCGGCAGCGGGTGGTAGTTGTGCGCACTGTGGGCGTCCGCGGCGGCGATGAGCGTCTCCGTAGCGTTCACGGGATCTCCAGAGGGCCAGAGAGTCGGGTTCGTCCCTTTCTTATCCTCGCTCGCATGGTGGACGTGGGACCTGCCGAATCCGACGCGCCCGGTAGGCTGACCAGCGGGCCGTAACTGGCGCGCTGGGATGGGACAGACCATCGGGGAGCGGCCCGAGCGGGAAACAGTGCCGTGCGCCTGGGCCGAGCCGAGTACGCCGAATGTCACGTCCGGAGGTCCCCGATGCCCGAGAATTCCGCCAGCCCCGCGCCTCTCTCCACCGAGTCGACGGCCTTCCGAGCCGCCCTCGACGTGATCCGCGCCGTCGAGCCGCGCGTCGCCGACGCCATCGGGCAGGAGATCGCCGACCAGCGCGAGATGCTCAAGCTGATCGCCTCCGAGAACTACGCCTCCCCGGCCACCCTGCTTGCCATGGGCAACTGGTTCAGCGACAAGTACGCCGAGGGCACCATCGGCCGCCGCTTCTACGCCGGCTGTCGCAATGTCGACACCGTCGAGTCCCTCGCCGCCGAGCACGCCAAGGAGCTGTTCGGCGCCCGCCACGCCTACGTCCAGCCGCACTCCGGCATCGACGCCAACCTCGTCGCCTTCTGGGCCGTCCTCGCCCAGCGTGTCGAGGCCCCCGCCCTGGAGAAGGCCGGCGTCCGCCAGGTCAACGAGCTCTCCGAGGCCGACTGGGCCGAGCTCCGCCAGGCCTTCGGCAACCAGCGCATGCTCGGTATGTCCCTGGACGCCGGCGGCCACCTCACCCACGGCTTCCGCCCGAACATCTCCGGCAAGATGTTCGACCAGCGCTCCTACGGCACCGACCCGGCCACGGGCCTGATCGACTACGAGGCGCTGCGTGCGTCGGCCCGTGAGTTCAAGCCCCTGATCATCGTGGCGGGCTACTCGGCCTACCCCCGCCTGGTGAACTTCCGGATCATGCGCGAGATCGCCGACGAGGTCGGCGCGACCCTCATGGTCGACATGGCCCACTTCGCGGGCCTGGTCGCGGGCAAGGTCCTGACCGGCGACTTCGACCCGGTCCCGCACGCCCAGATCGTGACCACGACCACCCACAAGTCCCTGCGCGGCCCGCGCGGCGGCATGGTCCTGTGCGACGACTCCCTCAAGGACCAGGTCGACCGCGGCTGCCCGATGGTCCTCGGCGGCCCGCTCCCGCACGTCATGGCCGCCAAGGCCGTCGCCTTCGCCGAGGCTCGGCAGCCCGCGTTCCAGGACTACGCCCAGCGCATCGTCGACAACTCCCGGGCGCTGGCCGAGGGACTGATGCGCCGGGGCGCGACCCTGGTGACCGGCGGCACGGACAACCACCTCAACCTGATCGACGTGGCCACGTCCTACGGCCTCACCGGCCGCCAGGCCGAGGCCGCGCTCCTGGAGTCCGGCATCGTCACCAACCGCAACGCGATCCCGGCCGACCCCAACGGCGCCTGGTACACCTCGGGCATCCGCATCGGCACCCCGGCGCTGACCACGCGCGGCCTGGGCACGGCCGAGATGGACGAGGTGGCCGGCCTGATCGACCGGGTCCTGACGACGACGGAGCCGGGCACCACCAAGTCGGGCGCCCCGTCCAAGGCGGCCCACGTCCTGGACGCGAAGACCGCGGAGGAGATCGCCCAGCGGGCGACGGACCTGGTGGCGGGCTTCCCGCTGTACCCCGAGATCGACCTCGGCTGACCCCGGCACCCCGGGCGGCCCCCGCGGCTGCCCGGGACCCGTTCCGGGTGGCGGCCGCGCTCTGAGAGAATGATGAGCATGGCCTCTGACAGTCCCCGCGTGCTCTCCGGAATCCAGCCCACCGCAGGCTCGTTCCACCTCGGCAACTACCTCGGTGCCGTCCGCCAGTGGGTGGCCCTGCAGGAGACCCACGACGCGTTCTACATGGTCGTCGACCTGCACGCGATCACGGTCCCGCAGGAGCCCGCGGAGCTGCGCGCCAACACCCGGCTGGCCGCCGCCCAGCTCCTCGCGGCCGGCCTCGACCCGGACCGCTGCACGCTCTTCGTCCAGAGCCATGTGCCCGAGCACGCCCAGCTCGCCTGGGTCATGAACTGCCTCACCGGCTTCGGCGAGGCCTCCCGCATGACCCAGTTCAAGGACAAGGCCGCCAGGCAGGGCGCCGACCGCGCCTCCGTCGGCCTGTTCACGTACCCGGTCCTGCAGGTCGCGGACATCCTGCTGTACCAGGCCAACGAGGTCCCGGTCGGCGAGGACCAGCGTCAGCACGTCGAGCTCACCCGCGACCTCGCCGAGCGCTTCAACGGCCGCTTCGGCCAGACCTTCACCGTCCCGAAGCCGTACATCCTCAAGGAGACGGCGAAGATCTACGACCTCCAGGACCCGTCGATCAAGATGAGCAAGTCGGCGTCCACGCCGAAGGGCCTCATCAACCTCCTGGACGACCCGAAGATCACCGCGAAGAAGGTCAAGAGCGCCGTCACCGACACGGACACCGTGGTCCGCTTCGACGCCGAGAACAAGCCGGGCGTGAGCAATCTGCTCACGATCTATTCGACGCTCACGGGTGCGGGTATCGCCGAACTGGAACAGAAGTACGAGGGCAAGGGCTACGGTGCGCTCAAGACCGACCTCGCCGAGGTGATGGTCGAGTTCGTGACCCCGTTCCGGGAGCGCACCCAGCAGTATCTGGACGACCCCGAGACCCTCGACTCGATCCTGGCCAAGGGCGCGGAGAAGGCGCGGGCCGTCGCCGCGGAGACCCTCTCCCAGGCGTACGACCGCGTGGGCTTCCTGCCGGCCAAGCACTGAGGCGTACGACCGCACGTACGTACGTCGGGCAGAGCGCTGTACATCACTCCGGCTGCGCCTGCCCACAACACAGCCGTGGCCTTACAGTCGATAGCCGGACGGCTGAGTACGAACCAGACACCTCACTCGACAGCGCATCCGGCAGCGCACCGGACACGACGACAGGAGACGACGTGGGGACCGTAACGATCGGCGTGTCGATCGCGGTCCCGGAGCCTCACGGCAGCCTGCTCCAGGAGCGGCGCGCGGGCTTCGGCGACCCCGCGGCTCACGGCATCCCCACCCATGTCACCCTGCTGCCGCCGACGGAGCTCGACGCCACCGGGCTGCCGGCCGTCGAGGCGTATCTGACCGAGGTCGCCGCGGCCGGCCGCCCCTTCCCGATGCGGCTGTCCGGCACCGGCACCTTCCGGCCGCTGTCGCCGGTGGTGTACGTGAAGGTCGTCCAGGGCGCGGAGGCCTGCGCCCGGCTGCAGAAGCGGGTCCGGGACGCCTCCGGTCCCGTGGCACGCGAGCTGCAGTTCCCGTACCACCCGCACGTCACGGTGGCGCACGGCATCGACGACGCGGCGATGGACCGCGCCTTCGAGGAACTCGCCGACTACGACGCCGAGTGGCCCTGCACGGGCTTCGCGCTCTATGAACAGGGCCCCGACGGCGTGTGGCGCAAGCTCCGGGAGTTCACCTTCGGCGCCTCGGTGGTACCCCCACAGGCCGGCCACGCGGACGTGGAACGCGGCACGATCGCCAGCCGCTGAGCGCTTCGCTGGTTGTGCCGGGGTGGGTCGTCGGTTGTGTGCGGCGCCGTCGTGGCTGGTCGCGCAGTTCCCCGCGCCCCTTTGGGGCGCTCGCAGTGGACCGTGCTAGATCGGCAAGCGGCGGAACACCGCCCGTGGTGCGTGGCGTAGGGCCGACATGATCAGGCGGAGCAGTCCCGGTACCCACACCGTCTCCGTGCGCCGTCGCAGTCCGAGTTCGATGGCCGTGGCGACCTCCTCCGGTGTGGTGGACATCGGTGCCTCCTCGAGACCGGCCGTCATCCTGGAGCGTACGAAGCCGGGGCGTACGACCATGACGTGGACGCCGGTGCCGTGCAGCGCGTCGCCGAGGCCCTGGGTGAAGGCGTCGAGGCCGGCCTTGCTGGAGCCGTAGATGAAGTTCGAGCGGCGGGCGCGCTCACCGGCGACCGAGGACAGCACCACCAAGGAGCCGTGCCCCTGGGACTGGAGGGCCCGCGCGCACACCAGGCCCGCCGACACCGCGCCCGTGTAGTTGGTCTGGGCGACGCGCACGGCGTTCATCGGCTCCCGCTCGTCGCGCGCCTGGTCGCCGAGGATGCCGAAGGCGAGCAGCACCATGTCGATGTCGCCCTCGGCGAAGACCTTGCCGAGCACACTCTCGTGGGACTCGGGGTCGAGCGCGTCGAAGGCGACGGTGCGGACGTCCGCCCCCTGGGAGCGCAGTCCCTCGGCGGCCTCCTCAAGGGTGGGAGAGGGGCGGCCCGCCAGCCACACCGTGCGGGTGCGGCGCGCGACGAGCCTGCGCACGGTCGCCAGCGCGATCTCTGACGTGCCGCCGAGGACGAGCACGGACTGGGGGATGCCGAAGGCGTCCTTCACGACAGCTCCTTGGGGGATCGGAACGGCTGGTGTGGACTCAGAGGCCGAGACGTCGGGCCAGGTCCGAGACGAAGAGCCCGCTCGGGTCCAGTTCCGTGCGCAGGGCCCGGAAGTCGGCGAGCCGGGGGTACATCGCGGCGAGCACGTCCGGGCGCAGCCGGGAGTCCTTGGCGAGATAGACGCGCCCGCCCGCCGCGGCGACCTCCTCGTCGAGTTCGTCGAGGAACGCGCCGAGGCCGGGCAGCGCGGCCGGAATGTCCAGGGCGAGGGTCCAGCCGGGCACCGGGAAGGAGAGCCAGCCGGGGTCGGCGTCCCCGAAGCGCTTGAGGACGGCCAGGAAGGAGGGGCAGCGGCGCTCGGAGATACGGCGGACGATCCGGCGCAGGGCCTCCTCCTGGCCGTACCCGACGACGAACTGGTACTGGACGAAGCCGCCGCGGCCGTAGATCCGGTTCCAGTGCGGCACTCCGTCCAGGGGGTGGAAGAAGGCGGAGATCCGCTGGAGTTCACCGCTGCGCGCGCGGGGCGCCCTCCGGTACCAGAGTTCGTTGAACAGTCCCACGGAGGTACGGCCGAGCAGCCCGTCGGGGACGAGCGCGGGGGCGGCCGGGAGCTGCCGGGGGCGGAAGGACAGCGGACGGCGCCACGCGCGTGTGCCCTTGCGCAGGGCCTGCCGGGGCGCGTGGTCGCCGCGGGTGAGCACCGCGCGCCCGGTCGCCGCGCCGCGGGCCAGCAGGTCGATCCAGGCGACCGAGTAGCGGTAGCGGTGGTCGGTGGCCGTCAGACGGGCCATGAGGTCGTCGAGGTCGGTGGCGCGTTCGGTGTCGACCGACAGGTACGAGGTCTCGACCGGCAGCAGCCGCATGGTGGCCGTGAGGATCACCCCGGTCAGTCCCATGCCGCCCGCGGTCGCGTCGAACAGGGGCGTGCCGCGGCCGACCGCGTGGATCTCGCCGTCGGCCGTCAGGAGTTCGAAGGACAGCACGTGGCGGCAGAAGGAGCCGGAGACATGGTGGTTCTTGCCGTGGATGTCGGCGCCGATCGCCCCGCCGACCGTCACCTGACGGGTGCCCGGCGTCACCGGTACGAACCAGCCGAGCGGCAGCAGCACCTCCATCAGCCGGTGCAGGGACACGCCCGCGTCGCACAGCACGGTGCCGCCGTCGGCGTCGATGGCGTGGATGCGGTCGAGACCCGTCATGTCGATGACGGACCCGCCGGCGTTCTGCGCGGCGTCCCCGTACGCCCGCCCCAGTCCCCGCGCGATGCTGCCCCGGGCCCCGCAGTTCCGGACGGCGGCCACGGCTTCCTCGTAGCTCCGCGGGCGGATCAGCCGGGCGGCGGTGGGGGCGGTGCGGCCCCAGCCGGTGACGGACACCGTGTCTTCGGACATGGCGGTGACCGTATCGCCCTTATATGGGCGATTGGTTATGGAACATTACGCCCATCCCCGAAATGGGTGATTAATGGTATGTCGCACAATATTGTCGTAGTGCTGGCGGCGGTCGACGTGAACAGTGAGTCCACATGGACGACTTCGACGACCTGGACCACAGAATCCTTTCTGCACTGCATGCCTGCGGCACCGCTCCGCGCGTCGCCTCCGCCGCACGCGGCCTGTCCCTCGCCGGTGAGCACGGCGCCCTGTGGCTCGGGACGGGACTCGTCGGAGCCGCCGTGGACGGCACCCGGCGCGGCTCCTGGTTGCGCGGCACAGCGCTCGTGGCGGGCGCACACCTCGCCAGCATGGGCGTGAAGCGGCTAGTGCGCCGTGCGCGCCCCTTGCACATCGAACCCCTGGTGCGCACCGCGGGCCGGCACTCCTTCCCGAGCTCCCACGCCGCCTCCTCCGCGGCCGCCGCCGTCGCCTTCGGCGCGCTGGGGACCTACGGGATCGCGCCGCTCGCCGCCGCCATGTGTCTCTCCCGCCTGGTCGTCGGCGTCCACTACCCCACGGACGTGGCCGCCGGCGCGGCGCTGGGGGCGCTCACGGCCCGGCTCGGGGCGCGCTGGATGAGGGGGAGCGCCCATGACTGAGACAGCGCCCCTCACGGAATCGGCCCTCCTGGAGCAGCGCACCCACCACGAGCCACCCGCGCGCGTGCGCACCGCCACCGTCCTCACCGGCCTGCTGAAGACCACCCGCCCCAAGCAGTGGGTGAAGAACACCCTCGTGGTCGCCGCCCCGGCCGCCGCCGGGCAGATCTTCTCCCGGCACGCCCTCGTCCAGGTCGGCCTGGTCTTCGTCCTGTTCACCGGCTGCGCCGCCGCCGTCTACCTGATCAACGACGCCCGCGACGCCGCGGCCGACCGCGCCCACCCCACCAAGTGCCGCCGCCCGGTCGCCGCCGGACAGGTCCCGGTGCCCGTCGCCTACGCCGCCGGAGGCGCCCTGGCCGTCCTCGCGCCGGCCGCCGCGGCCTGGCTGACCTCACCCGTCGTCGCGGCGCTCCTGACGGCCTACATCGGCGTACAACTGGCGTACTGCGTCAGTCTCAAGCACGTCCTGGTGGTCGACCTCGTCGTCGTCACCACCGGCTTCCTGATGCGGGCGATGATCGGTGGGGTCGCGCTCGGCATCCCGCTGTCCCGCTGGTTCCTGATCACCACCGGCTTCGGGGCGCTGTTCATGGTGTCGGCCAAGCGCTACTCCGAAGCCCTGCAGATGGCCGGAAAAGCGGGCGCCACGCGCGCGTTGCTCTCCGAGTACACCACCGGCTACCTCCGCTTCGTCTGGCAGCTCGCGGCCGGCGTCGCCGTCCTCGCCTACTGCATGTGGGCCCTGGAGGAGGGCGGTGTGCCGCACGCGAGCGTGCTGCCCTGGCGGCAGCTGTCGATGGTCGCCTTCATCCTCGCGATCCTCAGATACGCCGTCTTCGCCGACCGCGGCACCGCGGGCGAGCCCGAGGACGTGGTCCTGCACGACCGGGCCCTGGCCCTGATCGGAGCGGCCTGGCTGGCGATGTACGGCCTGGCGGTGGCGAATTGGTGACCCGGGCGCAGCGGGCCGAGGTGCTGGGCTTCGCCACCGTGGGTCTCCTCGCCTACGTCACCGACCTCGCCCTGTTCACCTGGCTGCGCGGCCCGGCCGCCCTCGACCCGCTCACCGCCAAGGCGCTGTCCTTCGTCGCGGGCTGCACGGTCGCGTACACCGGCAACGCGCTCGGCACCTACCGGCACACACAGCCGCGGGGCATGCGCCCGTACGCCGTCTTCGTCGCCGTGAACATCGCGGGCGCCCTGGTCCAGCTCCTGTGTCTCGCCGTCAGCCACTACGGCCTCGGCCTCACCTCGCGGCGCGCCGACACCGTCTCCGGGGCGGGAATCGGCATGGCGCTGGCCACTGTCCTGCGGTTCTGGGGTACTCGGACATGGGTGTTCCACAACGAGGGCAGAGTCGGATCATGGACTGGCTGAAGAAACTCCCCGTCATCGGGCCGCTCGTCACGCGCCTGACGGCCACGCACGCGTGGCGGTCGTACGAGCGACTGGACCGGGTGAAGTGGACCCGGCTGGCCGCCGCGATGACCTTCATCAGCTTCATCGCGCTGTTCCCGCTGCTGACCGTGGCCGCCACGATCGCCGCCGCCACCCTGAGCGAGTCGCAGCAGCGGGATCTCCAGAACAAGATCGCCGACCAGGTCCCCGGCATCTCCGACCAGCTCGACATCCACGCCCTGGTCCAGAACGCCGGCACCGTCGGACTCATCGCCGGCGCCTTTCTGCTGGTGACCGGCATCGGCTGGGTCGGCCAGATGCGCGACTGCCTGCGCGCGGTGTGGGAACTGCCCGACAGCGAGGAGAACCCCCTGCTGCGCACGGCCAAGGACGCGGGCGTTCTGGTCGGCTTCGGCGGCGCGGTCCTGACCACCCTCGCCGTCTCCACCGTCGCCTCCGCCATGGTGGGCTGGATCAGCGACCAGCTCGGCATCGGCCGCGCGAGCTGGGGCAGCGTCCTGCTGCGGACGGCCGCGTTCGCCGTCGCCGTCCTCGCCGACTTCCTGCTGCTGCTCTACGTCCTGACCCTGCTGCCCGGCGTCGAGCCGCCGCGCCGCCGCCTGCTCGTCGCGGCGCTGATCGGCGCGGTCGGCTTCGAGCTGCTGAAACTGCTGCTCAGCGGCTATATCCAGGGAGTCGCCACCAAGAGCATGTACGGCGCTTTCGGCGTCCCCGTGGCCCTGCTGCTGTGGATCAACTTCACCTCGAAACTGGTCCTGTTCTCCGCCGCCTGGACGGCGACGGAGAGCGAGGAGACGGCGCTCACGGACGGGACGACCGGCGGCGCACCAGATCCGGCAGCGGCCACCGGCGGTTGACCAGGAACACCCCGCTCGCCAGCAGCGCCAGCAGTCCACCGGTGACCGCCAGCGCGATGCCGATGCCGCCGCCCCCGGCGGAGGCGCTCACCACCGGCTTCGCGGACCCGCCGCTCCCGGTGCCGCCGGTCTTCCCGTTGGCGGCCGTGGTGCTCGGCTGGGCGCTGGGCTGCGCGGCGCTCTTCGGCGCCGCCAGCTCGCCCACCGGCGTGACCTTGCCGGCCGCCTTGAAGCCCCAGTCGAAGAGCTTGGCGGTCTCCTTGTAGACCTCGTTGTGCTCGCTCTTCTCCGGCTTCATGACGGTGACCAGCAGCACCCTGCCGTCGCGCTCGGCCACTCCGGTGAAGGTCGCGCCCGCGTTGGTGGTGTTGCCGTTCTTCACGCCGGCGATGCCCTGGTAGACGGGGACGTCGCTGTCCCCGCTGAGCAGCCGGTTGGTGTTCTGGATCTCGAAGGTCCCGCGGACGGACTTGCCCTTCTTCTTGGTCGTCTCGCCCGGGAACGCCGCCCGCACGGTCGAGCAGTACTCGCGGAAGTCCTTCTTCTGCAGCCCCGAACGGGCGAACAGGGTCAGGTCGTACGCAGAGGAGACCTGTCCCTTCGCGTCGTAGCCGTCGGGGCTGACCACGTGCGTGTCGAGCGCCTGCAGTTCCTCGGCGTGCGCCTGCATGTCCTTCACGGTCTGCTCGACGCCGCCGTTCATCGCGGACAGCACGTGCACGGCGTCGTTGCCGGAGCGCAGGAAGACGCCGAGCCACAGGTCGTGGACCGTGTAGGTCTCGTCCTCCTTTATCCCGACCATGCTGGAACCGGCGCCGATGCCCGCCATGTCGGACGGCACCACCTTGTGCTTCGTCGACTTGGGGAACCTCGGCAGGACCGTGTCGGCGAACAGCATCTTCAGCGTGCTCGCCGGGGGCAGTTGCCAGTGCGGGTTGTGCGCGGCGAGCACCTCGCCGGACTCGGCGTCGGCGACGATCCAGGAGCGCGCGGTGAGGTCCTTGGGCAGCACGGGGACGCCACTGCCGAGGTTGACCTGGGTACCGGCCTGGCCGAGGCGGGCACCGCCGACCGCCGACATGTGCGCCGGGGGAGTGGCGGAGGGGCTCGTCGAGGGGCGCGGGGCCGCGAGGGCGGCGGGCGCGGTGAGTGAAAGGGACAGCAAGGTGGCGGAAGCGAGCAGCAAGGATCGCTTACCGGTCTTCTTGGGTGCGGGCACGATCGAGAACGTACCTTCAGTGGATCGCGAAGTCCCGCGCGCCCTCCCACCCCGGGCGCGGATCCGGACAGCCGACGGCGATACTGGGTGCATGAAGCTCAGCCGCCCGGTCTCCTGGTTCCTGCTCGCCTTCGGGGTGTGGAGCTGGGTCATCTGGGTCACTTTCGTCAAGAATCTGATCAAGGACAGCAGCGGACTCGCCTTCGACGACGGCCACCCGACGGCCTACTTCTGGGTGCACCTGCTGCTGGCGGTCGTTTCCTTCGTATTGGGGACGGTCATCGGGGTCATCGGGTTGCGCGGACTGCGCGCACTGCGCCGGACGTCATAGCGGGGGATACGGCAGCTTGGTCATCGTCTTCGTCCTGGTCGCCCTGGCTGTCCTGGCCGTCGTGGCGGGGCTGCACCGGTATCTCTGGCGCCGTCTGGTCCGCGACACGACCCGCCGCCGGGGCCCGGCCCGCCGTTTGGGCACGGTCGTCTTCGTCGCCGGTCCCACGCTGATGATCATGGCGCTGGTGGCCGAACGCTCCGGCGCCCCCTTCTGGCTCCAGCGCACCCTGGCCTGGCCGGGCTTCCTGTGGATGGCGCTGTGGCTGTACCTGATGCTGGGGGTGGTGGCGGGAGAGGCCGTACGGCCCCTGCTGCGACGGCTCATCGAGAAGCGAGCCCCCGCGCGGGCGCCCGCGGCCGAAGAACCGGAGCCCGAGACGGCGAGCGTCGCCGCGTCGGCCGAGGGCGCGGTCCGGGGCGAGGCGAACGCCCCCTCGGCGAGCGCACCCCGAGCCGCCGCACCCACCGCCGTACGTCCCGCTCCCGACAGCCCGGCCGCCGGGCCGCCCGCTCCCGACAGCCCCGCCGCCCCCGAAGCCTCCGACTTCACCCGCCGCCTCTTCGTCTCCCGCGTCGTGGGCGGAGCCGCTGCCACCGTCGCCGTCGCGACCGTCGGATACGGGACGTACGGCGTGCTGCGCGGACCGGGCGTCAAGCGTGTCACGGTCCCGCTGGCCAAACTCCCGCGGTCCGCGCACGGATTCAGGATCGCCGTCGTCAGCGACATCCACCTGGGCCCCGTCCTCGGCCGGGGTTTCGCGCAGAAGGTCGTCGACACGATCAACGCGACCCAGCCCGACCTGATCGCGGTCGTCGGTGATCTCGTCGACGGAAGCGTGAAGGACCTCGGCCCGGCGGCCGCCCCGCTGGCCCGGCTGAGCGCGCGGCACGGGGCGTACTTCGTCACCGGGAACCACGAGTACTTCTCCGGCGCCGCGCAGTGGGTCGAGGAGGTGCGGCGGCTCGGGCTGCACCCGCTGGAGAACGCCCGCACCGAACTGCCCGCCTTCGATCTGGCCGGCGTCAACGACCTGGCGGGTGAGAGCGAGGGCCAGGGCCCCGACTTCACCAGGGCGCTCGGCGACCGCGACACCTCACGAGCCGTCGTCCTCCTGGCCCACCAGCCGGTCCAGGTCCACGAGGCCGCGAAGCACCACGTGGACCTCCAGCTCTCCGGACACACCCACGGCGGGCAGCTCTGGCCCGGCAACTTCGTCGCGGCCGCCGCCAACCCGACCGTCGCGGGCCTGGACCGTTACGGCGACACGCAGTTGTACGTGTCCCGGGGCGCGGGCGCCTGGGGGCCGCCGACGCGGGTCGGGGCGCCGTCGGACATCACGGTGATCGAGCTGGCGTCGAGACAGGCGTGACCCGCATTCGCGGGACGTAACTGTGAAAGCGCTGTGAAATTCACCGGAAACAAGCGCCCGGTAAGTTCTTTCTCATCTCGCCAGATTGCTCTTCCCCCGGTTGAAACACGTGTGATTAGGTGAGCCGCGCCACTTAGGGGAGTGGCACTTTTGTGCTGGCCTTGGGTAGGGCCAGGCTGGTCCTGGGGAGGGCACCACCATGCGATCTGTTCGCATGCGGATTCTCGCGACGCTTCTCGTACTTGCGGCCGTGGGAGTGGGCGGCTGGCAGTTGTTGCCGTCGCAGGGGAACACGAACAGAACCATCACCGTCGGCACCACGGACGCCGTCACATCACTCGACCCGGCCGGTGCCTACGACGCCGGTTCCTGGGCCTTGTTCAGCAATGTCTTCCAGTCGTTGCTGACCTTCGAACCGGGCGGTGTCGAGCCGGTGCCCGACGCGGCGCAGAGCTGCGCATTCGTGGGGACCGGACTCCAGACGTATCAGTGCAGGCTGCGCGACGGGCTCACGTTCCCGAGCGGGCGCGCGGTGACCGGCGAGGACGTGAAGTACTCCTTCGACCGGGTGAAGAAGATCAACTCCGATGTCGGCCCGGCGTCCCTGCTGTCCACGCTCAACTCGGTGAGCGCCGAAGGGAACACGGTCACCTTCCATCTGTCGTCGCCGGACGCCACCTTCCCGTTCAAGGTGGCCACCGGCGCCGGCTCGATCGTCGACCGGACCAGATATCCGGCCAACACCCTGCGCAGGGGCACCGAGGTGGACGGCACCGGCCCCTACACGCTGACCGGGTACACCAAGGACGAGCAGGCCGACCTCACGCCGAACACGCGCTACAAGGGCGACCTCGGCGGCACCGGCCGCCCCGTCCGGCTGCGCTACTACGCCGACTCGGCCAAGCTGAACAGCGCCTGGAAGGCCAAGGAGGTCGCGGTCGCCACGCGGACGCTGCCGCCCGCGGTCCTGTCCCGCCTCTCGGCGAGCGACCCCGACCAGCGCGTCACGGAGTCCGACAGCTCCGAGACCCGCAACCTCTACCTCAACACCCGCGCGAACTCCCCGCTGCACGAGGTGGCCGTCCGCCGGGCCATGGCCTGGCTGATCGACCGCGAGCAGCTGGCCGCGAAGGTGTACGACGGCACGGTCGACCCGCTGTACTCGCTGATCCCGACCGGTATCACCGGCCACACCACCTCGTTCTTCGACGACTACCCGAAGCAGAGCACCGCGAAGGCCAGGGCCCTGCTCGTCCAGGCCGGTGTCAAGCTCCCGATCCGCTTCACCTTCGGCTACGGCAAGGGACGCGGCGCGGGCGCGGAGGAGGCAGCGGAGCTGAAGAAGCAACTGGAGGCCGGCGGTCTGTTCAAGGTGTCCGTCCAGGGCTACGAGTGGACCGACTTCCAGAAGCGCTGGGCGGCCGGCAAGCTCGACGCGTACGCGGTCGGCTGGGTCGCCGACTACCCGGACCCGGACACCTTCGCCGCCCCACTGGTCGGCACCGGCTCCACCATGCACACCGGGTACAGCAACAAGCTGGTCGACAACCTGATCGTGAACAGCCAGACGTACGCCGACCGCAGCCTCGTCTCGCAGGACTTCCGCAACCTGCAGGCGGACGTGGCCGCCGACGTGCCGCTGATCCCGCTGTGGCAGCGCAAGGAGTACGTCGTCAGTAGCGAGGACGTCGGCGGCGGCCAGTACCTCTCGGACGGCACGGGCGTGTTCCGGCTGTGGCGGCTGACCTGGATCTGACGCGATCCGATCGCGTCCGCGGGAACTTACGGCCGAACGACGCGGGGCAGACACCCGACGCGGCACCCTGTGACGGAGGTGCGCATGGGGTGAGGAGCAGATGTGCTGAGACGCAACTCCTTCCGGCTGCCCCGGCATCCGGCTTCCGTCGGACTGGCCCGGCACCGGGTCCGGGACCATCTGGCCGACTGGGGCCACGGTCCCGGAGACCCGGCGCTGGAGGACGCGGTGCTGCTGGTGTCCGAGCTGACCACCAACGTCGTACGCCACGGCCCCTCTCTGGAGCGGGAGTTCGAGGTCGCGGTGACGGCACTCGCGGACGGCTCCTGCCTGATAGAGGTCTCCGACGAGGGCCGCCTCGAACCCCGGCTGCGGATGGCGGGCGACCGCGCGGAGACGGGCCGCGGCCTGTGCCTGGTGGAGAACATCGCGGCGGACTGGGGTGTGTGGAGCCGGGGCAGACACGGCAAGACGGTATGGGCACTGATAACGACCGACACGTGAACCCCCGCCCCTGCCGGGCTGTACGACGACTCGCGCCGCGTCCTCCTCGGCCGGCCGTACGGGCCTACGGCTCCCCGGCCACCCGAGTCGGCAGGCTCACCGTCACGGCCAGCCCCTGCCCGGGGGCGGTTCGTACCGCGACCTCGCCGCCGTGTGCTTGTACGACGCCCTGCACGATGGCCAGGCCCAGTCCGCTGCCCGCGCCGCCGCCCGCGCGGAAGAAGCGGTCGAAGACTCGTGCCGCGTCCTCCTCGGACAGTCCCGGGCCCTCGTCCGCGACGCACACCCGGACCGTTCCGTCCGCCCGTTCCACGCCGAGCCGCACCGGCACGTCGGCAGGTGTGTGGATGCGGACGTTGGTCACCAGATTGCCCAGCACCTGCCGCAGCCCCGACTCGTCCGCGCACACCGGCAGGGAGCCGTCGGCGGCCACGGTGACCGGGCGGTCCGGCTGCTGCACCCGCAGGTCCTCGGCCGCGTCCCGCACCAGGCGGCTCACGTCCACGTTCTGCAGGCGCAGTTCGGGCCGCTGGTCGAGGCGGGCGAGGGTGAGCAGCTCGTCGACCAGCCGCCCCATACGGTCCGCCTCGGCGTTCACCCGGTCCCAGGCGCGTCGGCGCTCGTCCGGCTCAGTCAGCATGCCCTTGTCGTAGAGCTGGAGGTAGCCGCGTATCGCCGACAGCGGGGTGCGCAGTTCGTGCGAGGCGTCGGCGACGAACCGGCGCAGCTGGGCCGCGCTGCGCTCGCGCGTCCGGTACGCCGACTCCACCTGGTGCAGCATGGAATTGAGCGCGAGCCGCAGCTGCTCGACCTCCTGGGTCGGATGGTGGCTGGAGGGGACCCGCCGGGTGAGATCGCCCTCGGCTATGGCCGACGAGGTCTCCACCATGTCCTCCAGGGGCCGTAGCCCCCGCCGGACGCTGAACATCGTCAGACACCCCAGCAGCCCGATCAGCAGGGTGCCGACGGCGAGGTCCAGCTTCAGGGCCTTGGCTATGCCCTTGTGCAGGCCGTCGGTGGAGGTGGCGAGCAGGATGTAGTGACCGTCGGCGAGCCGGATCGCGGTCGCGCGGTACGCGGCGCCGCGCACCGTGACATCGTGCGGCTCGGGGTCCGCGGCCAGCGCCCGCGGATCGTTCACCGCCGCCGCGAGGCCGCGCTGGGCGACAGTGGGCTCGAGGTCGAAGAGCGTGATGGCCTCGCCCCGGCCGTCGACCGCGGTGAAGATCGAGTCCGGGGCCGGCTGCTCGTCCGTGCCGGTGGGCGCGAACCGGTCGCGGACGACGCCGAGCACGCTCAGCGAGTCGATCTGGCGCAGGGTGAGCCGCGAACCGCCCAGCGAGTCACGCATCTTGACCATCTCGGAGTCCACCTGGCCGACCAGATAGTGGCGCATCCCCATCAGGCTGACCGCGGTCGCCGCGATGATGCCGACGGCGAGCAGCGCGACGTTCGCCAGGGTCATCCTGCCGCGCAGGGAGTGCACCCCGTGGGGCCGTTCGAACCGCGGGAGCCTCATGCCAGCCCGTATCCGACGCCCCGCCGGGTAGTGATCACCGGGGGCCCCAGGGTGTCCAGCTTGCGCCGCAGATAGCTGATGTAGGTCTCGACGACGGTCGACTCGGCCGGGGTGTGCTCGTACTGCCAGACGTGGCGCAGGAGTTGCTCCTTGGGCACGATCCGGCCGCCGTTGCGCACCAGGAACCGCAGCAGCGCGTACTCGGTGGGGGTCAGCTCGACCGTGCGGCCCGCGCGGTGCACCGAGTACGTCGTCTCGTCCAGCTCCAGGTCGCCGTAGCGCAGCGGCGGCTGCTGCGGGATGACGTCGGCCATGGGGGTGCCCCCTGCTCGAGCGGAGTCGAGAGCTCGGGGGAGGGTGCGGCGCAGCACGGCGGCGATCCGGGCGACGACCACGTCGATGTCGAACGGCTTGGTGATGTAGTCGTCGCCGAAGGCGAGCGCGCCGACCATCTCGGCGGGCGAGTCGCGCGCGGTGAGGAAGACCAGGGCCAGCTCGGGCCGCCGGGCGCGCAGCTCGCGGCCCAGGGCGCGGCCGTCGCCGTCCGGCAGCATGACGTCGAGCAGCGCGGCGTCGGGCCGGGTGCGCTCGGCGAGCGCGAGGGCCTCGCGGACGGTGCCCGCCGTCATCACCTCGAAGCGGTGGTAGCGCAGGGCGATGGCGAGGACGTCCGCGATGCTCGGCTCGTCCTCCACGACCAGCACGGTTCCTGGAGCCGTCATGCCCCCAGTATCCGTACACCCACTGACAACGGGGGCCGGTCGCAGCTTTGGAGTTCCTTGAGAGTCAAGCCGGTCCCATGTCCTGACGCGAGTGGCGCCCCCAATCCTGTTGCCCAGGACCTGGGGGACCAACCGACCGAACGAACCGGATGAACCGGACTATCAAGGAGTTTTGAGCGTGGAAGCATTGGCACGGTGGTGCTATCGGCACCGGCTGGTGGTCCTGTTGTTGTGGGTGGGGGCGCTGTTCGGCCTGGGATTCTCGGCGTCGACGGCGGGCACGGACTACGCGAACGTCTTCTCCCTTCCCGACACGGACTCCAAGCGGGCGTACGACCTGATGGAGAAGGCGTTCCCGGACAGCTCGGGCGACACCGACACGGTGGTGTGGAAGGTCGACTCCGGCTCGGTGAAGGACCAGGACGTACGGTCCCGGATCCAGCCGGCGCTGGAGAAGATCGCGAAGATGAAGGGCGTCGGCGACATCACCGGCCCCTACTCCGGCCCCCGCGGCGCGGCGCAGGTCAGCCGTGACGGACGGATCGCGTACGCGCAGATCACGTTCACGGACCGGGCGAACGCCGTACCCAAGGACCTGGTCCAGGACGTCGTCGACACCGCGCAGGCCGCCGAACGCGGCGGTCTCGAAGTGGAGCTCGGCGGCCAGGCGATCCAGCGGGTGCAGGAGCCGCCCACGGGCCTCGCGGAGATGGTCGGCATCGTGGCCGCCGCCGTCGTGCTGTTCCTGGCCTTCGGCTCGCTCTTCGCGATGCTGCTGCCGATCGGTGTGGCCGTCTTCGGTGTGGGCACGGGCCTGTTCTCCACCCAGCTGCTCAGCCACACCACCGACATCCCCGATCTGGCCCCGCTGCTCGCCACCCTGATCGGCCTCGGCGTCGGCATCGACTACGCGCTGTTCATCGTCACCCGGCACCGGCGCGGCATCCTGCGCGGCATGGACCCGGAGCAGTCGGCGGTCACCGCCCTCAACACCTCCGGCCGTGCGGTGCTGTTCGCGGGCGGCACGGTGTGCATCGCGCTCGCCGGAATGCTGGTGACGAACCTGCGCTTCCTGGACGGCGTGGTGATCGGCACGTCCCTCACGGTGGTGCTGAGCGTCCTCGCGGCGACCACGCTCCTGCCGGCCCTGCTCGGCTTCCTCGGCCCGCGGGTGCTCAGCCGCCGTCAGCGCCGCCGGCTCGCCGCGCAGGGCCCCGAGCGGGAGCGGACGAGCGGACTCGCGGTGCGCTGGTCGGCGGGCGTCCAGAAGCGCCCCCGTACCATCGCCGTGCTCGCCGTGGTCCTCATGGCCGCGCTCGCCCTCCCGGTGCTGTCGCTGCGGCTCGGCGCGACGGACCAGGGCAACGACGACGCGTCGACGACCACGAGGAAGGCGTACGACCTGCTCGCGGAGGGCTTCGGCCCCGGCTTCAACGGCCCGCTCCAGGTGGTGACGTCCGGTGGCGACACGACGACCCTGGTGAAGGACATCGAGGCGACGTCCGGGGTGGCCCGGGTGGCGCCGCTGCCGCCCGCCAGGGGCGTCACGGTCATCCAGGTGGTCCCGACGACCTCGCCCCAGTCGAAGCAGACGGACGACCTGATCGACGTCCTGCGGGACGAGGTGATCCCGAAGGCGGGCGTGCAGGCGCACGTGGGCGGTGTGACGGCGGTGTCGAAGGACTTCGCGACGGTCACCGGCGACCGCCTCCCGTACTTCATCGCGACCATCGTCGGCCTGGGCTTCCTGCTTCTGCTGATCGCCTTCCGCTCCCTGGTGGTGCCGCTGACGGCCGCGGTGATGAACCTGATCGCGGCGGCGGCCTCCTTCGGCGTCCTCGTCGCGATCTTCCAATGGGGCTGGGGCCTGGATCTGCTCGGCCTCGGCAAGGAGGGCCCGATCAACGCCTTCCTGCCGGTCATCATGCTGTCCCTGCTCTTCGGCCTGTCGATGGACTACCAGGTGTTCCTGGTGAGCCGGATGCACGAGGAGTGGGTCCACACGAAGGACAACGCGCGCGCGGTGCGTGTCGGTCTGGCCGAGACCAGCCGCGTCATCAACTCCGCGGCCCTGATCATGGTCTGCGTGTTCCTGGCGTTCGTGCTCAGCGGCGACTCGGGCGCGGCGACGGCGGGCGTGGGCCTGGCGGTCGCGGTGGCCCTGGACGCGTTCATCCTGCGTACGGCGCTGGTGCCGGCGGCGATGCATCTGCTGGGCGGCTCGAACTGGTGGCTGCCCGGGTGGCTGGAGAAGCGGCTGCCGCACCTGGCGGTGGAGCCCGAGGAAGAGGCCGAGGAACCGGCTGAACAGCAGAGCGGCCCCGCTTCCGTGGTCCATGGCTTCGTCCGCACGGCCGACGGCGACCCCGTCGAGAACGCCGCGGTGACCCTGCTCTCGAAGGCCGGCCGCCAACTGGACCGCGTGACGTCCCTGGCCGACGGCTCGTACATCGTGTCGGTACCGACGCCGGGTTCCTATGTGCTGGCGGTGACGGCGGGCTCGTACGGCTCCCGGGCCCGGCATGTGGCGGTGGCGGACAGGCCGGTGGTGTACGACGTGGAGTTGGCGGAGGGGGAGGTGGACGCGGTCAATTAGCCCCGGGCTGACCGGCTTTGAGGAGGCGCTCGACATCGAGTACCACCTTGCCACCCACGGACTCGGGGAGCGTGACGAGCTCCCCGGGGATGTGGATCCCGTGTTTGGCGTAACGGCCACCCGTGGGTTCGGTCAGTACATGCAGGCGCTGGTGCTGGCGGTCCACGATGACGTAGACGGGAATTCGGGCCTTGGCGTAGGAGCCGACCTTGGTCTGCAGATCGGTCTTCCAGTTGCTGGAGGTGACCTCCAGGACCAGACGGAAGCACGTTGGGTCGTAGCAGCTGTTCTCCACGAGGTGATCTCGGTAGTCGTCGTCGACCACCGACAGGTCGGGGATCGCGTAGTCCTCCGGGCCGCTGGGGAGCCAGAGACCGATGCCCGGGAGCACCCGTACCAGGCCCATACTCATGAATGGGGCAGCGAACAGCATCAGGGCCTCGGAGTGGGGGCCGTCCCGTGCGGGGCTCACGAGAATCTGCTCTCCGATGATCTCGACGCGGAGGCCCGGAACGCTCTCCATGATGTGGTTCGCTTCGGCGATCAGCGACCGCTCCTCGTGCGGCCGCTCGACAGCTGCTGCGGACATCGGGTGCCTCCCATGGGCTGGTGTCGAGAGCATCATCGTAGGCAGAAAGGCCCCGCCGTCCCGTTCGAACCGCTTCACCCGAAAGTGATCACTCCGCCCCGCCCCGCCGCCCCTTGCCCGCCGGATCCGGCAGCGCCTTCGTCATCCCCGGCAGGAAGTCCGTGAACAGCTCGTGCACCTCGTGCACCAGCGGCCGCAGCACCCGGAACCGGGCCAGCGACACACCCCGCGCGGTGAGCCGCGCCCCCCGCGCCGCCAGGCGGTAACTGCGCTCGCGGCCCTCCGTGCGGTCGAAGATCCAGTACAGGACGAGCCCCATCTGGGAGAGCCACATCAGCTCGGGCAGGACCTCCCGCAGTTCCTCCGGCACCTTGGTCTTCGCCCCGCGCAGCACCTCCTTGTGGACGCTGATCGCCTCCACGCGCGCGTGCTCGCTCTCCGGCGAGAAGGGGCTGAGCGGGCTGTCCGGATCGGCGGCGTTCTTGAAGAACTGCACCGCGAACTCGTGGTACGGCCGCGCGACGTCCAGCCATGCCTTCAGCACGCCCGCGAGCCGCGCCTCCAGGTCGGTCTCCCGGGCCAGGACCTCACGGACCGCCACCCGGTGCTCGGTGGCGATCCGGTCGTAGAAGCCCTGGATCAGGTGCTCCTTGCCCGCGAAGTAGTAGTACGCGTTGCCGACGGAGACCCCGGCCTCCGTGGCGATGGCCCGCATCGTCGTCTTGTCGTAGCCGCGCTCCTGGAACAGCCGCATCGCGGTCTCCAGGATCAGCGCACGGGTCTGCTCGGACTTGCTGGGGGCGTCGGCCTCACCGGGCCGGCCGGACTCATTCATCGCGGGCACGCAAAGAGCCTAACGACTGGCGCAGGCACCGCTGTCGCACCCCGGCGGAGCGTACGTCCACCCCTGGCGGGGGTCGTACGACCAGCCGTCCTCCCGCCGGTAGACCTTCCCGCCCCACTGCCCGCCCCGCCACTTGGCGGCGGCCAGCACCGCGCCCTTGGCGAGCCCGGCGCCGACCGTGGTGCTGAGCCGGTGGGCGAGCGGGCGGTACTCGCGCAGGGCCCACAGGACGACGATCCAGGCGGCGGCGCCCCGGTAGATCTGCCCGGCGTCCCCGACGACGGTGACCTCGTCGAGGGTGGCACGGTGGTCGAGCCCGGGATACCGGCGCCGGGCCTCCGCCGATCCCGCCGGCACCAGCTCCAGCGGCACCAACTGCCGCTGCTTCACGAGCCAGTCGCGCACATGGGCGCACAGGGAGCACTCGGCGTCGTACAGCACGGTGAGCCCGTGGACCGGGACGCGCACGGCGCCCCGGTCTGCGGTGGCCGGCACGGCGCTCACACCCCGGTGCCCGGGGCGGCCCAGCCCTGCGGCGCGACGGGCGGCACCTGCTCCCGGTCCAGCACTCCGCGCCGCCGGATCCGGCTCAGCACGTACACGTTGCCCAGGTGCATCACACCGAGCACGAGCAGCACCACGCCGAGCTTGGTCGACAGGGCCTCGAAGATGCCGCGGGTGTCCTCGATGGTGTCGTCACCGCTCAGGTACAGCGCCACGAAGCCGAGGTTGACCAGGTAGAAGCCGACCACCAGGAGGTGGTTGACGGCGTCGGCGAGCTGCTCGTTGCCGTGCAGTACGTCGGAGAGGAAGATCCGTCCGTTGCGGCTGAGCGTGCGGGCCACCCAGACGGTCAGCGCGATGCTGACGGCCAGGTAGATGACGTAGGCGATGACGGTGCGGTCCATGCCCCACCCCTTCTTGAACGCGTTCAAAACGCTGACAGGGATGACTGTAGACCCGTTTTTGAACGTGTTCAACTCAAGAGTGGCGAGCTTTGCCTCAGGGTCGTCTGCCGAGCTCCGGGCGCTTGGAGTAGTCCGCGAAGCCGAGGACGTTGCCCCAGGGGTCGGCGATCTCGACGGTCCAGCCGGTCGCCACGGGGAAGGGTTCGTCGAGCAGGGTGACGCCACGTTCGGTGAGCTTTTGCGCCGCGACCCGTGCGTCCGGCACCTCCAGCCAGACGCGCGGCGAGGGCCAGGTGGGCGGCCTGTGCCCCAGCTCCTCCTCGACCCGCAGCAGAATCCCGGGCGTCTCGCCGCCGACGTTCAGCAGCGCGATCCCGCCCTCGTCGAACCGGAAGGCGACACCGAACCCGGCACGCTCGTAGAAGCCGACGGCCTCCCCGAGGTCCCCGACGGGAAGCAGCACGTTGTCGAACCCGAGCAGCTCGTACGACTCGTCATCTGACATGCCATCAGATTAGGTACGGCGCGACAGGCACCCCCGGGGACAGACCGCGGAGGTCACCCGCCCGGCGGCGTCGGAGAGTGGCGGGACCGGGAAGACGAGTGGGCCCCGCCTCCGGTGTGAAACCGGAGGCGGGGCCCACCTTGCCGTAGCGGAGCGGAGCTCAGAAGCGGCGGGTGATCAGGGCCTTCTTGACCTCGGCGATCGCCTTCGTGACCTCGATGCCGCGCGGGCAGGCGTCCGTGCAGTTGAAGGTCGTGCGGCAGCGCCACACGCCGTCGCGGTCGTTGAGGATCTCCAGGCGCTGCTCGCCGGCCTCGTCACGCGAGTCGAAGATGAAACGGTGCGCGTTGACGATGGCCGCCGGGCCGAAGTACTGGCCGTCGTTCCAGAAGACCGGGCAGGAGGACGTGCAGGCGGCGCAGAGGATGCACTTCGTCGTGTCGTCGAACCGCTCGCGGTCCTCCGCCGACTGCAGACGCTCGCGCGTCGGCTCGTTCGTGTCCTTCGTGACGAGGAAGGGCATGACGTCCCGGTACGCCTGGAAGAACGGCTCCATGTCCACGACCAGGTCCTTGAGGACCGTGAGGCCCTTGATGGGCTCGATCGTGATCGGCTTCTCGGGGTTGATGTCCTTGATCAGCGTCTTGCAGGCAAGACGGTTCTTGCCGTTGATCCGCATCGCGTCCGAGCCGCAGATGCCGTGGGCGCAGGAGCGACGGAAGGTGAGGGTGCCGTCGAGGTCCCACTTGATCTTGTGCAGACCGTCGAGGACACGCTCCTTCGGGTCGATTTCAAGCTGGAAGTCTTCCCAGGCCGCCTCGGCCGAGACCTCCGGGTTGAACCGGCGGACCCGGAACGTGACCGTGATGTAGGGAGAGGACGTGGCCTCCGCCTCCACCTTGTCCAGAACAGGAGTTGCCATCAGTACTTACGCTCCATCGGCTGGTAGCGGGTCTGGACGACCGGCTTGTAGTCGAGACGGACGGACTCGGTGCCGTCGTCGCCCACCTCGCGGTACGCCATGGTGTGGCGCATGAAGTTGACGTCGTCGCGGTTGGGGTAGTCCTCGCGGTAGTGGCCGCCGCGGGACTCCTTGCGGGCGAGTGCCGACACCGCCATGACCTCGGCCAGCTCCAGCAGGTTGCCCAGCTCGATGGCCTCCAGCAGGTCCGTGTTGAACCGCCTGCCCTTGTCCTGGATCGCCACGTTCTTGTAGCGCTCGCGCAGCTCGGCGATCTTCTCGACCGCGGTCTTGATCGTCTGCTCGGTGCGGAACACCATGACGTTCGCGTCCATGGTCTCCTGCAGCTCGCGACGGATCTGGGCGACCCGCTCGTTGCCCGTCGAGGTGCGCAGCTGCTCGATCTGCTCGACGACGAAGGACGCCGGGTCCTCCGGCAGCTCGACGAACTCGGCCTTCTGGGAGTACTCGGCGGCGGCGATGCCCGCGCGGCGGCCGAACACGTTGATGTCCAGCAGGGAGTTCGTGCCGAGACGGTTGGCGCCGTGCACCGACACACAGGCGACCTCGCCGGCCGCGTACAGACCCGGGACGACCGTGGTGTTGTCCGACAGGACCTCACCCTCGACGTTCGTCGGGATGCCGCCCATCGCGTAGTGCGCGGTCGGCTGGATCGGGATCGGGTCCGTGTACGGCTCGATGCCGAGGTACGTCCGCGCGAACTCGGTGATGTCCGGGAGCTTGGCGTCCAGCTGCTCCGGCGGGAGGTGGGTGAGGTCCAGGTAGACGTGGTCGCCCTCGGGACCGCAGCCGCGGCCCTCACGGATCTCCGTGTAGATGGAGCGGGAGACGACGTCACGGGACGCGAGGTCCTTCATGACCGGCGCGTACTTCTCCATGAAGCGCTCGCCGTCCTTGTTGCGGAGGATGCCGCCCTCACCACGGGCGCCCTCCGTCAGCAGGATGCCCATGCGCCAGATGCCGGTCGGGTGGAACTGGAAGAACTCCATGTCCTCCAGCGGCAGTCCGCGGCGGTAGACGGCGGCCTGGCCGTCACCGGTCAGCGTGTGCGCGTTGGACGTCACCTTGAAGAACTTGCCGGTGCCGCCGGAGGCGTAGATGACGGCCTTCGCCTGGAAGACGTGGATCTCACCGGTGGCCAGCTCGTAGGCCACCACACCGGCCGACTTCTTGACGCCGTCGACCTCGGTGATCAGCTGGTCCAGGACGTAGAACTCGTTGAAGAACTCCACGCCCTCCTTGACGCAGTTCTGGTACAGCGTCTGGAGGATCATGTGGCCGGTGCGGTCGGCCGCGTAGCAGGAGCGGCGGACCGGCGCCTCGCCGTGGTTGCGGCTGTGACCGCCGAAGCGGCGCTGGTCGATCGTCCCGCCCGGCGTCCGGTTGAACGGCAGGCCCATCTTCTCCAGGTCGAGGACGGCGTCGATGGCCTCCTTCGCCAGGATCTCGGCGGCATCCTGGTCGACCAGGTAGTCACCGCCCTTGATCGTGTCGAAGGTGTGCCACTCCCAGTTGTCCTCCTCCACGTTGGCCAGCGCGGCGGCCATGCCGCCCTGCGCGGCGCCCGTGTGGGAGCGGGTGGGGTAGAGCTTGGTCAGGACCGCGGTGCGGCTGCGCTTCGTGGACTCGATGGCCGCGCGCATGCCCGCGCCGCCGGCGCCGACGATGACGGTGTCGTACTTGTGGATCTTCATGATTCTCGCAGCCCCGTGCCTAGCGGATGTTCGGGTCGAAGGTGAAGATCACCAGCGTGCCCAGCAGGATGGTGAACACCGTGGCGGTGTAGAGCAGGCCCTTGAGCCACAGCCGGGTGTTCGCGCGCTCCGCGTAGTCATTGATGACCGTGCGCAGGCCGTTGGCACCGTGCAGCATCGCGAGCCAGAGCATCAGCAGGTCCCAGACCTGCCAGAACGGGGACGCCCAGCGGCCGGCCACGAAGGCGAAGCCGATCTTGGAGACGCCGCCGTCCAGCACGAGCTGGATCAGCAGGTGGCCGATGACCAGGACGACCAGCACGACACCGGACAGGCGCATGAACAGCCAGGCGGCCATCTCGAAGTTGCCGCGGGTGGACCGCGGGGTCATCTTGGTGCGCTTGCGCGGAGCCTCGATGAGCGGGGCCGGGTTGTCGACGTTGTACAGGGCGTCGCCCTCGACGGGGCCGATCCCGGACGCGGTGGTTTCAGTGGTGGACATCGGCGTCAGCTCCCGAACAGAACACGAGCGGCGTGGCCGAGGACCGGGTAGATCGCGCCGGCCATCAGGACGACCCAGACGACGACCACGGACCACAGCATCTGCTTCTGGTAGCGCGCGCCCTTCGACCAGAAGTCGACGGCGATGACGCGCAGGCCGTTGAGCGCGTGGAAGAGAATGGCGGCCACCAGGCCGTACTCCAGCAGCGCAACGATCGGCGTCTTGTACGTGGCTACGACCTTGTCGTAGTCCTCGGGGGAGACACGGACGAGAGCGGTATCCAGCACATGAACGAACAGGAAGAAGAAGATGAGGACGCCGGTGACTCGGTGAGCCACCCAGGACCACATTCCTTCCCGGCCGCGGTACAGCGTTCCAGCCGGCACGGAAGAACCCTCCGGGAGCGGGGACTAGGGCCGCGCCGGCTTCGGTTGTCGGTCGGGCCCGGCCGGGTACGGTCCACCGGCCCCCAGCATCGTAGCCACGTGCCGCCGCTCGCCTGACAGGGGGCCTACCTCGTGTGATCAAACTGGCACCGGACGGGCTATTGGCGGGGCGGCATCTGGGGTGGGGTGTCCCGTTATTTGCCGGGTGCGGGTGCGTTGCGGCTTCTCGTGCGGCTCCCCGCGCCCCCGAGCAGCTGCCCCAGTCGTTGCTTCGCGAGGCGCCGGATCTCTTCTGCCGTGAGGACGCGCTCCTCCTCCCGATCGTTCGTCAATCGTGACCGGATTCCTTCGAGGATGCGGTCGAGGGTTTCCTCGGGCGGAGTGTCACCCAGATAGATGACGAACGCGTGTCCGAATCGCGCCTCGTACGCGGCATGCGCGGCGCTCAGTGCCGTATGCGCGGCGGAGTACGTGTCTTCGGGCAGGTCCGGCAACGACTCCCCGGCCAGCGCTTCCGAGAGGTCGGCGGGAGCGAGGTCGTACGCCGCCTCGTCCGCCGCGGCCAGGAGGGAGTCCAGGTCGGGGTAGGGACGGTGGTCGGCGACGCGCCGCGCCCAGCGCACGCTGCGCAAACAAGCGAGGAGGACGGTGTGGGCCTCTTCGGCAGGCGCGGTGTTGAAGCCCTCCAGGAGGTCGGCGCAGGTGGGAGTGCGGGTCTGCTCCGGGAGGTACGGGAGACGGTGCGCAGGCAGCGTGGGTCCTCGCGTCACATGTGTTTTGGCAGGGGATGCTGGGAATGATGTATCGCCACGTTACCGAGAGCGGTCAGGGTGTGTCCGAAGGATGCCCGAATTTCACTCGGACGGGAGAGTTTCGGACCATGCGGTGGACGCAGCGTCCTTCCGGGAGTCGTAGGTTGGCAAGGTGAGCCAGCACAGGCGCCGGGCGTCGGCGCAGCAGGTGAGGCGGAGGCGGGCGTTGACCGCCGCCGCCTTCGTCGGCACGGTGGCCCTCGGTACCGGGCTCGCGGTCTGGGCCTCCACGGGCGGGGGCGACGGCGGACAGCCCGCGGGGGCGGCGCGGACGTCCCCGGGCGCCACGGCGACGACCTCGGGCAAGACCCCGGCCGGCCCGACGCCGACCCGCTCCTACCCGCTGTCCCAGGCGCCCCGCACGATCCCCGCCGTCCGCTCCCACACCCCCGCACACGGCCCCGGCTGGCGTCCGGCGCGCGGTGAGCGCGTGGTGGTGAGCGACCCGGCGCTCGCCGACGAGGGGCGGCTCATAGCCGGTGAACTGGGGCTGTCCTACGCGGGCGAGAAGAACGACGTACGCCCGGGGGACGTACGGCTGGCGCTCGGCGGCGGCAAGGGCGCAGACCCGGAGTCGTACACCATGACCGTGCGCGGCGGGGGCGTGAACATAACCGGTCCCGCCGACGCGGGAGTCTTCTACGGCACGCGCACCCTCAAGCAGGAGGTCCACGGCGGCGGTACGGCCCCGGAGGGCGTCGTACGCGACCAGCCGGCCAAGCCGCAGCGCGGGTTCATGCTGGACATAGCACGCAAGCCGTACAGCGCGTCCTGGATCGAGGACCGGGTGCGTGAGCTGGGGGACCTGAAGTACAACCAGCTGGGGCTGCACTTCTCCGACGACCAGGGGTTCCGGATCGAGTCCGCGACCCACCCCGAGATCGTCTCCGCCAACCATCTGACCAAGGCCCAGGTCAAGCGGATCGTCGACCTCGCGGCCGGCCGGCACATCACGGTCGTTCCCGAGATCGACTCGCCAGGGCACCTGGGTGCAGTCCTCGCCGCCCACCCCGACCTGCAACTGCGCAACGCGCAGGGCGCTGCGACGCGCGGGGCGATCGACATATCCAAGGGCGCGTCCGCGGCGATCGTCGACGACCTCCTGGGCGAGTACGCGCGCGTGTTCTCCGGCGCCTACTGGCACCTCGGCGGCGACGAGTACCAGGCGCTCGTGGTCGCCGACCCGCAAGCCTCCTACCCGCAACTGGCCGCGGCCGCGCGGAGGGCGTACGGCTCCGGCGGGACCGTCGCCGACCTCACCACCGGCTGGCTGGGCGACCGCGCCGACACCGTCCGCGCCCACCGGCGGACGATCCGGGTCTGGAACGACGGCTTCTTCCGCGGCACGTCCGTCCAGCCCGCCAAGGACCTCCAGGTCGCCTACTGGACCGGCAAGGAGATCGGCGCCCGGCAGCCGGTCGAGTACCTGAGCGCGGGACGGCAGGTCCTCAACTACAACGACGAGTTCCTGTACTACGTCCTCGGGGAGCCGCAGACCTTCGTCTATCCCACGGGACAGCGGATCTACGAGCAGTGGAACCCGCGGGTGCTGCGCGGCACCACCACCGTGCCCGCCCGGTACGACGGGCAGATACTCGGCGGGTCCTTCGCGGTCTGGAGCGACCGCGCGTACGCCCAGACGCAGGACCAGGTGGCCGCCGGCATCCGGATGCCGCTGCGGGCCACCGCCCAGAAGCTGTGGGACCCGGGCACACCCACCATGCCCTGGACGGAGTTCAAGAAGCTGGCGGACCGGCTGGGCTGACGCCCAATCGAGTGGACGTACGAGTCTTTCGAACCGTATCTTCCGGATACCGCGCACGTGCCTCACGGGGGAGAGCCGTGCCCGGCTTCGCGACCACACCTCGGGGGACTCAATGATCTGTTCGCGCTGCCATCACTTCGCCGCCGCGCCCGGCGGAACCCTGTGCACGCGGTGCGCGGGCGAGCCGGCCGCGCCGATGCCGCCGTACGCCGGAATGCCGTACGCCGCCGCGCCCGGTGCCTGGCTGCGCTCGCCGGTGGTGCTCGGCCGGGCCGCCGCCGCGGCGCTCGGGCTCGTCATCGCCGCCGATCTCTTCGCGGTCTGGGCCGACTTCCTGCAGCTCGACGTCGCCGGCGACCTCGTGGACGGCGCGAGCGGCTCCGACGTGGTCCGGCGGGCCGACCGCGCCGACTCCCTCTACGGCGCGTCGGGCATCGCCCAGGGAGTCGCGCTGATCGGCAGCATCGTCGTCTTCCTGTGCTGGTTCTACCGGGTGCGCGTCAACGCCGAGGTGTTCGACGCGTCCGGGCACAGCAAGTCGCGCGGCTGGGCCATCGGCGGCTGGTTCACCCCCGTGGTGAACCTGTGGTACCCGCGCCGGATCACACTCGACATCTGGGACGCCAGCAGCCCCTGGGGCAAGCCCGCCTCGCACGCGCTGGTCAACGCCTGGTGGACGCTGTGGATCATCTCGCTCTTCGCCGACCGGGCCGCGCTGACCGGCTACCGCAGGGCCGAGGGCGCGGCGGAGCTGCGCGACGCCACCCGCACGATGCTGTTCTCCGACGCGCTCGACATGGCGGCGGCCGTGCTCGCCATCCTCGTCGTGCTGCGGCTGACCCGGATGCAGCACCACAAGGCGCTCGCGGGACCGGTGCCCGCCGTCTGACCTTCCCCGGCGCGCATTACCGCCCTTCCCGGCGTGCATTACCGCATAGGGCTGCGAACCCCTGTACGGCTGTGGTGTATTCGGCGCGACCGAACCGTGCGGCCGTGGGGGGACGAGCAATGGGTCACTGGGGTTACTTCGTCGTCGGCCGCGCCGAGCGGCCGCTCGCCGAGCTGGACGCGCTGTCCGGCGCCGAGGGCATGACCCGGCGGGCCTCCGCGCCCGGCGGCTGGCAGGTGTGGGAGTACATCGGGGACGGCGGCGACATCGGGAACATGAACGCGCTGGCCGAACAGACCGGCGCGCCCGCGCTCTTCGGGTACGTCATGGACAGCGCCTGTGTGGTCGTCGAGGCGGCCGCGCCGGAGAGCGGCGGCTGGACCACGTGTCTGGCACGGGCGGCGATGGCCGGGTACCTCGGCGCCGAGCGCGAGGGTCTCACCCTGGACGACTACTTCCTCGAACCCGCCGACGCCGCCGGACGCGCGGTCGCCTGGGCCGCCGAGGCCGGGCACACGGTCAGCGCCGAGGCGCTGATCGAGGTGCTGACCGCCGACCCCGACCCTTTGGCCGAAAACCTTTTCTTCCGCCTTCTCGACCTGCTCGGTGTGGTGCCCCTGTGACACTACCGGCCCATCGCACGCAGTAAGGGGAAGTGCGGGCTCCGTAAAGGTCGGCGCCCTGGCGAGGGAGGCGTGGATGAGCCTGGTGGAACTGATCGCGCAGGCCGACGAACGCGGACTGGCTGCCAGCGGGTTGGCTTGTTTGGATCGGTGCGTCCCCCTGCTGGGCGGCGACGACGAGGTCCTTCGGCCGGTCTGGGCAAGCCTGACGGACGGCGGTGGCGACTGGGGCGAGTGCCTGGAGAAGGCACGCGCCGCGCTCGACTCGGCCGACCCCGACGACCCCGGCGAGGACGAGGCCGCGCTGCTCGCCCGCCGGATGCTGGGTGCCGCCCCGGCCGTGCGCGACGCCGCCGAGATACGGGTCTGGGCCGACGCCTGCTCGGTCGCCTCGCTCCAGATCCACCGCCTCCTCGACTCCGCCGAGGACGGTGCCGGCTCCGTCGACCAGCGCCGAGAGGGCCGTACGGAGGGCATGTCGCCGCTGGTTGCGGCCGAACTGCGGCGCCAGGTCACCGTCCTGGAGCTGCTCGCCGAGCACGGCGCGGGCGGGCTGCGCCGGGCGCTGGAGGTGTCGGTCGAGGGGCGGCGGGTGCTGCGCGCGGTCGTGTCGCGGCGGGCACGCGGCCGGGCCTGAGGCCCATCGCACCGCCCGCCCCACCACACTTCACCACTTCACCGCACGAGCCACTTCACCACCGCTTCGCCGTAGTGCGCCGCCTGCGCGTAGAACGTCGACAGATCCCGGTGCGCCGACTCGAAGGCGGCCCGGATCTGTGACTCCGTGTCGGCATCGGCATCGCGCGGCACGAGATCGTGCCGGGCCATACGCCACAGCGACTCGAAGTCGATCGAGTCGAGGAACGCGGCGACCCGGTCCGCCTCCGCCGCGGTGAGCAGCAGGAACGGCGGCTGGGCGGGGTCGGGGTGACAGACGCGGTGCCCGCCGAGCACCACGTCGGTCTCCGGACCCTCCATGTCATGGCGCAGCGAGGCGCCGACGTAGAGGAGGTCATGGTCGAGATACCGCCTGTCCAGCATCTCTTCACGGTGCCGGTCGAGCCGCACCCGCACCGTGTTCCAGTCGTCCTCGAACAGCCTGCGCAGCCAGTTGGCGCTGTTGCGCAGCGCCGGGGCAGGTATCGCGCGGAGATGGAAGTACGTGCTCATCATTCAATGGAGCGCACCGGCGGCCCCAAGTATCACTCCCAGGCAAACGCGAAATCCTGAGCGAATCCTGTGGGCGTTGTGCGGGCGCGCTGCGCCGGTCCTGCACCGGTTGCGGAAACGGCCCGGATCCGGGTGACGAAAACGCCGCTGACCTCGCTCTACCGAATGTGACTGTCGAGTATGTGAGAACACAGCAGGAGACCAGGCCGCATGCGGCGGCGAAGCCGGTGCGGTGGGCGGCCGACGCGGTGGCGACCATGCGTGAGGGCGCGCGGGTGCGGCTCGACTACTCGGCGCAGAGCCTGTGGCGCGTCGACCGGCTGATCGAGGACATCCGGCGCGAGGACGCACCGTACGCCGCCGTCGAGAACGTGCTGCGCGCTCTGGGCGCGTACGCCGGTGAGGTGATCGTCCGGCAGACCGGCGCCGAGTGGTGGGCGACCGGCGGCGACCACTGGGTCCGTACGCCCGACGGCAAGCTCTGGGACCCCATCGACGAGGCCCGCCGCTGCTTCGACGGGCAGGGGTCGCTGCGACTGCTGTGCCGGGACGCGACGGCCGCGGCCGCACGGCTCTGACAGGCCGCGGCCGCACGGCTCAGACAGGTTGCGTCCCCACGGCTCGGACACCCGAATACGCACGGCTCGAAGAACCGAAGGCCGGGGCCCCGCTGAGCGGGACCCCGGCCGACTGCTGAACAGGGTTACGGCGTCAGCGTCTGGCCCAGCCGGGCCCCCGCCGGAGTGCCCAGTGCCGACCTGCTGAGGACGAGGGTCTGGCTGTAGCCGAGGCCCGTGCTGTTGCTCGGCAGGTACATCAGGATGCCGTCGCCGGCGTCCTCGCCCTCCACACCGAACGTCAGATCGGCGCGCCCGTATCCGGACAGGTCCGTCAGGGACACCGACGAGCCGAACCGGTCGTCGGTCTCGGCGCTGCCCGGGACCCCCGTGGTGTCCTGCGAGACGAGGACCGCGCCGGTGCCGGTGAGACCGGAGGCACTGCCCTTGACCAGGACCGCCGCTCCCGCGTTGGAGCGGTTCACGCCGTCGCGGGTGAGGTCCTCGCCGGGGGAGCCCGCGAGCACGTCCTGGTAGCCGTCGGCGTTGAAGTCGCCGACCGAGACCGCGGTGCCGAAGGAGTCACCGGACTCGTCCGTCTCCGGGACGCCCGTCGTGTCCTGGTGGATCACGGTCATGCCGGTGGTCGTGAAGCCCGTCGACGTGCCCGGGACCATCGTGACCTGGCCGCCCGCCTTGCCGCCGGACTCGCTCGCGACCGGCTGGCCGATGACGATGTCGTCGTAGCCGTTGCCGTTGACGTCTCCGGCCGCGATCGACCGGCCGCCCTTGACGGAGATGACCCCCGCCTTGGTCAGACCCGTCGCCGAGCCGGCGAACCGGACGACGCGCCCGATGCCGCCCGCGTCACGGTAGTTGAGGGCCACGTCGCCATAGCCGTCCCGGTTGAAGTCGCCGGTCGCGGCGTCCAGGTAGGCCACCGAACCCGTGGCGGTGGTCAGGGTGCCGGCGGTGGTGGCGCCACCGGTCAGCCGGACGTTCCAGTTGCCGCCCTTGCCGGTGCCGGCCGAGAACACGTCCGCCTTGCCGTCGCCGTTGAAGTCGCCGACCGTGACCGTCGAGCCGAGCTTGGCGCCCGTAGCCGTGACGCCCGACGTGGTGTACGAGAAGCCGGTGTTGAGACCCGGCCCGTACAGCACCGTCACGGCGCCCCGGTCCGCGTGGCCGCTGGTGTCGTCCTCGCCGGGCGCGCCGATCGCGAGGTCGGCGTAGCCGTCGCCGTTGACATCGCCCCAGGAGGCCGAGGTGCCGAAGGCGTCGCCGCTCTCGGAGGAGCCGGGGACACCGGGGCTGTTCTGGGTGAGCGTCACCTTCGACGCCTTGACCGGCCCGTCGACGCCGCCCGGCACGACGGTCACCGAGTTCGCCTTGGGGGTACCGGCGACCAGGTCGGCGATGCCGTCCCGGTTGTAGTCCGAGGTGCGCAGGGCGTGCGAGACACCCGGCGTCCTGGCCAGCGTGGCGACCAGGGGGAGCTTCTTGTAGAGGTTGTCGCCGGGGCAGGCCGTGGCGTTGGTGTCCCGGTGGCCGAAGACGCGCGGCAGCGTGATGGACGTGCCCTTTGCGACCTTGTTGCCGTCGATGCCCGCGGCGCTGCCGGAGGTCAGCGTCACCTTGCCGGTCGGGTCGACGCCGTACATCCCGAACTTCCAGGCCACGATGCGGGCGATCGAGTCGAGCGCGGCCCTGGACGGCTGCGCGCTCATGTAGTTGCCGATGTACGAGATGCCGACCGTGTTGGTGTTGAACCCGATGTCGTGCGCGCCGATCACCGGCAGGTCCGCGCCGCCGCTGCGGCCCTCGAAGATCTGGCCGCAGCGGTCGACGACGAAGTTGTAGCCGACGTCGAAGTAGCCGCGGGCGAAGTGCTCCTGCTGGATGGTCCGCATACGGCCGCGGGACTCGGCGCAGGACAGCTTGTTGTCGCTGTCCATGCCCGTGTGGTGGATCACGGCGGCCTTGATCTCGGTGCCGTACTCGGGTGTGCCGTTGTAGGCGGTGGAGGCGCCCCACTCGGTCTGCGTGATGATCGGCGGCTTCGCGACCGTGGAGGGGCGCGGGGCCGGGACCGTGCTGGACGGGGACGGCGAGACGGATGCGGAGGCCGAGTCGGACACGGAGGCCGAAGGCGAGTCGGACGGCGAGTCGGACGGCGAGTCCGACGGGACCGGCGGGTCGCTCGGTGTGACGGTCTCGGCCGGGGAGTCCGTCGGCAGCGGGGAGTCCGTCGGTGCCGGGGAGTCCGTCGCCGGGGCGGTGGTCTCCTCCGCGAACGCCGCGGGTTCCGTGGTGCCCTTCGGGTCGGTGCCCGGGTCGAGCAGCCTGACGTCCATGCCGGCCGGCTGGCCGCCCGCCTCGGTGCCGTCGGCGTTCACCAGGCGCACCTGGACGCCGTCGGAGTCACCGGTCCACAGCGAGGCCGTACCGCCGCGCACGGCACCGGCGGCCCGCTGTGCCTCCACTCCGTCGGCCTGGAACGGATCGTCCGCCAGCCGCTGCCAAGCGGACCACTTGCCCGTCTCGATGTCCCGGGTGCGCACCTCGGGCCTGCCCTTGGCGTTCACGTGGGCGTCGTCCCAGGTCAGCAGCAGCGCGCTGAACCGGTCGGTGCGCTGCTGCCCCAGGCCCTTGCGGCCGGCGCCCCGGCTCTCCAACTTGACCGTGTGCACGGCCGCCTTGCGGCCCGCGCCCTTGCCGTCGCTCTGCGCGCCGGGATCCGCGATCGCATAGGTCACGGCTCCCGCGCCGCCCAGGACGACGGCTCCGAGTGTCAGCCACGCCCTCCGCTTGAGACTGAGCGGTCTGTACGCACGCGTCCTGCGAGGACTCAACTACCCCACCCCTAGAAATGAACCACGATGACACCACCTGTCACACAGGCGGTACTTGTAAAGCGCACGGAAAGGTCCGGACGTCACCCGAGGGGCCGAACCGCGGCGGCGGCCGCCCGCTGCGGCGTCGGTGAGGCGAGCTCGGCCTGGCAGGTGGCGCGCCCGAACTTCCCGTAGGCGGAGGCGGTCTGGACGTGCTTGCCGCGCACGGCGAGCGAGCAGCTGGCCCGTCCGCCCTTCTCGCCGAGCGTGATCGAGACCAGCGGCGACCGTCCGAGCGGCACCTCCACGGTCTTCTTCCACGGCAGCGCGACGGCACGGTCGACGGTGGCCGTCCCGGCCCCGCTGCGGCCCTGGTAGGCGATGTCGGCGGTGCCGTCGCCGGTCACCTCGTACGTCACGGCGGCGGTCGGGACATGCGGCCCGGCCGGCTTGTCCGCCGTGTCGAGCACGCCGTACAGCACGAGCCCGCCGCAGGCGGCGACCAGGACCCCGGCGACGGTGAGGGAGCGCCAGTCCCTCGTCGATTCCGTATCGGTTGATGCCATGGGCGCGGTTTATAGCTCATTCGGCGAACCGCTTTCCAGTGAGCGGAAGAATCGGACGAATCACCGGTGGGAAATCCCGGGATCCGCCCCGACGTGGGGTCAACTATCCGTTTTGCCTTCGCAATTGACAGCTCGTCATCTGGGTGATTAGAACTCCGCTCGCCACACAGGAAGAGCACAGAGAGGAGCGGTCGAAGGCGCCTGACCGGCGCACTTCCGCGTGGCACGGCTCGACACAGTCTCCGGCCGGAATTCTCCGGACCGGAAGTTCGGCGTGCCCGCATTCGCCCTGGCGCACGCGCGCACAAGGGCGTCGGTGAAAACGCGGGTGCGCCACCAAAGAAAGGGCACTGGACGTGAAAGTCCGATATGGGAGATTGCTCTCCTGCCTTGTCGTGTCGGCGGTGGCGAGTACCGCGCTGCCGCAGATCGCCTATGCCGTACCCGAGTCCGATTCCGGATCGGGCGGCCACGACAAGGGCATCGTCGACACCGTCAAGGGCTGGTTCGCAGACGACGACCACCACCTCGACAAGCCACCGTCCCACGACGAACTGGACATGGCGGACCGGCAGAAGCTGCCGAGGGGCAGGAAGGCCCCGAAGGCCAGGCGGGTCAAGGAGCTGAAGGACAAGCGGACTTCGACCTCGCGGTTCTGGCAGCTCTCCGACGGCCGTGTCCAGGCGGAACTGTCGGCCGTGCCGACGTCGTACCGCTCCGGCGACGGCAGGAACGCGGCCTGGAAGCCGATCGACACGGCGGTCCACGCGACGGACGCGAAGGGTTTCGAGTTCGCCAACACGACGAACGAGGGCCGGAGCTGGTTCGGTTCGGACACGGACAAGCTGGTGCGCTTCCGTTCGCCCGACGGCCGTACGGTCACCCTGGGCCTCGATGGCGCGGGCGACAGGCTGAAGCCGGTGGCCAAGGGCTCGACGGTCACGTACAAGGACGCCGCGCACGGCGCGGACCTGGAATACGGCGTCGGTCCCGGCCGGGTGAAGGAGAACATCACCCTGGCCGAACGCCCCACCGGTCCGGTGAAGTTCACGTTCACGCTGGACACCGACGGGCTTGTCCCGCGGGCCCGCAGGGACGGCTCGATCGCGCTGTACGGCGCACTGCCGAACACCCCGGCGATGGTCATCCCGGCGCCGTACATGACGGACGCGAAGAAGGCGGACAGGTCCGTCTTCGGCAGGACGTACAGCACGAGGGTCACGCAGAAGCTCACGAAGGACGGCAAGTCCTGGAAGCTGACCGTGACCCCGGACGCGAAGTGGTTGGCGTCGAAGGACCGCCAGTACCCGGTGGTGATCGACCCGACCATCACGATCGCGCCGTCGCCGTCGGACTCGCAGGACACGATGGTCCTGCAGGAGGCGCCGACGACGAACTACAACACCTCCTGGAAGCTGTCGGTGGGCCGCACGGCCACCGGCACGGCCCGCTCCCTGATCAAGTTCCCGCTCAGCGAGATCCCCTCGGGCACGAAGGTCGACTCGGCGCGTCTGGAGATGTACTTCGACAACGCGCACGACGGCGGCGGCACCAAGGTGCCGGTCGAGGTGCACCGGGCCACGGGGACCTGGGACGAGACGACGGCGAACTGGAACAACACCAGCTCGTACGTCGGTGAGCTGTCCGGCACCAGCTACACGGTGGACGACGGCGACGCGGGCACCACGGCGGCCACCGGCTCCTGGCCCACGTCCGGGTCGACACTGACGCAGTACGCGATCGGCAACGACTACCGCTACAACAAGGACACGGTGGCCGGGGACACCTACACCTGGCAGCCGAACATCAAGGACGCGGGCACCTACCAGGTGGACGTGCACTACGTCGCGGCCACCGACCGGGCCACCAACGCCCCGTACTCGGTGACGTCCAAGACCGGCACCACCACCTACACGGTGAACCAGCAGTCCGGCACGAACGGTGTCTGGGCCCCGCTGGCGGGCGGTGCGCAGATCGACTTCGCGAAGGGTACGGCGGGCAAGGTCGTCCTGGGCGACGGGCCGGCCTCCGCGACCACGTCCGTGATCGCGGACGCGGTCCGCTTCATCAACCCGGCGGTGATCAACAAGGACATCGGCGAGTACAGCCAGTGGCACAAGTTCCCGGTGACCGACACCGTGCAGCAGTGGCTGGACGGCACCTCGGTCAACAACGGGTTCGTGCTGAAGGCCGCCGACGAGTCGACGGCGGGCCCGATCGGCGGTCCGCGCTACGAGGCCGGCGACGGCGACTACGGCGGTGAGACGTCCACGATCCCGCGGCTGACAGTGACCTACGACAAGGTCGGCACCACGCTCAACTCGCCGACGGTCGTCCACTCCACGGGCCCGGAGCTGTCCTGGAAGGCGTACTCGAACACCACCGGTGACGCGAACAACGACATCGTCGAGTACCAGCTGCACCGCTCCACGCAGCAGGCGTTCACCCCGTCCGCGGCCACGCTCGTCGCCCCGATCGACAAGTCGGCGACGGCGTACACGGACACCACCGCGACTCCGACGCCGGACTCCTCCTCGGTGGAGATCGGGCGGTCGTACTACTACCAGCTCGCGGTGAAGACGAAGGGCGGCCAGCTCCTCGGCTCGCCCACGCGCATCGTGGGCGTCCCCAAGGCGGGCCGCACCATGCGCCTCGTCCAGGGCACCGCGGCCGGCGTCACGGACACCACCCTGTCCTCCGCGACACCGACCACCAACCTGGACACCATCGGCCGGGACGGTGTGGGCCAGAAGTGGCTGAGCGTGGGCAACAACACGCCCACGAACACCACCGAGAAGACCCGCGCGGTCATGAAGTTCCCGACCAGTGCGATCCCCACCACCGCCACGGTGCTGGAGTCCCGCCTGTTCCTGTGGGGCGCGGAGACCACCACCAAGACCAACGGTGCGATCTACGAACTCCACGGCCTGAACAAGGACTTCACCGAGACGCAGGCCACCTGGAACAACGCGAACTCGACCACGGCGTGGACGACGGCGGGCGGCGACTACTCGGGGACCGTCTCCGACACGGTCGGCACGGTCTCCGACGTCGGCCGTCACTGGTGGGACGCGACCTCCCTCACCCAGGGCTGGACCCGCACCCCGTCCTCCAACCACGGCGCCCTGATCAAGCTGAAGGACGAGACCGCCACGGGCCCGCAGGAGCAGACGATGTTCCTGGCCTCGGAGGCCGCCGACCCGCAGATCGGCCCACTGCTGCGCGTCATCTACGTCGACTCCACGACGGACGACACGTACTACGCGCCGCAGACCCCGGCCCGTATGACCCCGAACTCGACGTACACGGTGGACTTCACGGTCACCAACACCACGTCGAGCGCGTGGGCGAGCGGTGAGCGGGTCCTGTCGTACACCTGGCAGCTCCCCGACGGCACGGACGCGACCACGGGCGGCAATCAGCTGTCCACGGCGATCCCGCCGCTGTCCCCGGGCCAGTCGACGACGATCCAGGCGCAGGTCAAGACGCCGATCAACTCGGACTCGGGCAGCAAGCGCACCGAGTACGTGCTGGGCTGGGACGTCAAGAAAGTCGCGGACGGCAGCTGGCTGTCCGCCGGGACCGGTGGTATCGCGCCGCTGTCGCAGAACGTGGCAGTGGAGGACCTGACATCCGACACGCTGGGCCTGGAGAAGTTCTACTCCTACACGGGCAAGAACACCGGCGCCGGTTCGACGGTGATGAACAACCTCGCCTCCGGCAACAGCGTCTGGTCGTACAACGCGTTCTCCAACCCGGGCCGCGGCCTGAACACGTTCGCGCGGTTCGCGTACAACTCCCTCGACACCTCCAACGTGACCGGTGGCGCGGGCGCGGGCTGGTCGGCACAGCTGGGCGGACCGATCCGGCTGGGCGCGAAGCTGGACTTCCACCCGAACCCGGTTCAGAACGCGACGGAGATACGCCTGCCCGACGGTGACGGCACCACGCACGTCTTCACCAAGCAGGCCGACGGATCGTGGAAGGCTCCCAGGGGCGTCCACTACCGCATCACCGCGAAGCCGGGCCTGGACTGCACCCCGGACAAGGACCCGATCCCCGACGCCTGGACCCTGCTGCGTCCCGAGGGCACGCGGTTCTACTTCGGCTGCGACGGCTACCTGACCTCGGTGGTCGACAACAACGGCAACACGCAGACCTACACCTACGAGCAGCACAAGACCCAGGGCAAGGCCGCGAAGTTCCTCGCCTACGTCACCGACCCGGCCGGCCGGCAGTCGCTGACGGTCGACTACTACCAGAAGGGTGACGCGACCTACAGCTATATCGACGCGACGGGCGCCAAGGTCTCCGGCACCAGTCTGAACGACGCGGACATCTACGACCACGTCAAGTCCATCACGGACATCTCGGGCCGCAAGATCTCCTTCTACTACACGGTTCAGGGCCTGCTCGGTCAGTTCACCGACGGTGACGGATCTGCCCAGCCGAAGGTGTTCAAGTTCACCTACGACGCCACGCAGGGCAACAAGAACGTCAAGCTGGTCACGGCCACCGACCCGCGCGGCCACGACACCAAGCTGGCGTACAACGAGCCGAAGGCGGGTGACGACCCGGCCTACCACTGGTGGACGAAGACGATCACCGACCGTCTGAACGGTGACACCGGCTTCGTCTACGCGGCCGACACCACGAACACGAAGTTCGTCGACACCACGGTCACGGACGCCGAGACGCACGAGACGAAGTACGTCACCGACGACTTCGGCCGCCCGGTGCAGACGACCAACGCCAAGTCTCAGACGACCAAGATGAGCTGGGACGCGGACAACAACGTCACGTACCTGGAGGAGGACAACGGCGCCAAGACCGCGTACTGCTACGACCAGAAGACGGGCTACCCGCTGTGGTCGCGTGACGCGGAGAACAACAAGGCGGGCGTGCCCGACCAGACGGCCACCTGCGTGTCCGACACCACCAAGTGGCCGGCGAACGCAGCGAAGTACGAGTACCAGACGCGTGCCGACGGCTACTCGGCCGACCTGTTCCGCAAGACCTCGCCCGAGGGCCGGGCCTGGCAGTTCGGCTACGACTCGTTCGGCAACCTGAAAACGGTCACGGACCCGAAGGGTGTCGCGACGCCGACGGCGGGTGACTACACCACGTCGTACGAGTACGACGCCTACGGACAACAGACCAAGGCGATCGACGCAAACGGCAACGCGACCCAGAGGTCGGACTTCGACCCGGTCGGCTACCCGAAGACGGTCACCGACCCGTACGCCAAGTCCACCAAGTTCGTCTATGACGAGCGAGGCCAGGTCACCTCGGTCACGGATGCACTGGACAAGACGTCCACGCAGACGTACGACACCTTCGGTCGCCCGCTGGTGAGCAAGGTGCCGAAGGACCAGGCAGCGGGTGTCTACATCACCACGCCGGCCCCTGTCTACGACGCCAACGACAACACCACCGAGTCGACGTCTCCGACGAACGCGGTGTCGAAGGCTGCGTACGACGCGATGGACCAGGTGACGTCGGCGACGGCACCGGCCAACAACCAGACCGCGGACCGTCAGACGGCCTACACCTACGACAAGGTCGGCAATCTCAAGACGACGACCGAGCCGAAGGGTGTTGCGACCACCGCGGACGCCACGGACTACGTCACCACCAACAACTACGACGCGATCTACCAGCTCACGTCGGTGGTGAACGCCAAGGACGACAAGGTCTCCTACGAGTACGACAACGTCGGCAATGCCGTCACGGTGATCGACCCGAAGAAGAACGCGTCGGCGGACACCACCGACTACTCCAGCAAGACGGAGTACGACCTCAACCACCGCCCGTGGAAGACCATCGACGCCGCGGGCAAGTACACCACCACGGAGTACGACAAGGACTCGATCGTCGTCGCGACGACCGACCAGGTGAGGAACAAGACCCAGATAGTCCCCGACGAACGGGGCATGACCTTCGAGGTCAAGGCGCCGTACGACGGCACCACGGTGCGTACCACCCGCTATCACTACGACCAGGTGGGCAACACCGTCAAGGTCGAGACGCCGCGGGGCACCGCCACCACCGGGACGGACGAGGACTTCGCGTCGCGCACCGAGTACGACAAGCTCAACCGTCCGGTCAAGCAGTTCCAGCCGTACGACCCGGCGGACGAGACGCACAACAAGGCGGATGTCTACACCGAAACGGTCTACGACGAGGTAGGCCGGGTCAAGAAGACCTCGCTGCCGCCGGCGGGTGACCCGGCACGCATCGACACCGACTACACCTACTTCGACAACGGCTGGATCAAGACCTCCACCGACGCGTGGAACATCAAGACGGCCTACGACTACAACGACGTCGGTCAGCAGGAGAAGCGGACGCTGACCGGTGACAACGGCACGTCGACGCGGACCATGGGCTGGTCGCACTACCCCGACGGATCCCTGAAGGCCCGTACGGACGCGGCCGGAGACCCTTCCGCGGACAGGTCGTACGCCTACGACTACGACCTGAACGGCAACATGCTCACGGTCGGCGAAACGGTCGGCAGCACCACGAGCGTGCCGTACACGATGACCTACACCGGTCTGAATCAACTGGAGAAGGTCACGGAGGCGCTCACCGGCCAGGAGCCGAAGACCACCTCCTACACCTACGACGCCGACGGCCAGCTCGACACCGTCAGCCATCCCCAACAGCACTCGAAGTACGAGTACGACCTGCGCAACCTGCTCACGAAGGTCACGGCAGGCCAGACTCCGACCGACCCCCAGCCGGACATCACGCAGTTCACGTACACGGATCGCGGTCAGCGCGCCACCCTCACCAAGGGCAACGGCAACACCGTCGATTACACCTACTACGCAAACAGCGCCCCGAAGACCAGCACGGAGAAGACGAGCCAGGGCGCGCTGGTCTCGTCGCACGGCTACGAGTACGACGCCAACGGCAACAAGAGCAAGGACACGGCGTCGCTGCTGAGCGGTAACGGCGACGGGGTCCGGAACTCCGTGACCAACTACACCTACGATCCGGTCGACCGGATCAGGGAGTTGGACAAGACCGGCAGCAAGCCGCGGACGGAGCAGTACTGGCACGACGACAACTCCAATGTCGTCAAGCAGCTCTTCCTCCAGAAGTCGGAGGTGACCGAGTTCTACTACAACAAGAACCGGCTGAGCTCCTCCTCGAATCTGGTCGATTCCTCGGCCATCTACGACTACGACACTTTCGGCCGGATGAAGTCCGTCACCGAAAACGGTGGCGCCGCTGTCGAGGAGAACACCTTCGACGGCTTCGACCGGCTCATCGGCACGGTCCGCAAGGCGGGCGACAAGACAAACACGACCAACTATCGCTACGACGCACTCGACCGCACGGTCGAGAAGAGTGTCAACAACGCCGTCACCTACGAGTACGACTACCTGGGTCTGTCCAGTGAGGTGTTCAGTGAGGAGCTCGACGGAACCCTTGCCAGGACCTACCAGTTCGGCCTGGGCGGAGAGCGCCTTTCCCAGCTGAACCACTTGAACGGCGACAGCGGCTACTACGGCTACAACAGCCACGGCGACGTCGAGGCGTTCACCTCGTCCGACGGCACTCCCACGTCCACCTACGGCTACACCGCCTACGGCCAGGACGTCAGGGACGAGTGGACCGGCCTGGACAGCATTTCGGCGCCGGACGACGAGGGGACCAACCCCTACCGCTTCAACGGCAAGCGCTGGAACGCCCAGTCGGAGACCTACGACATGGGCTTCCGGGACTACAGCCCGGAGCACAACCGGTTCATCAGCCGGGACTCGTACACCGGCGCCGCAGCCGACATGAGCCTGGGTGCAGGGGCCGCCACCAGCAACCGTTACGGCTTCGCCGGCGGCAACCCGGTCAACAACATCGAGCGGGACGGCCACGCAGCCTGCGACGTCGGCTGCCAGGCACGCAACCAGTACCAGATGGGCGGGGACCCGATCATCCCCGACGCGGAAAGGCTCCTGTTCAACGTCCAGTACCACGACGGCTCCACGGGCCTCGAGAACTGGGTGGACCCTTGGGACTTCATCAAGGAACTGTCCGGGGCCGCCGATGTCGAGGGGTGCTCGAAGAACCCGTCGGCAATACAGTGCACGATGGCTGCCGCAGCGGTATTGCCTGGTGCAGGAAAGCTGCTGAAGGGCGCCAAGTGGGCCGACGAAGCCGTCGAGGCGGCTTCTGACGCTCCGAAGTTCCTGAAGAGCATGCCCATCGCTGAAAAGAACAAGTCGCGCATGGGCTTCCGGTATCAGAAGCACGTGACAGGCCAGGACGATGAACAGATTTGGCGACTGAACAGCGGTATTGACAGTGGTCGCCGAGTCGAAGTCGATGGTGGGCCCACGGATGGATGGATCGTCGAGTCAAAGTGGACGCAGAACGAGTACCAATGGGAGGGAAGCCCGTATCACCCCAGTAACTACTTCAGCGAGTCGACCACGGTTGACCAGGCCAGAAGGCTGCTTGCTCTGAATTCAGGCCTAGGCGGAAATGGCGTGAGATACGCAGTGTCCAGCCCGCAGGGAGCAGCCTTCTACCGAGGGGTTCTACGGGAGTGGTTCCCTGAAGAGATGGCCAACGGTACACTCGCCGTATGGCACGTCAGCGCAAAGGGCATGCAGTAGTGGACATAGTGGCGGAAAGCATCATCGTCAATGTCACTGAAGGTCATCTCAAGAGAAATCTTGCAGAGATGAATTCGGTGGTGCAAGAGCTCGGCTGGAAACCTTCCGGCTCGGTCGCTCCTCCCGGCTGCAGACGCTGGGAGGCAGGCGGCGTGTTCCTTCACCTCGCGTCCTGGGGGGGTGGATGGGCCCTCGATTTCATCTTCGCCGAGGTATGGCCAGAAGATGTCGATGAGTTGGGATCCGAGGCAATTGACTCGGCCATCGATGAGCAACTGCCATTCTGCCGCGAGGTCCAGGAGTTGCTGCTGCAGGCATTGCGGAGCAGAACCTCGGTCTCGGTCGGTGATGGAGCCGAGTTCGCCGACAGCGATTTCGTTGAAAGCTCCGTCTGGAACGTTGCGGGCTCTCCACTCGCTGTGGGGATTGCCAGCAACGACGTCGACACACCGGTCCTGGTGATGGCGAGGTTGTTGCTGGGTTCCTAGGGGAGGTGCTTGTGAGGGGCCGCCAGTCTGCTGGTGGCCCCTCACTTATTTGAGTCATCCGGAGCCCCAAATTCCCTTGCCCGTACCATGCGCTGCACCCAACGGAGGGTGGATGGAGAAAGAAATGCTCACTACAACAAGCACCGGCTGAGCTCCTTCTCGAATCTCTGGTCGATTCCTCGGCCATCTACAACTACGACACTTTCGGCCGGATGAAGTCCGTCACCGAAGACGGTGGCGACGGAACCCTTGCCAGGACCTACCAGTTCGGCCTGGGCGGAGAGCGCCTTTCCCAGCCGAACCACTTGAACGGCGACAGCGGCTACTACGGCTACACCGCCTACGGCCAGGACGTCAGGGACGAGTGGACCGGCCTGGACAGCATTTCGGCGCCGGATGACGAGGGGACCAACCCCTACCGCTTCAACGGCAAGCGCTGGGCGGATCCTTGGGACTTCGTCAAGATCAGATTCGAGAAGGAGTTCAGCCGGTTCATGAGGGTGGGAGGAAACATGCCGATCTTGGTTGACCAGAATTCTGGGGAGTGTCGTTTCGTTCACGGCATGAAGGAATACCGACAGCTCAGCGGCGAGTGACGCCTGAGCTGAACCAGGACACCTGCCCGGCGGTCCGGGTCCCCGGCCGTCCGACACCGTCCCGGTTGTGCCCGGGGCAAAGAAGGATTCCAGAGGCCTTCACGTCTATCGAACTCTGCTTTCAGGAAGCGGCCGATATCGCAATAGCGCGAACGGAATCGTGGCGACGTCGGGCCTGCATTTTGGCGCGGTGACGCTGGGAATGACGACGGGTGACGGGTGCGGGATCGGGCGGGTGTTGGCGCCGTGACCCATGGGGTGCGTGCCGGGCCTAGCCTCGCGCTTTCGCGAGGTGGGCTATCCAAGGGCTGATCAGAAACGCAGAAAGTGCTCTTGACCTGCAACGATGGGACTTGCTGAGGGTCCTGTTGGCTGCGAGGAAAGAGCGCGGTGCGGGCGAAGCTCCGGACAGTTGGCCGCAGTGGGCGCGTGACGCCTTCCGGCAGGCAGATGGTCATGCAGAGGAAGGCATCATTGCGTCGTTGGCGCACAATGAGCACGTCGTTCTTGGTGCCGTTTCTCGCAACGTGTACTGGGGCGTCTGCCATCGGCTCATGTCGTCGCGGTCGCGGCCGTGTGCGCCGGTGTTCCCACCTCGCTCCTGGTGGGGGTGTTCGCCTGGCCGGTGGTGCTGCCGGCCTGTGCCGTGCCCGCGGCTCTGGCCGCGCCCGTCTTTATGCAGCGCAAGGGGGGCCCTGCGTACGCCGCTGTCCACGCCGCTACTTCCGTACTGTGCGGGCGAGGGAGGGCCGCCGAACGGCGACGGCCCTGTGATCAGCCCGGACGATCAGGCCTTGACGTAGGGGCGGGAGCGGGGCTCGCCGCTGTTGAGGTAGCTCAGGAACCAGTGGGCTGCGAACTCGACCGGGATGGAGAAGGGATGCCGGCGGTCGGTCAGATAGTGGAACAGGAACTCCGTGGCCGTGCAGTCGAAGCGGCTGTCTGCCTCCCCGTCGTCATTCGTGGCGTAGACGGGCCATCGATCGGGGTCGGGGCCGTCGGCGATCCAGTAGAACGTCTGCTCATGCTCGTTGCCCGCCCAGCGCAGCAGGCCGCCCGCCACCGGGAGGGACGAATCCGGCTCCCGTGACTGCGGCTCCCGCGACTGCGGGCCGAGCCGCGCGCCGTACGGGACGGACCGGTGGAGGACTGGGGGAAGGCAGACGTCGAGGAAGCCGTCGAACTGGCCCTCGCCGAAGGTTTCGACCAGAGCCTTGTAGTCGGCCGGCAGGGGTGTTCCCAGCTGGAACTCGATCGCCGTCCAGTCGACCGGATACGTGCGTGCGGATGGCCACCCCGTGACGGCCACGAGCCGGTCCAGCCAGGATGCCTCCGCCGGCAGTTGGTCCGTGCTCGCGGTGGTCCGTTCGGCGACGGTCAGCATCGGCCGGGCGTCGTCCTCGCGAAGGTGACCGAAGGCGATCCACCGTCCGCCGAACGGCCAGACGAACCCCCAGTCGATCTGTTCGGCGCAGGGCAGCCGCGCCGGCCCGCTGCCTTCCGTGAGAGGAGCCCCGTACCGGGAATCGAGCGTCTCCACGAGGTCGTCCACGTCAGCGGTGTCCGAGATCGGCAGGCACACATGTCCCGCCGGATGAGCGGGCTCCGCACACCTCAGGTCGCCGAAGTCCGGCCACACGAGTGCTGCCACATCCGCCAGCAGTTCCTGAACATCCATGGCCGGATTCAAACACGGGCCACCGACAGTGGGCCGAAGTGCAGGCCGGCGCTTCGGTGCGACCACGAAACTCCGGTTTCGGCTTGCTTCGTCCCATCGTTCGCGGTCGCCTCGACGGCTGTTGTATAACCAGGCCGCCATCGAACCGCCCATCCCTTTCGAAGGGGTACGTCATGCTGTCCAGAACCGGAAGACCTCTCCGTCCGAGCGGGCTCCGCGCCCTCGGTCTCGTGTCGGCCGTGGTCGCCGTGGCAGTGTCGTCCGGATGTTCGGCGAACGACGGCAAGGGGACGTCGGCAGAGCGGCATGCTTCCGGGAAGCCCGGGGCGGCGCGGCCCGACTCGACGCGTACGGCACACCCCACGTCCAAGCCCGTCCCTCCGCCGAGGACCGCCGCACAGTTCGTCTCCCGGGCCCGGGAGACCATGGGCGCCGAGAAGGGGTGGACGTTCGTCCTGCGGGGCAGCGAGTCCGCCGTCATGCAGGGGCAGGCGCCGTCCGGGGCGACGTACGCCGCGACCGTGCACCGGACCACCGCCCCCGTCGCGCTCCAGCAGACCGGCACGATCACCACCAGCAAGGGGGAGCGCAAGCCCGAGGTGGTGTATGTCGTCGGCGGCACGGGTTACGTCAAGGAGGGTGCCGAGGGGTGGAAGAAGGGGGCGCTCTCCGAGCCCGACATCGCCGATGACGTCGAGGACCCCTTGGCCGAGCTGGACGCGTTCGCCGCGTACGCGAAGAGTGCGACGGTGAGTCGTACGGGGGCGGGCGTACGACTTCGGGTGAGCGCGTCAGGGTGGGGGTTGTCGGCTGCCCGCGGCCGGCCCGCGCTCAAGCGGGCCGTGCGCGAAGTGGAGCCTGTGCTGGCCCAGTTGCGCAAGGCGGGCGTCACGGCGACGGACGGCCAGATCACGCTGAAGAGCTTCACGGAGACGTGGGATCTGGGGGATGCGGCGCATGGGTATCGGGTCGCGGCACATCGGTACGCGTTCGCGTTTCATGTGCCGTTCCAGGGTGGTGACATCACGGTGAGTCAGGAGGTTCGTGCTGACAACCGGGGTGTGTTCAGCGGGGACTTGGCCCTGCCGTCGGGGGTGAAGTGACCTGTGCGACGCCGACGCACGACAAGGTAAGAAGGTTGTGCATCTGGTGTGAGTACCCATGTGGCGATTGACACTCCTGTGGCCTGTGATGTTGGACAGTCAGATTCCGCTTGGTGAACGGGGGAACGAGGTCCTGCTCCCCTGATCCGAGCGAAGGGGGAACGTTGTCATGGGTGGAGTGGACACGCGACCGTGCCCGGGCGAGATGCGTGCGTGCGCGGCTGCCTTCGTCGCCCGTGCCACCGCCCGCACCCGGCTGCCGCTGGACTACTCCGAGCGCAGCCTGCGGGTCGTGGACTTCCTGATCGACGGGCTGCGCAAGGGCGGCGCCGACCGGGAGCGGGCGCGGGAGGCGCTGTTCGGGCTGGGGGCGTACGTCGGTGAGGTGCTCGTGCGCCGCGCGGGGGCGGTGTGGGTGGACTTCGACGCGGGGCAGCGCGCCTACTTCGGGCAGCCGGCGGGCGTGCGCATGCCGGACGGGCGGGTGTGGAACCCGCTGGGCAGGGTGCTCAACCGTTTCGAGGTGGGCGGTCCGGAGGACTCGTTGCAGACCTTCTGGCTGACCCTGCACGGGCGGGCGCGCCGCGAAGCCGGCTGACCGGCCCGCACTCCAGCGGCCGGACGGGTGGTTTGCCCGCAGAGTCCGGTTTGTCGCCTCAGTCGTCCTGGCGCTTGCCGCTGCTGTATAACCGGCTCTCGTTCCGGTCGGCCGCCGTTTCTCGGCCGTGCCTCTGCTTCCCGCTGCCCATCGAAGGGTCTCTTCGTGCTGCCCTCTTCGCGTTCCCGTGCCCGTACGTGCTTCGTCGCCGCGCCGGCCGTCGCCGGTGTCCTGCTGATGGCGTCGGCCTGTGGAGGCCCAGGCGGGGACGGGGGAGGGTCCGGCAGTGTCGCGGTCGGGGCGACGGGCGGGACAGAAGCGCCGAGTGCCTCCCTTACCTCATCGTCAGCGTCATCCTCGTCCGCATCGCCCTCGCCCTCGCCGTCGACGTCCGCGTCCGCCTCGGCGAAGGGCAAGGCCGGGGCCAAGGCCAAGGGCGACGCCTCCGCCTCGCCGAGTGCGGCCCCGGGTACGGACGGCACCCCGCGGGCCACCACCGCCCCGCCCGCCGCCTACGCAACCCCGAACTTCCCCGTTCCCGCCTCCCCGGGTGACGCCACCCAGCTCATCACCGTGAAGGCGAGCGGCTCGTACGCCACCGTCACCGCCTGGGCCAAGGGGGCCTCGGGCTGGAAGGCACAGTTCAGCACCGGTTCCGGCCGGGTCGGCTCCAACGGCGTCACGAACGGGGCGACACGGCGGCAGGGGACGTACACCACGCCCTCCGGGACCTACACCATCACCGAGGGGTTCGGTGTCGAAGCGGGCGGGACGAGCATGCCGTACCACGTCGTCAACAGCTCCGACTGGTGGGTGGAGGACCCCCAGTCCAAGTTCTACAACTCGATGCACAGTGCGGCGGGCGCCGACTTCCCGCTCACCGAGGCCGGTGACCGGGGCAGTGAGCATCTGATCAACTACCCGACCCAGTACGCCAAGGCGCTCGTCATCAACTTCAACCGGTGGCCCGCCACGCCCGGTCGCGGTGCCGGCATCTTCCTGCATGTGAACGGGAACGGCGCGACCGCCGGTTGCGTGTCCGTGCCGCGCGCCACGATGAACCAGATCATGGCCTGGATCCGGCCCGGCACCCACCCGCGCATCGCGATCGGCTGACCAGGGCGCGGCACATGAGCAGTGCATGCGCGGCATGCCAGGGGCGGCAGCACCTTAGGGTGAGCGGATGATCGAACCCGGTGTGACGGACATGCGCGCGGTACCGGCCGCCCACGCGATCGAGGTCGGGACCGAGCCGCTGGACCGGCCGGTGCGGAACTCGGTGGGCGGCTGGCCGTTCCTCGACGACGCCCAGGAGTGGCCGGAGTGTTTCTGCGGCGACCGGATGGCGCTGTTCTTCCAGCTCGACATACCCCCGGACGTGGAGCCCTTCGGGGGATACCACCTGCTGGTCTTCCACTGCCGCGCGCACAACGACGCATCCGACCCTCAGCTGGCCGACGGCCGGCTCGTGCCCCGGTACTGGGACGCTCCGCAGCCGCCCTACCCGCGTCCGTTCTGGCGCGTGCTGCTGCAGCGCCACGCGGAGTTGCCGACGGCAGAGCCCGAACCGTCCGTGCGCGCCCTGCCGCTGACGCTGCGGTCTTTCACGGAGACCCCCGGCGAAGGGCGGGGAGCCCAGGTGTTCAAGGTGGGCGGGGAGCCGTCCTGGGCACAGTATGCCGAGTACTACCGGTGTGCCTGCGGCGCCGACCTGGTGTACGTCTGCCAGGTGCCGGAGGGCATGGAGTTCGCCGTTCACCCCGGTCAACCGGAGCAGTCCTACAGCGTCCGTGCCGACACCTACGGACTGTTCCTCGGCAACGAGGTCTATCTGCTGGCCTGCCCGGCCCACTGCGACCCGGCGGCGATCTGGCCGGTGAACCAGCACTGACCTCTGAAGAAGCGCGTCGGCTTCTACGACGGCGAGCTACCGCGCCGGCTCCTCGTCACACCCTCGACGAACGCGACGAACGCGCCGGTCGAGACGGTGAGCGTGTTCCCATCGGGGATCTTCGAGTCTCGTACGGCCACTTGGGCCTGGAGGGCGGCGACCTCGACGCACTCGCCGCCCGTCGTGTTGCTGTAGCTGCTCCTGCGCCACTTCGCACTGCTCAGGTCGATGGCTCGCACGGGACTTCCTCCCACATCCGGATGATGAACTCGCGCGACTTGGCCGGCGACAGAGCCAGGTCACGCACCGCATCGTAGATGCGCTGCAAGCGCTCAACTCTGCCGTTTTCCTCGATCAGTTCACCGCGCTCGTCATTCTCGCTGTAGGCCACGGTACGGCCGTCCGGCAGCCGGAGGAACATCCTGGCGGTGTTCATCAGGCCATGGGGGCCCGCGCTGAACGGCAGCACGTGGAGCGTGATGTTCGGGCGCTCCGCCGCCTCCGCCAGGTACGCCAGCTGCCCCTGCCACTCCTGCGGATCGCGCAGCCGCGTGCGCAGGACGGCCTCGGAGAGGATGACGCGGAACGGCGGCGGATCGACCCCCTCCAGCAGCTGGCGTCGGCCCAGGCGCGCCTCGACCTGCTGGTCCCGCTCCTCACCCCGGAGGCCGCCCGCCGCGAGCGCCTCACGCGCGTACCCGGCCGTCTGGAGCAGACCCGGCGGGGCGCTCACGGCGTAGTGCCACAGGCTCACCGCCTCGGCCTCCAGCATCATGTACCGCCGGTACTGCTCGCGGAACTGCGTCGGATCGCTGACCGCCAGCTCCCACAGCGCCAACAACAGCCCCGGCGTCCCGTAGTAGGTGTCCAGCGCCTGTACGACCTCCGGGCCGCCCAGTGTCTGCCCGCTCTCCATCTTGCCGAACTGGGACGGGTCCCACCCCACCGCCTTCGCGAGCTCCCGCAGGCTCAGACCCCGCTCGGTGCGCAGTAACCGCAGCTCCTCCGCGAACCTTCGACGGGGCTCCTGGCTGCGTCCCGTGATCACCCGTCTCGGCGGCATCGTGCTCCTCCGTGAAGGCGTGGAAGGCATGGAAGGTATGGAATTTGCGCCGCCTGGCGGAGCATGACGGCTCGCCCACGGCGTCCGCGCTCGGCTCTGGGGGCCATTCTCGTAACGCCCAGAACACGCAGAGTAGTCCAACCTTCGCCGTGCGAGCAGGGATTCGGCGGACAGAGACGGAGGCGGAGCGCATGAGCACGCGGCACACGCGGCACCGGACGGCGATGGCGGCGGCCGACACGATCAGGGAAGCCGAGGACGCGCGCGACGCGCTTGCCTCCGCCCTCGACCGCGCGGGCCTGCGCCTGCCCTCCCTGAGACTCGACACGAACACCTACGCCGACGCGAGCCCCCGCCCGCTCATCGAGCTGGGTCGCTGTTCCCCGCCTCTCGTTTGGGAGTTGGCGGCCGCGATCGAGAAGGGGATCGAGAGGGGCACGGCGCGGTGAGCCGGCGGGTGTTCCGGTACGTACCGTTCACCATCCAACAGGACCCGACGGCAGAGCCCGAATACGAGGCTCTGTGCGTCTCAGGCGACGAAACGGACTGCGGCGCGAGGTCCGGCACGCACGGTCACCCCGGGCCCGTCGAGGAATGGCAGCGCAAGCACACACAGGAGACCCGGCACCTGCGCTACCGGCGCAACTTCGGCGACTACGCGGTGCTACGGCAGGACGGGCCGTCCAGGACCGGGGCATGCGAGCACCGGCAGATCGAGAAGCGCGAGGGCAGCACGCACTGCCGGGACTGCAAGCGACAGCTCTACCTGTGATGGCCGGCGCAAACACGGCAACGTGTTGTCAGTGCCGTGATGCTGACTGTGGAAGCCCGCCTCGTCCGCCGTAACTCCCCAATAACCGATCTGCGTCGGCTGTCCGTCGGCGTACAGCACCGTGCATCTGCCCTGCGCGCGGCCGGGAAAGTCGAGCCGTTCGGAGTTCAGGGCGTCCAGCCAGTCGGCGTGGGTGGGGCGGCCGTCGGGGGACCAGGCCCGGATCTCCGCATCCGTCAGCGGGCGCATGAAGGGGCCGTCCTCGGGGTCCTCGGGGTCTATGAGCAGGGGGAAGTCCAGGACCGAGTACGTGCCACCGGTGAAGATGTACTCGTGCCAGGCCGGGTCCCGCCACAGCTCCTCGATGGTCCGGCCGGGGAATCCGTGGTCGTCCCGCGCCAGTTCCGCGTCCTGGGCCTGGCGGAACGCCGCCGCCAGGTCACGCTGATACGGGCCCGTGTTCAGCCAGCAGTCGCCGCCCATGCCGATGCCTCCGCTCCAAGATCTTCGGTCAGTGGGGCCGCAGCGTAGGAGACACCACTGACATCGGCCGGGGCCGGCGGGACGGCCGGAGCTGTGACAGATCTGTGAGCATCTGCGCTGAGAAACGTGGGACGTGGGGCATGCCTGTCGTGTCCCCACGGCACGGATTCGCTGCTGGCGCGAACACGAGCGCGAGCTCGGTACGGACGAGGACGGTTCTTGGGCCAGGGAGGGGAACCCCGTCGCGGTCAGGTGTACGACGGGGAGCTGGGCGCGGCCGTCGCGCGGGCCCAGGAGGGCGACGAGGCAGCCTTCGCGGTCGTGTACCGGCTGGTGCAGCCCGGTCTGCTCGGCTATCTGCGCGGCCTGGTCGGCGACGACGCCGAGGACGTGGCCTCGGACGCCTGGCTGGAGATCGCCCGGGACCTGGGCAGGTTCAAGGGCGACGGGGCCGGCTTCCGCGGCTGGAGCGCGGCGATCGCCCGGCACCGGGCGCTGGACCATCTGCGCCGCCGGCGGGTACGGCCCCGGGCGACAGTGCTGGAACAGGACGTACTGGAGCTGCCCGGCCGGCACAGCACCCATGAGCAGGCGCTGGAGGCCATCTCGACCGAGGACGCGTTGAGCCTGCTGCGCGAATTGCCGCGCGACCAGGCCGAGGCCGTCCTGCTGCGGGTGGTCGTCGGCCTCGACGGCCCCGCGGCGGCACGGGTCCTGGGCAAGCGCCCCGGCGCCGTGCGCACCGCCGCGTACCGGGGGCTGAAGCGGCTGGCCCGGCGGCTCGGCGCCGGGGACGAGGCGGAAGGTGTGACGGAAGACGGCTCTCGCACGCTGGGGGAGTCGACATGAACAAAAGCGGCGACGCACCGCCGGACAGGGATGGATGCGGACATGGGTGAACGGCGAAGCGGCGGCGGTCTCTCCGGCCGTCGGCGCGTGCACCCGGACGGCGCCGACCCCCGTGGGACGTTCGAGCCCGAGAACCTGGAGGTGCTCCTCGGTGCCGCGCTGCGGGCGGGTGCCGTCGACCCCGAGGCCGAGCAGCGTGCCGCGGCCGCGTTCCGGGCCGCCCGTGATGTTGGGGCGCATCGGCCGGGGACCCGGCGCCGGGACGACTGGCGGCCCCGTGAGCGCGGGCGCGGACGGCGCTCGGTGAGGACCACGGTGGCGATGGCGCTGGCGAGCCTCACCCTGGGCGGCGTCGCGGTCGCGGCCATCGGCACGGTCACCTCCCACGGCGGGAACGACGAGGGGCACCGTCCGGCACCGGCGTCCGGCACCACCGACGGGCCGGCCGTCCGGCCGTCCCGCACGTCGCCCTCGCCGTCCGGCCCCGGGGCCCACGGCCGCCCGGACACGGCCAAGGACACCCTTGCCCACTGCCGTGCCTATGAGCAGGTCAAGGGCCGTGGCAAGGCGCTGGGTCCGACGGCCTGGCAGCGGCTGGTGCGGGCCGCGGGCGGCGAGCGGAACGTCGCGGCGTACTGCGCCCGGCAGTTGGCGCGGGCGGACGACAAGACGGCGAACCAGTCCGGCAATCCGGGCAAGGGGAACAAGGGTGACGAGTCGGGCGATGTCGTGAAGGGCAGTCCGAACCCGAACTCCACCAAGAAGAAGTGATTCCCGCCCGGAAGAAGTGATTCGGCTCACCCCGGATTTGACCGTGGGTGGCCGGATTTGTGCTGCCGAGGCAACGGCCGGAGCCGCCACCCCCCACAGGAGAGGCCCCGGCCGTCGCGCGGCACGGGCCGCGCGGCGACCCGTACTCCCTACAGCGCCATGAGTGCGTTTTCTGTCACACCTCGGTGCGTCACGAGTTAGTTGCATCTTGTACGGACATGGACGAGGAGCGGTTTCAGGTCGTAACGTGCCTTTCGCGTCGAGCGCAGATGCATGACCAGTGCATCGATCGGCGGACTCGAAGCCGCGACCATCTACTGAAGACGCGACCATCTACTGAGGAACCACGGGTGCTGGGGGACGACGCGGAGCTGACCGCCGCGGTGCGTGCGGCACAGGACGGGGACGAGACCGCTTTCCGGACTGTGTACCGCGCAGTGCATCCGCGGCTGCTCGGTTACGTACGGACGCTGGTCGGCGATCCGGACGCCGAGGACGTGACGTCCGAGGCCTGGCTGCAGATAGCCCGTGACCTGGAGAGGTTCAGCGGGGACGCGGACCGGTTCCGCGGCTGGGCGGCCCGTATCGCCCGCAACCGCGCGCTGGACCACATACGGATGCGCGGCCGCCGCCCCGCGATCGGCGGCGACGAGACCGAACTGACCGGCCGGGCAGCCGAGTCCGACACCGCGGGCGAGGCCATCGAGGCCCTGGCCACCGGCAGCACCCTCTCCCTCATCGCGCGGCTCCCGCAGGACCAAGCCGAAGCGGTCGTCCTGCGGGTGGTCGTGGGCCTCGACGCCAAGACCGCGGCCGAGACGCTCGGCAAGCGCGCGGGCGCCGTACGCACGGCCGCGCACCGCGGGTTGAAGCGGCTCGCGGAACTGCTCGGGGAGGATCCGGAATCGGCCGGAGTGCTCGACGCACTGCCCGCCCAGCGAGAACCGCGCCGCCGCCCGGTGACGTCCGCCACTGTGACGCATACGCGAGCGCGGACGCAGAAGGACATGTGATGGCCGACGAGCAGTACAAGTGGCTGGACCGGGAAACGGCGGAACATCTGCTGCGCGGTGAGTCGCTGGAAGCCGTCGACGCCGCCGCCCGCGAGCAGGCCGAGCGACTCGCCAAGGCCCTCGGCGCACTCTCCCCCGACGCCACCCCGCCCGGTGCCGAACTCCCCGGCGAGGAAGCCGCGTTGGCCGCCTTCCGCAAGGCGCGCGAGGCCACGGCCGCCGAGGAGTTCGCCGTCGGTCACGGCACCGAGTCCGCCACGCGCCGCACCGGCCGCTCCTCCGACGTCGGCCTGGTCCGCATCGGCGGTCCGTCCCGCGCCGCCCGACGGCCGAGCTCCCGCCCGCGCTGGGCCCGCCCCGCACGCCTGGGGCTCGCCGCCGCGCTGGCCGCGGGCATGGTCGGCGGGGTCGCCGTGGCCGCCGGAACCGGAGCCCTGCCGACGCCCTTCGGCAACGAGAAGTCCGGGCCCGGGGCCTCGGTCTCGGCCGCCGCGACCCCCGACCGCCCGGCCGGCTCGCCCTCGCGGGACAGCGTGCAGGGCGGTACGTCCGGTGCGCCCACGCCCGGCGGCACGGCAGGCGGCCGGCCGAGCGGCGGCTCCTCGCGCGGCACGGCGGGCAAGGACGGCGAGAACGGCAAGGACGGCAAGGGCACGGACAAGCACGGCACCCCCGGCACCGCCGACGGGACCGGCACCTGGTGGCGCAACGTGGCCGAGGCCTGCCGCGACATCCGGGACGGCAAGACCCTGGGCTCGGACCGCAGGCGTGCCCTGGAAGGGGCGGCGGGCGGCTCCGCGCGGGTGTGGAAGTACTGCAAGGCCGTCCTGGAGGCCGCCGCCGACGCCCCCGGCGAGAACGCCGACGGCAAGGGCGACGACGGCGACGGCCACGGCGACCAGGGCGACCGGGACGGCCACGACCGGGACGGGCACGGCCGCCATCGCCGCGGCGGCAACGACCACCACCAGGACGGCGGGGTCGGCCTGCCCGCACCGACGGCCTTCGGCCCGCAGCGGCCCACCGGTCCCGACCGGACACCCCTCCCGTCGCCGAGCCCGACGTACAGCGCGCTCTGACCTCTCTGACCTCTCTCTACGCCTCTGATCTGCGTTTTTATAACTCGCAGAAGTTTTTTCGCGCGGGGTGTGACGTTTTCAGCGGCTCGCACGCAGTAATGAGTGAGCCGACTGGTCATCGGCCGTCGCACTGAGCCGGGGTTCCCCCCGTACCTACGGCTCGTGCACCCGGCGCGGGCGGGACACGTTCCCCCGGTCCCGCCCGCGCCCCAAATCTCCCCGGTTTCAAAGTCTTCCTGGTCTCACCAGTAGACGACGACCTTGTCGCCGGTCCGCACCTGCGCGAAGAGCTTCGCGATCGCCGCCTCGTCCCGCACATTTACACAGCCGTGCGAGCCGCCCGCGTAACCGCGCGCCGCGAAGTCGTACGAGAAGTGCACCGCCTGGCCGCCGCTGAAGAACATCGCGTACGGCATGGGGGAGTGATAGAGCGTCGACACATGGTGGCGTGACTTCCAGTAGATGCTGAACACGCCCTCCCGGGTCGGGGTGTACTGCGCGCCGAAGCGCACCGACATGGTCGACACCGTTCGGCCGTCCACCATCCAGCGCAATGTCCGGGTCGTCTTGCTGACGCACAGCACCCGTCCGGTCAGACAGCGCGGATCGGGCGCGGCGGCCGGCTGACCGCCCATCAGATACAGCTCCCAGGTGCCCGGCTCGTGCGTCATCCGCAGCAGCCGCTGCCAGGTGACGATGTCGGTCTTCCCGGTCCGGGGCAGCCCACGCTTGCCCTGGAAGCCGCTGACCGCCTTCTCCGTCAGATCGTCGTACGTCCCCGTCGGCCCGTCGAAGAGCCAGGCCACCTGGCGCAGGCGGGCCTGCAGTTCACGCACGGCCGTGCCGGTGTCGCCGCGGGACCACAGCACACGGGGGGGCTGCGGGGCGGGCCGGTTCCCGGCCGGGGTCGCGGTGGGGCTGGGACTGGAGCGGGGGGTGGGATCGGCCGGCAGTTGGACGTGCACCGGCGAGCGGTGCTTGCCGTCCGCGTCCGGGACCTGCACCGTGCAGCCGCACAGCGCGGCGAGTGCGGCGGCCGAGGTGAGTGCGGCGGTTGTTCTTCCGAGGCTCCCCATGCCGGAAATGCTTCCCAGCGTGACCGCCGGCGAACTACGGGGCATCGTAAGGAGTGACGAACGTAATGCGGAGGCACGAACCATGGCGCGTGAGTCGGAGTCCGGACTGCCCATCGAACCCGTCTACGGTCCGCGGGATCTCGCGGGCCGGGACCCCGCCGAGACCCTGGGTGAGCCGGGTGCGTACCCCTTCACCCGCGGCGTGTACCCCACGATGTACACGGGCCGCCCCTGGACCATGCGGCAGTACGCCGGCTTCGGCACGGCGACCGAGTCCAACGCCCGCTACAAGCAGCTGATCGCGCACGGCACGACCGGTCTGTCCGTCGCCTTCGACCTGCCCACCCAGATGGGCCACGACTCGGACGCGCCGCTCGCCCATGGCGAGGTCGGCAAGGTCGGTGTGGCCATCGACTCCATCGACGACATGCGGGTGCTGTTCGGCGGAATCCCGCTGGACAAGGTGTCGACGTCGATGACGATCAACGCCCCGGCCGCGCTGCTGCTGCTCCTGTACCAGCTGGTGGCGGAGGAGCAGGGCGTGCCGGCGGACCGGCTCACGGGCACGATCCAGAATGACGTCCTGAAGGAGTACATCGCCCGCGGGACGTACATCTTCCCGCCCAAGCCGTCCCTGCGGCTGATCGCGGACATCTTCAAGTACTGCCGGGCCGAGATCCCGAAGTGGAACACGATCTCGATCTCCGGCTACCACATGGCGGAGGCGGGCGCGTCCCCCGCGCAGGAGATCGCCTTCACGCTCGCCGACGGCATCGAATACGTCCGTACGGCGGTATCGGCGGGCATGGACGTCGACGACTTCGCGCCCCGGCTGTCGTTCTTCTTCGTCGCCCGGACCACGATCCTGGAGGAGGTCGCCAAGTTCCGCGCGGCCCGCAGGATCTGGGCGCGGGTGATGCGGGAGGAGTTCGGCGCGCAGGATCCGAAGTCCTGGATGCTGCGCTTCCACACCCAGACGGCGGGCGTCCAGCTCACGGCCCAGCAGCCCGAGGTGAACCTGGTGCGGGTGGCGGTCCAGGCCCTGGCCGCGGTGCTCGGCGGCACCCAGTCCCTGCACACCAACTCCTTCGACGAGGCGATCGCGCTGCCCACGGACAAGAGCGCGCGACTCGCCCTGCGCACCCAGCAGGTCCTGGCCCACGAGACGGATGTGACGGCGACGGTGGACCCGTTCGCCGGTTCGTACGCCGTCGAGCGGATGACGGACGACGTGGAGGCGGCGGCGCTGGACCTGATGCGCAGGGTCGAGGACCTCGGCGGCGCGGTCGCGGCGATCGAGCGCGGCTTCCAGAAGGAGGAGATCGAGCGCAACGCGTACCGCATCGCCCAGGAGACGGACGCGGGCGAACGGGTCGTGGTCGGCGTCAACCGCTTCCAGCTGCACGAGGAGGAGCCCTACGAACCCCTCCGCGTGGACCCCGCGATCGAGGCCCAGCAGGCGGAGCGGCTGACGAGGCTGCGCGCCGAGCGGGACCAGGCAGCGGTGGACGCGGCACTGGTGGCCCTGAAGAAGACGGCCGAGGGCGAGGACAACGTCCTGTACCCGATGAGGGCGGCGCTGAGGGCGCGGGCGACGGTGGGCGAGGTGTGCAACGCGTTGCGGGAGGTGTGGGGCACCTACGTCCCGTCGGACGCCTTCTGAGAGGCGGGGGTCGACGTGGGTCTTGTCCCTTTGGGGAACCGTACACTGCCGCAGGTGTGCACAGTTCTCGCATGGAGACGTATCCGCTCGTGGAAGCACGCAACCAGCCAGGACAGCTCGTCGGCCGCGTGCGGCACGGGGGCGAGCACATCTTGATCAGTGAGTACGACAAGCCTGCGGCGGCTCTGGTCCCGATGGAGGAACTGGAAGAACTGGAGCGCCTTCGTGATCAGGCCGACCTCGCCGAGGCGCGCGCCCGTGAGGCGGCTCCCACCGGACCGGCCATGGCACATGACGAGTTCATGGCCCAGTTGGAGGCCGAGGACCGGCAGGCCGAGCGGTGAGCCACGCCGTCGTGTGGGGGCACCAGGCCATGGGGGAGTTCCGTCGGCTCCGCCAGGCCGACCCGGTAGGAGCCAAGGCCTGTGCCGCGGCGGTCCGGAATTGGCGGACTCGCCCAGGCCGGAGGAGGCGCGTGCGTTGGGCGGTTCCGGCTACTACCGGATGTCTGTCGGAGCCTGGCGCGTGTTGCCAGGGCGCTGTTCCTCGGGTGCAGTGAAGCTGTCGCCGGCGACCTCGTAGGCCGCGCGACCGCCACCACGTACACGGCGCCATACCGAGACGGGTGACGAGCTGCTGCGCCGCGCCGCCGCTCGGACCGCCGGCCACGGCCACGTCGGGCACCGGACGGGGGCTCCGCGCCGGGGCGGACTCCGACTGGGCGACCGCGTTCGGCGCCACGGCCAGTGCGCTGCCGACGAGGGAGGCGGTCATCAGGGTCTTCGTGCTGAGCGGGAATTTCCTGAACACGGCTTTCAGGTCCTCCGGTCAGATGTGCGTCGATTGTTTGTTCGATGCAGCGCAGGACCGGGTGCACCAGCCGGACACGGCTTTCAGGTGGCGGAACGCTTAATTCACTTTCCGTCTGCAATGTCATGCCGTGTTCACCTGGAAGTCGTCGTCCGGTCGTGTCCGGGCGACGGAGCCGTCCCAGGATCGCGGAGATATTTCCGAAGCGAGCACGGGTGTGCACACGTGGCCAACGAACCGACCCTGTCCGTCATCGTCCCCTGCTACAACATCGAGACCTATGTCGCCGACACGGTGACCAGCCTCGTCAACAACGCACGGGACGACTTCGAGTTCCTCTTCGTCGAGGACCGGTCCACCAAGGACCGGACCTATGAAGCGCTGCTGACGCTGACGAAGAAACTGAAGAACAGCAGGGTGATACGGCACGAGCAAAACGGTGGACTGGCCACCGCGCGCAACACCGGCATCGACGCGGCCGAGGGCCGCTACCTCACCTTCCTCGACGGCGACGACTGGCTCGCCCCGGGCTATCTGGCCGACCTGGTCGACTGCGTCGAACGCTTCGACGTCGACTTCGTCCGCACCGACCACGTCCAGGTCACCGGCGTCGAGCGAGCCGTCCACCGGGCCCCGGAGGGGCGCCGGCACACCCCGCTCGACCCGCGGACCTCGATCCTCCCCGTCGACGACACCACGATGGTCGACTACCCGTACGCCTGGGCCGGCGTCTACCACCGCCGGCTGCTCGACCGCGGCCTGCTGCGCTTCCACGACGGGCTGCGCACCGCCGAGGACCGCCCCTGGATCTGGGAGCTGCACCGCAGGGCGGACTCCTATGTCGCCGCCAGCCTGCGCGGCGTCTTCTACCGCCGGGGCGTGTCGAGCTCGCTGACCCAGATCGGCGACGTCCGCCAGCTGGACTTCTTCCGCTCCTTCGACCTCGTGCTCAGCGAGCTCGCCGGCGACCCCGAGGCGGACCGGCTGCGCAAGAAGGCGCTGCGCAACTACTGCGTGGTCATCGCCCACCAGCTCCTCGACCGGGGCAGGTTCGAGCGCAGCGTCGCCGCCAAGCTGCGGCAGCTGGCCGCCGAGGCCCTGGGCCGGATGACCGAGGAGGAGCTCAACGAGGCCCTCGTCGGCATGGGCGAGGAGCGAGTGCACATACTGCGGCGCATCCGCGGCGGCATGAAGGGGGTCGCGGCATGAGCGGCACGGAACCGAGCACGGGTACGAGCATGAGCACCAGCACGACGAAGACCTCCGGCGGCACGACGCAGATCTTCTTCTCGGCCACGCAGTACGCGGCCGCCACCGTCACCGCCGCCCTCCGCGCCGGGCTCTTCGGCCCCCGCGCCGCCCACCGGCGCATCCTGGTCGTCAGCAACACCGCCGCCGTCCCCGAGGTCGGCACGCCGCTGGACCGCATGGCCGGCTTCGAGAAGCTGCGCCCCGAGTTCGACGAGGTGCGCTCGTGGAACGAGTTCATCTCCCCGCACCACCCGGCCGGCTGGTCCCCGCGCGCCCAGGACGCCCTCCTGTGGGAGAAGGCCGTACGCCTCGCCTGGGACCTCGGTGACGAGCCCGTCGAGATCGCCTGCGAGTCCATCCAGGCCAACCCCTCCCGCGCGGTCGCCGAGATCTTCGCCGACAGCCCGATCCACGTCTACGCGGACGGCCTGATGAGCTACGGCCCCACCCGCAACCGGATCCCGCACGGCATGAGCAGCCGTATCGCCCGCGTCCTCCACCTGGACCTGATACCCGGGCTGCGCCCGATGCTCCTGGCCGAGTACGGCGTCGAACCCCAGCCCGTGCCCAACGAGGCCATCGTCGACGTCCTCGCCCAGATCGGCGAGGAGGGCGCCGGCATCCTCGCCGACCGCATCCCCGTCGAGGGCCGCCCCACCGCCGTGCTCCTCGGCCAGTACCTCTCCGCCATCGACCTCATCACGCAGGACGAGGAGGAGGAGCTCCACGTCCGTATGCTGCGTGCCGCCGCGCGGGCCGGGCACCGGAGCGTGCTGTTCAAGCCCCACCCCAGCGCGCCCTCCGTCTACGGCAGGTCGCTGGAGGAGGCCGCCGAACAGCTCGGGGTACGGCTCAGCGTCCTGAACGAACCCGTGCTCGCCGAGACCGTCTTCGCGCATCTGAAGCCGGAGCTGGTCATCGGCTGCTTCTCCACCGCGCTGATGACCGCCGCCGCCTTCTACGACATCCCCGTCGCCCGCGTCGGCACGGAGCTGCTCCTCGAACGCATCACCCCGTACGAGAACAGCAACCGCGTCCCCCTCACCATCATCGACGCGGCCCTCCCCGACGCCGAGAGCGCCACCCTCGGCACCCCGCTCGAACTCTCCTCCCTGAGCGCCGAGCTGGGCCCGCTGGTGCGCACCGTGGGCTACTGCATGCAGTCCCGCAAGCACCCGGGCCTGCACGAGGAGGCGGCCGCCTGGCTCACCGCCCACCTCGCCGAGTACCCGCGGTACTTCAAGAAGCGCCGCCTGACCAGCCTCCGCCTGCCCGGCGGCAGCCCCATCCGGGCCGAGTCCCTGCGCCGCCACCCGGCGGTGCGGCGGGCCGTACGGCAGATACGGGCACGCCAGAGCTGACGCACGCACGCGGACCCGGAGGCCGGTGGGACAGCAACGTCCCACCGGCCTCCGGCCGTTCACCGCAGCGCGAGGACCCGCGGCCCGTGTGCCGCCAGCGCCCGCTTCAGCCGGGGCCCGAACGGCCGCTCCACCCAGCGGTGGATCAGCCAGGCCAGGCCCAGCAGCACGGCGACCGTGACCGCGAGCGTGGGCCACGGCCCCAGCCCCAGAGCCCGGTGCAGCGCCCGGATGACGAACCAGCCCAGGTGCTCGTGGATCAGATAGAAGGGGTACGTCAGCGCCCCGGCCACCGTCAGCCAGCGCCAGTTCGCCCAGCGCGTCCAGCCCAGCGCCACCGCGGCCACGGCGGCGAAGGCCAGCGTGACGACGAGCAGGATGACGTACGGATCGCGGTGGAAGGCGCCGCCCTGCGCGCCGGGGTGCCACAGCCCGGTCGTCGAGTAGCGCTGGCCCAGCAGCCAGGAGACGGCGACGATGCCCCACAGGAGCAGATCGCTGCCGTAGCGGTGGATGAGATAGAGGGCGAGGCCGCCGATGAAGAAGGGTGCGTGGTCGCGCATCACGAGCGCGTCGGTGAGCGGGTGGTCGGCGACCCGCGCGAACACTCCGGCCAGGGTCCACAGGCAGCAGAAGATCACCACCCGGCGATAGGTGACCCCGCGCCAGACCACGAACAGGGCGAACAGCGCGTAGAAGCGCACCTCGACCCAGAGCGTCCAGCACACGCCCAGGACCCGCGGCACGCCCATCGGCTGCTGGAGCATCGTCAGATTGACCAGGAACTCGTCGAGCCGCAGGGGACGGACGACCACCGGCAGCAGCAGGGAGGCGCCGGTGATCAGGAACAGCGCGGCCCAGTACGCCGGGTACAGCCGGGCGACCCGGGAGCGGAAGAACTGGCCCAGGGTGCGGCCCCAGCTGCTCATGCAGATCACGAATCCGCTGATGACGAAGAAGAACTGGACGCCGAGACAGCCGTAGGTGGCCGCCTGGGAGAGCGTGGGGAAGAGGCGGGCGGGGGACCCGTGCCAGGAGCCGGCGACCGGGCCGCCCTTCCCGGCGAAGTGGTAGAGGCAGACCATCAGCGCGGCCAGCAGCCGCAGGCCGTCGAGGGCGCGCAGCCGGTTGTCGGCTCTGCGCGGCGGCGGGGTGGGAGGGACAGGGTTCGGGCGGGTGGGGACCAGGGTGGGGTTGGACGCGTTCATCCGGGGCTTTCTTACGGGGGAGGTGGGGATGTGTCGCGATGTGGGCTCGCGAGGCGTCGGACGCCTACCCTCAGGTGCGCACTTCACGCAGACGCCCCCGGCCCGATGAGAGGCACGGGGGCGTGGCGGCGGGGGGCCGCGGTTCAGCGCTTGGCGCTCTGTCGCAGCGCCCTGGCCCGGCGGGCCAGACGGCGCACGGTCGCGTTGCGCGGGATGAACGACAGCTGGGCGGGTACGGCGCCCGGCAGGGCCAGCGAGGTGAGCCGGCGGCGCTTGAAGTACCGCCAGGTGTGCGGGTTGAGATGCCGGGAGAGATAGCGCTCGGCGTCCTCGCGCAGCCGCGGGTAGATCTTGGGCTGCATGGCGAAGCCGACCGCCTTGAGCAGCGCGGCCAGCTCGTCCACCCGCTCCGGCGACGGCATCGACCAGTCGGTCACCGCCTTGCGGTCGCCCAGCTCGGGCAGCAGCGCGTCGACGAGGGTGACCGGCACGCGGTTGCTGTTCTGGTACGGCGCCAGACGGGCCAGCACGGCCTCGGTGCCGATGCGGGCGACGGGCAGTCCGTACAGCCCGGCCGCGGTGAACAGGGCGGTGGAGAAGCAGCCGACGACCAGGGCGGGGCGCATCAGCTGGAACGCCACCTCGGCGAGCACCGGCCGGTCCAGCACGGTGAGTTCGGCGCCGAGCCGGGCCGCCTCGTCCTCCAGGAGCCGGGACCAGCGGGCGGGGGCGACGGGATGCGGCTTGAAGACCAGTCTGCGATGACCGAGTGCCACGGCGCCGCGCACCATCTTCAGATGCAGCTCCTCCTCCTCGGCGTCACCGAGGATCTCCAGCGCCGAGAGGTACTGGCCGAGCAGCAGGGCGGGCCGCGGGTCGCCGGTGCCGGGCAGGGCGGCCTCCCCGTCGGCGAGCTCCTCCAGGACCTTGAGGAACGCCTCCGCCGGCACCAGCTCGGGCCGCACGTCGAACTCGGTGAGCAGCAGCGGGGTCAGCCCGGGGACGAGGTCGAGGTGGAGCAGGCGGCCGATGCGGGTGCCGACCAGCGGATCGATCTTGTCGCGGGTGGGGCCATAGCTTATGAGGCCGTCGGCGTAGACGTCGACGGGAGCGCCGGTGAACAGCTGGCACAGCGCGAGCGACGGGTTGACCTGCACGGACTCCACGGTCAGCCGGATCTCGTCGTCGCCGAGACCCCACAGCAGCCGTACGTACCGCTCCCACATGGGGATGTCGTCGGCGCGCGGGCCCCAGCCGCTCGGGTGGAACGGGGCGATGGTGTCGTTCCAGGACAGCACCCCGTCGAAGCGCTCGCGCACCCGGGCGAAGCCCGGCATCGCGTCGACCGGGGGCGTGGTCTCCGGGTTGGACGCGTTGTTGGTGACGAGCAGCAGCCGCCGGTCGGCCGGCTCGAACAGTCCGGCGTCGAGAGCCGCGGCCAGGGTCGCGGCTCCGTACAGCGTCGACGCACAGAAAATATGGGTGGTACGGCGCATCAGGCGGCCACCGTCCGGGCGGTCGACGGCCGCCGGCGCAGCCGCCGCAGCCTGCTCGCCCGCTGCGGGTCCATCGTGTCCATTACCTCCGTCAGCAGGTCCTGCGGCAGTCGTTTCAGGGCCGCTGAGCTGAGAGAACGCAATTTTCGAGCCACGGCGGGTTCGAACCTCTCGATCGATCCGAGGTGATGGGCCATGATTGCGCAATAGGTGCGCACTGCTTTCGGCAGCAGCTTATCGGCCTCGGGATCGCGTGAGGTTTCCTCGATTACCTGGTCGAACGCGCGAATGAAATCGAGTTGTCGCACGTCACCGATTTGAGTGAGCGAGGAGGCGACACCGCGACGGTAGTACACGCCGAGCAGACCCACCGCGGCGAAGGATTCCGCCTCCCGGTGCAGCTTCCAGATCCAGGGCCGGTCCTCCGCCGTGCGCAGCCCGTGGGTGAAGTGCAGCAGGCCGCGGTCGATCAGCCGGCGGTGGTAGACGCCCGCCCAGGCGTACGCGTAGTCGACGGAGGTGGACCGGTCGGCGGGCAGGATCGCCCCGCGCGGGTCCATCACGACACCCCGGCGGCCATGCGGCACCCGGTGGATCGCGCGGGCCCTGGCCGTGCACTGCACATGATCGGTGCGCACGAAGTCGCAGCCCAGCTCCTCGATGGCGGCGACCAGCTGCGGATAGTAGCCGGGGGCGAGCCAGTCGTCGCCGTCCAGGAACGTCAGATACTCGCCGCGCGCCCGGTCGATCCCGGTGTTGCGCGCGGTGGCCAGCCCTCCGTTCTGCTCATGTCTGACCAGCACGGCGCCGGGCAGCTCCCGCTCCGCGCGTTCGAGAATGTCCGGCGTCCCGTCGCGCGAGCAGTCGTCGACGAGAATGAATTCGAAGTCCTCACGCGCGTTCGCACGCAGGCTCTTCAGCGTGTCCGGCGCGTATTGCTGGACGTTGTAGAACGGCACGATGACCGAGAGCTTCACCACGCGGTTGACGTTAGAGGGCGGCCCGTCATTCGTTCTGGCCGTCTCCTTGATGTCAGGTGAACTGCTGGTGGCGAAGCTGTGAACCGGGCTGTTTTGCTGTGCCTTCCCGGCCTGATTCGCCATTCGTCGATGTGCTGTTAACCGTTTGTTGCATTCGGGTTGGGCGGAACCTAGGAATGGCTTCCTAGCGTCTTCGACGTGCCAGCAAGTGCAACGAACTCCCTGAGGGTCGCCGTTCTCGCGGATTCCGACACCCGGTGGAAATGGGGCGCGCTCACCGCGCAACGCGCCATTCCCGCCGAATCGGACATCCGGCTCGACGGCTATCTCCTGCGGGGCCGTGCCACCCCGACCGCCCGCCAGCTGCAGGAAGTCGGCGTCCACGCGGACTCGCTCCGCGAGGTGACCGCCGTGGAATTCCTGCGCGCGATGCGTGCGGAGTCGTACGACGTCCTCGTCCTCGCCCTCGTCGGCGGCGCCGTACAGGCGATGCTGCACGGGCTGCGGCGGGTCTGGGACGGCGCCGCGAAGCGACCCGTCGTCGTCACCGGCTATGTCGGTGTCGTCTACGAGAAGCTCGCGGACGGGCTGCTGCTGCGCCACGGCGCGGACCTCGTCCTCGCCAACTCCCGCCAGGACGCGGACCGGTTCCGGGCCGTGTACGAGGGAGTGGGCGCCGACGCCTCCTCGGTGACCGAGGTCGCCCTGCCGTTCCTCGGCGGGGAGCCCTACACCGGTGAACACGACCCGTACACCGTCGTGTTCGCGGCCCAGCCCTCGGTCCCCGACAGCCGTAAGGACCGTACGTACCTGCTGAACCGGCTGGTCGAGCACGCCCGCAAGCACCCCGAGCGCGAGGTGCTGCTGAAGCTGCGCTCCAAGCCGGGCGAGCACACCACGCACATCGAGGAGCTTCCCTACCAGAAGCTGGCACAGGGCCAGGACCTGCCCGCCAACTTCCGCCTGGTGTACGGGCACATGGGCGAGGTCCTCGACCGCACCGACCTGCTCGTCACGGTCAGCTCGACGGCCGCGCTGGAGGCCCTGCACCGCCGGATCCCCACCGTGGTCCTGACCGACCTCGGCGTCCGCGAGGTGCTCGGCAACCACCACTTCGTCGGCTCCGGCTGCCTCGCCTCCTGGGACCAGCTCGACACCGGCCACCGGCCGGCGCCCGACGAGGAGTGGGTCGCCCGGCAGGGCGTCGCCGCCGACGGGTCGTACGGCACCGCCTTCGACCCGGCGCGCGAGCGCATCGCCGAGCTGCTCGGCCGGCCCGGCGGCCTGCCGCCCCTGAACCCCTACTACACGACCGAGACCGCGCCCGGCTATCTGCCGGGGATTCTCGCCCGCCACCACCTCGGCCCCGACGGCTCCCCGCTGCCCGGGGCGCCCGCCGCCGACAAGGCGCCGGGACCGGTCCGCCAGATCGTGCGCCGTGCGGCGCGCGGCGCCTACCGCCACGGCGTCCAGCGGGTGGCACCCGTGATCCGACGAATGGGAGAGCTGTGAGCGACCGGATCCCGCGTCAAGCGTCCGAAGGAACAGAGCCGATGTCCCACCCCGAAGCGGCCGTTGTGCGCCGTGTGCTCGCCGTGATTCCCGCGCGTGGCGGCTCCAAGGGAGTGCCCGCGAAGAACCTCGCCCCGGTCGGCGGCGTCCCGCTGGTCGCCCGCGCCGTACGCGAGTGCCGGGCCTCCCGTCTGGTGACCGACGTCGTCGTCTCCACCGACGACCAGGCGATCGCGGCGGCGGCCCGGCAGGCGGGGGCGGAGGTCGTCCTCCGTCCGGCCGCCATCGCCGGTGACACCGCCACCTCCGAGGCCGCCGTCCTGCATGCCATGGACGCCCACGAGGCGCTGCACGGCACCCCGGTCGACGTCGTCCTGCTGGTCCAGTGCACCAGCCCGTTCATCGTCCGCGAGGACATCGACGGCGTGGCCGGAGCGGTCGTCGAGAACGGCGCCGACACGGCCGTGACCGTGGCCCCCTTCCACGGCTTCATCTGGCGGGACGGGGCGGACGCGCCCGTGCCGGTTCCGGTCACCGGGGAGGCCGACGGGGCTTCCGTGGGCGGCTACGGCGTCAACCACGACAAGTCCTTCCGCCCGCGCCGCCAGGACCGCCCCCAGGACCTGCTGGAGACCGGCGCCGCCTACGCCATGGAGGCCCAGGGCTTCCGTGAGCACCAGCACCGCTTCTTCGGCCACACCGAGCTCGTACGCACCGACCCCGCGCGCGTGCTGGAGATCGACGACCCGCACGATCTCGCCCGCGCCCGCGCCCTGGCCCCGCTCTTCGACGCGGACCGCCCCGGCGCCCTCCCCACCTACGACGACATCGACGCCGTAGTCCTCGACTTCGACGGCACCCAGACCGACGACAGGGTGCTGATCGACTCCGACGGACGGGAGTTCGTCTCCGTGCACCGCGGGGACGGACTCGGCATCGCCGCGCTGCGCAAGAGCGGCCTGAAGATGCTGATCCTGTCCACGGAACAGAACCCGGTCGTCGCCGCCCGGGCCCGGAAGCTGCAGATCCCGGTGCTTCACGGCATCGACCGGAAGGACCTCGCACTCAAGCAGTGGTGCGAGGAGCAGGGCATCGCGCCCGAGCGCGTGCTCTACGTCGGCAACGACGTCAATGACCTCCCGTGCTTCGCCCTCGTGGGCTGGCCCGTGGCGGTCGCGAGCGCCCACGACGTCGTGCGCGGCGCCGCACGCGCGGTCACCACCGTCCCCGGTGGCGACGGCGCCATCCGAGAGATCGCCAGCTGGATCCTCGGCCCCTCTCTCGATTCCCTCACCAAGTAAGGACACCCCCTGTCATGAGCAACTCCCGCATCCGCCAGTTCGGTTCCCGCACCGCCGGCCCCGGCCACCCCGTCTACATCTGCGGCGAGATCGGCATCAACCACAACGGTGAGCTGGAGAACGCGTTCAAGCTGATCGACGTGGCCGCGGAGGCCGGCTGTGACGCCGTGAAGTTCCAGAAGCGCACGCCGGAGATCTGCACCCCGCGCGACCAGTGGGACATCGAGCGCGACACCCCCTGGGGCCGGATGACCTACATCGACTACCGCCACCGCGTGGAGTTCGGTGAGGACGAGTACCGCCAGATCGACGAGTACTGCAAGGAGAAGGGGATCGACTGGTTCGCCTCCCCGTGGGACACCGAGGCCGTCGCCTTCCTGGAGAAGTTCGACGTCCCCGCCCACAAGGTGGCCTCCGCCTCCCTGACGGACGACGAGCTGCTGCGCGCCCTGCGCGCCACGGGCCGCACGATCATCCTCTCCAGCGGTATGTCCACCCCGAAGCAGATCCGCCACGCGGTCGAGGTCCTGGGCAGCGACAACATCCTTCTCTGCCACGCCACCTCGACGTATCCGGCGAAGGCCGAGGAGCTCAACCTCCGCGTCATCAACACCCTGCAGGACGAGTACCCGAACGTGCCGATCGGCTACTCCGGCCACGAGACCGGTCTGCAGACCACGCTGGCCGCCGTCGCCCTCGGCGCCGCCTTCGTCGAGCGCCACATCACCCTCGACCGCGCCATGTGGGGCTCCGACCAGGCCGCCTCCGTGGAGCCGCAGGGCCTCACGCGCCTCGTCCGCGACATCCGCACCATCGAGGCCTCCCTCGGTGACGGCGTCAAGAAGGTCTACGACTCCGAGCTCGGCCCGATGAAGAAGCTGCGCCGTGTCGCCGGCGTCGTCGCCGAGGCGGAGATCGCGGCCGCGGCGGGCGAGCCGGTCGCGGTCTGAGCAACCCGAACACCGACAACGCCATACACCACGCCTTACGACGGGACGGTCCGACGGCGATGAGCCCCCGCGCCGGGAACACCGGCACCACCCCCCGCACTCTCGCGTTCGTGGAGAGCCCGGTACAGCTGCTGAACGTGCTGGAGTGGGCGCACGTCCACGCCCTGCGAGGGGCGGGAGAGGCCGGCGCGGGGTCGCTGCCGTCCGTGCCGTCCCAGGTGAGGCGGTCCGCCGACGGCGGTCCGCCGACGACGGGCGCGGAGCTCACCGTCGTCGTGCTGTCCCCGACCGACCCCATGACCCGGGGCCAGCTGCGCCGTATGGCCGATCTGGCCCGGGACGAGGGGTACCAGGTCCGCTGGGAGGAGGCACGGGGTGGTACGACCGCGCCCTTCCACACGATCGGCGGGCTCGCCGGGGCACTGCGCCGGGCGGACCGCATCGTCATGGGAGACCCGTTCTCCCGCTATGTACAGCTGCTGCTGACGATCACCCGGGCCAAGGACCTGGTGGTGGTCGACGACGGCACGGCGACGATGGAGTTCGTCGCCCAGCTCGCCCGTGGCGAGCGACTGGTCCGCTGGCACCGCAAGGGCGGCCGCCCCGGCCCGCGTGACCTCCTCTTCGCCCCCGTGTCGTCCTCGGCCCGGCGCCGGCTGACCCCCAGCGGCAAGCGCCGGGTGGAGGTCTTCTCCTCGATGCCGATGGAGGAGACCCCGGAGGGCGTCACGGTCACCGCGAACGACTTCGGCTGGACCCGGGCCCGCTTCGGCCCGCCGCGCATCACCAAGGGCGCGGACATGGTGGGCACGTCCCTGGTCGAGACCGGGGTGGTGGACGGGGACCGCTATCTGGAGGCGGTGCGCAGCCTGGCCAAGGCCCACGGGGCCCTGCGGTACTTCGCCCACCGCCGCGAGAGCGCGGAGAAACTGCACCGGCTCGCCGCCGCGACGGGACTGGAGATCGTCCGCCCCGACCTCCCGCTGGAGCTGATCGCCCGGCGCGGACCGATCGGGCGGACGATCCTCAGCTTTCCGTCCACGGTCGTCCACACCCTGCCCCTCGCCCTCGTCGGCACGGGAGTACGGGTCGCCGTGTGCGACATCGACCCGGCCTGGCTGACGGAAAACGCCTCCCCTCGGGCCCAGGGCTTCCTGTCCGGGGTGACGGGCACGGCCCGCGACGTCCACCGCCTGGCGGCGGTGAGCGCGGTCTGACCCTGGTCCGGCGCCGGTCAGGGCCGGGTCTGGCGCTGGTGTCCGTTTCGTGAGGCGCAGGCATGCGTACGGCGTGCCGGATGTCGCCGAGTTCCCGCGCCGGGCCGGGCTGGAAATCGACCGGGACGATGTCGGGCCGGACCAGTGGGGCACGCAGCAGATGTGACGCGCCCGCGCCGGTCCGGCCCGGGTCTGGCGCCGGTCGGGCCCGGGGGCTAGCCCTGGCGTTCGAGCCGGTCGGCCGGGGCCTTGTGGGCCAGGACGAAGCCGCGGGGGAGTTTTTCCTCGTCCAGTGGTTCGCGCACGGTTCGGGCAAGTGGGTGCAGGCCGGCCTCGGTCAGGAGGGCGGCGACCGTGTCCGGGGTGCGCCAGTGGTAGTCGAGGCTGATCTCGTGGCCGAAGCGCTCCGTGAGGTGCAGACCGTCGCCGTCGCCGTACTGGAAGGCCAGCAGGACGTGGCCGCCGGGGACGAGGGTGCGGTGGAACTCCGCGAACGTCGCCGGCAGGTGCTCGTCGGGCACGTGGATGATCGAGTAGAGGGCGGCGATCCCGGCGAGCGTGGCGTCCGGGAGGTCCAGGGACGTCAGCGAGCCCACGTGGAAGCGCAGCTGCGGGTGCGCCTCGCGGGCCAGGGCGGTCATCCGGGGGGAGATGTCGACCCCGAAGGTCGGCACCCCGAGGGCGTGCAGACGGGCGGTGATGTGGCCCGGACCGCTGCCGAGGTCGGCGACGGGCGCGGGGGCGGCGGCTCTGGCCAGTTCGGCGAAGGCGGTGAGCATGGCCCGGTCCACGGGTCGGTCCGCGAGGTGGTCCGGGTAGCGGTCCGAGTACTCCTTGGCGATGGCGTCGTAGGAGGAGCGGGTGGCCTGGATGAAGTCCGGTTCCGTCACGTCGGCGCACGTTACCGGCGCGGCCGCCGGGCCGTCCCGCGCTTCTCCCGGTCCGGTGGGTGGACAGCTCCAGCCGTGCTCGGGCGGGGCGTGGTATCCGTGGAGGAAAAGGGACGAGGAAGGGTTCAGGGGTGCGGCCGGGGTCGCGCGCCGTGGAATTTCGTGATCGACTTGGCTTGAAGTCGGACGAGTTTACCCATCTCCGTCGATAGCTATGCGTCCGGTGGTCAGATTTTCTTCCCCTAACGGGTTGAACTTTTGTTGATCGAGGGTCAGTTGACCGTCCGGGCGTCCTACCCTTCAGAGGGTGAACCAATTGATGTCCCGAGAGTCCGAGGCCGATCTGTCCGGTGATGTGCTGCCCGGCGTGCTGAGCGAGGCGCTGTACGACGAACTCGTAGCGTTCCGGCGCGACTTGCACATGCACCCCGAGCTGGGCAACCAGGAGTTCCGCACCACCGCCGCGATCAAGGAGCGGCTGGAGAAGGCCGGGCTCAGCCCCCGCGTCCTCGCCGTCGGAACCGGGCTCGTATGCGACATCGGCGTGGCGGAGGCGGCCGGCGGCGACGGCGGCGGCATCTTCGCGCTGCGGGCCGACATCGACGGCCTGCCCATCCCGGACACGAAGAGCGACTGCCCGTACCGCTCCACCGTGCCCGACCGGGCCCACGCCTGCGGACACGACGTGCACACGGCCGTGGTGCTGGGCGCCGGACTCGTCCTCGCCGAGCTGCACCGCCAGGGCCGGCTGCCCCGCCCCGTGCGGCTGATCTTCCAGCCCGCCGAGGAGGTGCTGCCCGGCGGTGCCGCCGACATCATCGACTGCGGGGTGCTGGACGGGGTGCGGCGCATCATCGCCGTGCACTGCGATCCCCGGCTGGACGTCGGGAAGGTCGGCCTGCGGCACGGCGCCATCACCAGCGCCTGCGACCGGCTGGAGGTCGCGCTGGACGGCCCCGGCGGGCACACCGCCCGGCCGCATCTGAGCACCGACCTGGTCACCGCCGCCGCCCGCGTCGCCATCGACGTGCCCGCGCTCGTCGCCCGGCGGGTGGACAGCAGGAGCGGGCTCGCCGTGACCTGGGGACGGATCGAGTCGGGACACGCGCCGAACGTGATCCCGCAGCACGCGGAGCTCTCGGGCACCGTGCGCTGTCTGGACCTGGAGACCTGGCGGCAGGCGCCCGACATCGTGCACGCGGCGATCGACGAGGTCGCGACCATGCACCGGGCGAAGTCGGAGATCAACTATGTGCGCGGGGTCCCGCCTGTGGTCAACGACCGCGTCGTGACCGAACTGCTGCGGGACGCGATGGTCGCGCGGCGCGGCCCGGAGTCGGTCGAGGGGACCGAGCAGAGCCTCGGCGGGGAGGACTTCTCCTGGTATCTGGAGCATGTGCCCGGAGCTCTGGCACGGCTCGGGGTGCGCACCCCTGGTGAGCGCACGGTGCGTGACCTGCACCAGGGAGACTTCGACGCCGACGAGTACGCGATCGTGGTCGGCGTGGAGCTGTTCACCGCTGCCGCCCTGCTCGACGCCGTGCAGTAGCGACCGGAGGGCGGAGAGGTGTCCTATTGGCACCTCTTCGCCTCCTTGTGTCACCCTGTTGTAACCGCCGGATTCCAGCTGTAACCCGGAGTCGGCACGAATCGATAACGGCCCGGAGAAACCCCGTTCCCCTCACCTTCTACGCGCGTTACTGTGCGCCGAAATCGCCACCTGAGGCGGCACATTGGGGAAGCGGGCCGGCGACGGTGCCGTGGGGATGAAGGGTGCTTGCTGTGCGTCTGAACTCTCGGAGGACCAGGTTCTCCCAAGCTGCGGTGACCGTCGCGGTCGTCGCCCTCGCGGCCGCCGGGTGCGGCAAGTCCAGCAGTGATTCCTCGAGCACGTCCGAGAACGGCAAGTACTCGGGCAAGGGCATAGGTCTCGCCTACGACATCGGCGGCAAGGGCGACCAGTCCTTCAACGACGCCGCCTACACCGGTTTCCAGAAGGCGGAGACCGAGTTCAAGATCGGCGGCCGGGACGTCGAGCCGAACGACAACGAGACCGACGCGGACAAGGTGCAGCGCCTGGAGCAGCTCGCCAAGTCGGGCTACAACCCGATCATCGGCGTCGGCTTCGTCTACGCGCCGGCCGTCAAGGAGGTCTCCGCCAAGTACCCGAAGATCACCTTCGGCATCATCGACGACAACAGCATCACGTCGAAGAACGTCGCCGACATGGTGTTCCACGAGGAGCAGTCCTCGTACCTGGCGGGTGTCGCGGCCGCCATGACCACCAAGAAGAACCACGTCGGCTTCATCGGTGGTGTGGACATCCCGCTGATCCACAAGTTCGAGGCCGGCTTCATTCAGGGTGCGCAGTCGGTCAACCCGAAGATCAAGATCGAGAAGCAGTACCTGACCCAGACCCCGCAGGAGGGTGGCTTCTCCAGCCCCGACAAGGGTGAGAACGCCGCCAACGGCCAGATCGACTCGGGCGCCGACGTGATCTACGCCGCCGCCGGCCTGTCCGGCCAGGGCGTCATCAAGGCCGCCGCCGAGCACAAGATCTGGGCCATCGGCGTGGACTCCGACCAGTACAAGCAGGACGCGCTGGCCAAGTACAAGGACTACATCCTCGGTTCCGCCCTCAAGAACGTCGGCGGCGCGGTGTACGACCTGGTCAAGTCCGTCACCGAAGGCAAGCCCCTGTCGGGCGAGGTCCGCGGCGACCTCAAGTCGGGCGGCGTGGGCTTCGCCGACTCCAACCCGAAGTACCAGGCGATGAAGGACGTCGTCACCGCCGTGGACAAGGCCAAGCAGGACATCATCGACGGCAAGGTCACCGTCAAGACGCAGTAATTCTCCGACCGCTGACGAGGAAGCCCCGGGCTGGTACGGCCCGGGGCTTCCTCATACCGTCCGCGGGGGCGTTGGCCCGCTTGCTGTAGACGTTGAACGTGCCGCCAGGGTCGTGCGGTTGATGGAGGCCATGGCGGGCGCAGCCACGCTCACCACGGCGGCCGACGGGGCGACGCTGATGCCCGCCGTGGCGAACGCAAGCCTGTTGAGTTTCATGCCCCCCAGACGGCGTAGGCGGTGTGGGTGGTTTGGGTCTGGTGGCGGAGACGGCATCCTCACTGGCAGTGGCCTCGGTCTCGTGGCCGAGGTGGCGCAGCAGGAGGCCGACGGACAGGACCGCGCCGGAGGAGGCGGCGGCTCTGGCCGGCGATGTCGGGGGTCGAGCCGTGGACCGGCTCGAACATGGACGGGAACTCGCCGCCCGGTCTGATGTTGCCGCAGACGCTGAACGCGCTGCCCGGGTCGTGTAGTTGACGGACGCCATGGCGGGCGCAGCCACGCCCGCCACGGTGGCCGACAGGGCGACGCCGATTACGGGAACTCGCCGCTCGTGTTGATGTTGCCGGAAGCGGCGACGCCGCGGGCCCCGACCTGCACCGCTACCTGTGCGAGAACGGCCCCTTCACACCCGTCGCCGCGGCCCTGATGACCGCCCGGATCGCCGACGCGCTCGCCGCCGGCCACGCCGACGGCGTCGTCCACCGCGATCCGAGGCCCGCCAACGTGCTGCTCCAGCAACTGCCGCCGGAGCCGGCCGCAGCGCGTCCGAGATCGGCGACCCCCTCTCCGTACGAGCAGCCTCATACGGCCAGCCCCCTCGGAAAGTGGCGCCGCGGCGCCGTAGACAGCCGTAGACAAAGGTCACACCCGGGAGCGATCTTGACCGCCGAACCGCGCTGATACGTGACACCGGCGAAGTTGGCCGGAAAGTTCAAAACGGTCGGATAACACTCTGGCAAGGTGGGGTTCTCTCACCGGTCTACGCGCGTTACGCTGCGGCGGAACCAGCGCCTGGTATGGGCGCTTGCACAAAGGAGTCACGTTCCATGCGCCGGGTGTCCCGTATCGCGATCGCAGGCGCCGCAACCGCGGCCCTCGCCGTCACCATGTCCGCTTGTGGCAGCAGCTCGACCAGCTCCTCTTCTTCCGCCGACGGCGCCAAGAGCAAGGGCATCGGTCTGGCCTACGACATCGGTGGCAAGGGCGACCAGTCCTTCAACGACGCCGCCTACGCCGGTTTCGAGAAGGCGCAGACGGAGTTCAAGATCGGCGGCCGGGACGTCGAGCCCAGCGACAACGAGACCGACGCGGACAAGGTGCAGCGCCTGGAGCAGCTCGCCAAGTCGGGCTACAACCCGATCATCGGCGTCGGCTACGTGTACGCGCCGGCCGTCAAGGAGGTCGCGGCCAAGTACCCGAAGATCACCTTCGGTGTCATCGACGACAACACCATCACGTCGAAGAACGTCGCCGACATGGTGTTCCACGAGGAGCAGTCCTCCTACCTCGCCGGTGTCGCGGCCGCCAAGGCCACCAAGAAGAACCACGTCGGCTTCATCGGTGGTGTGGACATCCCGCTGATCCACAAGTTCGAGGCCGGCTTCATTCAGGGTGCGCAGTCGGTCAACCCGAAGATCAAGATCGAGAAGCAGTACCTGACCCAGACCCCGCAGGAGGGTGGCTTCTCCAGCCCCGACAAGGGTGAGAACGCCGCCAAGGGCCAGATCGACTCGGGCGCCGACGTGATCTACGCCGCCGCCGGTCTGTCCGGCCAGGGCGTCATCAAGGCCGCCGCCGAGCACAAGATCTGGGCGATCGGCGTGGACTCCGACCAGTACAAGCAGGACGCGCTGGCGAAGTACAAGAACTACATCCTGACCTCGGCCCTCAAGAACGTCGAGGGTGCGGTGTACGACCTCACCAAGTCCGTCGTCGACAAGAAGCCCCTGTCGGGCGAGGTCCGCGGCGACCTCAAGTCGGGCGGGGTGGGCATCGCCGACTCCAACCCCACCTTCAAGAACAACGCGGACATCCAGGCCGCGATCAAGAAGGCCGAAGCGGGCATCAAGAACGGCACCATCGTGGTGAAGACCTCCTGACGGGAGTGTCGTAGGCCTGTCGTAGGCATGGTCAAAAGGGCGCTGTAATGGCAGCGTTACGGCCACGGAACGGGGCACGGGAAGGATCGGCTCTGGCGTCAACCGTCAGGGCCGCCCGCGCCCCGTTCGCGCGGCAGAATGCTCGGAACGGATCGAGTCGGGTACGAAACGAGATCGGTCAGGTCCGGGCACTATTTAAAGCAGGGGCGCTACGCGCGTAGAGCGGCCCCTTTCCCGAGGAGAGTGCGCCATCGACGCGTCCAGCAGCCCTCCGCTCACCGCAGAGTCGACAGTCGCGGTCGAGCTGGCGGGGATCACCAAGCGATTCCCCGGTGTCGTTGCCAACCACGACATCCACCTGACTGTCCGAAAGGGCACCGTCCACGCCCTCGTCGGCGAGAACGGCGCCGGCAAGTCGACTCTGATGAAGATCCTCTACGGCATGCAGAAGCCGGACGAGGGCACCATCGCGATCAAAGGCGAGCAGGTCACCTTCTCGTCGCCCGCCGACGCCATCGCCCGGGGCATCGGCATGGTCCACCAGCACTTCATGCTGGCCGACAACCTGACCGTCCTGGAGAACGTGGTGCTGGGCAGCGAGAAGCTGTACGGCATCGGCGGCGGCGCCCGCAAGAAGATCAAGGAACTGTCCGACCGCTACGGCCTCGGTGTCCGCCCCGACGTCCTCGTCGAGGACCTCGGCGTCGCCGACCGCCAGCGCGTCGAGATCCTCAAGGTCCTCTACCGCGGTGCCACGACCCTGATCCTCGACGAGCCGACCGCCGTGCTCGTCCCGCAGGAGGTCGACGCGCTCTTCGACAACCTGCGTGAGCTCAAGGCCGAGGGCCTCTCCGTCATCTTCATCTCGCACAAACTGGGCGAGGTGCTCTCCGTGGCCGACGACATCACCGTCATCCGCCGCGGTACGACGGTCGGCACGGCAATCCCCTCCGAGACCACCTCGCGCCAGCTCGCCGAGATGATGGTCGGCAGCGAGCTGCCCACCCCGGAGACCGCCGAGTCGACGGTGACCGACCGGGCCGTCATCGAGGTCAGGGGACTCACCGTGTACGCCCGCGGCGGCGCCTCCCTCGGGGAGGCCGGCGCGCAGCCCGAGACCGCCACGGTCGGCTCGGCCGGCGCAGCGGCGGGCGCCGACGTCCTCACCGAGGCCACCACCCCCGGCCAGGCCAAGCGCGCCCTCGACGACGTCACCTTCACCATCCACGCCGGTGAGGTCATGGGCATCGCCGGTGTCGAGGGCAACGGCCAGACCGAGCTCATCGACGCGCTGATCGGCCTGAAGAACGCCGACTCCGGCTCCGTCCACTTCCTCGGCGAGGACATCACCCCCTGGTCCACCCGCAAGCGCCGTGAGTCGGGCGTCGGCTACATCCCCGAGGACCGCCACCGCCAGGGCCTGCTCCTCGAGGCCCCGCTGTGGGAGAACCGCATCCTCGGCCATGTCACCGAGCGGCCCAACGCCAAGGGCTTCTGGCTGGACCCCAAGGGCGCCCAGGCCGACACCCGCCGGATCGTCGAGGAGTTCGACGTCCGCACCCCGGGCATCGACGTCACCGCGGCCTCCCTGTCCGGCGGCAACCAGCAGAAGCTGATCGTCGGCCGTGAGATGAGCCACGACCCCAAGTTCCTGATCGCCGCCCACCCCACCCGCGGTGTGGACGTAGGCGCCCAGGCGCAGATCTGGGACCGCATCCGGGAGGCCCGCCGCGAGGGCCTGGCCGTGTTGCTGATCTCCGCCGACCTGGACGAGCTGATCGGCCTGTCGGACACCCTGCGCGTGATCTACGACGGCAGGCTGGTCGCCGATGCCGACCCCGCCACCATCACGCCGGAGGAGCTGGGCTCGGCCATGACGGGCGCTGCGTCCGGCCACCTGGAACACGTAGACACCGCCACAGAAGACGAGGCAGACGCCGGTCCGGAGGACGAGGCCCGATGAAGAAGTTCGACAAGGAGCGCATGCTCCTCGCGGTGGCCGGCCCGGTCATCGCGCTCGTCCTCGCGATCGTGCTGACCTCGGTCGTCCTGATCGCCTCGGGCAAGAACCCGGTCGAGCCGTACACGCTGATGCTGGAGCAGCTGCCGTACTCGGACGTCCAGGTCCTGATCATCAACCAGGCGTCGCTGTACTACATCGCCGCCATCGGTGTCGCCCTCGGCTTCCGGATGAACCTGTTCAACATCGGTGTCGACGGCCAGTACCGCCTCGCCGCGGTGATGACCGCCATCGTCGGCGCGCACCTCGCCCTGCCGGGCTTCCTGCAGGTCCCGGTGCTGCTGCTGGTCGCCATGTGCACCGGCGCCTTCTGGGCCGGCATCGCGGGCGTCCTGAAGGTCACCCGGGGCGTCAGCGAGGTCGTCGCGACGATCATGCTGAACGCGATCGCCACCAGCGTGATCGGCTACGTCACCCTCACCAGCGTGTGGGGCGTGCAGGTCGGCAACAACGCGACGACCGGCGTCATGCACAAGTCCGGCTGGGTCCCCGGTATCAACCTGGGCTCCGACGTCGGTGAGATCTACGGCCTGGTCTTCCTCGCGGTCCTGCTGGGCGTGCTGTACTGGCTGGTCCTCAACCGCACCCGCTTCGGCTTCGACCTGCGCGCCACCGGCGCCTCCGAGACCGCCGCCGCGGCCTCCGGCGTCAGCGCCAAGCGCATGGTGCTGGTCTCCATGCTGATCTCCGGCGCGGTCGCGGGCCTGGCCGGTCTGCCGCTGCTGCTCGGCGAGAGCCACACCTACAGCCTGAGCTTCCCGACGGGCCTCGGCTTCACCGCCATCGGCATCGCCCTGCTCGGCCGCAACAACCCGGGCGGCATCGCGTTCGCCGCCCTCCTGTGGGCCTTCCTCGACAAGGCCTCGCCCGCCCTCGACTACGCGACCCCGGAGGCGTACCCGAAGGAGATCGCCACGATCATGCAGGGCCTGATCGTCTTCGCGGTCGTCATCTCGTACGAGTTCGTCCGCCAGTGGGGTCTGCGCCGTCAGCAGAGCCGGGTCGGCGCCGAGCTGGCCGCCGCCGCCCGCAACACCAACAAGGAGGTGGCGGCCTGATGAGCACCGCGACCATCGCCAAGCCGCAGGCGAAGCGGCCCGCCCCGGGAAGCCGCCGTGTCTCGCTCCCGGTACTCCTGCTGATCATCGCGGGCGTGCTGGTCCTGACCTCCGCCGTCCGCCTCATCACCGGCGCCGACGGCATCACCTCGACCGGCCAGATGTCCACCGCGCTGCGCCTCGCCGTGCCGATCGGCCTCGCCGGTCTCGGCGGCCTGTGGTCGGAGCGCTCCGGCGTCGTCAACATCGGCCTCGAGGGCATGATGATCCTCGGCACCTGGTTCGGCGCCTGGGCCGGCTACCAGTGGGGCCCGTGGGCCGGTGTCGCCCTCGGTATCGTCGGCGGTGCCCTCGGCGCCGTGCTGCACGCCATCGCCACGGTGACCTTCAACGTCAACCACATCGTCTCCGGTGTGGCCCTGAACATCCTGGCCCTCGGCACCACCCGCTATCTGTCGAAGTTCACCTTCGAGAACGCCCCGCAGGGCTCCTCCAAGCAGTCCCCGCCGATCGACTCGCTGGGCTCCTTCGACATCCCGGGGCTGTCCGACTGGCTGAGCACGCTCAACGAGAAGCACTGGTTCGTGATCTCGGACATCGCCGGCCTGGTCGGCGGTCTGGTCACCGACCTGTCGCCGCTCACCGTCATCGCGGTCGCCCTCGTCCCGGCCACCTGGTGGGTGCTGTGGCGCACCGCCTTCGGTCTGCGGCTGCGCTCCTGCGGCGAGAACCCGGTGGCGGCCGAGTCCCTCGGTGTCAACGTCTACAAGTACAAGTACATCGCGGTGATCATCTCGGGTGCCTTCGCCGGCCTCGGCGGTGCGTTCCTGTCCATCGTGGCCTCGAACGTGTACCTGGACGGCCAGACGGCCGGCCGCGGCTACATCGGTCTCGCCGCGATGATCTTCGGTAACTGGATGCCGGGCGGCCTCGCCCTCGGCGCGGGGCTGTTCGGCTACACCGACAGCCTCAACCTGCGCGGCGGTACGGTGAACGTGCACGCGCTGATCCTGCTGCTCGCGATCCTGCTGGTGTTCGGCGCGGCGTACCTGGCCTGGAAGAAGAAGTTCGTCCCGGCCGTCGTCACCGTCGTGATCTCGGCGCTGATGTTCCTCTGGTACGCCACCACGAACGAGGTTCCGCGTCAGCTCGTCACGGCGACCCCGTACCTCGTCACCCTGCTGGTGCTCTCCCTCTCCGCGCAGAGCCTGCGGATGCCGAAGGCGGACGGCCTGCCGTACCGGAAGGGACAGGGCAAGTGACCTCGGCCGCCGACTTCGACTGGGAGGCGCTGCGTGCGGAGGCCCGCGAGGCCATGTCCCACGCGTACGCCCCGTACTCCGGCTTCCCGGTCGGTGTCGCGGCCCTGGTCGACGACGGGCGCGTCGTCACCGGCTGCAACGTCGAGAACGCCTCGTACGGCATCAGCCTGTGCGCCGAGTGCGGGCTGGTGTCCCAGCTCGTGCGCACGGGCGGCGGCCGGCTGACGCACTTCACCTGTGTGGAGGGCACGGGTGGCCTGCTCGTCCCGTGCGGCCGCTGCCGCCAGCTGCTGTACGAGTTCGGCGGGCCCGACCTGCTGGTCGACACCCCGGAGGGCGTGCTGCCGCTCTCCGCGATGCTCCCGCAGGCCTTCGGCCCGGACCATCTCAGCAAGTAACTCCACCGCGGCCCCTCCGAACAGATCCGATCGGAGGGGCCGCGTGTTTCGCACCTCCCGGAAGGAACGCACGCCATGGCCATGGACGCCATCTCCGTCATCCGCACCAAGCGGGACCGCGGTGAGCTCAGCGACGAGCAGATCGACTGGGTCATCGACGCGTACACGCGTGGCGAGGTCGCCGACGAGCAGATGTCGTCGCTCGCGATGGCCATCCTGCTCAACGGCATGAACCGCCGTGAGATCGCCCGCTGGACGGCGGCGATGATCGCCTCCGGCGAGCGCATGGACTTCTCGTCCCTGTCCCGTCCGACCGCGGACAAGCACTCCACGGGCGGCGTCGGCGACAAGATCACGCTCCCGCTGGCGCCCCTCGTGGCGGCCTGTGGCGCGGCCGTCCCGCAGCTGTCGGGCCGGGGCCTCGGCCACACCGGCGGCACGCTGGACAAGCTGGAGTCGATCCCGGGCTGGCGCGCGCTGCTCTCCAACGAGGAGATGCTGCACGTCCTCGACACCACCGGCGCGGTGATCTGCGCGGCGGGCGACGGCCTCGCGCCCGCCGACAAGAAGCTGTACGCCCTGCGTGACGTCACCGGCACGGTCGAGGCGATCCCGCTGATCGCCTCCTCGATCATGTCGAAGAAGATCGCCGAGGGCACCGGCTCACTGGTCCTGGACGTGAAGGTCGGCACGGGCGCCTTCATGAAGACGATCGAGGACGCGCGCGAACTCGCGTCCACGATGGTGGGCCTCGGCACCGACCACGGCGTGAAGACGGTTGCCCTCCTCACGGACATGTCCACCCCGCTCGGCCTCACGGCGGGCAACGCCCTGGAGGTCCGCGAGTCGGTCGAGGTCCTGGCGGGCGGCGGCCCGGCGGACGTGGTCGAGCTGACGATCGCGCTCGCCCGCGAGATGCTCGACGCCGCCGGCGTGAAGGACGCGGACCCGGCCAAGGCCCTGGCCGACGGTTCGGCGATGGACGTCTGGCGCCGCATGATCGCGGCCCAGGGCGGCGACCCCGACGCCACGCTGCCCACGTCGAAGGAACAGCACGTGGTGAAGGCGGGCACCTCGGGCATCCTGACCCGCCTCGACGCCTACGACATCGGCATCGCCGCCTGGCGCCTCGGCGCGGGCCGCGCCCGCAAGGAGGACCCGGTGCAGGCGGGCGCGGGCATCGAAATGCACGCCAAGCCCGGCGACACGGTGACGGAGGGCCAGCCCCTCCTGACCCTGCACACGGACACCCCCGAACGCTTCGACTACGCCCTCCAGGCGGTCGAGGGTTCGTACGACATCGCGGCCCCCGGCACGGAGTACTCGGCGACCCCGGTGGTGCTGGAACGTATCGCCTGACCAGCCGATTTCCCTTTCGGGTGAACGGGACCGGTGGACCCTCGCCGGTCCCGTTCGGCGTGTTGGATCAGCCCATGGATTCGTTCGACGGTGACTGTCTCCTGACCGACGACGAGTGGGGGGAACTCGTCTGGGTCTGGAAGCAGACCGACGTGCCCAAGGGCTGCAAGGTGGAGATCGTCAAGGGACTCATCACCGTGGCGCCCTATTCCGCCGTTGCCCACCACAGTCTCTTGGAGCCGATGCAGCGACACCTCTACGGGGTGATCCCTGACTGCTGGGGCATCTACCAGCGGCCGGCCCTGGCGGTCTCCTCGCGGCAGGAACTGTATGTGCCCGACCTTGCCGTGGTGCCGGAGGAGGTGCTGCGGCGCGGGGATCATTACTTCGCTCCTGCTGACGCGGCAGAACTGGTCGCCGAGATCACCTCGGCCGGCACGGCGGAGACCGACCGGACGACCAAGGTGGCGGGCTACGCCCAGGGCGGTGTCCCCCCTGTACCTCCTGGTCGACCGCCTGGCGCCCGGCGGGCCGACCGTGGTGCTGTACGGCTGTCCCGAGGACGGGGTCCACCGCGTCCTCCACGCGTCCAGGTTCGGCGCCGCCGTCGACCTGCCCGAGCCCTTCGGTCTCACCTTGGACACCGGTGAGTTCCCAGCCAAGTAACGACGGCGGCCGATGAGTTAGCCCCGCCCGCCCGGTCTACAGCACGTGGACGCCAAGACACCCCCCGTACTTGTGCTGCCCGGCCCCGTCGTAAAAGACGAGGTGAGCGGGTTCTGTGACGACGTGCGGGCGCTGCTGGAGGGCGCCGGAGGCGGGGTCGTCGTATGTGATGTGGGTGGGCTCGGGCCGCCCGGGCTCGGGGCTGTCGATCTGCTTGCGCGGCTGGAGCTGGCCGCGCGGCGGGCCGGGGGGCGGATACGGCTGCGGGATGCTGATCCGGCGCTACACGCCCTCCTCGACCTCGTCGGGCTCCGCTTCGAGGTGGAGGGGCAGGCCGAACAGCGGGAACCAGCGCTTCGTGTCGAGGAAGAAGTGGAACCCGGTGAGGCGGCCGTCTGATATTTCAAGGATCTGGATGGACCAAGGGGTGAAGCCGCCCGCGTCCGGGTCCGGCTTGTACTGGGCGAAGCCGGGCAGGCCGTTGACCTCGACCGGCAGCAGCCGGGAGCCCGCGCAGGCGGAGCCCAGGGTCGTCATGAAGCCCGTGATGTCGTCGTGCCCGGTCAGCCAGAGGTCGAACGGCGGCATCGTCATGACGGCGTCTTCGTGCAGCAGCGCCGTCAGCGCCGTCATGTCGTACCCCTCGAACGCCTTCACATAGCGCTCCAGGAGCCTTTGCTGCTCCTCGTCCAGCGGGTCCGACACCGCAGCCCCGGCACCCTTGTCCTCCCGCTCCGCGAGCGTCGCCCGCGCCCGCTGCAGCGCGCTGTTGACCGAGGCCACCGTGGTGCCCAGCAGCTCGGCGACCTCGCTCGCCCTCCAGGCCAGCACCTCGCGCAGGATCAGCACCGCCCGCTGCTTGGGCGGCAGGTGCTGCAGGGCCGCCATGAAGGCGAGCCGGATCGACTCCTTGGCGACGGCCGCCTCCGCCGGGTCGCCGACCGTGGGCAGCACCCGGGCGTCCGGCACCGGCTCCAGCCAGGTGTTGTCCGGGCGGGGGGAGAGGGCCGCCTGGGCCAGGGGCGTCGAGTCCGACAGATCCACCGGCCTCGCCCGCTTGTTGCCCGCCGTCAGCATGTCCAGACAGACGTTCGTCGCGATCCGGTACAGCCACGAGCGGAGGCTGGAGCGGCCCTCGAACTTGTCGTAGCTCCGCCAGGCCCGGACCAGGGTGTCCTGCACCGCGTCCTCGGCCTCGAAGGCGGAGCCGAGCATGCGATAGCAGTAGCCGGTCAGCTCGGTGCGGTGCTTCTCCAGTGCGACGTCGAGGTCCGTCGTCGCCGTGCCGTTGCCCATCGTCCACCCACCCCTGTGGCCGTTCCTGTGGCGCGCCTTTGCGCTCCAGCACTTCGGAAGCTACCGCAGCCCACTGACAATGGCCCCCGGGGCGGGTAAAGGGCCAGGTCAGCGTCGGCTCAGACCAGTTGCTTCACGGACATCAGCAAATGCCGGTGAGCGCTGCCGGACCCCTCGTCCGCCCCACCCGCGCTCAGCAGCGCCCGCTGCCCCGCCCCCAGCAGCTCCACCGTGAGCCGCTCCCCCTCGAAGGAGTTCAGCGCGTCCAGCAGATACGCCGGGTTGAAAGCCACCGTCACCTCCTCGGCACCGGCCAGCGTCACGGGCAGCCGCTGTGCCGCCACGTCGTCCCCGTACCCGGCCCGCACCAGCACGGAGCCGTCCGCGGCCGAGAAGTCCAGCCGCAGCGGACTGTTCGCCTCCGCCACCACCGAGACCCGTCGTACCGCCTCCGTGAGCGCCCCGCACTCCACCTCGGCGACCGCCGCCCCCGCCATCTCGAACAGCGCCCCGTACCCCGGCAGCCGCCCGTCCAGCCGCCGTACGACCGTCCGCATCCGCCCGCCCGCGAACCCGACCGGACCCGCACCCGCCGAAGCCGAGGAGTCCAGCCCGATCCGCACGACCCCGCCCCGCCCCAGCGCCCGCGCGACATCGAGCAGCCGCCGTGCGGGCAGCAGCGCCTCCACCGCGCCCTGGGGAGCGATCCCCGCCTGCGGCTTCCACTCCAGCCGTCGTACCGCGTACCGGTACCGGTCCGACGCGGACAGTGTCATCTCCTCGCCGTCCAGGCGCAGTTGTACGCCGGTCAGCACCGGCAGCGTGTCGTCCCGCCCCGCCGCCACGGCGACCTGTCCGACGGCCGTCGCGAACGCGGCCGCGTCCACGCCGCCGCACACCTCGGGCGGAGTGGGCAGCGCCGGGTACTCCTCGCGGGGCAGCGTCGACAGGCCGAAGCGCGTGCCGCCCGCCTCGACCGTGAACCGCGTCCCCTGAAGGACACAGCTCACCGGTCCGTCCGGCAGCACCCGGCAGATGTCCAGCAGCCGGCGCCCGAGCACGAGCACCTGGCCGCCCACCGTCGTCTCGGCGTCGGCCTCCATACGCGCAGCCGTCTCGAAGTCGAACCCGGACACACTCAGCCGCCCGGCCCCGGCCTCCAGCAGCAGCCCGCCCAGCACCGGCACGGGCGTACGGGCGGGCAGTGCGCGCGCCGCCCACCCCACGGCCTCGGCGAGGTCCCCGCGCTCGATTCGGAACTCCATGCCACAAACCCCCTGCTGCTCGGACCGGTTGCCGGGCGGACGCTATCGGCGACCACTGACAACGGGGGTCCGCCCAGGGGGTTCGAGGGGGGACGACTCAGTGCGCGACGGCCGGCTCCCGCCGCACCGCCACCCGGGCCGCCCGCGACCCGAGCACCGTGATCGTCACGACGCCGAGCACCGCAAGGACACCCACGCCGACCGTGCCGGCCCAGCCGCCCGCGTGGAAGGCCATCGCGCCCACCGTGCTGCCGGTGCTGGAGCCGACGTAGTACGCGGACTGGTAGAGGGCGGCGGCCTGGGCGCGGCCGTGGGTGGCCGTCTTGCTGACCGCAGAGGACGCCACCGCGTGGCCCGCGAAGAAGCCCGCCGTGATCAGGACCAGGCCCAGCAGCACCAGCGGCAGCGAGTCGGCCAGGGACAGCAGCAGTCCCGACGCCGTCGTGCCGGCGGCCAGATAGAGCGCGCCCCGGCGGCCCAGGCGCCCGACCAGCCGACCCGCCGTCGACGCCGACACCGTGCCGACCAGATACACCAGGAAGATCGAGCCGACGATGCCCTGCGGCAGCCCGAACGGCTCCTGCGTCAGGCGGTAGCCGATCACCGTGTACACACCGCCGAACACCGTCATGAACAGCGCGCCGATCGCGTACAGCCGGCGTAGCAGCGGGTCGGACAGATGGTCGCGGACCGTGCCGGCGAGGACGCGCGGGCGCAGTGAGCCCGCCGTGAAGTGCCGCGGAGCCGGCAGGAGCAGACGGAAGGCCACCGCGCAGCCGACCGCGATCGCGCCGATCACGCCGACGGCCACCCGCCAGCCCCACTCCTGCGCCACCCAGCCGGTGATGACCCGGCCGCTCATCCCGCCGATGCTGTTGCCCGCGACGAACAGCCCGATCGCCGTGACCAGGGCCTTCGGCCGGACCTCCTCGGCCAGGTACGCCGTCGCCGACGCCGGGAGCCCGGCCAGCGCCGCGCCCTGGACCGCCCGCAGCACCACCAGCGCGCCGATCGAGGGCGCGAAGGGGACCAGCATGCCCACGGACACCGCGACCGCCAGCGAGGCCGTCATGACCGTACGGCGGCCGAAGCGCTCCGACAGCGCGCTCATCGGCAGGACGAACAGCGCCAGACCGCCCGTCGCGGCGGCCACCGTCCAGCTCGCCTCGCCCGCCGCCACCCCGAACTCGCCGGAGATCAGCGGCAGCAGCGCCTGCGTGGAGTAGAGGAGCGCGAAGGTCGCGACACCGGCGAGGAAGAGGGCGAGGCTCATCCGGCGGTAGCCGGGGCCGCCCGGGGCCATACGGGAGTCGGGAGCGGAAGCCGTACGGGAGTCGGAGGCGGCAACGGACGGGACGGCGCCCACGACGGTGGACGCCCCGGTACTGGCGGGAGACATGCCTCGAAGCTACGTACGCCCCGACTCATCCGTCCAATGCATGGACTCGTCATAATCGTTCCCATGGTGCATCAGCAGAGGTCACAGTCCCGTCTGTCACCGTCCAGTGACACAGAAGACATGGCCGACATGGCGCGGCTGCTCGCCCCGCGCCTCGCCTACTTCGCCGCCGTCGCCCGCACCGAGCACGTCACCCGGGCCGCGCAGGAGACCCAGGTCCCGCAGTCGACCCTGTCCCGGGCCATGGTCCGCCTGGAGCGCGACCTGGGCGTCGATCTGTTCGCCCGCCGCGGCCGCACGGTCTCCCTCACCCCGGCCGGCCGCACCTTCCTCACCTCCGTCGAACGCGCCCTCGCCGAGATCGAGCGCGCCGCCGACGAGGTCCGCGCCGACGCGGACGCGGGCACCGGCAAGGTCGCCTTCGGCTTTCTGCACACGATGGGCGCCGAGACGGTCCCCGGCCTCCTCCACGCCTTCCGCGCCGACCATCCGCGCGTCCGCTTCAGCCTCGTCCAGAACTACGGCGAGGCGATGCTCGAAGGCCTGCGGGCGGGCGAACTGGACCTCTGTCTGACCTCTCCGGTCCCGGACGCCCCCGACCTGGTGGCCCGCCGCCTGGACGAGCAGAAACTCCGGCTGGTCGTCTCCGCCGACCACCCCCTGTCCGGCCGCAGACGCATCCGCCTGGCCGAGGCCGCCGCCGAAACCTTCGTCACCCTGGAGCCCGGCTACGGCCTGCGCCGCATCACCGACGACCTGTGCCGGGAAGCCGGCTTCAAGCCGAGGGTCGCCTTCGAGGGCGAGGAGACGGAGACCCTGCGCGGTCTGGTCGCCGCGGGCCTCGGCGTCGCCCTGCTGCCCCCGCCGCCCTTCCCCCGCCCCGGGGTAGTGGAGCTGACGGTCACGGCTCCGCGGGCGGTACGGGAGATCGGCGTGGCATGGCTGGACGGCCATCCGGACACTCCGCCCGTGGCCGCGTTCAAGAGGTTCCTGCTCTCGAAGCGGGGAAACCTGCTCGCCTGAGCGTCACGCCCGGTGCAGCGAACGCCCGAACCCCACGGCCAGCGGCATCCGCAGCCCCAGGGGCGGCGGAGCGGCCAGGGCGTCCTCCACCGGGCGGGAGAGCGGATGCCCGAACAGCGCGCCCATCACGAAGTCCGAGGCGAGCGCGTGCACCTCGTCGCGGTACTGGTGCAACGCGTGTCCGTCCGCATGCACCTCGAACCGGCACACCTCCCGGTTCGCCTTCTTCGCCCTCGCCGCCAGCCGGAACGACAGCTCGGGATCGGTCCGCTCGTCATTGGTGCCGTGCACGATCAGCACCCGGCGTCCCGCGAGTTGCTTCACGGGTTCCGGCGCGGCCGCGACATCGTCCTCCGGCAGCCAGGGGGCGATGGCCACCACGGAGCTGACCGCCTCGTGCCCGCTCGCGCGCAGCGCCGCCCGGCCGCCCATCCCCACGCCGACCAGGCAGACGGGGACGTCGCCGTAGCGCCGCTGGACCTCGTCCACGGCCCAGGCCGCGTCCGCCGCCAGGTGCGCCTCGCTGCCGTTCCAGCCGCGATAGCGGTAGTGGACGACATGCGTGGCCAGCCCCTCGCCGCGCCCCGCGCGCGCGAGTGTCCTGCCGAGGGAGCGGACGGAGGCCGTCGCCCATACGGAGGACGGCTTTTTGGCCGAGACCTCCTCACCGCCGGGGAGCAGCAGCGCCACCCCGCTCACCGCCGTCGGCTCCTGGCCGACTGCCCTTCCCAGCCTGGCCGTTCGCACCGGCGCCGATTGGTGTGCCATGACAGAACAGTGTCAGAAGTAAGGGTGTACGCGACCCGTCCGTGGGGTCACTGTTACGTATCGACAAATTCGTACACCGAGCCGTCTACGCGCGTAGGCATTAGAGTGCGAAAATGACGAGCCAGACTGTCCAGACCGGGACCATCCCGACGCCGGACCAGATCCGCCGGGCGCCCAAGGTTGTGCTGCACGATCATCTCGACGGCGGTCTCCGTCCCGGGACCATCGTCGAACTGGCCCGGGAAACGGGCTACTCCCAGCTCCCCGAGACCGATCCCGGCAAACTCGGCGTCTGGTTCCACGAAGCGGCCGACTCCGGCTCCCTGGAGCGGTACCTGGAGACCTTCTCGCACACCGTCGGTGTGATGCAGACCCGGGACGCGCTGGTCCGGGTCGCCCGCGAGTGCGCCGAGGACCTCGCCGAGGACGGGGTCGTCTACGCCGAGGTGCGCTACGCGCCCGAACAGCATCTGGAGGGCGGGCTCAGCCTCGAAGAGGTCGTCGAGGCCGTCAACGAGGGCTTCCGGCAGGGGGAGCGGCTCGCCCGGGAGAGCGGCCACCGCATCCGGGTCGGCGCCCTGCTCACCGCCATGCGGCACGCGGCCCGTGCCCTGGAGATCGCCGAACTCGCCAACCGCTACCGTGACCTGGGCGTTGTCGGCTTCGACATCGCGGGCGCCGAGGCCGGCTACCCGCCCACCCGGCACCTCGACGCGTTCGAGTACCTCAAGCGCGAGAACAACCACTTCACCATCCACGCCGGCGAGGCCTTCGGACTGCCGTCCATCTGGCAGGCGCTCCAGTGGTGCGGCGCCGACCGGCTCGGGCACGGGGTGCGCATCATCGACGACATCCAGGTCCACGAGGACGGCTCGGTGAAGCTCGGGCGGCTCGCCTCGTACGTACGGGACAAGCGCATCCCGCTGGAGATGTGCCCGAGCTCCAACCTCCAGACCGGGGCCGCGGCCTCGTACGCGGAACACCCGATCGGGCTGCTGCGCCGGCTGCACTTCCGGACCACCGTGAACACGGACAACCGGCTGATGTCCCACACCAGCATGAGCCGGGAATTCGAGCACCTCGTCGAAGCATTCGGTTACACGCTCGACGACATGCAGTGGTTCTCCGTCAATGCGATGAAATCAGCGTTCATTCCTTTCGATGAACGGCTGGCCATGATCAATGACGTCGTCAAGCCGGGATATGCCGAGCTGAAATCCGAATGGCTGTTCCGGCAGACCGCCTCCACCAGCGGTTCTGTCGATTCCGAGGACTGATCGGAGGCGGACGGGGTGCACGGAATGCGGACGGGCTTCACCATCCGTCCGCATTTCGGTGTTTGCGGCGGACGGCCCGGCGTGTTTACGGTCGTGGACCGCTCGGAACTTTTTTGATTCCCCGTCATCGCATTCAAGGACGCATTCACCATGAAGCAGTCTGCTGCCAAGACCCTCGGTGTCGCCGCCCTCGGTGCCGCCTTCGCTGCCGTGGGCGCCGGCGCGGCCAACGCGGCCCCGGCCGTCCCGGACGCCACCCAGGCCCTGGACGGCGTCACCAAGACGCTGCCGGCCGAGAACGTCGGCAAGGCACTGCCCGGGGCCGGTGAGGCACTCACCCAGGGCCAGGCCGTGGTCGGCACGGGCCTGGCCGCCGCCCAGCCGGCCGCCGAGCGGGTGCTCGCCCAGGGCCCGACCGCGCCGGTCAAGGGCCTCCTCGGCGGTCTGCCGCTGCAGGGGCTGCCCACACACGGCCTGCCGGTGAACGGGATCCCGCTCGGCTGACCCGAACCCCCACACGCCGTTGGGGCGCACCCGGACCCTCCGGTGCGCCCCAACGGCGTTTACCGGGGGGGCTCACCAGGCCGTCCGTGCCTTGTCCTCCGACGGGACCAGGATCCACAGCGCTATGTAGAGCAGGAACTGCGGGCCCGGCAGCAGGCAGGACACCAGGAAGATCACCCGCATCGTCGTCGCGGAGGTACCGAAGCGCCGTGCCAGCGCGGCACAGACTCCGCCGATCATGCGGCCTTGGGTGGGGCGGGCGAGGGCAGACATGTCGCGCTCCTTTTGATGGCTCGGTCGCCTGCGGGGCGCCTTGTGCCGGTGTCCCTTCGGCTCCCTCGCGGCCGGCGCGTGGGGAAAGGGGGCGTTGGTGGGCCCTGGCTGTTGGTCGGTGTGGGCGGGTTGGCTGCCCATCTGCCTACAACGTTACGGAGACCAAGCGGACATCGCGTCGCTCTATGGGGCGATCCCGACCCTGGGAATCGTCGGGGTGCGACCCTGAGGTGCCTCCTCCTGGAGGGCAGTCGTGCGGCTCGTCCGCTTGTCCCTGCGGCGGAGCCAGGAGCGGCCCGCCGGGACGACGGCGAGGTGGGCCAGCGCCACGCCCGCCGTGTTCAGCAGCAGCGAGTCGACGTCGACGACCCGGCCGGGCACGCCGGTCTGCAACAGGGCGATGCCCAGGGAGATCAGGGCGCCCGCGGCCGCCGTACGGATCAGGGAGGCGAGCGGGGAGACGGTGAGCCTGCCGTGGACCGCCGGCAGCAGCACACCCAGCGGCGCCAGCAGGGCGAGGCCCTCGCCGATCCGTCTGGCCGCCTCCGGCCAGCCCAGCGCCAGGTCGGCCCGGATGCCGGCGAGCGGGCGCAGATTGGCTGGCATCACCCAGGGCACGTCCAGCGGCCGCAGCATGAGCCAGGCGACGAATGCGAGGTGTGCGACGAGGAGGACACCTCCTGTCGCACGGATGCGGATCGCGGCACTGCCGCCGATGGAGCCTTGACGCTGCACGCCCCCCTAGACGCACCCGCGTGCACGATCGGTTCCGGATCCGTCACGCGTGCGTACATGAGGCCTCCCACACACCAGGCGTTCGGCCGGCCGTCAGCCCGCCGTCACCTCGCTGGAGGGCGGCTCGGTGCTGCCCGGCCGGGAGCGGACGTCGTCGGTGCACTCGTACCGTCGCAGCGGTTCGTTGCCCGGCCCGCCCAGGATCACCGAGCCGTCGCCCTCGGCCGCCGCCGAGTCGGAGAACGTGCAGACGATCTGGGCGAGGGCGTACGAGGTGAGCTCCTCCGGTGCCGTGCTCAGCCGCAGCGTGTCCTCGGGGTCCCTGGGGCGCGGGCCGCTCACGCTCATCCCGCCGTGGACGTACGTCGTGTACCCCGCGTCCCGCTCACTGGACGAGGGCGACTCGGCGAGCTGGTCCAGCAGTCCCTGTGCCACGATCACCCGCCGCTTGGCGTCGGGCGTGCCGTCCGGGACGCGCACCCACCGGTCCACGGTGACCAGCGACGCCCGGCACAGCAGGAAGACCTGCACGGGCACGCCCCGCGAGGACTGGGCCGACAGATCCGGCTCGGCCAGCGAGCACGGCACCCGTGAGGGCGCCGCGCCGAAATCGGTCGGCACGTCGGTGGCCCGGATGCCGCACCCGGTGAGCACGGCGGCGAGGAGCGGGAGTGCCAGCAGGCGCCGAGCGTTCATGACGCCTCTTCCTTGGAACCGTCGGACGGGCCGCCCTTGTCGTCGTTCTCCTCGGTGAGCCGCGAGGCGTCCCTGGGCAGCCGCAGCGTGAACACCGCGCCGCCCTCGGGCGAGTTGGCGGCGGTGATCCTGCCGCCGTGGATATGGGCGTTCTCCAGGGCGATGGACAGGCCGAGGCCGCTGCCCTCGGAGCGCGGGCGGGAGGCGCTCGCCTTGTAGAAGCGGTCGAAGACGTGCGGCAGGACGTCCTCGGGGATGCCGGGACCGTGGTCCCGTACGGCGATGACCAGCTGGTCGTCGGCGATGCGCACCGACACCCGCACCGGCGAACCGCCGTGCTTGAGGGCGTTGCCGATCAGGTTGGCGAGGATGACGTCCAGGCGCCGTGGGTCGAGCCGGGCGTGAATGCCGCGCTCGGCGTCCAGCTCCACCGCGTCCAGCCAGGCGCGGGCGTCGATGCAGGCGGTGATCTGGTCGGCGATGTCGACGTCGTCCAGGACCAGCCGGGCGGTGCCCGCGTCGAAGCGGGTGACCTCCATCAGGTTCTCGACGAGGACGTTCAGCCGCCGGGTCTCGCTCACCACCAGCCGTACGGCGGGCTCGATCATCGGATCCATGCTCCCGGCCTCCGAGTCCAGCTCCTCCTCCAGCACCTCCGTGACGGCGGTGATGGCGGTGAGCGGCGTACGGAGCTCATGGGACATGTCGGCCACGAACCGCCGGGACGCGTCGTCCCGCGCGGCCATGTCGGCGACCCGTTTCTCCAGCGCCTCGGCCGCGTTGTTGAACGTCCGCGACAGATCCGCCAGTTCGTCGGTGCCCGACACCCTGAGCCGGGTGTCCAGCTTGCCCTCGCCGAGCCGCCGGGCGGCGACCCCGAGCCGGTGCACCGGCTTGAGCACGGTCGTCGCGGCGGCCTGGGCGAGCAGCGCCGAGCCGATCAGCGCGAGGCCGGTGGCGATGCCGAGCGACCAGGCGAGGGAGTTGAGGTCCTTCGCCTCCGGCTCCAGGGACTTCACCATGTAGCCGGTGGGACCGCCGCCGATCACCTTCGTACCGGCCACCAGATACGGGGTGCCGCGCTCGACGACCCGCTGCCAGTACAGGTGGTACGGCGACTTGTTGCTGCCCGTCACCTCCTGCTGCTTGTTCACCGCGGCGCGCAGCGACTTGGGCACGTCCTCCAGCGCGAACCCGTTCAGGCCGCCGGAGTTGCCGTACACCGTCTTGCCGTTCGCGTCCTCGCCGACCAGCAGCACGCTGAAGCGCTGGCTGCTGTTGGCCATCTGGCCCGCGGTGCGCTGCAGTTCGTCCTGGGTGGGGTGCACGGGCAGCGCGCCCGCGCGGTTCTGCATCTCCTGCTGGAAGTCGCGCAGCACCGCGTCCTGGGTACGGGTGAGCACGGCCTCCCGGTTGAGCCAGTAGGCGATGCCCGACGCCGACACGGCGGCCGTCAGCGCCACCAGCCCGAAGACCACGACCAGACGCAGCCGCAGACTGGTGAAACGCAGCCGTGACACGGTTCCCTTGCGACCCGCGGCCCAGCCGCGGATACCCCCTTGCGCGTCCGTCACTGAGGCGTGTCCAGGCGGTAGCCGACACCACGCACGGTACGGATCAGCGTCGGGGACGACGGCACGTCCTCCACCTTGGCGCGCAGCCGCTGCACGCACGCGTCCACCAGCCGGGAGTCGCCCAGGTAGTCGTGCTCCCACACCAGCCGCAGCAACTGCTGCCGGGACAGCGCCTGACCGGGCCGCCGGCTCAGCTCCAGGAGCAGCCGCAGCTCGGTCGGTGTGAGCTGCAGGTCCTCGCCGTTCTTGGTCACGGTCATCGCCGAGCGGTCGATGACGAGGCTGCCGAAGGTCGCCGAGTCGCTGGACTCCCGTTCCCCGCGCCGCAGTACGGCCCGGATCCGGGCGTCCAGCACACGGCCCTGCACGGGCTTGACGACATAGTCGTCGGCGCCGGACTCCAGTCCGACCACCACGTCGATGTCGTCGCTGCGCGCGGTCAGCAGAATGATCGGCAGCTGGTCCGTGCGCCGGATGCGACGGCACACCTCGAACCCGTCGATGCCGGGCAGCATCACATCCAGCACGATCAGGTCCGGACGCTGCTCGCGCAGCAGTTTCAGTCCGTCCTCACCAGTGGCAGCGGTGGCCACACGGTGTCCCTGGCGCGTCAGTGAGAGCTCCAGGGCCGTGCGGATGGCGTCGTCGTCCTCGATCAGCAACAGGGAAGGCACGGGGCTCATTCTGGCCCATGGAGGGGCTTTCGTACGAGCTGTGGAGCCGGGAGCTGCCCGGAATACCGCTACCGCCACCACCTGTGCACATTCCGTGATTCCCCTGTGGCCGACCCCTGTGACAGGTCTGTGACAGTCGGCGGACACGGCCATGAAGGTCCCCGGGCAAGCTTTTCGGCACAGGCAAGGAAGCAAGCCGAAGCAAGACCGAACACCGTAAGTCCACGACGGGGGGCGCGAGATGAACACGCTGCACAGCCTGAGCACCAGCGCAGTGATCACGCGTCTGCACGACGTGAACCGGGGTTCCGAGAAGTCCGGTGCCGTGAGCGGGCGGGGGTGCGCTCGCGGCACCGGGCGTCAGCACACCACGTTCATGTCGGTGGTTGACGCTCGCACGGGGGGAAGCAACACGGGGGTCACGGGGGCCCACGGGGGAACCGCGTACAGGGAGGACACGGGGGAGCGCCGCTCGCTGACGGAGGCGGAGTTCACCGCTTACGTCCAGGAGCGCCGCGCCTCCCTGTACGCAACCGCCTATCACCTGACCGGTGACCGCTTCGAGGCCGAGGACCTGCTGCAGAGCGCGCTGTTCTCGACGTACCGGGCGTGGGACCGGATCAGCGACAAGGCGGCGGTCGGCGGATACCTCCGTCGCACCATGACGAACCTGCACATCAGCGCCTGGCGGCGCCGCAAGCTCAACGAGTACCCGACCGAGGAACTGCCGGAGACGCCCGGCGACACGGACGCGATGCGCGGCACGGAACTGCGCGCGGTCCTGTGGCAGGCGCTGGCCCGGCTGCCCGAACTCCAGCGCACCATGCTGGTCCTCCGTTACTACGAGGGCCGCACGGACCCGGAGATCGCGGAGATCCTCGACATCAGTGTCGGCACGGTGAAGTCCAGCATCTGGCGGTCGCTCCGCCGGCTGCGCGAGGACGAGGTCCTCAGCTTCGGCCGTGACGAGGAGAACGCCTTCGGCGAGTTGGTCGCCTGAAGGTTGGGGAGGGGTAACGGGGAACCCGGGGTCCGGGGGGACTCACGGGGGAAGTACCGGGGGAAGTACGGGGGAGCTCCACCACGGGGGACGCGGGGGAGCGCAGGAAAGCGGGACTGGAGGGCCGGGGGGTCCGTCCGGTCCCGTTTCCGTGTGTACGGCTCCTGCTGTACGGCTCCTGCGCTCGGTCAGGCCACGGCTAGGCCGCCGTCCGCGCCCGCACCTGCCGGCCCACCGCCGCGGCCGCGAGCCTGCCCAGCGCCTCGTCACGGTCGCAGGAGTGGGCGCCCAGCGACACCTGGCGGGCGACGATCGACCGCTCCGCGCGCATCAGCCGCCAGCCGCGGCGCAGCAGGAACGGCACCGACTTGCGGCCCTCCTTCAGGTCCCGCAGGAAGCGGCGCCGGAAGGTGGTGAACGGCCCGCGGTTCAGACACAGGGCGTCGGCCAGGAGGCCCAGCTCACGGCAGCGCTCCACGATCTCGGCGGCGAAGATGCCCTCCGCGATGAACAGCGGGGTGCGGTCGATGCACAGCGTCTCCTCGCCGGTTCGCGCGCTTTGCGAGATGTCGTACACCGGTATGGTCGTCGACCCCGTGGCGCACAGCCGGGCGATGGCCTCGACCGCGACGTCCGCGTCCCAGGACAGCGGATGGTCCCAGTCGATGTCCGAACTCCCCTCCACCAGCGGCAGCGTCGGGTCGTCGCCCTCCTTGTAGAAGTCGTCGAGGCGCAGCACGGGAAGCCCGGAACGGGCGGCGACGAGTGACTTGCCCGAGCCCGAGGGGCCGCACAGCAGCACGACACGGGCGGGAGACGGGGGATGAATGCTCACGGAACACCAGTTTGACGTATGGCAAGCCTCCTGCCGACCCCACGGGTCGGCTTTGGAACGTGCGTCACACAACAATTGAGTGTGCGTCGCGGCTCAACTACCCTCTGTGTCGACTCGATTACCTTGTGCACCGGAAGGCGGCACCAGCAATGGCCCGACACGCGTCCCCCCTCAACCCGACCGCGCGGCGCGCCCTGATCGCGCTCGCGACCGCCGGAGCGGCCCTGGGGGCGGGCGCGGCGACGGCGTCCGCCGCCGGCCCGCTCGTCGACATGCCGTCGCGTCCCACCTCGCTCGGCAAGGTCGACCCGGCGGCGGGCATGCAGAGCCTGACCGGCACGCTGGGCTACGCCCTCGGCCCGGTCGCCGGCCTCAAGCCGAACCCCCTCGCGGGCACCGGCGCCGACCCGCTCGACAACGGAGTCGGCACCCAGCTCGCCGACTTCAAGCCCATCACCTCCAAGACCCTGACCGGCCCGGTGGCACAGGCGGAGTCCCTCGGCGCGGTACCCGTGGTGGGCCAGGCGACGAAACTGCTGGGCGGACTGGGCTGACGTCCACCGCCACGAGGAGAGCCGCGCCGCCCCCGGACGGAGGGGTGGCGCGGCTCTCGGTCTGTGTGGGCTCAGTACGACGAGCCCGAGGCGCCCAGCGAACCCGTCGGGTGCCAGACCGTCTTTGTCTCCAGGAACGCCGTCATGCGGTCGATGCCCGGAGTCGCCGACCAGTCCTCTTCGTCCACAGGCTGTGGACGAAGAACCCGCTTCAGGTTGTCCGCCGCCGCGATCTCCAGCTCCTTCGCCAGTACGTCGTCGGCGCCCGCGAGGTCGATCGCGTTGACGTCCTGGTGCGCGGCCAGCGGCGTGGCGATCTCCGCCGTACGGCCGGAGAGGACGTTGACGACACCGCCGGGCAGGTCGGAGGTGGCCAGCACCTCGCCGAGGGACAGCGCCGGAAGCGGGGACTTCTCGCTCGCGATCACGATCGCCGTGTTGCCGGTGGCGATCACGGGCGCGATCACCGAGACCAGGCCGAGGAAGGACGACTCCTGGGGGGCCAGGACGGCGACCACGCCGGTCGGCTCGGGGGAGGAGAGGTTGAAGAACGGGCCCGCGACCGGGTTGCCGCCGCCCACGACCTGGGCGATCTTGTCGGTCCAGCCCGCATACCAGACCCAGCGGTCGATCGCCGCGTCCACCTGCGCCCCGGCCTTGGACTTGGACAGGCCCTCGGCGTCGGCGACCTCCCGGACGAACTGCTCCCTGCGGCCCTCCAGCATCTCCGCGACGCGGTAGAGGATCTGACCCCGGTTGTACGCCGTCGCACCCGACCACGCCCCGAACGCCTTGCGCGCGGCGACCACCGCGTCACGGGCGTCCTTGCGCGACGAAAGCGGCGCGTTCGCCAGCCAGTTGCCCTTGGAGTCCGTCACCTCGTACACCCGGCCGCTCTCGGAACGCGGGAACTTCCCGCCGACGTACAGCTTGTAGGTCTTGAAGACGGAGAGTCGCTCAGTCTTTTCGGTCTTGTCAGACATCGAGGTACGCCTCCAGGCCGTGGCGGCCGCCCTCGCGGCCGAAGCCCGACTCCTTGTAGCCGCCGAAGGGCGAGGTCGGGTCGAACTTGTTGAACGTGTTGGACCAGACGACGCCCGCACGGAGCTTGCCCGCCACGGCGAGGATCCGCGAACCCTTCTCCGTCCAGATGCCCGCCGACAGGCCGTACTGCGTGTTGTTGGCCTTGGCGACGGCCTCGTCGGGCGTACGGAAGGTGAGGACCGACAGCACCGGGCCGAAGATCTCGTCGCGGGCGATGGTGTGCGCCTGGGTGACGTTCGTGAACAGCGTCGGGGCGAACCAGTAGCCGGAGGTCGGCAGTTCACAGGCCGGGGACCAGCGCTCCGCGCCCTCCGCCTCACCCTGCTCGACGAGCGAGGTGATGCGGGAGAGCTGCTCGGCGGAGTTGATCGCGCCGATGTCGGTGTTCTTGTCCAGCGGGTCGCCGAGGCGCAGCGTGGACAGGCGGCGCTTCAGGGAGTCCAGCAGCTCGTCGTGGATCGACTCCTGGACGAGGAGGCGGCTGCCCGCGCAGCACACCTGGCCCTGGTTGAAGAAGATGCCGGTCACGATGCCCTCGACGGCCTGGTCGATCGGGGCGTCGTCGAAGACGATGTTGGCGCCCTTGCCGCCCAGTTCGAGGGTGAGTTTCTTGCGCGTGCCGGCGACCGTGCGGGCGATCTCCTTGCCGACGGCCGTGGAGCCGGTGAAGGCGACCTTGTTGACGTCCGGGTGCGCGACGAGCGCGGCACCGGCGTCGCCGTACCCCGGAAGGATGTTGACGACGCCCTTGGGCAGGCCCGCCTGGCGGCAGATGTCCGCGAAGAACAGCGCCGACAGGGGAGTGGTCTCGGCGGGCTTGAGGACGACCGTGTTGCCGGTCGCCAGGGCCGGGGCGATCTTCCACGCCAGCATCAGGAGCGGGAAGTTCCAGGGGATGACCTGGCCCGCGACACCGAGGGGCCTCGGGTTCGCGCCGAAGCCCGCGTGGTCGAGCTTGTCCGCCCAGCCCGCGTAGTAGAAGAAGTGCGCGGCGACCAGGGGGAGGTCGGCGTCGCGGGTCTCCTTGATCGGCTTGCCGTTGTCCAGCGTCTCCAGGACGGCCAGCTCACGGCTGCGCTCCTGGATGATCCGCGCGATGCGGAACAGGTACTTGGCGCGCTCGGAGCCGGGCAGCGCCGACCACTTCGCGAACGCCTTGCGGGCGGCCACGACCGCGCGGTCGACGTCGGCCTCGCCGGCCTGGGCGACCTCGGAGAGGACCTCCTCGGTCGACGGGCTGACCGTCTTGAAGACCTTGCCGTCGGCGGCCTCGGTGAACTCGCCGTCGATGAACAGGCCGTACGAGGGCGCGATGTCGACGACCGAGCGGGACTCGGGTGCGGGTGCGTAGTCGAAAGCCATGGGGGATCAGTCCACCGTCACGTAGTCGGGGCCGGAGTAGCGGCCGGTGGCCAGCTTCTGGCGCTGCATCAGCAGGTCGTTCAGCAGCGAGGAGGCGCCGAACCGGAACCAGTGGTTGTCCAGCCAGTCCTCGCCGACGGTCTCGTTGACCAGGACCAGGAACTTGATGGCGTCCTTGGTGGTGCGGATGCCGCCGGCGGGCTTCACGCCGACCTGGATGCCGGTCTGGGCGCGGAAGTCGCGGACGGCCTCCAGCATGAGGAGGGTGTTCGCGGGGGTCGCGTTGACGCCGACCTTGCCGGTCGAGGTCTTGATGAAGTCGGCCCCGGCCAGCATCCCGAGCCAGCTCGCCCGGCGGATGTTGTCGTACGTGGACAGCTCGCCGGTCTCGAAGATGACCTTCAGGCGGGCGGACGCCCCGCAGATCTCCTTCACGGCGGTGATCTCGTCGTACACCTTCATGTAGTGGCCCGCGAGGAACGCCCCGCGGTCGATGACCATGTCGATCTCGTCGGCGCCCGCGGCGACGGCGTCACGCACGTCGGCCAGCTTCACGTCGAGGGCGGCGCGGCCGGCCGGGAAGGCGGTGGCGACCGAGGCGACCTTGACGTCCGGAACTCCGCCGGCGGCAAGGATCGCCTCCTTGGCGACGGCCACCATGTCGGGATAGACGCACACGGCCGCCGTCGCCGGGGTCGTACGGTCCGTCGGGTCGGGATGGACCGCCTTGGCGCCGAGCGCCCGGACCTTGCCCGGGGTGTCCGCGCCTTCCAGCGTCGTCAGGTCGACCATCGAGATGGCGAGGTCGATGGCGTACGCCTTCGCGGTGGTTTTGATGGAGCGGGTGCCGAGGGAGGCGGCGCGCGCCTCCAGGCCCACCGCGTCGACGCCGGGCAGCCCATGGAGGAAGCGGCGCAGCGTGCTGTCGGACGCGGTGACGTCAGCGAGGGCAGCGGGTGCAGTAATGGGCATGGTCACCAGACGAGCATATCTACGCGCGTAGCGGCTGTATACCCCCGGATGCTCATCGTGTGCTCCGCGACCACGTATGAGCACGGCCGGCGGCGTCGGGCAGAATCGGGAGCATGACGACCCCGGACCACCAGTCACCCGCGCCACAGCCTCCGGTGCCCACCGCGAAGGACCGGATCTACCGCTCCCCCATGGGGATCGCGGGCGGTGTGATGCTGCTCGCCATCGTCTTCTGGCTCGGCGTCGACGCGCTGACCAGGGGGCACGGCCACACGCCCTGGCTGGCGCTGGCCACGCTGATCCTGCTGGTTCCGCTGGTGGTCGCCTTCACCCTGCGCCCGGCCGTGTTCGCCAACGAGGACCGGATGCGGATCCGCAACCCCTTCCGTGTGATCACCGTGCCCTGGGGCGAGGTCGCCTCCCTGCGCTCCGGATACTCCAACGAGGTCGTCGCCAAGTCCGGCACCAAGTACCAGCTCTGGGCCATCCCCGTCTCGCTCCGGGCCCGTAAGAAGGCCACGCGACGCCACGACCGGGCCGCCGCGGAGGCACGCGGCGGCAGCAGACCGGGGGCAGCGGTGCGCGCCGGCCTCGGCTTCGGCGGGGCGCGCGACACCGCCACGCCGAGCGGCCCGACCCGCGCGCAGACCGACCAGGTCATGGACGACCTCCGTCAGCTCCTGGAGACCCGCGAGCAGGCGGAGACGGCACAGGGCGAGGTCACGGTCCGCTGGGCGTACGAGATCGCGGCGCCCGCGGTGGCCGGGGCGGTGCTGCTGGTGATCCTGCTGGCGGTCTGGTGAGCCGACGGCGGGCTTGAGGCTTCACGGCCACAACCGTGATGGCCGGCCGTGGCCTTGGCCGCGACCGTGGCCGCGACCGGTCCGGTCCGGTCCGGCTCAGGGCGCGCTCGGCCACACCAGCAGCATGTATGCGCCGCAGTACGCCGAGACCGCCACCGCCGTCGTCAGTACCAGTGCGCGGTGGCGGCGGGAGGCGTGGGACAGGTGCAGGGCGAGTGGCAGGAGGAGCGGGAAGGCGGGGAGCAGGAAGCGGGCGCGCGGGAAGTAGACACCGCCGCTGCCCAGGGCGATCGCCAGCAGGACACCGGTGAACACCAGCAGCGGCAGCGGCTGCCGGTCCATCAGCGACAGCGCGAACAGCGCGGCGGACACGAGCAGCGTCAGGGTCACCATGATCAGGAACAGCTCGGGTGTGGAGTCCCGCCCGAACAGCTCCCGCAGCCGGCGCAGGGTCTCCCGGCCGCCGTCCAGCTCGTTGTGCCACAGCCGCTGTACGGCGAAATAGCCGCCCCAGCGGCCCAGGCGCAGGCCCACCCAGCCGACGTACGCGCACCAGCCGAGCGGAGCCAGCAGGGCGCCCGCGAGCGCCCGGGCCGAGAAGCCGCGGCGCAGGGCGAGCAGGGCGGCGACGGCGACCGCGGCCGCCACCGCGATACCGGTCGGCCGGGTCAGCCCGGCCAGACAGGCACCCGCCCCGGCCCACAGCCAGCGCCGGCCGAGCACCGCGTACAGCGTCCAGGCCGCGAACGCCGTGAACGGCGACTCGGTGTACCCCATCCACTGCACCAGCCCGACCGGAAGCGCGGCCCACAGCGTGGTGAGCAGGATCCCGACCCGGCGGCCGTGCAACCGCTCGCCCACCGCGAACACGCCCCAGGCCGCGAGGAACGAGGCGACGACGGCGATGCCCAGCCCGGTACTGGCCCGGCTGCCGGGGGTGACGGCGGCGACAGCCTTCACCAGCAGCGGGTAGAGCGGGAAGAAGGCGAGGTTGTTCGAGTCGTACGTGGTGCCCAGCACGCGCGCGTACCCGTGGTCCGCGATCCCCAGGTACCAGCGGGCGTCCCACTGCGTCGCCAGCATCGGCCAGATGCCGTGGTGCCGGCGGTGCGCCCACAGGGCGAGGAACAGCAGCCCCGTGAGCCGTACGGCGAGAAAGGCGCCGAGGGCGGGGGCCGCGAGCCGGAGACTGCGCACCAGCCGTGGCCGGCCGGCGTTCGGGGTGGGGGGCCACCGGCTGCCCGGGATGTGCCCGCGGGGGGCGGTGTCGGGGGCGGTGGAGGACACGGCGGCGGCTCCGGTGCTCGGCGGGCGGTACCGGTTCACCGTCCCCCGGGGGCGCGGCCGGGTACGGAGCGCGCATCAACTGTCGCCGTGAAATCACCCGATGGGGTGCCCCGGCCAGGGGCACCCCATCGGTGGGAACGGGCGTGGCGCCGGCGGCCGCGGCTCAGATGCCGGCGGCCGCGGACAGGTCCCGCTTGATGGCGCCGAGCAGGTCGGCCGCCCGGGCACGGGCGGCCGGCAGGTCCGCGTGCGCGGCGACCGGCACGACGACCTCCAGGTAGCACTTCAGCTTGGGCTCGGTGCCACTCGGGCGAACGATCACGCGGGCGCCGTCGAGGGTGTAGCGCAGGCCGTCGGTGGGCGGCAGCGTCTCCGTGCCCTTGGTGAGGTCCTCGGCCCTGGTGATGGCCAGACCGGCGAGCTCGGTCGGCGGCCGCTCGCGGAGCCGGCGCATCGTGTCGGCGATGACCGACAGGTCCTGCACCCGCACCGAGAGCTGGTCGGTGGCGTGCAGGCCGTGTTCCACGGCGAGGTCGTCGAGCAGGTCGAGGAGGGTACGGCCCTCCTCCTTCAGCTCGGAGGCCAGCTCGGTGATCAGGAGCGCCGCGGTGATGCCGTCCTTGTCGCGGACGCCGTCCGGGTCGACGCAGTAGCCGAGCGCCTCCTCGTACCCGTAGCGCAGGCCTTCGACGCGGGCGATCCACTTGAAGCCGGTGAGGGTCTCCTCGTACGGCAGGCCCGCCTTCTCGGCGATACGGCCGAGCAGGGACGAGGAGACGATCGACTCGGCGAAGGCGCCGCGGGCGCCGCGCCGGACGAGGTGGGCGCCGAGGAGGGAGCCGACCTCGTCGCCACGGAGCATGCGCCACTCGCCCGCGTCCCGGACGGCGACGGCACAGCGGTCGGCGTCGGGGTCGTTGGCGATGACGAGGTCGGGCTCGGTCGCACGGGCCCTGGCGAAGGAGAGGTCCATCGCCCCCGGCTCCTCCGGGTTGGGGAAGGCGACGGTCGGGAAGTCCGGGTCCGGCTCGGCCTGTTCGGCGACGAGGACGGGCTCCGGGAATCCGGCGCGGGCGAAGGCGGCGACGAGCACGTCCTTGCCGACGCCGTGCATCGCCGTGTACACGGTGCGGGCGCTGCGCGGGGAGCCCTCGGCGAGTACGGCGTCGGTGCGGGCGAGATAGGCATCGAGGACGGCGTCGTCGAGGATCTCCCAGCCCGCGTCCGGACGCGGGACGTCGTCCAGCGAGACGATCGCGTCGATCTCGGCGGCGATCCCGGCGTCGGCGGGCGGGACGATCTGCGATCCGTCGCCGAGGTAGACCTTGTAGCCGTTGTCGCGGGGCGGGTTGTGGCTGGCGGTGACCTCCACGCCGGCGACCGCGCCCAGGTGCCTTATCGCGAAGGCGAGGACGGGAGTGGGGAGCGGGCGGGGGAGTACGGCGGCGCGCAGTCCGGCGCCCGTCATGACGGCAGCGGTGTCGCGGGCGAAGTCGGCGGACTTGTGCCGGGCGTCGTAGCCGATGACGACGAGGCCGTCGCCCTGGCCCTGCTTCTTCAGGTAGGCGGCGAGACCCGCGGCCGCCCTGATGACGACGGACCGGTTCATCCGCATGGGCCCGGCGCCGAGTTCGCCTCTCAGGCCCGCGGTACCGAACTGGAGGGTGCCGCTGAAGCGCGCGGTGAGCTCGGTGACGTTCCCGGAGCCGATCAGCTCGGCGAGTTCGTCACGGGTGTCCGCGTCGGGGTCCTCGGCGAGCCACGCCTTGGCCCGGGCGATGAGATCGTCGTGCACGTCGGGTCAACCTCTCATGTATGTCGATGTCACGCCTGGGGGCTCCGCCCCCAGACCCCCTTTGCCCACCCACCCGATTCGATCGGCCGGGAGGCGAGGTGCAGGGGCGGAGGGGCGGAGTTCCCGCCGGAGCCCGGTGGTGGGTCCGTGGGGACCTGCCCCTTTGCCCAGTCAACCGTCTGGCTCGGTCGGCCGGGAGGTGAGGCGCGGGGGTGGAGGGACGGAGTCCCGGTCGGGACCCGGAGGCGCAAGGGTGCAGGGAACAGAGTTCCCGCCGGGCCCGGGGCGGTGCTCCGGGCCCCGCCTCCCTCATGCCCACTCAGTTGTCCGACTCGGCCGGCCGGGAGGCCAGGCGCAGGGGTGCTGGGGACGGAGTCCCCGGCGGGGTCCGGGGCGGAGCCCCGGGGAGGGGTGGCTCTTGGCCTACCGAGTCGGGTGGGTGGGCAAAGCCCGGGTTACAGCCGCCCCAGCACCTGTGCCAGCAGCGAACCCATCCGCGCCGCGCTGTCCCGCCCGGCCTGCAGAACCTCCTCGTGGTTCAGCGGCTCGCCGGTCATCCCGGCCGCGAGGTTGGTGACCAGGGAGATGCCCAGGACCTCGGCCCCGGCCTCGCGCGCCGCGATGGCCTCCAGCACCGTGGACATGCCCACCAGGTCCGCCCCGATCACCCGGGCCATCCGGATCTCGGCCGGCGTCTCGTAGTGCGGCCCGGGGAACTGCGCGTAGACGCCCTCCTCCAGGGAGGGGTCCACCTCCTTGCACAGAGCCCGCAGCCGCGGCGAGTAGAGGTCCGTCAGGTCGACGAAGTTCGCCCCGACGATCGGCGAGGTCGCCGTCAGATTGATGTGGTCGCTGATCAGCACCGGCTGACCGGGCCGCATGCCCTCGCGCAGACCGCCGCACCCGTTGGTCAGCACCACGGTCTTGCAGCCGGCGGCGACGGCCGTGCGTACGCCGTGCGCCACGGCGGCCACGCCCCGGCCCTCGTAGTAGTGCGTGCGGCCGAGGAAGACCAGCGCGCGCTTGTCCCCGATGGAGTACGAGCGGACCTTGCCGCCGTGCCCCTCCACCGCCGGCGGCGGGAAGCCGGGCAGCTCGGTGACCTGGAACTCGGCGTCGGGAGCGCCCAGGGCGTCGACGGCCGGAGCCCAGCCGGAGCCCATCACGAGGGCGACGTCGTGGGTCTCGGCGCCCGTGAGCTCGCGCAGGCGCGCGGCGGCCGCGTCGGCGGCGGCATAGGGGTCGCCCTGGATGTCGTCCGGAAGAAGAGATGCGTTCACGCGGACGAGGGTAGCCGGTTCCGGCCTACGCGCGTAGATGACAGAGCTCACGGGATGGCGATCGTTGTCTTGTCGTTTCCAACAAAGGTTGGGACAAAAGTGGCCCAAGAGGCGCCGGAGCCATGCCGGAGTCATGCCGGAGTCGGACCGGGGGCCTCAACAGGGGCGCTTGCGAAGCTCCATCACATAGTCGTGCGGCGCGCCCGCCGACTCCGCCGCGTCGGCGATCTCACCCAGGTAGCGGGCGGACGGCAGACCGCCCTCGTATCCGTTCAGCGCATACGCCCACGCCGGCTCCTCCCCGTCCAGCGTGTGCACCCGCACCCGCACGCGACGGTAGATGCCGAGCCCCACGCCCTCCCAGCGGTCCAGGGACTCCTCGTCCATTTCGGCGATGTCGTACAGGCCGACGAAGACCTGGGACCCGGGCTCCTCGACGATCGTCGCGAGCGCGCCCTCCCAGCCGAGCTGCTCGCCCCCGAAGGTCAGCCGCCAGCCGTTCAGCCAGCCAGTGGCGCGCAGCGGTGAGTGCGGGGCGCGGCGGGTCATCAGCCGCGCGTCCAGATTGCCGGCGTACGCGGCGTAGAGCGACATGGATCGAGGGTACGGCAGCGGAAACTCCGGCCTCCTTTGCCCCGGACGTAACAGAACGCGCACCAACCACCGCCCCGGGCAGTAGCACCTTGAGGCGTGCGGGACAATGGGGTACGTGACTCGGATCGTGATCATCGGTGGCGGACCCGGCGGATACGAAGCGGCGCTGGTGGCCGCGCAGCTCGGTGCGGAGGTGACCGTCGTCGACTGCGACGGTCTGGGCGGAGCGTCGGTACTGACCGACTGCGTACCGTCGAAGACCCTTATCGCTACGGCCGAGGTGATGACCACCTTCGACTCGTCGTACGAGGAACTCGGCATCATCGTCGCCGACGACACCCCGCCGCTGGAGCAGGCGGCCCGGGTGGTCGGCGTGGACCTCGGCAAGGTCAACCGCCGTGTGAAGCGGCTCGCCCTCGCCCAGTCCCACGACATCACCGCCTCCGTCACCCGCGCCGGCGCCCGGGTGATGCGCGGCCGCGGCCGGCTGGAGGGCATGCAGGCCCTCGACGGCTCCCGCAAGGTCGTCGTCACCGCCGCCGACGGCACCGAGGAGACCCTCACCGCCGACGCCGTACTGATCGCGACCGGCGGTCACCCGCGTGAGCTGCCCGACGCCCAGCCCGACGGCGAGCGCATCCTCAACTGGACCCAGGTCTACGACCTCACCGAGCTCCCCGAGGAGCTCATCGTGGTCGGTTCCGGTGTCACGGGCGCCGAGTTCGCCGGTGCCTACCAGGCCCTCGGCTCCAAGGTCACCCTCGTCTCCTCCCGCGACCGCGTGCTGCCCGGCGAGGACCCGGACGCCGCCGCCGTCCTGGAGGACGTCTTCCGCCGCCGCGGCATGAACGTCATGGCCCGCTCCCGTGCCCAGTCCGCCAAGCGCGTCGGCGACAAGGTGGAGGTCACCCTCGCCGACGGCCGCGTGATCACCGGCTCGCACTGCCTCATGGCCGTCGGCGCCATCCCCAACAGCGCCGGCCTCGGCCTGGAGGACGCGGGCGTCAAGGTCCGCGACTCCGGGCACATCTGGACCGACAAGGTCTCCCGCACCACCGCCCCGGGCGTGTACGCGGCCGGTGACGTGACGGGCGTCTTCGCCCTCGCCTCCGTCGCCGCCATGCAGGGACGTATCGCCATCTACCACTTCCTCGGCGACGCGGTGACCCCGCTCAACCTCAAGACCGTCTCCTCCAACGTCTTCACCGACCCTGAGATCGCCACCGTCGGTTACAGCCAGGCCGACGTCGACGCGGGCAAGATCGACGCGCGCGTCGTGAAGCTCCCGCTGCTGCGCAACCCGCGCGCCAAGATGCAGGGCATCCGCGACGGCTTCGTGAAGATCTTCTGCCGTCCGGGCACCGGCATCGTGGTCGGCGGTGTGGTCGTGTCGCCCCGCGCCTCGGAACTGATCCACCCCATCTCGATCGCCGTCGACAACAATCTGACGGTCGAACAGATCGCGAACGCCTTCACCGTGTACCCCTCCCTTTCGGGGTCGATCGCCGAGGTGGCCCGCCAACTCCACACCCGAAAGGCGACGGGCGAGGTCTGACGGCCGAAACCGACTCCCCGCTGGTCACGGGGAGTTGTCGCGCATGCGTACGGCATAGTCGGGGCGGGTAGGCCCTATACCACTTCCGGTCCTGTCGTACGAACAACTTCTGTTATTCGGCGCAAACTGCTGAAAGCAGACGGTCGTTGGGGTTACTGTCAGTTTCGTGTTCGCTGCAGAACGTCGCCAATTGATCCTCGAAATGGTGCGAGCGAACGGGGCCGTGTCGCTCCGTGAGCTCGCCCGCGTCGTCCAGACCTCCGAAGTGACCGTACGGCGGGACGTGCGCGCACTGGAGGCAGAAGGACTCCTCGACCGCCGGCACGGCGGTGCGGTATTGCCGGGCGGGTTCACGCGGGAGTCCGGCTTTCCGCAGAAGTCACATCTCGCGACCGCCGAGAAGACGGCCATCGCCGATCTCGCCGCGGGTCTCGTCGAAGAGGGCGAGGCCATCGTGGTCGGGGCGGGGACCACCACCCAGGAACTGGCCCGTCGGCTCGCCCGGGTGCCCGGTCTGACCGTCGTCACCAACTCCCTGCTGGTGGCCCAGGCGCTGGCGCACGCCAACCGCGTGGAGGTCGTGATGACCGGCGGCACCCTGCGCGGCTCCAACTACGCCCTCGTCGGCTCCGGCGCCGAGCAGTCCCTCCAGGGGCTCAGGGTCTCCAAGGCCTTCCTCTCCGGGAGCGGTCTGACCGCCGAGCGCGGGCTGTCCACGTCCAACATGCTGTCGGCGTCCGTCGACCGCGCGCTCGTCCAGGCCGCCGCGGAGGTCGTCGTCCTCGCCGACCACACCAAGCTCGGCACGGACACGATGTTCCAGACGGTGCCCACGGATGTGATCACCCGGCTGGTGACCGACGAGCCCCCCGCCCACGACGACCGTGCGGCCACCGAACTGCAGGCCCTTGCCGATCAGGGGGTGCAGATCGCCGTGGCCGGGGCGTCGGGAAGCCCGGGGGGTGATCAGGTCCCGGCGCGTCACCAGCGTCGGGACGTGGCCCTGCCGGGCCCCAGGCGGGGTCAGGTGCCGGGGGCTGCGCTGCGGTCCGCCACGGCGCTCGGGGAGCAGGCGGCGGGGGCTGAGCGGGCCCGTGTTGCGGATCTGCGGCGGCGTTAGGGCTTGGGTGGCGCCTCTTCGCCGTAGGGGCTCGTCTTGTGTGCGGGTGCGGGTGCGGGTTGTTCGGGGCTTGTCGCGCAGTTCCCCGTGCCCCTACCTCGGCTGTCCTTGACCGTCTTTCAAGCCCCGTAGCGTCAGTCTCAGCAAGCGGTCTGCCAAGTCCGGATCGGTCGGTGACTCCTCTGCCGCCAGCGCTATCGCGTGGGTCAGTTGGAGGAGGTCGCCGATGGAGATGTCGGGGCGTACTGCGCCCGACTGCTGGGCGCGGGTCAGCAGTGCTCCGCCCGCCTCGTGGATCGGGGTGCTGCAGCGGGCCAGTGCGGAACCGGAGTCGGTGGACACCGACATCAGCGCCCGTGCCAGGCCGCGGTACTCGCCCGCGTGCGTGACCATCTCGCGCAGCCAGGTCACCAGCGCCGAGCACGGCTCGGGGGCGTCGAGCAGTTCGCGTGAGCGGGCGAGGAGCTCGCTCACCGCGTCCTCGAAGACCGCGCTCATCAACGCCTGCCGGTTCGGGAAGTGCCGGTACAGCGTGCCGATTCCCACGCCCGCCCGGCGGGCCACGTCCTCCAGCGACGCGTCCGTGCCGTGCTCGGCGAATGCGGTACGGGCCTCGGTGAGCAGCCGCTCGTAGTTGCGGCGGGCGTCGGCGCGCATGGCACGCGGGGCCACGGGCGGCACCGCCGTGTCCCGGGCCCCTGCGGTCTGCTCCGCGGTCGTGCCCACCGTGCCTTCCATCTGCTCTCCCTCGCGCCCCCGGCTGCTTCCAGCATGCCATCGAGGGCGTGCGGGCAGCCTCCCGCAAGGGCGCCGCCGACAGGAGAGCGAGACGCCCGGCGGACCGAAGCAGTCGGTCCGCCGGGCGTCTTGACGCACGTACCCGGAGATCAGTCCTTGATCTCGCAGATCGCCGCACCGGAGGTGACGGACGCGCCGACCTCGGCGCTCAGGCCCTTGATGGTGCCGGCCTTGTGCGCGTTGAGCGGCTGTTCCATCTTCATGGCCTCGAGGACGACGACCAGGTCGCCCTCCTGGACCTCCTGGCCCTCCTCGACCGCGATCTTGACGAT
>NZ_JBVHLX010000011.1:0-389462 GCF_055558775.1 Streptomyces sp. NPDC025638 | reverse complement strand
AGGTAGACGACGTCGAAGCCCATCGCGGCGATCGCCTCCAGACGGCGGGCCGCGGTGCGGAACGTGCCGTGCGGGTGCTCGGGCGTGCCCTCCGAACGCGGGAAGAACTCGTACCACGAGCCGTACAGCGCGCGTTCACGCTCCACCAGCAGCGGCATCGGCTCGGACGCGGTCACCAGCTCCCGCAGCGGATACCGCGCCAGCACCCCGCCCACCTCCGGCGCCAACGCCGCCCCGAGACGGGCCTCCAGGGAGAGCGAGTCGTTGCCCAGCGCCCGGGCCGCGGCCAGGACCGCCTCGCGCTCGGGGCCCTCGGGCACCCCGGAGGCGGCCCGGGTGTGGAGGTCCATGCCCTCCTCCAGCACCAGCCCGGTGTCGATGCCCGCCGGGACCTTGATGCGGGCGGTCCGGCGCCAGGTGGCCACGGGATCGCTCCAGGCCTCCACCGAGTACGTCCAGCGGCCCGTCGCGTCCGGAGTGACCTCCGCGCCCCAGCGGTCGGTGCCCGGGGCGAGTTCACGCATCGGCGTCCACGGGCCGGTGCGGCCCTCGGGGTCCCGCAGCACCACGTTCGCGCCGACGGCGTCCTGGCCCTCACGGAAGACGGTGGCCGTGACCTGGAACGTCTCCCCGGTCACCGCCTTCGCCGGGCGCCTGCCGCAGTCCACGGCCGGCCGGACGTCGCGAACCGGAACTCGGCCGATGGCCGGGGTCGAACTCATGGGTCTCACCTCCGCCGTGCGCGAAGCCGGGCCCCGGGCCCGGCTCTGAATCCGAATGACACCGGAAGGTCAGTGCCTCCCGGCGCTGGAACGCCGGTCCCACGGCGGAGCCCGTCGCGCCGCGCCGCTCCCATGGGGCCGCCCGCCCTGCTCCTGCAGGTAGCTGCCCAGACTGGAGCGCAGATAGCGCTCGGCGGCGTCGGCGGCCTCCCGGGCGCACCGCTTGCCCATCAGCACGCACAGCGTGTAGCCCGAGTCCTCGAACGTGGCCCGCACCTCGCGGTCCGCCGGAGCGGCGAGCATCACGCGTTCCCACGCCCGGTACCGCCGCAACTGCCTGGCCACTTCGGCCTTAGCGGGTAGCAGCATGGCCCTCTTCACCCTCCACGCTCTCGACTGGGCGCGTTTCCCGACGGTCGGGTGGTCTCCGTGCACGGAGAGGCACGGAACCGTTACGGCGATCGAGGCACTTTCACTCATGGTGCACGCGTGACGACTCAGCGTCTTGTTGGATCTTCAACCACCACTTGAGTGCTCTCGTGTTGCACGAATGGCGTAGTACCCGCACTGTGGATCTGACTCAGGAGCGATCGGTGCTCGACGCTCAGTGATCGGGGCCATTGCCTGCGGGGGCGAGAACGAGCGGCAGCTTCGCCGGTGAGGAGCAAGCGACGATGAAGACCGCAGTGCCCTGCTACTACCACCTCGACGTGGAAGTCAGCCCCGAACGGGTCGGACAGGTCAGCCGCATCCTGGCCGCCCACCTCCGCCACTGGGACCTCGAAAACCTCGTGGATCCCGTCTGCCGCGGCACCGAACTGCTGCTGCGGGCCATTGACGAGCATGCGACGGACAAGCACACATCCATCGAGATGTGGTGGAACGGCCAGCATCTGATCACCGCCGTGGGCGAGGACGACCGCGATCTGCGCCCCGACCAGGACCTGCGCGGCTGCCTGACCCAGATCGCCGCGACGAGCGACGGCTGGGGATGCTGCGCCTCGGACACCGGCAGCAAGATCATCTGGTTCTCCCAGCGCGCCCGCAGCGGCGAGCGCGTCCCGCTGGTCCCGACGGCCCCGGAGCCCAGCCTGCGCTATGTGCGCCAGGTGCCCCGGGAGATGCCCGTCGCGGCACTGGCCACCGGGGCGGACCCGGTGGAGGCCGCCCGGTGACGGCACGACCGAAGCGGAAAGGGGTGCCCGTGTGGAGCGGGCACCCCTACCCGTTGGGCGCCGCCTTCGACGGACAGGGCACCAACTTCGCCCTGTTCAGCGAGGTCGCCCAGCAGGTCGACCTGGTACTGGTCGACGACGCCGGCACCGAGACCCGCGCGCCGCTGACCGAGGTCGACGGGTTCGTCTGGCACGGCTATGTTCCCGGGACCGGACCGGGGCAGCGCTACGGCTTCCGGGTGCACGGCCCGTGGGACCCCGACCTCGGCCACCGGTGCAATCCGGCGAAGCTGCTCCTCGACCCGTACGCACGGGCCGTGGACGGGCAGATCGACAACCACGCCTCGCTCTACGAGCGGGATCCGGGCGGTGCTTCCCCGGCCGACAGTGCCGGGCACTCCATGCTCGGTGTGGTCACCGATCCGTACTTCGACTGGGGCGACGACCGCCCGCCCCGGCGGGCGTACGCGGACAGCGTGATCTACGAGGCGCATGTACGGGGACTCACCGGTACCCACCCGGAGGTCCCGCCCCGGCTGCGCGGCACCTATGCGGCCCTCGCGCACCCGGCCGTCATCGAGCATCTGACCTCGCTCGGGGTCACCGCGGTCGAACTCATGCCGGTGCACCAGTTCGTGCAGGACGGCGTGCTCCAGGACCGGGGTCTGTCCAACTACTGGGGCTACAACACGATCGGCTTCTTCGCCCCGCACAACGCCTATGCCGCCTTCGGCACCCGCGGCCAGCAGGTCAACGAGTTCAAGGCGATGGTGAAGGCGCTGCACGCGGCCGGCCTGGAGGTCATCCTCGACGTCGTCTACAACCACACCGCCGAGGGCAACCAGTACGGTCCCACGCTGTCCTTCCGCGGCATCGACAACGCCTCGTACTACCGTCTCGTCGACGGCGACTGGGCGCACTACTACGACACCACGGGCACCGGCAACAGCCTGCTGATGCGGCATCCCTACGTGCTCCAGCTGATCATGGACTCGCTGCGGTACTGGGTCACCGAGATGCACGTCGACGGCTTCCGCTTCGACCTCGCCGCCACGCTCGCCCGCCAGTTCCACGAGGTGGACCGGCTGTCGGCGTTCTTCGACCTGATCCAGCAGGACCCGGTGATCAGCAGGGTCAAGCTCATCGCCGAGCCCTGGGACGTGGGGGAGGGTGGCTACCAGGTCGGCAACTTCCCGCCCCTGTGGTCGGAGTGGAACGGCAGATACCGGGACGCGGTACGGGACTTCTGGCGGGCGGAACCGGGCTCGCTCGGCGAGTTCGCCTCCCGGCTCACCGGCTCCTCCGACCTCTATGCGCACAGCAGGCGCCGGCCCCGGGCCAGCGTCAACTTCGTGACCGCGCACGACGGTTTCACCCTGCGCGATCTCGTCTCGTACAACGACAAGCACAACGAGGCCAACGGCGAGGGCAACCGGGACGGGGAGAGCGTCAACCGGTCCTGGAACTGCGGCGCCGAGGGCGAGACGGACGACCCCGCGGTCCTGGAGCTGCGCGCCCGTCAGCAGCGCAACCTGATGGCCACCCTGCTGCTGTCGCAGGGCATCCCGATGCTCTGCCACGGTGACGAGCTGGGCCGCACCCAGCGCGGCAACAACAACGCCTACTGCCAGGACAACGAGGTCTCCTGGATCGACTGGTCCCCGACCGGGGAACAGCGCACGCTGACGGACTTCACCCGCCACGTCATCGCCCTGCGCGCCGCCCACCCCGTACTGCGTCGCCGCCGCTTCTTCCGCGGCGCGACGGTGACCCACGCCGGGCAACGCCTGCCCGACCTGGTCTGGCTGCTGCCCGACGCACGCGAGATGACCGGCCGCGACTGGCAGCACCCCGACGCGCACTCGGTCGGCGTGTTCCTCAACGGCGACGCCATCGCCGAACGCGACCCGTACGGCCGGCGCGTGGTCGACGACTCTTTCCTGCTGCTGCTCAACAGCTACTGGGAACCGGTCGACTTCCGGCTGCCCGACGACACCTACGGCGAGCGCTGGACCACCCTGATCGACACGGCCGACCCGGAGGGAATCCCGGACGAACGCGAGCACAAGGCGGCCACCGGCCTCCGGGTCGAGGCCCGCAGCCTCGTCCTGCTGTCCCGCCCGTCCCGCGCCGACGGCTAGGGCCCTGGCGTCGAATCCCCGCGGGGACGTGACGACAGGACCCAGGACGCGGCACCCGCGCTGCAGCGGAGGTCAGTGTTCGCGGCGGGAGGTGACCGTGAACTGTGCGCCGTCGGGGTCGCGCAGTACGGCCTCCTCCTCTTCCTCGCGCAGCACGCTGCCGCCGTGCTTCTCCGCCGCCCGGGCGCAGTCCGTCACGTCGGCCACGGCGAAGTGGATCTGCCAGTGCGGCCGGACCGACGGATCGGGCGCCGCCTCCACCGCGCCGGAGTCGATGCGCGCCACCACGTCGCCCCGGCTGCGCAGCACCACCTCGCCGCCCTCGTACTCGACCTCGCAGCAGCCGGGCCGGTCCGTGGCCCAGTCGAGGATCTCGCCGTAGAAGAGGGCGGCGTCGAAGGCGTTGCGGGTGTGCAGCCGGATGAACGTCGGCGCCGCCCGCCGCCAGCTCTCCCAGTTGGAGATGAGCTCGCCCTCCCAGATGCCGAAGATGGCCCCGTCCCGGTCGGCGAGCAGCGCCGCGCGCCCGGGCGGGAAGGAGAGCGGGCCGACCGCCGCGGTGCCGCCGCGTTCCCGGACCCGGGCCGCGGCCTCGTCCGCGTTCGGGACGGCGAAGTACGGCGTCCAGGTCACCGCCATCTGCCACATGGCGGCGACCGCGGCGATCCCGGCGACCGGCACCCCGCCCGCCAGCGCGATCCGGAAATGATCACCGAGCTTGGCGTTCCGCCATCGCCAGCCCAGTACGGCCCCGTAGAACTCCTCCGTGGCCTTGAGGTCACGGCTGGTCAGACTCACCCAGCAGGGGGCGCCGAAGACGGAGTGCGTGGAGACGACTTCCTTCTTCTTCGCGCCGCCGGGGAGGGTCGTGTCATGGTTCATCGCACTCGCGTCCTGGTGTCCGGGACCGGTGGTCACCGGTCTTCCACCAGTGTCCAACCGGAAGCGGTCCGGGCGCCTGCCGAGCACCCCGGTGGCATACGGCCGGACGAGTGACACGATTGATGGATGGGCGAGCGCTACGAGGGCGAGACGGATCGCGTCTTCGAGCTGCAGGAAGAAGTGCACCAGCTGAAGGAGGCGGTCGCCTCGCACGCCGTCGTGGACCAGGCGATCGGGATGGTGGTCGCCCTGGCCCGGGTGACGCCCGACCAGGGGTGGGCGGTGCTGAAGGACGTCTCCCAGCACACGAACATCAAGCTGCGCAATGTCGCGGAACTCATCCTCATCTGGGGACGCACCGGTGACATGCCCCCGGAGATCCGCGCCGAGCTGGAGGTCGCCCTCGACCGGCACGGTCCGACGCAGGTTCCGGGGACACCGCCGCAGTGAGGCTCAGCGTGCCTCGGCCAGCAGATCCTCGCGCAGCCGGTCGAAGCAGCCGCTGAGCAGCCGCGAGACATGCATCTGGGAGATCCCGAGCTGTTCGGCGATCCTGCTCTGCGTCATCCCCCGGAAGAACCGCAGATACAGGATGAGGCGCTCACGCTCGGGCAGAGCCTCCAGACAGGGCTTGACGGCGATGCGGTCGACGACGAGGTCGTAGCCGGGATCGCTCTCCCCGAGGGCGTCGCTCAGGGCATAACCCTCGGTGCCCGGCAGCTCGGCGTTCAGCGACAGTGCGGAGAAGCACTCCAGCGCCTCGACACCGGTGCGGACCTCGTCCTCGGTCAGCTGTGCGTGTGCGGCGATCTCGGCGACCGTGGGTGCCCGGCCCGGGATCGTCTGCGCGAGTTCCTTCGCGGTGCTCCGGACCCGGTTGCGCAGATCCTGGACCCGGCGGGGCACGTGCAGCGTCCACATGTGGTCACGGAAGTGGCGCTTGATCTCACCGGTGACGGTCGGTACGGCGTACGCCTCGAAGGCGCGGCCGCGTGCCGGGTCGTAGTGGTCGACGGCCTTGACGAGGCCCAGGGCCGCGACCTGGTAGAGGTCTTCCAGGGTCTCCCCGCGGTCACGGAACCGGACGGCGATCCGCTCGGCCATCGGCAGCCAGAGCCGGACCAGCTCGTCCCGCAGCGCCCGGCGCTCCGGGCCGTCCGGCAGTTCGACAAGCCGTTCGAACGCCTCGGCCGTGTCGGGGGCGTCGTCGTGCGGATGTGGCTTCGTTCTGGTGGTGGTACCCATGGCGGGTGCGCACCTCCCTCAGCGGGTGCTGGATGGGACAGACACCATGGGAGGAGAGGAACGCACTGGGACCGCTGAGGGGACACCCGGGGCCTGGCGAACCGGCTCCCACGGACGTGCCTCCTGTCCGAAGCACTTGCCTCAACATTCCCCGCACCGGACATGCCGAAACAAATCACCCGAAATAGTGACGGCACCGGGCCGTCAAGTGCCCGACTTGACCGTTCTTTGGGAAGAGATACCTCTGACACAGAGGTAATCTCCAGGTGTGGAACCCAAGGGACCAGAACCGAAGGGACCAGGGGAGCCGGAGGCCTTCCCGGAGGAGCTGGCGGACACCCTGGTCGGCATCCAGCGGCTGATCCGCCGCCGGCTGCGCAGCGGGCTGACGGCGCCGCGGCTGCGCGGCGCCGAGGTGGAACTGCTGCGCCTGGTCGAGGCCCGGCCCGGCATCGGCATCTCGGACGCCGCCAAGGAGCTGTACCTGGCGAGCAACTCCGTCTCGACCCTCGTCAACAAGCTCGCCAAGGACGGCTATCTGATCCGGGAGACCGACCCGGCGGACCGGCGTGCCGCCCGTCTGCAGCTCACCGAGGCGGCCCGCAACCGGCTGCGGGACTGGCAGCGGCGCCGGGCGGACCTCGTCGGGCGCCATGTGGACCGGCTCGACGAGGCGGACCGGGAGGCGCTGCGCGCCGCACTCCCGGCGCTGCGCAAGCTGGCCGTCACCCTGCACGAGGAGGCCTTGGAATCATGACGCGGGACACCGCAGCCGAAGCGTGGGACACCGCCGCCGGCGCGGCCGAAGCCGTCACCTGCACACGGCTCGCCTACGCGTTCGGGGAGACCAACGCGGTGGACGGGCTCGACCTGACCGTGCGGGAGGGCGAGGTCTTCGGGCTGCTCGGCCCCAACGGCGCCGGCAAGACCACGGCCATCCGCTGCATCACCACGCTGCTGCCCGTCCCCGCGGGCATGGTCCGCGTCTTCGGCCATGACACGGCCGGCGACCGCATGGCCGTACGACGCCTCCTCGGGTACGTCCCGCAGCAACTGTCCGCCGACAGCGGGCTCACCGGACGGGAGAACGTCGCCCTCTTCGCCCGGGTCTTCGACGTCCCCCGCCGCGAGCGGGCCGCCCGCGTCGCGCAGGCCCTGGCCGCCGTGGGCCTCGCCAACGCCGCCGACCGGCTGGTGGGCACCTACTCCGGCGGCATGGTCCGTCGGCTGGAGCTGGCCCAGGCCCTGGTCAGCGCACCCCGCCTGCTGATCCTCGACGAGCCGACGATCGGCCTCGACCCGATCGCCCGGACCGGTGTCTGGGAGCACATCAACGCCGTCCGCGCGGCCACCGGCATGACCGTCCTGGTCACCACCCACTACATGGACGAGGCGGACCAGTACTGCGACCGCGTCGGCCTGATGCACCACGGCCGCATCCGCGCCCTCGGCACCCCCGCCGAACTCAGGCAGGGACTCGGTGAACGCCGTCGCGCCGCGGGCGCCCCGGCCACGGACACGCTGCCCACCCTGGAGGACGTCTTCCGCGACGTCGCCGGCAGCGGTCTCGACGAGAAGTCAGGAGATTTCCGCGATGTCCGAAGCACCCGCCGCACAGCCAACCGCGTCGGCTGATCCCGTCCCCACGGCGGACAGTGACCTGCTGCTGCGGCCGCCCCGGCCCCGCGCGGGCTGGCGGCTGCTGCCCGCCCGGGTCGTCGCGATGTGCATCGTCGAACTGCAGAAACTGCGCCACGACCGCACCGAGCTGTACACCAGGGCGATCCAGCCCGCCCTCTGGCTGCTGATCTTCGGCCAGACCTTCACCCGGATCCGGGCGATACCCACCGGCGGCATCCCCTACATCGACTACCTCGCGCCCGGCATCATCGCCCAGTCCGCGATGTTCATCGCCATCTTCTACGGCATCCAGATCATCTGGGAGCGGGACGCCGGCATCCTCAACAAACTGCTGGTCACGCCGACCCCGCGCTCGGCGCTGATCACCGGGAAGGCGTTCGCGGCCGGAGTGAAGTCGCTGATCCAGGCGGTCGTCGTCATCGTCATCGCCGCCCTGCTCGGCGTCGCGCTGACCTGGAACCCGCTGCGTCTGCTCGGCGTCGCCGCGGCCGTGGTCCTCGCCTCCGCCTTCTTCTCCTGCCTGTCGATCACCATCGCGGGCATCGTCCTCAACCGCGACCGTCTGATGGGCATCGGGCAGGCGATCACGATGCCGCTGTTCTTCGGCTCCAACGCCCTCTATCCCGTCTCCATCATGCCCGGCTGGCTCCAGGCGGTCAGCAGGGCCAACCCCCTGAGCTACCAAGTCGACGCCCTGCGTGGCCTTCTGCTCGGCACGCCGGCGCATCTCGCCGCCGACTTCGGCGTCCTCGCCGTGGCCGCCGCACTCGGCATCACCGTCGCCTCCTCACTGCTGGGCCGGCTCGCCCGCTGATCTTGCCCGGACGTGATGTGCGGCACGCACCCGGACACCGCCTGGCGGCCCTCCGAGGGGATTCCCGCTGCGCAGCGCTTGATCAGCGATCAAAGCGGGCGAATCCCCTGGCCACAGCGCATTCTGCTCATTTGACAGTGCGCTCGGCACACAGATAGACAGCAGCTCTCCGAGGTCGATAGGGGCACCGTGTACGAGCCGAACGTGGTCGGGGACTGGCAGGAGTACGACGAGCATGCCGGTCTGCGTGTCCGCGTCCACAGCCTGGAGGCGGCCGAGCCGCCGCGCGGACGCGACGACGCGGCCGTCGGGCTGACGTACTTCAGTGTCCGGGTGACCATCGAGAACCGCGGCGCGCGCCAGTTCAGCGTCCAGCTGGAGGACGGGCAGATCGACGTCCGGGTCGGCCCGGACGGGGAGGGCGCCTTCATCGACTGGCGCAACTCGCAGTTCATCGAGGGCTTCGACGTCTACCCGCTGCGCCGGGCCACCGCCGTGGTGTACGCGGCGGGGCCGGAGGCGGCGCTGACCCAGGTGGACGTCCAGGTCCAGCTGCGGGTCGACGAGGAGTGGACCGACCGCCGGCTGTGGGCGGGCGGCATCGGACTGCTGGAGGAGCCCGTCGCCGCCGCCTCCGCGGCGACCGGACCGGGCAGCCTGGCCCACCAGGTGAGCGTCTTCCTGAAGGACCTGGAGGACCAGACGGAGCCGGGCACCGCCTGACGGCCGCTACGGCCGATCAGTGCGGGATGCCGTCGATGATCTCGCGGGCACCCTGTCGCAGCAGGGACACGGCGACCGAGGTGCCGAGCGTGGCCGGGTCGAGCCGGCCCGCCCACTCGTGGGCGTTCAGCCGCGTCTTGCCGTCCGGCGTGAACACACAGGCGCGCAGGGACAGTTCACCGCTGCGGTCCACGCGGGCGTAACCGGCGATCGGGCTGTTGCAGTGCCCCTGCAGGACATGCAGGAACATGCGCTCCGCCGCGGCCTCCCGGTAGGTGTCCGGGTCGCCGAGCCCGCTGACCGCGTCGATCAGCTCGGCGTCGCCCTCCCGGCACTGCAGGGCGAGGATGCCCGCGCCGATCGGCGGCATCATCGTCTCCGGGGACAGCACCTCACTGATCACCTCGCGCCGGTCGATCCGCTCCAGGCCGGAGACCGCGAGCAGCAGCGCGTCCGCCTCGCCGGCCGCGAGCTTCTCCAGGCGGCGGTTGGCGTTGCCGCGGAAGGGCACGCACCGCAGGTGCGGGTGGGTGGCGGCCAGCTGGGCGACACGGCGCACCGCGGAGGTGCCGATCCGGGTGCCGGCCGGCAGCTCGTCGAGGGTGAGCCCGCCCGGGTTGACGAGCGCGTCACGGATGTCGTCCCGCTTCAGGAACGCGGCGAACACGGTGCCCGCGGGCAGCGGCCGGTCGGCCGGCACGTCCTTGACGCAGTGCACCGCGAGGTCGGCCTCCCCGGCCAGCAGCGCGGCGTCCACCTCCTTGGTGAACGCCCCCTTGCCCTCCACCTTCGACAGATCGCCCAGCCACTTGTCGCCGGTGGTCTTCACCGGTACGACCTCGGTGCGCACCTGCGGATGGAGAACCGCCAACTCGGCGCGGACACGCTCCACTTGGGCGAGTGCCATCGGTGAGTCGCGGGAGACGATACGGATCAGTTCCGGGACGGACATGGGGACACGATAGACCGTGGCGACGGACATCCGTGCCGATCGCCCGCATTGCTCCGCCGCGCCGCGAGTGCCGGTACCGTCATGACTCCATGTGCACAACTGCCCGGCCGCACCTTCGGGATTCATCCGGTGACCCGCAGGCTGTACCGGAGCTTCTCCAGGGAACGGGCACCGAGGCGGTCGTAGAAGCGGACCGCGCCCTCGTTCCAGGCGGGGGTCTGCCACTGCACCTCGCCGAGTCCCAGGGCGCGGGCCTCGGCGGCCACAGCGTCGACGAGCAGGGCGCCGAGGCCGAGACCCCGGTGGCCGGGGGCCAGGAACAGACAGTCCATGTGGAGGTACTCGCGGCCCTCCCAGGTGGACAGCTGGGGCGAGCAGGTGGCGTAGCCGACGACCTCGCCGTCGGGAGTCTCGGCCACCAGACAGCGCAGGCGTGGTGCGGGCGCGTCGAAGAGGAGCGTGGCGAGCCGTGCGGCGAGATCCGGCACCGGTGGCGCGGCGCGCTCGTACTCTGCGTGCTGTGCGGCCAGTTCGGCGACGCGCGGCAGGTCGGCGCGCTCGGCGTGACGCACCGGGGGAGTGCCGGTCAACGGACCACTCCCTCGACGGTGTCCGCGCTCCAGGCCGCGAGCCGGTCCGGGAGGGCGCCGGTGCCGCCGAGGACGTGCCGGGAGAGCGCCTCGCGCTCGTGCGCGAGGACGGCCGCCTCCCACACGCAGGGCGCGAGCCCGCTCCGGCCCGGCCGGAGCTCCTCGGGGCGGCCTGCGGGGCCGGTGAACACGGCGAGGTCGGACATGTGGTCCTCGATCCAGGTGTGCACCAGGACGTAGTCCCCGTCGCCGCCCGCGTGCACGATCAGCACCGAGAGCCCGAGCGAGCCGCGCAGCCGCCCCAGCGCAAGATGCGCCCCGGTGAGCTCCAGCGCCGCGTCCGTGCCGGCCTCGGTGACCGTGCGCCCCGGTGCCTCCAGCGCGTACACCTTCACCAGGTGCCCGGCGGCCTCCCGGGTCCCGGCCGGCCGTACGGTGCGGTCGTGATGGCCCTCGGCGAGCCCCAGCAGGGCGTCCGCGTCCACCGCGGAGGGCAGTTCTCCGTGAAGATCCATCCGGCCATGATGAGGCGCGGACCGGTGGGCGTCCATGGGTTCCCTGCCGCGTCCGGGCGGCAGGGAACCCGCGGCGGCTCAGGCGTTGGGGTCGAAGGGGATGCCGGACGGCTTGGCCGAGGAGAGGTGCGAGGCGAAGCTGTCGTCCTTGAGGCCGAAGTGGGCGCTGCCGAAGTCGTACGCGCTCAACTTGTCGCGCAGGCCCGCCGGGTAGCCGTTCCAGCCGACCAGCGGCGGGTACTGCCAGGTGTGCTTGTGGTTCTCCGGCGGCTCGTCGTTCGAGTTCGCGAGCCGGAAGCAGTGCGTGCTGATGCCGTCCTTGTGGTACACGATCTTCGCGTGCGTGCCCTCGAAGCGGACGTCGGAGACCGGGTGCACGGTGAACGAGCCGTGGTTGGACGTGGAGACGTACTTGATCTGGTCGTTCTGCACCCACACCACGACGTGCTCCCAGTCGTGCCGGTGGCCGCCGATGCTGGTTCCGGGCAGCGCCTGGTCCTTCTCGAAGTACAGGCCGTACAGATAGCCGCACCAGCCGTTGTTGCACTTGTAGCGCGAGTAGCTGTTCGTGTTGTCCAGGTCCGAGGCGTCGTGGCACGAGCCGTTGAGGGCACCGGTCGGCTTCAGACCGCCGTTGATCGTGCCGTCGGGGCCGATGGCCGGACTGGAGTAGCAGCCGTCCGTGTCGTAGTCGAAGGCCGGCTGGTACGTCAGCTCCGAGGGCTCGGCGTTGGCCGGGAGTGCCGGCGGCGGGGCGGCATACGCGGCGGTGGCGGTGGCGACGACGAGCGCGGCGGCTCCCGCGAGACCGGTGAGCCATCTTCTGCGGTGTGCCTTGAACTTCGGTGACGACACTGCGTCCTCCTCATTGGGCGCAGCCCAACGGCTGTGGGGGCAAAGGGAGTTCAGCTTCCCGGGTTTTCAACTCCGGGCCAAGGGGTCACACACGTACCAGTGGTGAAGGAGGGCCCAACTCTTGGATCATGACGGAAAGTCAGACGTGAAGTGGGACGGAGTCGGTCCGGTTCAAGCTGATTCAAGCCGGTTCATCGGGGATGTCCGCCGACGACTCCTCCGGTGCGAGGTCGGGGCGCAGCCGGAGCCAGGACGGCTGGCGCAGCAGTCCGGCCCGGGTACGGGTGCTGTAGGCGACCTCGCCGACCAGCCGGGGCAGCACCCAGTGGGCGCCGGGGGCCGGCGGGACCGGGTCGAAAGGGCATACGCCGGTCTCGGCGGCCCGCAGCAGCGCGGCCAGTTCGGTGCGCTCGGCCTCGCTCCAGCCGGTGCCCACCGCGCCGACGTACCGCAGGCGCCCGGCGGCCCGCTGGCCGACCAGCACGGCACCGGGCAGTCCGGTGAGCCGGCCCTTGCCGGGCAGCCAGCCGCCGACGATCACGTCCTCACTGCGCATGTTGCGGATCTTGATCCAGGCGCGGGAGCGCACGCCGGGCTGGTAGACCGAGTCGAGGCGCTTGCAGACCACTCCCTCCAGACCGTGCTCGCGGGTCGCCCGCAGGGCCTCGGCGCCGTGGCCGAAGACGGCGGCGGGGGTGGACCAGTGGGGCCCGTCGAGGCTCAGCTCCTCCAGCCGTGCCCGCCGCCGGGTGTAGGGGAGGGCGAGCAGGGAGCCGCCCAGGTGCATCACGTCGAACAGCACGAGGTGCACCGGGACCTGGGCCGCACGGCGCGCCGCGCGTGCCGGTGCGTGGGCCAGGCCCATGCGGCTCTGCAGCAGCTGGAAGTCGGCTCGACCGTGTGCGTCGAGCGCGAGGACCTCGCCGTCCAGGATCGCCGGGGTGCTGCCGAGGGCGCCGCCCAGCGCCCGCAGCTCGGGGTAGGCGCCGGTGATGTCCTCGCCGGAGCGGGCGCGTAGCAGCACGGTGCCGTCGCCGGGCAGATAGACCACCGCGCGCTGGCCGTCCTGCTTGGTCTCGTAGGCCCACCGGGCGTCCTGGGCGGTGGGCGGCAGCTTTCCGGGAGTGGCGAGCATCGGCGGGATCAGCGGCAGGGTCACGGCAGAAGATGTCGACCACACCGGACGCGGTCACGCCCGTTTCGGGAGCGGTTCCCCTGAACGGCCGCCGCTCGCCGCTCGGCGCACGTTGCCCGCCGCGCGGCGACCGACTGCGGGCGCGGCCCGCACCAGCCCCGACTGATGGGCCGTCACGGCGAGTTGGGCACGATCGCAGGTGGCGGCGCCACGCGCGGTCCCTCGTCGCGCACCTGGACGCGCGGCCCCGTTTCTCCGCTTCTCCGACGCCCCGCGTCTCCGCTTCTCAGACGCCCGGCCCCGCTACGCCTCGAAAGTCACCACGACCTTCTCCGCGGCCCCCGGGGTCAGCGCGAGCTCGAAGGCCCGCCCGGCCTCCGCGAACGGAACGCGGTGGCTGATGAGCTTCGCGAAGCGCTCGTGGTGCTCGACGAGTTCGGGGGTCACCTCGAAGATCTCCGTCGGGTAGCCCTGGGAGGCGACCAGGGTCAGCTCGCTGCGCAGCATGCCGCCGAGGTCTGTCTCGGCCCCCCTCTTCTGCACCGCCACCATGACCAGCTTGGCGTGCCACTTGGCGTTGGCGACCACGGTGTTGAAGACGGCGGCCGCACCGGCCGCGTCGATGTAGATGTCGGTGCCCGGCCGGGGCTGGCCGAGGGCGTTGACGCTCTGCCCGTGCAGCTCCGTCAGGCGCGCGGTCACGTCCTCCTCGCCGGAGTCGATGACGGCGTCCGCCCCCACGGCCAGCGCCTTCTCCAGCCGTCCCGGGATGACGTCGGCCACCACCACGTGCTCGACTCCGCGCAGCTTCAGCCAGATCGCCGCGCCCAGGCCGATCGGCCCGGCGCCGAAGACGACCACCTTGTCGCCCGGCTCGGCCTCCGAGCGGTTGACGGCGTGCCGGGAGACGGCCATCGGCTCGTTGAGGGACGCGACGTCGAACGGCACGGTGTCGGGGAACACCGCGACACTCCTGCCGACTTCGGCGTTCTCGATGAGCAGGTACTCGCTCATGCCGCCGTGCCTGCCGCCACAGCCGATGATGCCGCTGGGGGCGTCCTGCGGGTTGACGACCACGCGGTCTCCGGCCTTCAGGCCCGTGACCTCGGCGCCCACCTCGACGATCTCGCCGGCCGGCTCATGGCCCAGGGCGATGGGGACCAGGTCACCGCCGAGGTGGGCGTGGGCCGGCATGCCGCCCATGTGCAGGAAGGTGACGTCGGTGCCGCAGATGCCGCAGGCACGGATCTTCATCAGCACGTCCTTCGGACCGGGGACGGGACGCTCGACGTCCACGACGTCGATCTTGCCGACGCCTGCGGTCCTGACGGACTTCATCGTGGTCATGGGGTGACTCTCACTTTCTGATGTGCCCTGATGTGCCCTGATGCGCCGGAAACTGCTGGGAGGGGGACGACGGCCGACCTGGGCGCCCATGGCACCCATGGCGTCCAGGACGGTGTCGGCCATGCCGCGCTCGCCGCGTTCGTTGGGGTGGACGGAAGCCGCGGGGGAGGCGGGGACGAGAGGTTCGATCCAGCGGGTGGCGGAGGCCGAGCAGGCGTCATGCGCCTCGGAGGGCTTGTAGGTGTCCACGTAGCTCGCTCCTGCGGCCTCGGCCCGCTGCCGCAGCATGGTGTTGAGCTGCTGCTCCTTCTCGCGGAGGTAGGTGACGTCGCCCGGCGCGAGGCCCATCTCGCGCCCGCAGCCGTCTCCGTCGGCGGGCAGGATCGCCGGATAGCCGACGACGTACACGCGGGCGTGCGGTGCGCGCCGCTTCACTTCGCCCAGCGTCCGCGAGAGCCTCCGCTCCGCCGTCTCGGTCTTCTGCCGCACCTCGTCCGTCTCCCCGGACACGTACTGCCCACGGCAGGGCGCGTCCCCCGGGAGGTTCTTGCCGCCACCGGTGCCGCTGCTGCTGCCGCCACCACTACCGGAGGCGAAGTAGACCACCCCCGCGGTCACACACCGCTTGATCAGGCCGATGAAGTCGATGTCGTTGCCGCCGATCCCGACGGTGACCAGCCGGGTCCGCGCGGACACTGCCGACAGCTGGGGCGGGTTGACCCCGTCGTCCGTGGACTGGGCCGCCGAGAGGTCGGCAATGGTGGCGCCGCTGCAGCTCACGTCCCGGAAGTCGGCCGCGTCGAGGCCGAGTCGCCGGGCCACCAGGGTCGGGTAGTTGTGGTCGGACCGGTCGCAGCCGGCCGGTGTGCCGGTCCGGTAGGGAATCCCCGGGCCCGAGGTGTAGGAGTCGCCGAGCGCTATGTAGGGCCCCTTCGGCTGTGTGGGGTCGTCACCGGAGCCGCCGTCGTCCCGGACGATACCGATCGCGGCGCCGATGACGCCGCAGGCGAGCACCCCGGCCAGCCCGGCTCGTACGGAGTTCTTCATGGAGGCGTCCTGTCTCTTCCGTCTCGGCGACACGGAGAAGGAGGTGTCCCCGGGCCGGTGCCGGACGGGGGGACTGAACCGGCGGCCGGGCCCGGGGACCGCACCGGTCCCCGTCCCCACGGGTACGGCGCGAGGGGCCACCCCCGCTCAGGGCGGCCCCGGTCCTGGTGGCTTACTTGAGTTAGGCAAGCATATGTGGGTTACTTGAGTCAAGCAAGTTACTCGGATCGCGGCCGACGCCGCCGCAGCGCCGGTCGGTCAGTCGCGCGTCGTCAGGATGCTGACCGCGTTGGCCGCGACGACCGCCCCCATGCCCGCCCACTCCGCAAGGCCGAGGCCCTGGCCGAGGACGATCCACCCGACCACGGCCGCGAGCAGCGGATTGACGCTCATGAACAGCCCGAACGTCTGGGCGGGCACCTTGCGCAGGGTGAGGAGGTCGGCGAGGTACGGCACGGCCGAGGAGAGGATCCCGGCCGCGACCGCGCACAGCACGGCTCCGGCCGTGGGCGGGTGCCGTACGGCCACGACGGCACCGATCGGCAGGAAGGTCAGGGCGGACAGTCCCGCGGCGGCCGCCGAGCCCTGCGCTCCCGGGATGCGCCGGCCCACGAGGCGGTTGAGCAGGATGTACGACGCCCAGCAGCAGGCGGCCACCAGGCCGAAGCCCATGCCCGCGTAGTCGGTGGACGGCTGGGGGCGCATCAGGACGACGACCCCCGCGGCGGCCAGCACCGCACACCCGGCGTCCAGCCGGCGGCGCGAGGCGGACAGCGCGACGGCGAGCGGGCCGAGGAACTCCAGGGTCACCGCGAGCCCGAGGCCGACCCGGTCGATCGCGGTGTACAGGGTCAGATTCATGGTGCCGAAGACCGCGGCCAGCAGCAGGACCGGCCACCACTGCCGCCAGACGAAGGTCCGCACCCGCGGCCTGTCTATGGCCACAAGCGCGAGCGCGGCGACGTACTGACGTACCGCGACGACGCCCAGGGGGCCCAGGACGGGGAAGGCCAGCGAGCCGATCGCGGCGCCGGTCTGGTTGGACAGGCCGCTGCCGAACATGGTGGCCACACCGGCCAGGCGCCGCCGCCCGGGAGCCGAGGCCGGTGCGGCCGGGGACACCGTGACCGTGGAGTCTTCGGGAGCTTGTCGCATACGGCGATGGTGCGCCGCGACGACCCTTGCGCAAAATGCATGCGCTGTTCCGCCCATACGCTGGACGCATGGATGATGTGGAACTGCGGCAGCTGCGCTGTCTCGTGGCCATCGTCGACGAGGGCACCTTCACCGACGCGGCGATCGCTCTCGGCGTGTCCCAGGCGGCGGTCTCCCGCAACCTGGCCTCGCTCGAACGGGCCCTGGGCGCGCGGCTGCTCAGGCGGACCTCGCGGGAGGTCACCCCGACCGCGACGGGGCTGCGTGTCGTGGCGCAGGCCCGGCGGGTGCTGGCCGACGTGGCCGATCTGGTCGAGGAGGCCACCTCGGGTCACACCCGGCTGCGGATCGGGTACGCCTGGGCGGCTCTGGGGCGGCACACCGTCGCCTTCCAGCGCCGCTGGGGCGCCGCGCACCCCGGAACCGACCTGCATCTGGTCCGCGTCAACTCGGCCTCCGCGGGCCTCGCCGAAGGGGCCTGCGACCTCGCGGTGCTGCGCAGGCCCATGGACGACCGCCGGTTCGACTCGGCCATCGTCGGACTCGAACGCCGACTGTGCGCCCTGGCCGCCGACGATCCCCTGGCCCGGCGCCGCTCGGTCCGGCTCGCCGAACTGGCGGGCCGGACCCTGCTCGTGGACCGCCGGACCGGCACCACCACGCCGGATCTCTGGCCCCCGGACTCCCGCCCGGTCACCGAGGAGACGCACGACGTCGACGACTGGCTCACCGTGATCGCCGCGGGCCGTGCCATCGGCGTGACGGCGGAGTCCACCGCGAACCAGTACCCGCGGCCCGGCGTCGTCTACCGGCCGGTGCGCGACGCCGAGCCGGTCGCGGTCCGCCTGGCCTGGTGGCGGGACGATCCGCACCCCGCCCAGCAGGCGGTGATCGAGCTGCTCAGCGACCTGTACCGGGCGGGGTGAACGCTCGGCGCCGGGGCCCTCGCGCGGCGTGCGGCGCCGCGCGTTTCACGGCTGCTCGACGGACTCCGCGGGGTTGTCGGGGTCCAGCCCCGTGCAGGCGAGTTGCCCGGCCACCTCGGCGCACGCCTCCACACCCCGCGGTGACATCACGGCGAGCATCGGGCTGGTGTAGCCGGTGGAGTCGTCGGCCGGATAGGTGGCCGAGAGCATGTTCTCGCCCGCGCGTACGGTGATCTCCCGGGCGTGCGGGGAATGCACCCGCACCTCCGACCAGGCGGTGCCGCAGGCCGGTGAGTAGCGCAGCCGGACGTCGTAGTCCGGGTCGGTGACCGTGCTCTTGGTCTGCGCGTCGCGCGCGCAGGCCGACGGGTCGGGCAGCTGGCCCTGACAGGACTTCCCGCGGCAGCGGGGGGCCGCCCCGACGGCCTGCTTCCCCGGCGAGCCGTGCCGGGCGGGCAGGGCAAGGGCGGCCGCCGCGACGGCCGTCACGGTCAGCAGGGCGAGCACCGCCGGCTGCCGCAGCCGGCGCCTTGCCGGGCGCTCCTGATCGGCCTCGTCGGGCGGGTTGCCGGCCGGCTGCTCGCCGGACGCCTCCCACAGGGCCAGCACCGGGGCCGGGTCGACGCCGGCGATCCGGGCGAGCGCCTCCACGGCCGAGCGGGGCGGCCGCTTGCCCTCGGTCAGATAGCGGTGCCAGGCGGACTTGCTGTACGGGGTGCGGGCGGCCAGCGCCGCCAGGCTCAGCCCCGTACGGTCCTTCAGTTCGCGCAGTCTCACCATCAACGGCTCGTCCGGCGTGGTCGGTTCTGCGGGCTGCCGCATGGTGCGTTCCTCGACTCCGGTTACGCTATGGGCGTTTCGCCCCCTGTTGTCGGAATAGCTTCCCGGGGAAGGGGGAAGCGCAACCTGTCGTGGGGTATGAGGTACGTGAAGTGCGTACACGCCGAAGGCCTGTTCGGGAACGGGAGGTTTCCGAACAGGCCTCGGGGTCAGTGTGTACGACGGGACGGAGCGGTCAGCACCAGGGGGTGGCGGTGCCGACCCGGACGTAGCGGGCGGACACATAGCCCCTGTGGTGGGAGAGCCGGTACCAGGTGTGGTTGCCGCGCACCCGGGACCCGCTCGTCCGGCAGGTGAGTGCCACGAGCCGGTTCGGGTGCCGGTGGCCGACCACGCGGTAGCCGGTGCCCGGACCGGAGCGGACGTTCAGCGCGAGGCGGTGCGTGGTCACACGCCCCACCACGGGCAGCCCGCGGCGGTACCCGGCCGAACGGACGACGTGGCGGACCCGGTGCGTGCAGTGGTGCGTGGTGCGGTGCGCGTGGTGGACGCGGTGCACACGGTGCGTGACGCGGTGCGCGCGGCGGGACTTGTGGTGCGTCGTACGGTGCTTGGCCTGCCGGTGCGGTGCGGGAGCGGGGAGCAGTGAGGGGGTGGTGTACTGCACCGAGACGTTGGGCGCGGGGAGCGGTACGGTGTGGTCCGCCTCGGTGGCGCCGGCTGCCGTGGGCAGGAGTGCGAGCACCGCGATCGTCGCCAGCAGGCCGCTCTTCACGGTCCGTCGGATCATCGAAACCTCCGGGCTGTCGATCTCGTGACCACGAAGCGTGATCACGAGACCCAGCGTTTCCGTGACGAACCGTCAGGATGCCGTCCCTGCGTCCCGTGGAACGCGGGGGACGTCCCGGGGACGGATCTTCCCCATTTACTTGAGTTACGCAACGATGTGGTAAACTGGTGGGTATGTCCACGGAACCGCTGCCCGTCGTCCCCGTCGCCTCCCCGGAAGTCGTCGAGATCGAGCGTGCCCTCACACGCATCACGTATCTGAGCACCCGGGCCCGGCAGCACGAGCGGCTGATGGCGCTCGCCGGTGTGCCGCTGGACCGGGCCGCGGTGGCGCTGCTGCGCCAGGTCGCCGACTCCGACCCGTTGCGGCCGGGGGAGCTGGCGCAGCGGCTGGGTGTCGAGGCCTCCCATGTGACCCGCACCGTGCAGCAGCTGCAGAAGTCCGGCTATGTCACCCGGATCCCCGACCCCGACGACCGCCGCGCCCAGCGCATCCAGCTCACCGACGCGGGCCGCCGGGCCATCGACCGGGTCCGGGAGGCCGGAGCCCGCGGCATGCAGCTCGCCCTCGGCGAGTGGAAGCCCGAGGAACTGCGGCAGCTGGCCACCCTGTTCCACCGCATGGTCGACGACTTCCTGGCGTATGCCGTCGAGGACGAGTCCGGCCAGGAGACCGGTGCGCCGGTGGGTACGGCCTGAACGACTCGGTCGGCCCCTCCGCCACCGGGGCTCCGGCAGGCCTGCAACCATCGGCTTGGAACAGTCGTCTTCCTGGCATGCACAAGATCAAGCAGCAGGCCGGGATGCTCGTCCGCCAGATCGCTCTGTTCGGCTGGGTGCAGGCCCGCTGCTGTGCCTTCGCGGTCGCGCTGTTCGGCGGTATGGCGGCAGTCCGGATGCTGCCGCCGCTCCCCGTCGCGCGCTACGACCTCCTTCTCGCCTACGGCGTGCTGCTCACGGTCGTGTGCCGTCTGCTGGGCTGGGAGACCCGCCGGGATCTCGCGGTCGTCGCCGTATGCCATGCTCTCGGGCTCGTCTTCGAGCTGGTCAAGGTGCATGTGGGTGCATGGAGCTATCCCGAGCCCGCACTGACCAAGGTGGCCGGTGTGCCGCTGTACGGCGGGTTCATGTACGCGGCCGTCGGCAGTTACGGCTGCCGGACCTGGCGGCTGCTGGAGCTGTCGTTCACCGGCTATCGGGCCCGGGTCACCGCCGTGGTGGCCGCCTTTCTGTACGTCAACTTCCTCACGCACCACTGGCTGCCTGACCTGCGCTGGGTCCTCGGTGGTCTGCTGCTGTGCGCGACCTGGGGCACCTGGATGTACTTCACGGTCGGCGAGCGGCGCCACCGCATGCCGCTGGCCCTGTCCTTCGCGCTGGCCGGCTTCTTCCTGTGGCTGGCGGAGAACGTGGCCACGTACCTCGGTGCCTGGCGGTATCCCTACCAACTCCACGGCTGGGAGCCGGTGTCGATGTCGAAGTGGGTCTCCTGGGCGCTGCTGATCACGGTGTCCTTCGTCGTCCGCGCCAACTGGCCGGGCAGGCCGGCCCGTCAGGCCGTCGCACGGTACCCGTGATTCGGTGGCATCGGGCCCGGCCCGGCCCGCGGCCGGCAATCTCAACTCAACTCGCCCGACCCATTGACGTGTTATTGCCACACCCTTACCTTCTGGTCGAAGTTCCGTACGCAGTTCGAAATACCGAACATCTCATATCTCGTACGTCTCGGACATGAGGCCGCCGGAAGGGACTACCGACCGTGTTCCGCACCCGCCACTGGCTCGTGCTCGGAGCGGCACTGCTCGCCGTGCTCGCCTCGCTCGTGACCGCGCAGCCCGCAGCCGCGGCCGAGGGCCGCCGGTACACCAACCCGGTCAAGGCGCAGAAGGGCGCCGACCCCTGGCTGGAGTCCTACAACGGCAACTACTACCTGATCAACACGACCTTCACCGGCGAGCTCACCATGCGGAAGTCCCCGACGCTCGCCGGGCTGGCCACCGCCCCGAGCGTGCAGGTGTGGGCCGACTCCACCGCCGGGCGCAACGCCAACATGTGGGCGCCGGAGTTCCACTACTTCAACGGCCACTGGTACCTGTACTACGTGGCCGGGCAGGCCGGTGCCGCCTGCTGCGACACCCAGCGCACGCATGTGCTGGAGAGCGCGGGCTCCGACCCCATGGGGCCGTACACCTACAAGAACACGCTCTCCGGCTCCAACCTCACTCCCGGCGGCTGGCTCATCGACCCCAGCGTGCTGGAGTACGGCGGCAAGCTGTACCTGGTCGGCAGCGGCTCCGTCGGCGGCAGCGCACAGAGCCTGGTCATCGCGCCGTTGAGCAATCCCTGCACCCTCGGCAGCTCCACCTTCACGATCATCTCCCGGCCCACACTGAGCTGGGTGACTTCCGGGGCCCCGGTCAACGAGGGCCCCGAGCCGCTGTACCACAACGGCCGGACCTTCCTGACGTTCTCCGCCGGCTACTGCCAGACCGCCGACTACAAGCTGGGCCTGCTGGAACTCACCGGCAGCGACCCGCTGAACCCCGCCGCCTGGACGAAGTCGCAGTCCCCGGTCTTCCAGCGGGACGACGCGAAGGGCGTGTACGGCCCCGGGCACAACGGCTTCTTCACCTCGCCGGACGGCAGTGAGAGCTGGATCGTCTACCACGCCAACAGTTCGGCGAGCGGCGGCTGCGGCAACGCCCGCACCACCCGGGCCCAGAAGTTCACCTGGAACGCCGACGGCACGCCGAACTTCGGCACCCCCGTGGCCACCGGGACGACGCTGGCCGGCCCCGCCGGGGAGAGCGCCGCGACCCCGACGGCGTACACGCTGGTGAACCGCAACAGCGGCAAGTGCCTGGACGTCGCGGGCGGCAACACCGCGGACGGCACCAACGTCCTGCAGTGGACGTGCAACGGCGGTGCCAACCAGAAGTGGCGCATCGAGGACCAGGGCAGCGACACCAGCCGTCTCGTCAACGTCGCCACCGGCAAGGTCCTGGACACCGCGGACTGTTCCACCGCCGACGGAGCCGACCTCCGGCAGTGGTCGTGGCTGGGCAACAACTGCCAGAAGTTCCGCCTCATTTACACGGGCAGCGACTACGTCCGGATCGTCAACGCCAACAGCGGCAAGGTCGCCGACGTCGCCAACTGCGGAACCGCCGACGGCATCGACGTACGCCAGTGGACCTGGCTGAACAACACCTGCCGGCAGTGGCGCCCGACGCCCACCACCTGACCGAGCTCCACCGACAGAACAGAGAGGAAGACCGATCGCCGTGAAAGGCCTCGTCGGACGGGTGCTGACAGCCCTCCTCGCCGCACTCGCCCTGCTCGTCACCGCCACCCCCGCGCACGCCGCCCCCGCCTCACCCGCCGTGACCTTCACCAACCCCCTCGCCGAACAGCGCGCCGACCCGCACATCTTCAAGCACACCGACGGCTACTACTACTTCACCGCGACCGTGCCCGAGTACGACCGCGTCGTGCTGCGCCGGGCCACCACCCTCCAGGGCCTCGCCACCGCCCCCGAGACCACCATCTGGACCAAGCACGCGAGCGGAGTCATGGGCGCGCACATCTGGGCGCCCGAGATCCACTACATCGACGGCAAGTGGTACGTCTACTTCGCCGCAGGCTCCACCAGCGACGTGTGGGCGATCCGCATGTACGTCCTGGAGACGAGCGCGGCCAACCCGCTGACCGGCACCTGGACCGAGAAGGGCCAGATCACGACGCAGTGGGAGAGCTTCTCGCTCGACGCCACCACGTTCGTCGTGAACGGGGTCCGGTATCTCGCCTGGGCCCAGCACAATCCCGCCGAGGACAACAACACCAGCCTCTTCATCGCCAGGATGGCCAACCCCTGGACCATCAGCGGCACTCCGGTGGAGATCTCGCAGCCCACCCTGTACTGGGAGACCGTCGGCTACAAGGTCAACGAGGGTCCCGCGGTCATCCAGCACGGCGGCAAGGTCTTCCTGACCTATTCGGCGAGCGCCACCGACGCCAACTACTGCCTGGGCATGCTCACCGCGTCCGCCTCCGGTGATCTGCTCAGCGCCTCCTCCTGGAGCAAGAGCCCCCAGCCGGTCTTCAAGACCAACGCCGCGACCTCGCAGTACGGGCCCGGCCACAACTCGTTCACGGTCTCCGAGGACGGAAAGTCCGACATCCTCGTCTACCACGACCGCAACTACAAGGACATCACCGGCGACCCGCTCAACGACCCCAACCGCCGCACCCGGCTGCAGAAGGTCTACTGGAAAGCCGACGGCACCCCCGACTTCGGCATCCCGGTGGCCGACGGCGTCACCCCGGTCCGTCTCTCCTCGTACAACTACCCGGACCGCTACATCCGCCACTGGGACTTCCGCGCGAAGATCGAGGCGAACGTCACCAACCTCGCCGACTCCCAGTTCCGGGTCGTCACCGGCCTCGCGGGCAGTGGCACGATCTCCCTGGAGTCGACGAACTACCCCGGCTACTACCTGCGCCACAGGAACTTCGAGGTCTGGGTCGAGAAGAACGACGGCACCGCCACCTTCCGGAGCGACGCCTCCTTCCAGCGGCGCTCCGGCCTCGCCGACGCGACGGCCGGCGTCTCCCTGGAGTCGTACAACTACCCGGGCCGCTACATCCGCCACTACAACAATCTGCTCTACGTCCAGACGATCAGCACCGCGCTCGACAAGGCGGACGCGACCTTCTTCATGGAGTAGCCCCGGCCTTCATGGCCCCGACTTGATCCCGGGCGATCCACTGCGGCCTACCGTCGAGTAATATCCGGCGACAGGTCGTCAGAGGAGGAACCGTGCCCCGGTCCGAACGCTCACCCCTGCTGCTGGCCGGTCTACTGGCCACGGCAGGGGTCGCCCACTTCGCCGCTCCCCGGCAGTTCGACGCGACGATTCCGAAGATGCTGCCGGGCTCGGCCCGCACCTGGACGTACGCGAGCGGGGCCGTGGAGCTGGCCCTCGCCGCGGGCCTGGTGACGCGGCGGACCCGGCCGGTGGCCGCGCGGGCCGCGGCCGCCTTCTTCGTCGGGGTGTTCCCCGCGAACGTGAAGATGGCCGTGGACTGGCGGCACCGCCCAGCACCGCTGAAGGCGGCCGCCGTCGCGCGGCTGCCGCTCCAGGTGCCCCTGGTGCTGTGGGCCCGCGGTGTCGCCCGGAGCGGGGAGGGCCGGTCATGAGCGAGCGTGTCGACGTAGGTGACAAGGTCGAGGACTTCGCGCTGCCGGACGAGACCGGCACGCCGAGGAGACTGTCGGAGCTGCTCGCCGACGGACCCGTCGTGCTGTTCTTCTACCCCGCCGCCCTGACCGCCGGCTGCACCGCCGAGGCCTGCCACTTCCGCGACCTGGCGGCCGAATTCGCCGCCGTCGGCGCGCGGCCCGTCGGGATCAGCGGCGACACCGTCGAGCGCCAGCAGGAGTTCGCCGGACGCCACACCCTCGGCATGCCGCTGCTGTCCGACACCGACGGATCGGTCCGTGAGCTCTTCGGCGTGAAGCGCGGTTTCTCCATCGCGCCCACCAAGCGGGTCACCTTCGTCATCGCCCAGGACCGCACGGTCCTGGAGGTCGTCCGCAGCGAACTGCGCATGAACACCCACGCCGACCGTGCGCTGGCCGTACTGCGCGGTCATCGGGGCTGAGGCGGGCCGCCGCGCGCTTGATGCCCCGAGCCAATGGGATCATCCTGGGGCATATGGAGCATGTCGCGGCCGCGGCGATCATCGATGCCCACGGCATCGTGCAGGGGTGGAGCGAGGGCGCGCGGCTGCTGACGGGCCACCCGGCGGAAGAGGTCGTGGGGCGGCCGGCCACCGCCCTGCTCGACGGTGAGGTGCCGACGGACACCGTCGCCGCGCGCACCGGCGTCGTCGCCCTGCGCCACCGGGACGGCCATCGCGTCGAGCTCACGCTGACCACCTGCCCCGTGCTCGGCCCGGACAGCACGTCCCTGGGACACGTGGTCATCGCCCACCGGCCCGGCGGAGCCGAGCCCACCCTGGCCGGACAGGTCTTCCAGCAGGCGTCCATGTCGATGTCCGTCTTCGACACCAGCCAGCGCTATCTGCGGCTCAACGACGCGGCCTGCCGGCTGATGGGTGTTCCGGAGGAGACGCTGGTCGGCCGGGCCTGCCTGGAGAGCCTCAAGGACACCGAGCAAAACCAGGGCTTCCTGAGCCATCTGCGCCAGGTCGTGGAGACGGGCAGACCGGTCCGCTACGAGAGCTTCACCGGCGCGCCCACCCTGCACCGGGACCACGCCTGGAGCATCGAGATGTGGCCCCTGAGGGACTCCGCCGGTGAGCTGACCGCGGTCGCCCTGGCCGCGTTCGACAGCACCGACCAGTACTGGGCCCGGCGGCGGCTGGCCCTGCTCAACGACGCGGCGACCGCCGTCGGCACCACCCTGGACGTGGTGCGCACCGCCGAGGAAGTCGTGGAACTCCTGGTGCCGAGATACGCCGACTTCGCCAGCGTGGACCTGCTCGACTGGGTCCTCGGGGCGGACGAGCTGCCGATGATCGCGGGCGAGGACGTCCTCCTGCGGCGCGTGGCCCACGGTTCCACCACCGAGGGAAACCCGGGCGCGGCGGTGCACCTCGGCGATGTGAACGTCTACCAGCCCTCCTCGCCGCCGGCACGAGCGCTGCGCGAGGGCCGGGCCGTGCTCAGCCAGGCCGGGGAGCCGGAGTTCGTCCAGTGGCTGGAGGAGCGCAATGCGCTCGCGCCCGCCGGCCGCGCCTACCGCCGGGGCGTCCACTCCATGATCGCGGTGCCGCTGCGGGCCCGCGGCACCACCCTCGGGGTCGCGGTGTGCGTGCGCAGGGCACACCCGGACGACTATGTCGCCGACGACGCCGTGTTCGCCGAGGAACTGGCCAGCCGCGCCGCCGTCTGCATCGACAACGCGCACCGCTTCGCCAAGGAGCGGACCACCGCGCTGGCCCTGCAGCACAGCCTGCTGCCGCAGGGACTGCCCGGCCAGGCGGCGGTCGACGTGACCCACCGCTATCTGCCGAGCGGGTCGCTGGCCGGCATCGGCGGTGACTGGTTCGACGTGATCCCGCTGTCCGGCAGCCGGGTCGCCCTGGTCGTGGGCGACGTGGTGGGGCACGGTATCCAGTCGTCGGCGACCATGGGGCGGCTGCGGACGGCGGTGCGGACGCTCGCGGACGTGGACCTGCCTCCGGACGAACTCCTCACCCACCTGGACGACCTGGTCACGCACCTCGCCGCCGGGGACGGCGGTGCGGAGGCCGCCGAGCTGGGGGCCACCTGTCTGTACGCCGTCTACGACCCCGTCTCGCGCCGACTCGGCCTGGCCGCCGCCGGCCACCCGGCCCCGGCCCTCGTCCTGCCGGGCGGCACCGCCGAACTCGTCGACATGTCGGCCGGACCACCGCTCGGCGTGGGCGGCCTGCCGTTCGAGGCGACGGAACTGGAAGTGCCCGAGGGAGCGGTCGTCGCCCTCTACACGGACGGCCTCGTCGAGGGCCGCGACCGTGACCTCGACCGGGCGATGGACGAGATGCTGCGTGCCCTGACGGCGCCCGCCGATTCGCTGGAGGCCCTCGGGGACAACGTGCTGAAGGCCGTCCTGCCGGAGCAGCCCGGCGACGACGTGGCCCTGCTGCTCGCCCGCACCCGGGCGCTCGGCGCGGACCGGGTGGCCACCTGGGACGTGCCGCCCGACCCCGCGCGCGTGGCCACCACCCGCCAGGCGGCCATCGAGCAACTGGCCGTATGGGGGCTGGACGAGGCCGCTTTCGTCACCGAACTCGTCGTCAGCGAACTGGTCACCAACGCCATCCGCTACGGCGTACCGCCCATTCAGCTGCGGCTGATCCGCGACCGCGCGCTCATCTGCGAGGTCTCCGACGGCAGTTCCACCTCGCCGCATCTGCGCCGGGCGCACGCCTTCGACGAAGGAGGCCGTGGGCTGCTGCTCGTCGCGCAGCTCACCCAGCGCTGGGGCAGCCGGCAGACGGGCAGCGGCAAGACCATCTGGGCCGAGCAGCCGCTTCCCGAGAGGTGATCACTGGAAGGGGCAGCCCGGGTTCGGGGCGTCCTCGGAGAACGGCGCGCCGTGCGGCAGGACGTACAGCACATCGAGCACGACCGGGGTGTCACCGAGGTTGCGGCCGATGTGTACGTTCCCCGGCCCGGCCGGCTCCCGGATGGCGCTGCCCGCCGGATACAGGCCGTCCTGGGCGCAGGTCGAGTCGAAGTGACTGAGGGTGCCCTGCTTCACCCAGCCGTACAACGGCCCGTCGTGGTAGTGCCATCCGGTGGCCTGCCCGGCCGGGATCGTGATCTCCCGCAGGATGTAGTCGGTGTTGTCGACGGTGGCCTGGCTGATCAGCCGGGCGGTGACCCCCGGTCCGGCCGGGGTGGCCTGTGCGGTATCGCAGGTGAACAGGGTTCCGGCGGCCACGACCGCGGTGAGGGCGGTACGGAGCGCGTTGCGCATGACGAGCAGCCTCCTGAGACGACGGACGACGATCGAGCACCGCCGTGAACATAAAGGCCCAGTAGGGCAGTTGGGGGCGGAACCCGTCAATCCGCGTGTTCAGGAAATGAGTTGCCCGTCGGTCACTTGGTGATGCCGTCCAGTTCGGTGATCGCGTCGGCGGGCAGGGTCAGGCCGGCCGCGGCGATGTTCTCGCGCAGGTGCTCGGGCGAGTATGTGCCGGGGATCAGGGCGATGTTCGGTGAGCGGTGCAGCAGCCAGGCCAGCGCGACCTGTTGCGGCGAGGCGTCCAGCCGGGAGGCGACGTCGGTCAGTGTCCCGGACTGCAGCGGGGTGAAGCCGCCCAGCGGGAAGTACGGCACGAAGGCGATGTTCTCGGCCGCCGTGCGCTCGACAAGGGCTTCGTCCTGCCGGTCGGCCAGGTTGTACAGGTTCTGCACGGTGACCACGGGCGCGATGGACAGCGCCTCGTCGAGCTGCCCGGCGGAGGCGGCGCTGAGCCCGAGGTGGCGGATCAGGCCCTGCCGGCGCAGCTCGGCCAGGGCGCCGAACTGGTCGGCGATCGAGTCCTCGTTCGGGGTGTCCATGTCACCGAGACGCAGATTGACCACGTCCAGGGTCTCCAGGCCCAGGTGCCGCAGATTGTCGTGGACCTGCGCCTTCAGATCCTCGGGGTGCCGGGACATGATCCAGCCGCCGTCGGCAGCACGGCGCGCCCCGACCTTGGTGACGATGTGCAGGCCCTCGGGGTAGGGGTGCAGGGCCTCCTTGATGATCTCGTTGACCACCACGGGTCCGTAGAAGTCGGCGGTGTCGATGTGCGTGATGCCCGCCGCCACCGCCTCGCGGAGCACCGCGACGGCCCGGTCCCGGTCCCCGGGCGGACCGAAGACATGCGGTCCGGCGAGCTGCATGGCGCCGTAGCCCGTACGGGTGAGGGCCAGACCGTCGGCCGGGGTGAAGGTTCCGCCGAGCGTCGCAGACATGTCGTACCTCTCGTGCTGTCCGTTTCCGGCGGCCCGGCGATCCCGCGGCCCGCCCTCGACCTCCACCCTGCGCCGGTCCCGCGGGCGTCGGCAGTGCCCCCGCGTTCCTGGGAGTGACAGGGCCGGTCACCGGGCCGGGCGCGGCCGTACGGTGGTGGCATGGACGGAACGAACGCGCTGGGGGAGTTCCTCCGGGCCCGCAGGGCGCTGGTCCGGCCGCAGGACGTGGGGCTGCCCGGGGGCGGTCTGCGCCGGGTGCCGGGACTGCGCCGCGAGGAGGTCGCGATGCTCTCCGGCATCAGCTCCGACTACTACCTGAGACTGGAGCAGGGCCGCGACCGCAACCCGTCCGTCCAGGTGCTGGAGGCCGTCGCGCGTGTGCTGCGGCTGGACGAGGACGCCACCGCCTACCTCGTCGGCCTGGCGCGGGAGCGGCCCGGCGGCATACGGCACCCCGCCCGCCGGACGCGCCCGGCGCGCACGCGGGAGCAGGTGCCCGTCAGCATCCGCCGGCTCATCGACGGCTGGACGCGCAACCCCGCCTATGTCCAGAACCGCTACACCGACTGCCTGGCCGCCAACACCCTGGCCCGGGCGCTGAGCCCCAACTACCGGCCCGGTGTGAACCTGCTGCGGGCCGTGTTCCTCGACCCGGCCGAGCGGGAGCTGCGCCGTGACTGGGCGGACCTCACCGAGGAGGGCGTGGCCACCCTGCGGGCCCACGCCGGGCCGGACGCGGACGACCCGCGGCTGCGGGACCTGGTCGGAGACCTGTCCGTGCGCAGCGAGCGCTTCCGTCTCCTGTGGGCCCGGCACGATGTGCGGCCCCGGCGCGGCCGGGTCAGCCATCTGACCCACCCGCAGGTCGGCGACCTCGACCTGCACTCCGACAAGCTGTCCATGGACGGCACCGACGGCCTGACCCTGGTCGTCTTCCACGCCGAGCCGGGCACCCGCAACGCCGAACTACTGGACATCCTCGGCAGCCTCACCGCGCCCGGACCCGGCCGTGACACCGCCCAGGAGCGGGTCGAGGAGCCGTAGGTCAGAACTCCTCGTGCACCTCGGGGTCCCCGCCGAGCCGTGTTCGGGCGTGGGCGGAGATTGCCGCCATCTGGGCGGGGCCCAGTTCGAAGCCGAACACGTCGAGGTTCTCGCGCTGCCGGCCGGGATCGGCCGACTTGGGGATGGGGAGGGCGCCCAGCTGGACGTGCCAGCGCAGCACCACCTGCGCGGGGGTCACCCCGAGCGCCTCGGCCACGGCGACGACCGTGGGATCGGCCGGCAGCAGACTGCCCCGGCCCAGCGGGCTCCAGCTCTCGGTCAGGATGCCCTTGCCCGCGTGGAAGACCCGCAGCTCGTCCTGCGGGAACAGCGGGTGCAGCTCCACCTGGTTGACGGACGGCAGGACACCCGTCTCCCGCTCCAGGCGCTCGATGTGCTCCGGCGTGAAGTTGGAGACGCCGATCGACCGCACGAGCCCCTCCTCGCGCAACCTGATCATCGCCTTCCACGAGTCCACGTATCTGCCGACGCGGGGGAGCGGCCAGTGGATCAGATACAGATCGACGTACTCCAGGCCCAGCAGCCGACGGGACTCCTCGAACGACGCCAGGGTCTCCTCGTAGCCGTGATGGCGGCCCGGCAGCTTCGTGGTCACCACGATCTCCTCACGGGGCACTCCGCTGCTCGCGATCCCCCGGCCGACACCGGCCTCGTTGCGGTAGTTGGCCGCGGTGTCGACGAGCCGGTAACCGAGCCCGAGCGCACCGCGTACGGCCCCTTCCGCCTGCGTGTCGTTCAGGGGCCAGGTGCCCAGGCCGATGGCGGGGATCGTCGTACCGTCGTCGAGCCGGTGCGCCGGAATGCTGATCAAGGCGGGACCTTCCCTCGGCTGTGTCGTACACCCAGCGTCACGGATAGGGTGAGCGGTGATCAACCGCAGAACGGAGCGGCCCGGCCGACGACGGCACCGGATCGGAGCGTGCATGACGACGGACAGGGGCACGGCACAGCGGGGCGCGGGGATCGAGGTGAAGCCGGTCGCCGGCCACATCGGAGCCGAGATCACCGGGGTCGACCTCGCGGAGGAGCTCGACGACGCGGTGGTCGCTCGGATCCGGGCGGCGGTGCTGCGCCGGAAGGTGGTCTTCTTCCGCGACCAGAAACTCGACCATGCCACCCATGTGGCGTTCGCGCGCCGGTTCGGCGAACCGGTCGTGCCCGGACGGCGCGGCAGCGCCTCCCCGCCGGACTTCCCCGAGGTGGAGACCACGGCCGACCGGCTGGAGCTGGGCGGACGGTTCGGCATGGAGCACGACGAGTGGCTGCGCCGGCGTCGGCACACACTGCTGCGCGGCTGGCACTGCGACCACGGAGCCCGTGTCGACCCGCCGGCCGCGACGATCCTGCGCGCCGAGACCGTCCCGCCGTACGGCGGCGACACCACCTGGTCCAATCTGGCCGCCGCGTACGCCGGGCTGTCGGCCCCGGTGCGGGCGTTCGTCGACGGGCTGCGGGCCGAACACCGGCTCGGCGTCGGCTATCAGCCGCGGCCCGGTGACGACGCGTATCTGCGGCATCTGCTGGACCATCAGGTCGCCTCCGTCCACCCGCTGGTGCGGGTGCATCCGGAGACGGGGGAGCGCGTGCTGTTCGTCAACGGCTACTACGTCGAGCAGATCGCCGAGGTGTCCCGGCCGGAGAGCGCGGCGCTCCTGGAGTTGCTGCTGGAGCAGGCGGTCAGGCCCGAGTACACGGTCCGTTTCCGCTGGGAGCCCGGCAGCGTCGCCTTCTGGGACAACCGGGCCACCATCCATCTGGCTCCCAGCGACAACGCCCACCTCGGCTTCCCCCGGACCATGCACCGGGTGATGCTCACCGGCGAGGTGCCCGTCGGCGTGGACGGCAGACTGTCGGAGGCGATCACCGGCACCGAGCCGGGCCGCTGGTGACCGACGCCGGGCCGCCGCCCGGCGCGCCGATCTCGGACAGGTGAACAGTGCGCCCGTGTGATCAGACCAACGGGATGGTGATCTCGTCCTCGACCGGCGGGTCGAGCTCCTGCGCGCGGTTGCCGGTCGCGGCGAAGCAGCGCAGCCGGACCGCCTCCGGGGTGACGTCCAGACGCAGGAAACACTTGAAGAACGGCGGGCTGTATGTCGCCGAGCCCGGCGAGAAGAGCTGCGTGTAGATCTTCCGCACGGGAAGCCGGAACCGGGAGGTGCGGTCGGGGCGGCCGCCGGCTCCCAGGAGGCTCGCGATCAGCCGGGTGCGCCGGGTGACGCGGGTGTTCGGGCCCGGGGCGCGGCCGGGCCTGATGCCGAGCCGCTCGGCGATGACGGCCGTGGCCTCGGCCTCCGTGAGGGTGAAGAAGCGGCGCAGGCGCAGCCGCCGGCCGTACAGCCGGCTGTAGAAGGCGAGGGAGTCGCCGCGCAGCGGGTAGCAGCGGAAGTCGTCCTCGGTGACGTTCGCGATCTGCACGCGCGGGATGGTGTGGGTGGCGTGCATGAAGGCTCCGCCCCCGCCCGAGACCACGTACTGGATGGTGCGGCCGTCCACGTCGACCGGATAGCGCTGGTAGTTGTGGATGTCGCCGCCTATCGCCGCGACATAGTGGTGAGCCGGGTCGCGGACGATGTCGTCGACGGTGCCGCCGCCCTCGATGGCGCAGGGGTGGTGCTCGCCGTCCACGTACAGCGGGGACCCGGTGACGAGGATCTTCGGGCGGGAACCCTGTGACACCTCGCGGAGCCAGGCGCCCTGTTCGGCGTCGATCGTGCCCAGCAGACCGGTGTCGATGCCTATGATCCGCACCGGTCCGGCGTCGATGGCCCAGTACGGGCCCGGCTGTACGGCCTGTTGGGCCGGAGCCGAGCGCAACTTCCGTGCTTCGGTGAGGCGTTGTTCGTCCGTCGGACGGGGCCTGTGCCACAGCAGGGCACGCCACCAGGCGCGGGTGAGCGGGCGGGGAGCGGGCTCGGGGGCGAGGGGCGGGGCGTCGTCGCAGAAGACGCGCATGAACGCGCCGAGGTCCTCGTACCAGTCGTGGTTGCCGGGTATCGCGTAGATCGGTGCCGGGTAGTCCCGGTAGGGGCGGAAGAACTTCGTGCCGTAGTCGTCGGTGGCGCCGACCGGATAGATCACGTCGCTCGCGATCACCGCGAACGACGTGTCCTGACTTGCCTTCAGAAAGCCTGGCACGACGGCGTATTGGGAGTCGTCGCCCTCGCCGGTGTCACCGATGACCATGAAGGAGAAGCGGTCCGGATCGTTCCGCCGGACCACTTTGTCGGCGGCGGCGCCGGCGGCCGTGTGCTGCGCCGCCCAGCGGCTGCGGGTGCGGCCCGTCGGGTCTCCGAACCAGGACGCCACCACCCCGTTGCGGGCGGCCCACAGCGTCTTCGGGCTGAGCCACGACAGCTTCTCGACATGGTCCGGCATCAGCTGCTTGTAGGCGCCCCGTTCGGCGGTGCCCCAGCCGGCGCCTTCTGCGGTATCGCGTGAGGAGTCAGACACGGCGTGAACCGTAGCAACGTCCGGTACGAAGCCCACCAACGGCTCGCCTACGCAGGTCTGTTGACCGTGTCACTGCCGAGGCCCCTGAGTCGCCGGGTGGATCCGTCGGGTGGATCCGTCGGGCGGGCCGTCATAGGGAAAACCCTTGAATGTCACCGGCCGTACTGACATGGACGAGTCAAAGCTGCGATTCTCCCTGTGACCCCCCACACCGTTCCTCCCCGGTCTGTTCACGGACCACGCTCCCGCACGACTGAGCTCGTCCCGGACAGCACACCCCGTCTGTCCGGTCTGTCACCGGCCGCGACCCGGCGGCCGCAGCAGGAGGAATTCGAGTGAGACGCCTTCCCCACAGACGTTCCGCGGTCGGAGCCGCCCTGGTCTCGACCGCGGCCTTCCTTGCCGTCGGCATCCAGTCCGTCCCGGCGAGCGCCAAGCCCGCCGCCCCCCACCCCAGCCCGCTGCGCACGGGCGGTCTCGAGGCCAAGCTCAGTCCGGCCCAGCACAAGGCACTGATCAAGAGCGCCCGGCAGAAGACCGCCACGACCGCCCGCACCATCGGTCTCGGCGCCAAGGAGAAGCTGGTCGTCCGGGACGTCGCCAAGGACAACGACGGCACCGTGCACACCCGTTACGAGCGCACCTACGCCGGGCTCCCCGTCCTCGGCGGCGACCTCGTCGTGCACACCCCGCCGGCCTCCCTGGCCGCCGGCACGGTCAGCACCACCTTCAACAACAAGCACGCCATCAAGGTCGCGTCCACCACCGCGGCCTTCACCAAGGCGGCCGCCGAGACCAAGGCGCTCAAGACGGCCAGGGCACTTGACGCCGAGAAGCCCTCGACCGACAGCGCACGCAAGGTCATCTGGGCCGGCAACGGCACCCCGAAGCTCGCCTGGGAGACGGTGATCGGCGGCTTCCAGGACGACGGCACGCCCAGCCAGCTGCACGTCATCACCGACGCCACCAGCGGCAAGGAGCTGTACCGCTACCAGGCGATCAAGACCGGCACCGGCAACACCCAGTACAGCGGCACGGTCTCGCTGACCACCACGCTCTCCGGTTCGACGTACCAGCTGTACGACACCACGCGCGGCGGCCACAAGACGTACAACCTCAACCGGGGCACCTCCGGCACCGGCACCCTGTTCACCGACTCGGACGACGTCTGGGGCGACGGGACCGGCTCCAACACCCAGACCGCCGGCGCCGACGCGGCCTACGGAGCCCAGGAGACCTGGGACTTCTACAAGAACACCTTCGGTCGCAGCGGCATCAAGAACGACGGCGTCGCCGCCTACTCGCGCGTCCACTACGGCAGCTCGTACGTCAACGCGTTCTGGGACGACAGCTGCTTCTGCATGACCTACGGCGACGGCACGAGCAACACCCACGCCCTGACCTCGCTGGACGTGGCCGGCCACGAGATGAGCCACGGCGTCACCTCCAACACCGCGGGCCTGGAGTACAGCGGTGAGTCCGGCGGCCTGAACGAGGCGACCTCGGACATCTTCGGCACCGGTGTGGAGTTCTACGCCAACAACTCCTCCGACGTGGGCGACTACCTCATCGGCGAGAAGATCGACATCAACGGCGACGGCTCGCCGCTGCGCTACATGGACAAGCCCAGCAAGGACGGCGGTTCCGCCGACAGCTGGTACTCCGGTGTCGGCAACCTCGACGTGCACTACTCCTCGGGCCCCGCGAACCACATGTTCTACCTGCTCTCCGAGGGCAGCGGCACCAAGGTCATCAACGGTGTGACCTACAACAGCCCGACCTCGGACGGCGTCGCCGTCACCGGGATCGGCCGGGCCGCGGCCCTGCAGATCTGGTACAAGGCGCTGACGACGTACATGACGTCGAGCACCGACTACGCCGGTGCCCGCACGGCGGCCCTCAACGCGGCGGCGGCCCTGTACGGCACCAACTCGACCCAGTACGCGGGCGTGGGCAACGCCTTCGCCGGCATCAACGTCGGCAGCCACATCAATCCGCCCAGCAGCGGCGTGACGGTGACCAACCCGGGCAGCCAGACCGCCACCGTCGGCACGGCGGTCAGCCTGCAGATCCAGGCGAGCAGCACCAACAGCGGTGCGCTCACCTACAGTGCCTCCGGTCTGCCGGCCGGTCTGTCGATCAACAGCTCGACCGGTCTGATCTCCGGCACGCCCACCACCGCGGGCAGCTCCAGCACCACGGTCACGGTGAGCGACTCCACCGGCGCGACCGGCACCGCGACCTTCGGCTGGACCGTCAGCTCCACCGGCGGCGGCTGCTCGTCGACGCAGCTGCTCAGCAACCCGGGCTTCGAGTCGGGCAGCACGGGCTGGACGGCGACCAGCGGGGTCATCACCACCGCCAGCGGTGAGGCGTCCCACAGCGGTTCCTACAAGGCCTGGCTGGACGGGTACGGCACCTCGCACACCGACACCCTGTCCCAGTCGGTGACGATCCCCGCGGGCTGCAAGGCGACCCTGACCTTCTACCTGCACATCGACACCTCGGAGACCACCAGCAGCACTCAGTACGACAAGCTGACGGTGACCGCCGGTTCGAAGACCCTGGCGACCTACTCGAACCTCAACGCGGCCTCCGGCTACAGCCAGAAGTCCTTCGACCTGTCCTCGCTGGCGGGCTCGACGGTCACGCTGAAGTTCAACGGAGTCGAGGACTCCTCGCTCCAGACCAGCTTCGTCGTGGACGACACCGCCCTGACGACCAGCTGATTTCGCAACGACGCGGTCCCGCACCCCGGATGCCCTCCGGGTGCGGGACCGCACCATGTCAGCCCAGCGGATCCAGCGTCAGATACGCCTGCTGCGGGTTTCCGTCGTGCACCAGCGACTCGTGGTTCCCGACGTCGTCGAAGGCGAAGGCGTACGCCTTGCCGTCCGTCATCTGCGCGTGGATCTTGCGCGCGTAGTGGTTGGTCACGGCGTCCTGGTAGAAGTTCGCCGCCGAGGTGTCCGGCTGGTTGGGGTTGACCAGCAGCGTCGACCGGTTGAAACCGGCGCACAGCGTACGGGAGATGGGTCCGCGCACGGCGTCGTTGGGGGCGTCCAGCAGCTTGTGGCAGCCGAAGATGCTGTCGGCGTCCGGCTTCTGGAAGCTGGTGACGACCGCTCCCGAGGAGTTGGTGAAGTTCATGACGTTCCCCGACACCCGCCCGTAGTACTTGGTGTTCGGCTGGTCCGTGAACGGCGTGACGGTGAGCGTCGTCGTGGCGTACTTCTGCCAGACCCGGTTGACGTAGTCGGCCATGACGTTCGCCGGAAGGGCCCCGGTCTCCACCCCGTACAGCGGTGAGAGCGCCCGCAGGACGGTCCCGTCGGACCGCGTCTGGATCAGGTTGGCCCAGCCGCCCGGCTGTCCGCGCAGCGCGTTGAAGAACCCGTTGTAGCCACCCGGCTTGAGGTGCCCGGTACTGCTCACGCTGCCGTCGGAGCGCTGCACCCCGACCGCGTAGGGCGCAGAGAACATGTCGACCTGGGTGCTGTTGAGCCACAGCCCGGAGTCGCCCAGGGTGTACTCCGACCAGTTGAAGAGGATGTCACGGTTGGGGTCGCTCGGATTCTGCACAGCCGGCTGCACCAACCCGCCGGTGGTGAGCCGGAAGTCGAGCTTTCGGCCGTAGGAGAAGTAGATCCGGCCGGAGAACTTCGGGATCCGGATCGTCTTCGACTGCCCGGCGGCGGGCCCGGGAATGGCGGCGTCGGGCGCGGGTGTCGGCGGATTGCCGCCCGCGGGCCAGGCGTGGAACGTGCCGTTCGCGTCCGCCCAGCCCTGCCGTCCCGTCGACAGCTGGGTGCCGAGATCGTAGATGTAGACCGCTTCACCGCGGCCGGAGTTGTTGGTCACCTTCAGGGGGATCGTGTCCGGCACGGCGGCACCGGCCGGTTCGGGCGTGGCCAGCGCGAGCAGCGCGCCGACCAGGGTCGCCGCCGCCGCACAGGGCAGCGCGGAACGGGTGAGTCTTGCGAGCACTCTCCACCTCCGTGTGGGGTCGGGGTGGTGCGGATATTGGTCCGGACCAGTTTGAGAGCGCTCTCAGAGTTGCGCCGGGGCGCGTGCATGTCAATGAGTTGGACGGAGTCCGTGCGGCGCCCGTCGCACGGCGGGCACCGCACGGCCCGGTTCAGAAGGTGCGGTCCAGCAGGTCAGAAGGTGCGGTCCAGCAGATCGAGCAGCGCCGCCCAGTGCCGCTCGTCGGCCTCGCGGTCGTACGCCGGGGTGTCCGACTGCGTGTACCCGTGCCGGGCACCCGGGTAGACCTCGCAGCGATGCCGTACGCCCGCCGCGGTGAGCGCGTTCTCCAGCCGCTCGATCTGCTCCTCGGGCAGGGACGGGTCATGGTCCGCGTGGCCGAAGTACAGCTCGGCGGTGATGTGTTCGGCGACCAGGTGCGGGCTGTCCGGGGTGTCGGTGGCGAGCCGTCCGCCGTGGAATCCGGCCGCGGCCGCGACCCGGTCCGGGTGCGTGCCGGCGGTCAGCAGCGCCAGCCGGGCGCCCATGCAGTAGCCCGTCACGGCGACCGGGCCGTCGGCGACCAGCGGACTGTCGGCCAGCCAGCGCAGATAGGCGCCAGCGTCCCGCGCGACGAGATCGGGCGTCAGTGACTGCACAAGGGGGCCGATCCGCCGCCAGATGCCGGGGTCGGTGCCGGGGTCGATGAACTCGGGCAGTTCGACGACCGGTGTCCGCCCCTGACGGTAGAAGACGTTCGGCACCAGGACCGTGTAGCCGGCCGCGGCGAGCCGGTCGGCCATCGACCTCAGGCACGGGCGCAGTCCGTAGGCGTCCTGGTAGAACAGGACGGCCGGACGGGGGTGTTCGTCGCCGGGGTGGGCCAGATAGGCGTCGGCGGTGCCGTCCTCGGTCGGGATGTCCACGGCGGTTCCCTGTACGGCGGTCATGGCGCAAGAGCCTCCCTGAGGAGTCGTCGTTAGGAGGGGGACCTCCGTGACGCGGCGGGTACGCGGTCATGGTGTCACGCAAGATCACCCTTCCCGCTTTTGGCCCACCGGCCCTCGCGGGTCACTCGAAGCGTGCCGTGTCGCCCGCTCCCCGCCGGACGATCTCCGCCTCGCCGCTGGAGAAGTCGATGACCGTGGTCGGTTCGGTGCCGCAGTCCCCGGAGTCCACCACCGCGTCCACCGCGTGGTCGAGCCGGTCCTTGATCTCCCACCCCTGCGTCATCGGCTCCTCCTCGTCCGGCAGCAGCAGCGTGCTGGACAGCAGCGGTTCGCCGAGCTCGGCCAGGAGGGACTGGGTGACCGTGTGGTCGGGGATGCGCACCCCGACGGTCTTCTTCTTGGGGTGCAGCAGCTTGCGCGGCACTTCCCTGGTCGCCGGGAGGATGAAGGTGTAGCTGCCCGGGGTCGATGCCTTGACGGCCCGGAACACGTCGTTGTCCACGCGCACGAACTGGCCGAGCTGCGCAAAGTCGCGGCACATCAGGGTGAAATGGTGCCGGTCGTCGAGCCGGCGGATCGAACGGATCCGATCGATGCCGTCACGGCTGCCGAGCTGGCACCCCAGCGCGTAGCAGGAGTCGGTCGGATATGCGATGAGCGCTCCCGAGCGCACGGCGTCGGCGATCTGGGCGATGCTGCGCGGTTGCGGGTTCTCGGGGTGCACGTCGAAGTACTTCGCCATCCGCCGAGCTTATGCCGTCACCGGGCACCCGCGACGCAGGCGGGGTCCGGTACCCGTGCCCGATCCGGAGCGAGGCGGGCACGGCCGATCACGTGCTGCCCCGAACTCCCCTGTGTGACCCGCCGGTTCGGGGGAACCCGAACCGGGAGTCGCTCGGGGACCTTCCCCCGGCCCCGGGCCACGCGGCTCCGCCGGCGGTCCCTCCCCCGAGACCACCGGCGGAGCCGCTCCTTCGCCCTTTGCCCACTCGCCCGGGAGCCCCGCGACCCGCGACCGTCCGTCGGGTAACCTCCACCTCCGAATGCCGAGGTCAACGCGATGGACGAGGAGAGGGCAGCCGTGGATGGCAGAGCGGACGAGGACCCGCGCTCACAGACGCCGTACGACACGGACGCCCTGTGGGCCGAGGAACTGCTCGATCATCTCCGCCCCACCGGGCGCGACCTGCGCCGGGTCGTCGCCTGGCTCGCACACGCCGTGCGCGGAACGGCCTGCCTCCAGGGCGCCGACGGTGCCCTGCTCGCCGGAGAGCGGATGACGCTCGACGACGCACTCGTCACCGGCGTCGTCACCGGGCGGATCTCCTCCGCGGCCGTCGAGGACGCGGGCCGGCACGTGCGCCTGGTCGCCGTCCGGCACCCCGGCCCGCGCCCGGCGTCCACGGGCCTGCTGGCCGTGGCACGCGAGGCCCCGTTCGACCGGCGCGCCGCCGAGATCGTCACCCGGACCGCCGCGGTCGTCGAACTGCTGCTCAGGGACCGTGAGCTGACCGCCGCCGGCCACCGGCTCAGGCGCGCCGCGGCCGATCTGCGGCTGGCGATCCTGCAACTGCTGATGGTGGAGGACACCGTCTCCGCCCGCCGGGTCGCCGCGGGTCTGTGGCCGGGACTGCTCGACACCGACACGGCCAGTGTGTACGTCGTCGAGGGGACCGCCGAGGAACGGGACCGCCTCGCCGACGAATGCCTGGACGTGACCGACGGTCAGGCACTGGTCGTGCGCTGTCCCGCCATGGACGGGCACGTCATCGTCGTCAGCCCCGTGGCCGCGGCGGGGGAGCGGCTGCGCTCGTTCGTCGGCGGCCGCCCCGGCATCTTCCTCGGCGGCAGCACCCGGCAGAGCCTCGCCCAGACCGCCACCGCCTACGGCCAGGCCATCAGCGCGCTCGCCGTCGCCCACTTCCACCCGGACCAGGCGGCCGTCTACGCCGAACGGACCCATCCGGAGCGGCTGATGGACTTCGCCCCGCTGTGCGCCTGGTCCGCCGACCTGCTGCGCCCCCTCGACACCCTGCCCCACCACACCCGCGCCGAACTGCTGGCCACCACCCGGCTGGGCCTGGAGTTCACCGCGGTGAGCGCCGCCAAGGTGCTCGGCGTCAGCCGCAACACCGTGCGCGCCCGCATGGACCGGGTCGAAGGCCTGCTGGACACCGACTTCTCCGATCTCACCGTCCGTGCCGTCGTCCACCTCGCCCTGAACACCCAGGCCGGCTGCGCGGAGAGCGCCGCGTACGGCATGGACCCGCGGCCGGCTGCCGTCCGGATCGGTGACCTGCTCGCCGGGACCGTGCTGCGCACCTGGGCCCATGAGCTGCTCGGACGGCTGACCGGGGACGGACGGGATCTGCGCGGCACGCTGCGCGCCTGGATCGCCGCGGGCGGCAACGCCGAGCGCGCGGCCCAGGACCTGGGCGTCCACGCCCAGACCGTGCGCGAGCACGTCCGCAGCGCCGAACCCGTGCTGGAACGCCAGCTCCTGGCCGCGGGCACCGACCTGTACGAGGTCGTGCTGGCCCTGCTGGCGGTCGGTGACCTCGCCGAACCCGCACTCCACGGTACGTAACCGGGTGATTCGGACGCACCTGTGCACGGGTGAGTCCTCCGTGCCCCGAAACGGGCACCGCCGCGATACCCAACGGCTTCACCTGCACGTAGGTTCACATCCTGCGGGGGCACGACCGGAACGGGGGACCGGTCGCGCCCCTCCTCACACTCAGCCCCGCAGCCGGACCGGAATCTCCCGCCAGCCGAAGGCGATGAAGGACGGCACCTGCCGCAGCTCGTCGTCCGCGACGGCCAGCCGCAGATCCGGGAACCGGTCGAACAGCGCGGGCAGCGCCGTCAGCGCCTCCACCCGGGCGAGCGGCGCGCCGATGCAGCGGTGCACGCCGATGCCGAACGAGAGATGGTCGTCGGCCGCCCGGGAGGCGTCGAAGACAGCGGCCTCGGGCCCGTAGTGCGCGGGATCCAGTCCGGCCGCGGCGTACGTCGTGATGATCGCGTCCCCGGCCGGAATCGTGACGTCCCCGACCTTCAGGTCGCCGACCGCGAAGCGCAGCGGGAGCGAGGCGATGGAAGGGTGCACCCGCAGGGTCTCGTCGATCACGGCGTCCCAGGAGACGGCACCGGAGCGGACGGCCGCCAGCTGCCCGGGGTCGCGCAGCAGGGCGACGACCGCGTTGCCGATGAGATTGACCGTGGTCTCGAAACCGGCGCCGATCACCAGCAGCAGCGTGTAGAGCAGCTCCTCGTCGCTGAGCCGGTCGCCGTCCTCGTCCCGGACCCGGATCAGCTCCGTGGTCATGTCGTCGCCCGGGTGCTCGACCTTGTACGCGATCAGCCCGCCCAGCACCGCGCCGATCCGCTCCTGCACCCACGCGGCGTGCTCCGGGCTCGGGTCCGAGGTGTCCATGATCGCCGCGATGAGCTCGGCGGTGTCCTCCCGTATCTCCTCGGGCACACCGAACAGTTCGCAGATCAGCCGCATCGGCAGCGGGTGCGCGAGCGCCTGGCGCACATCGACCGCCTCGCCGTCGGCGCCCGCGGCCTCCAGGGCATCCAGCAGCTCCGCGGTGATGGCCTCCACCCGCGGCCGCATCGCCTCGGTGCGCCGGAGGGTGAAGCTCGGCGCCACCAGCTTGCGCAGCCGGGTGTGGTCGGGGCCGTAGGTGGAGAGCATGTTGACCACACCGACCCAGCCCAGGATCCAGGCCCAGGAGGGGTTCTGGCCTATCTCGGGAAACAGCCGCCAGTGGAGCCTGGGATCCTTGCTGACCTGGGGGTCGAGGATCAGTTCCTTGAGGACGTCGTAGCCGGTGGGGGCCCAGGCGGGGATGCCGCCGGGCAGTTCGACGGGCACGATCGGGCCGAGCGCGCGCAGCCGGGCGCTCTCGGCGGGGATGTCGGCGCCGAACGGGTCGATGGCGAAGCGGTCGATGCGGTCGGTCACGGTCAAGACAACTCTCCTGGCTGGTCGGGGGAGCGGGGGCTGAACCGCACGGGCAGGGACGTCAGCGAGCGGTGGAAGGGGCCGGGCCGCCAGTCGAGGCGGTCCCGGGGCACGACGGGTTCGAGGTCGGGCAGCCACTGGGTGAGCTGTTCGATCGCCTCGGTCACGATGAGCAGCGTGTGGTGTCTGACCGGGCAGGCGTGCGGGCCCGCGCCCCAGGACAGGTGCGAGGCGTCCGCCGGGTGCCGGACGGCGGTGGCCCGCTGCTCGGCGAACAGCCCGACGGCCCCGAAGGAGACCACCACCGGCACCGCGGTCCTGACCCACGTCCCGTGGAACGACACCGGTCTGCGGGCGTAGTAGATGCCGTAGTTGGCCAGTGGGGTCTCGTGGTGCAGCACCTCGATCACCGCGTCCATGACCGGGCGGGCGCCGCTGGTGAGGGTGGAGTAGTAGAGCGGGTTGCCGAGGATGCGGGACAGCGCGTTGGACAGCAGGTTCGCGGTCGGCTCGTAGCCGGCGCCGAGGGTGAGGAACACCTGCCAGGTGACCTCCTCCGCGGTCAGCCCGGCCGGATGGTCCAGGAGCCGGCTCGGCAGGTCGTCGCCGCGCCGCTCGACCTTGGCGGCGATGAGCTTCAGCACGTACTCGGCGTACTCCGCCTCGCCCTCGGCGGCCTGCGCGCCGCCCTCCATCATCTTGCCGAGGCCCTCGTTCAGCCGGTCGCCCTGGCTGTCCGGCAGCCCGAACAGGTTGTTGAAGGTCAACGCCATCAGCGGCCGGGTGAATTCGCCCACCAGGTCCGCCTCGCCCCGGGGGCCGAAGCGGTTCACCAGCAGCCGCACCGCCCGGTGCACCCGGGCCCGCAGGTCGTGCGGCTCCACCAGATCGAAGACGTCGATGAGCGTGGTGCGGTAGCGGACATGCGCGCCGTCGTCGGAGAACAGGGCGTTGGGCCGCCAGCGCATCATGGCGAGGACCGGCGAGTCGTCGGGGACCGTGGCCTCCCACGCGCGCGGATCGTGCGAGAAGGCGTCGGTGTCGCGCAGCACCTCCAGTGCCGCCTCGCGCTCCGTGACGACGTACGCCGGCACACCCGGCGCGAGCTCGGCCCAGCCCACCGGGCCCTGGGCGCGCAGGGCCGCGTAGTAGTGGTGCGGGTCCTTCGCGAAGCCGTCCTCCCACAGCCGCACGGGCGCGGCAACGGTGGAGGACCGCCGGTCGGTCGGCTGGGTGGTCACCGGTTCTCCGCTTCGTGGTCGTCGATCAGGTGCTGGACCAGGGCGAGCAGCGCGTCGACGGAGGAGTGCGCATCGCGTGCGTCGCACGTCACCATGGGTGTGCCCGGCTCCAGGTCCAGGGCCGCGCGCAGCTGCTCGCCGGTGTAGTGGCTCGGGGCGTCGGGGAAGGCGTTGAAGGCGACCGCGTATGGCAGCCCGCTCTCCTCCACGAGGCCGAGCACGTCGAAGGAGGCGTCGATCCGGCGGCTGTCGACCAGCACGAGGGCGCCGAGCGCCCCGTACGCGATGTCCTCCCACAGCGGCCGGAACCGCTCCTGGCCGGGTGTGCCGAACAGATACAGCACCACCCCGCCCGGCAGGCTGATCCGGCCGAAGTCGATGGCGACGGTCGTCGTCGCCTTGTCCCGCACCCCGTCGAGGTCGTCCACCTGGGCGGACGCCTCGGTGAGGTGTTCCTCGGTGTGCAGGGCCCGGATCTCCGACACCGAGTCGATCAGGGTTGTCTTGCCCACCCCGAAGGGGCCCGTGACCAGGATCTTCACCAGGTGGCGGGCGGTGTCGGGCAGGTGCATGCCACCAGTGCCGCGGCGGTCACTGGTGTTTGAGGGCGCGGAGGCCATCGGCCACTCTCTTCAGCAGGTCGGGGTCGAACCGTTCGGCGGGCGGGATCGGCGCGCGGGCCAGGACCAGGTTCCGGTCGACGAGTTCGGCGGCCAGCACGCGTACGGCGGAGACGGGCAGCTCCAGCAGGGCCGCCGCCTCCATCACCGTCAGCGACCCGCCGTCCAGCAGGTCCAGGAGGGCGAGTTGGGCAGCGGGCAGCCCCGCGGGCACCGGCTCCGCGCCGACGGTGAGCACCGAAAGCCGCTCCAGGTACGGGCGGCTCGGCCGGGCCACACCGCCGGTCGACAGATACGCGGGAACCAGAGGACGGCCGCCACGGCGGCCGGTCATGCCGGCGCGCCCCCTGCGGCGGCTCTGGGCGCGGCCGCCATCGCCTTCTCGCCCAGCCGCGCCACCTGCGAGTGAACCCGGTGCGCCAGCAGGTCGAGACGCACCTCGGGGTCGCCGTAAGCGGCGACACACGTGCCGTGGTCCGTGGGCACGATCAGTACGTATCCGTGGTCGGACTCGATGACGACCTGCCGTACCTCGGCCCGGTCCCGGTCGGCGAACGCGGCCGCGGCGGTACGGCAGGCACCCTGCACGGTGCTGGTGATGGCGGCCACCCGCTCGGCCGAGGGCTGCGACAGCGCGTCGGTGTATCCCGTCACGAGCCCGTCCCGGGTGAGCAGGACGGCGGCTACGACGTGCGGTACCTGCAGGATCGGTTCGAGCACCCATGCCGTGTCGCCTGCATCGCGGCTGGTCATCGAGCCGCTCCCCCTTCGTGTTCGGTCTGTTCGGTGTCGTCGGCCCGTTGTGCGGGCGCCGGTTCGGACTCGGTGCGGCCCGCTTCCGCGGAGCCGCGCGCCGCCGCGGTGCCGTGCTGCAGCGCGGCGAGCGCGGCGGCGGCGTCCTCGGGGCGGCGGGCCGGAGTGCGCGGCGCGGGTGCGACGGGGGCCGCGGCCCGGGTACGGCGCCGCCGCTGCGGAAGACCGTCCGCGTCCCGCGGCCCCTGGTGCCCCGGCGCGGGGCCGGGGTCCTGGTGATCGGTGCCGTACCCGTGGGCGGCGTCGCGGCTCGGTGCGGTGGCCGCCGCGTCCCGTACGGCCTCTGCCCGCGCCGGCGCCGGCGATGCGGCGGCCTCGGCGGCGGTGCTCTTGCGCGTCGAGCGCGGGGCGCTGGCCGCCGGCGGCTGTTCGACCGGGTCGACGCGGCTGAGCAGATGGCTCTCCACGCGCAGCACCGCGCGCACACCGCCGTACGGCGAGGGGGAGGAGACGTCGACGCCCAGGTCGAACTGCCGGGTCAACTGGCCGATCGCGGCCAGGCCCATGCGGGGCGGGTCACCGAGGTCGGTGAGCAGGATGGGGTCGTTGCCGGCCACCATCCGCTGGGCGCGGGCCCGTTCGTCCTGCGTCATGCCCAGGCCCGCGTCGTCGACGGTGACGCACACCCCGTGGTGGACGTGTTCCAGGTTGACCACGACGTCGGTCTCCGGCGCGGAGTGCCGCAGCGCGTTGTCCAGGAGCTCGGCGACGATGATGGCGACCGGCTCGACCGCGTGCGACACCAGGGCGGTGCCCGGCTCCAGATGGTTGTGGACGCGGACCCGGTGGTAGCCCGCGAGCCGGGCCTGAGCGCCCGTCACCGCGTCCACCACATGGGACTCCTCACGGGCGAGCCCCACCCAGGCCCCGCACACCACCGCGGCAACCTGCGCCCGGCGCAGCGACTGCTCGTTCTCGTGGTCCAGGGCGAACAGCGTCTGGGTCAACTCAGGGTCGTCGTACCGCTGTTGGAGGCCACGCAGGGCGTCCTGCAGCCGGTACAGGGCCGCCTGGATCTCCCGGGTGGCACCGCGCAGGCCCGCCTGGGCGGCCGCGTCGATCCGGGAGCGCTGCGCCGTCAGCTCGGCCCGCACCGCGGTCAGCGTGTGCTCGAGCGCGATCCCCGCGGGCGTCCCGGCGGTCTGCGGCTGGGCCGGGCCCGGCACGACGACGTGGGGATGCGCCAGTTGCTGGGCGGCGGCCGGGACGCGCCGTGCGGCGAGGTGCTCGACCTCGGCGGTGAACGCCTGCTGGGTGCTGTCCAGACGGGCCCGTAGCTCGGTCAACTCGGCCCGGAGCGAGGCCCGTTGGCGCCGGGACCGGAGCAGACCGCCGCCGAGCGCGAGCGCGGACAGCGTGCCGGCGGCGAGACCGCCGGCGACCAGGTCCGGTATTTCCATCATCGAAAGGGTTCCAAGGAAGTCGGGCAGGAAACAGGGCAGGGAGCTGTGCGGGAAGTCGGGCAGGGGGGAGTCCGTGGCGCTCACTGAAGGCGCTCGCAGCACAGTACACACTGTCATCGACCGAACTCGCACGGTTGGGCGAGAACTCTCTTTGAATCGGCCCTGAATCTGTTCGCTTCTGTGTGGACTGTCTGAATTGCCATGTCCACACGGCCGGGTGGCGGCGTGAGCGCCGCTTTCGGGTGACCCCACCGCTTGTCGGCCGGTGCGAGGACTGCCCGTGACGCAGCATCGCAGTCGGCCGGGCACGACTGCCCGGTGCGTCGTCCGCCGGGAGTACGCCGTGCACATCCTGCTCGTGGCCAGCGCCTTCAACAGCCTCACCCAGCGCGTCCACGCCGAGCTGCGCGACCGCGGCCACACCGTCGTGGTGGAGCTCGCCCTGCCGGGCCGTTCGCTCGCGCGGGCCGTCGAGCGGCACGCCCCCCGACTGGTCCTGGCCCCGATGCTGAAGACGGCGATCCCCCGGGAGGTGTGGTCCGTCCGGCCGTGCTTCGTCGTCCACCCGGGGCCGGTCGGGGACCGGGGGCCGTCCTCGCTCGACTGGGCCGTCCAGGAGGGCGTCGAGCACTGGGGAGTGACGGTTCTTCAGGCGGAGGAGGAAATGGACGCCGGCGCCGTGTGGGCGTCCGTGCGCTGCCCGGTCCCGCCGGTCGCCAAGAGCGACCTGTACCGCGGCGAGATCGCCGACGCCGCACTGTCGGCCGTGCTGCTCGCCGTGGACCGCTTCGCCGACGGGGGTCACACCCCGCTGCGCCAGGACGCCGGGCGCACCCGCCCGTACCTCGACCAGAGCGTGCGCCGGATCGACTGGGCGGCGGACTCCACCGAGACCGTCGTCCGCAAACTCCGCGCCGCGGATTCGCAGCCCGGCGTGCTCGACGTCCTGCTCGGCGACGAGTGGTATCTGCACGGCGGCCACCCCGAGGCCGGACTCCACGGCGCCCCGGGAGCACTGCTGGCCACCCAGGCGGGGGCGATCTGCCGGGCCACGAAGGACGGCGCCGTGTGGATCCCGGAGCTGCGGCGCCGGCGCTTTCGGGGGCAGCCGCCCGCGTTCAAGCAGCCGGCGGTGACGGCCCTCGGCGACCGGCTGCCGCCCCTGCCGGAGCTGTCCGCGTCACCGGCCTCCACAGCGAAGAACTGGGCAGACATCCGCTACCGGGAGGAGGGGAACGTCGGTTTCCTGTCGTTCTCCTTCCCCGGCGGTGCCATGAGCACCACCCGGTGCCGGCGACTGCTCGCCGCGTACCGCGAGGCGTGCGCACGCCCGACGACCGTGCTGGTGCTGGGCGGGCAGCGGGACTTCTTCTCCAATGGCATCCACCTGGGCGTCATCGAGGCCGCCGCCGACCCCGCCGCGGAGTCCTGGGCGAACATCAACGCCATCGACGACCTGGTCGAGGCGGTCCTGACGACCACCGACCGGCTCGTCGTCTCCGCCGTCGGGGGCAACGCCGCGGCCGGTGGCGTGATGCTCGCCCTGGCGGCCGACGAGGTGTGGTGCAGGGCCGGGTCGGTACTGAACCCGCACTACCGGCTGATGGGCCTGTACGGCTCCGAGTACTGGACGTACACGCTGCCCCGCAGGGTCGGCCCCGCCACGGCCGACCGGCTCATGAGCGAGGCGCTGCCGATGAGCGCCGCGAGCGCCGCGAGCCTGGGCCTGGTCGACCGGATGATCGACTGCTGGCCCGGGGACTTCGCCGCCGAAGTGGGCGCTCTGGCCGCCCGGCTGGCCGCGCTGCCGGGCACACCGTCCCGGATCGCCGCGAAGAAGGAGTCGCTGGACCTCCAGGAGAGCACCGAACCCCTCGCCGTGTTCCGGGAGCGGGAGCTGGCCCGGATGCGCCGGACCTTCGACGACCCGGACGCCCCGTACCACGCGCTGCGCCGCGCGTTCGTCCGCAAGGAGCGGCCCGCAGTCACACCGCCGCACCTCACCGCGGGCCCGGGGGCCCGGGGAGCCGCGGGACCGGACCCGTCCGGGGCCGGTGTCACCGGAACGGACGTCGTCGGCGTCACTGGAACGGACGTCGTCCGCGTCTCATCGTCACCGGACCACTGGTAGCAAGAAATGCAAGGAATCCCTTAGCCGAAAAGCATGCCTCAGTCCCTTACCTCCCCGAGGAGGCGGTCCCATGACACCGGCGACGCCCGACACGGCCGGCACGACCCACACCGCGGGCGCGCCCGCCGACGAGACGCCCACGATCCACATCCTCTGGATCAACGCCGGACTGAGCTGCGACGGCGACTCGGTCGCGCTGACGGCCGCGATGCAGCCGAGCATCGAGCAGATCGCGCTCGGCGTACTGCCCGGACTGCCGAAGATCGAAGTCCACTGGCCCCTGATCGACTTCGAATGCGGTCCGGTCGGCGGTGCCGACACGTTCATCGAGTGGTTCTTCAAGGGCGAACGGGGCGAGATCGACCCCTTCGTGCTGGTCGTCGAGGGGTCCGTGCCGAACGAGGCCATCAAGCCCGAGGGCTACTGGTGCGGCTTCGGCGACGACCCGGCCACCGGCCAGCCCATCACCACCAGTGAGTGGATCGACCGCCTCGCGCCCAAGGCCCTGGCCGTCGTCGCCATCGGCACCTGCGCCACGTACGGCGGCATCCACGCGATGGAGGGCAACCCGACCGGCGCCATGGGCGTGCCCGACTACCTCGGCTGGGACTGGAAGTCCAAGGCCGGCATCCCCATCGTGTGCGTCCCGGGCTGCCCGATCCAGCCCGACAACTTCGCCGAGACGCTCACCTATCTGCTCTACCAGGCGGCCGGCTCCGCCCCGATGATCCCGCTGGACGACAAGCTCCGTCCGTCCTGGCTGTTCGGCGCCACCGTGCACGAGGGCTGCGACCGCGCCGGCTACTACGAGCAGGGCGACTTCGCCTCGACATACGACTCGCCCAAGTGCCTGGTCAAGCTCGGCTGCTGGGGCCCGGTCGTCAAGTGCAACGTGCCCAAACGGGGCTGGATGAACGGCATCGGCGGCTGCCCGAACGTCGGCGGCATCTGCATCGCCTGCACCATGCCCGGCTTCCCCGACAAGTTCATGCCCTTCATGGACCAGCCCCCCGGCGCGACCCTCTCCACCGCCGCGAGCGGCGCCTACGGAGCCGTGATCCGCAGGCTGCGCTCCGTCACCCTCCACACCGTCGACAAAGAGCCGAAGTGGCGCCACAAGGGCCGCAAGCTCACCACCGGATACCGGCGTCCGTGGTGAACCCGCGGCACGCCTGACCCCACCCCCGCCCACCTTCCGACCCCCGGCACACGAAGGACACCACACAGACCATGACCCCGAAGACCAAGGCGGCCGGCGACGGCAGCGGCCTGATGGAGATGTCCTGGGACCCGATCACCCGGATCGTGGGCAGCCTGGGCATCCATACGAAGATCGACTTCAAGCAGAAGCGGGTCGCCGAGTGCTACAGCACCTCGTCGGTCTTCCGCGGCTACAGCGTCTTCATGCGCGGCAAGGACCCGCGCGACGCCCACTTCATCACCAGCCGCATCTGCGGGATCTGCGGCGACAACCACGCCACCTGCTCGGTGTACACGCAGAACATGGCCTACGGCGTGAAGCCCCCGCACCTCGGCGAGTGGGTCATCAACCTCGGCGAGGCCGCCGAGTACATGTTCGACCACAACATCTTCCAGGAGAACCTGGTCGGGGTCGACTACTGCGAGAAGATGGTCAAGGAGACCAACCCCGGCGTCCTCGAACTCGCCGAGCGCACCGAGGCCCCGCACGCCGCGGAGCACGGCTACCGCACCATCGCCGACATCATGCGGTCCCTCAACCCCCTCGAAGGCGAGTTCTACCGCGAGGCGCTGCAGGTCAGCCGCTACACCCGCGAGATGTTCTGCCTGATGGAGGGCCGCCACGTCCACCCCTCCACGCTGTACCCCGGCGGTGTCGGCACCAACGCCTCGGTCCAGCTCTTCACGGACTACCTCAGCCGGCTGATGCGGTACGTGGAGTTCATGAAGCGGGTCGTCCCCCTCCACGACGACCTCTTCGACTTCTTCTACGAGGCCATGCCCGGCTACGAGGAGGTCGGCCGCCGCCGCGTCCTGCTCGGCTGCTGGGGAGCGCTCAACGACCCCGAGTACTGCGACTTCACCTACGCCAACATGACGGACTGGGGCCGGCGGATGTTCGTCACCCCCGGCATCGTCGTCGACGGCAAGCTGGTCACCACCGACCTCACGCAGATCAACCTGGGCATCCGCATCCTGCTGGGCAGCTCGTACTACGAGGACTGGGAGGGCAAGGACCTCTTCGTCACCCACGACCCGCTCGGCAACCCGGTCGACCCGCGCCACCCCTGGAACCAGCACACCATCCCGGCCCCGCAGAAGCGGGACTTCGACGACAAGTACAGCTGGGTCATGTCCCCGCGCTGGTTCGACGGCAAGGACCATCTCGCCCTGGACACCGGCGGCGGCCCCATCGCCCGTCTGTGGACCACCGCCCTGGCCGGACTCGTCGACACCGGCGGCGTCAAGGCCACCGGCCACAGCGTGATCATCAACCTGCCGCGGACCATGACCAAGCCCGAGACCACCTTCGAGTGGAAGATCCCGCAGTGGAGCAACGCGCTCGAACGCAACCGCGCGCGCAGCTACTTCCAGGCCTACACCGCCGCCCTCGCCCTGCACTTCGCCGAACAGGCCCTGGACGAGGTCCGCGCCGGACGCACCCAGACCTGGGAGAAGTTCGAGGTCCCCGACGAGAGCATCGGCGTCGGCTTCACCGAGGCGGTCCGCGGTGTCCTCTCCCACCACATGGTGATCCGCGACGGCAAGATCGCCAACTACCACCCCTACCCGCCCACCCCGTGGAACGCCAGCGTCCGGGACTCCTACGGCACTCCCGGCCCGTACGAGGACGCCGTGCAGAACACCCCGATCTTCGAGGAGAACTCCCCGGAGAACTTCAAGGGCATCGACATCATGCGCGCCGTGCGCAGCTTCGACCCCTGTCTGCCCTGCGGTGTCCACATGTACGTCGGCGGCGGCAGGACCGTGCAGAAGATGCACGTGCCCACCGGCCTGAGCGGACTGGGCGGATGAGCGCGCCCACGGCGGCCGCCGCCACGCGCCCGATGAGCGCGGAAGAGGCCGGGCGGCGGATCGAGGACGTCCTCGACCGCCTGGCCGCCACCGGCGACACCGCAGCGGTCGCCGCGGCGGAGGAACTGGTGCGGTCCCTCATGGAGTTCTACGGCGCCGGGCTCGCCCGGATCGTGGACCTGCTGTCCGCGGGCGCCCCCGTCGAGGCCCTGCTCGGCGACGAACTGGTGGCCGGCCTGCTGGTGCTCCACGACCTCCACCCCGAGGACCGGGAGGCCCGCATCGCCCGTGCCCTGGCCACGGTGCCCGACCAGGGCCTGGAGGTCGAGGACTTCGACGAACCCACGGGCAGGCTCCGGCTGCGGGCGGCGGCCGGGGCGGGCTGCGGCTGTGCCGCCACCGCGTCGGCGGTGCGGCAGGCGGCCGAGGACGCCCTCACCTGCTTCGTACCGGAGATCACGGCCGTCGAGGTGCGCACCGCCGACACCCCCGGCGAGTCCGCGCTGCTCCAGATCGGCACCCGGCCCGGGGCCCGCGGATGACCGCTCCGTCGGCCCCGGCGTCCGGCCTGCGCAGATTCCTCACCGAACGCCCGCCGCGGCCCGAGCGATGCGGACTGTGCTCGCTCGTCGTGGCCGAGGGGGAGCACCGCCACCTCGTGGACACCGAGCAGCGGGCGCTGGTGTGCGCCTGCCCGTCCTGCTTCCTGCTGATGGAGCGGCCGGGCGCCGGCGCGGGCCGCTTCCGGCCGGTCCCGGCCCGCTACCTCACCGACCCGGACCACCGCCTCGACGACAACGCCTGGGACACGCTGCGCATCCCGGTCGGTGTCGCGTTCTTCTTCCGCAACACCGCACTCGACCGGCTGGTGGCCCTCTACCCGAGCCCCGCCGGCGCCACCGAGAGCGAGCTCGAACCGGAGGCCTGGACGGCAGTCCTCGCCGCCACCGGGCTCGCCCGGCTGCTCGAACCGGACGTCGAGGCGCTCCTGCTGCGCCGTACCGAGGCCGGTGTCGAGTGCCATCTCGTACCGATCGACCTCTGCTACGAACTGGTCGGCCGGATGCGCCTGTTGTGGCAGGGCTTCGACGGCGGAGCCGAGGCCCGCGCCGCCCTGGACGCGTTCTTCGCACGGGTCGCGGCCCTCGCCAGGCCCGTCGGCGAGGAGGACCGGCCGTGACCGCACTCTCCTTCGTCTGCACCGGCGTACGCGCGGACCGCTACGCGGCCGGACCCACCCTGGTGTTCCGGCTGCGCATCACCAAGCCCGACGACGAACCGGTGCACGCCCTCCTGCTGAACTGCCAGCTCCGCATCGAGCCCGCCCGGCGGGGCTACGACGGTGCCGAGGCGGAGGCGCTCACCGACCTCTTCGGCGAGCGCTCCCGCTGGGGCAGCACCCTCCAGCCGGTGCAGTTCGCACAGGTCCCGCTCATGGTCACGGGCTTCACCCGGGAGACCGAGGCGGACCTGGTCGTGCCCTGCACCTACGACATGGACATCGCCGCGACCCGCTACCTCGACGCCCTGAGCGGCGGCGAGGTGCCGCTGCTGATGCTCTTCTCCGGCACGGCCTTCACCGGCAAGGGCGGCTTCCGTGTCGAGCCGGTGCCCTGGGACCGGGAGGCGACGTTCCGGATGCCCGTCGCGACCTGGCGCGAGATGGTCGACCAGCACTTCCCCGGCTGCGGCTGGATCCGGCTGCCCCGCGACACCATGGTCGCCCTGCTCGCCTTCCGCTCACGCAGGGCACTGTCCTCCTGGGACGCGACCGTACGGGCCCTGCTGGACGAGACACGGAGCGCGTCCGGCACCGGCGCCGTCATCACCGGAAGGACCGCTTCGTGAGCGTGACCACGTTCGCGCCCGAGACCGAGGCGCGGCTCGCCCTCGCCCGGCAGGTGGCCGACGCCGTGCTCTTCGAGGGCTATGTGCTCTACCCGTACCGGGCCTCCTCCGCGAAGAACCGGCTGCGCTGGCAGTTCGGTGTGCTGGTGCCGCCCGGCTGGGGCGCCGAGTGCGAGGAGCACGCCTTCCAGCACACCGAGTGCCTGATGGAACCCCGGTCGGGCGCCACCCTCGCCGTCGAGCTGCGCTTCCTGCGCGCCCGTCGGCGAACCGTCCAACGGGTGCTTGCGGACGGCGGGTTCGAGACGGTCCCCGAACTCCGGCTCGCCGACCGGGTCCTGGTTCCCTGGGACGAGGGCGTCGAGGAACGCGTCGAGGCCGTCGTGCCCGTGGCGGACCTCCTCGCAGGTGACGTCACCATCCCCTTCGACCGCCCCGCGGGCGAGGACAGCGAGCCCGTCCTCGACGAGAACGGCCGCACCGTCGGCCGGACGATCCACCGCTACGAGGAACTCGGCGGACTGCTGCGCCTGTCGGCGCGCGAACTCGACGGGCCCTACCGGGTCGTGCGGCTCACCGCCGTCGCCGAGAACACCAGCACCTGGCTCCCGCCGTCGGGACACGCGGCCGACCGGGACGCGGCACTCCCGCGCTCCCTCGTGGCCGCCCACCTCCTGATGGCGCTGAGCGAGGGGTCGTTCCTGTCGATGACCGATCCCCCCGAGTGGGCGAAGGCCGCGATCGCCTCCTGCCGCAATCTGCACACCTGGCCGGTGCTCGCCGGCGAACCCGGCCGCGCCGATGTCGTCCTGTCCTCACCGATCATCCTGGAGGACCACCCGGCCATCGCGCCCGAAAGCCCCGGCGCCCTGTACGACGCCACCGAGATCGACGAGATCCTCGCCCTGCGCACCGCCGCCCTCACCGACGAGGAGAAGCGCGAGGCACGGGGCACCGACGAGCGGGCCGCCGCCGTGATCGACCTGGCCGACTCGCTGCCCCCGGAGGTGCTGGAACGCCTGCACGGCACCGTGCGCGGCCTGCGCGAGGTGACACGGCCCGCGCCCGTCGCGGGCTTCCCCGACGAGGACGGCGTACCACAGCCCGACGTGCCCTGGTGGGACCCGGCGGCCGACGCCGGCTTCGACCCCGCCCGCGACCGGGTCACGGTCGGCGGGCGGCCGGTGGGCGCCGGCAGCCGGGTCGTCCTGAATCCCGGCCTGCGCCGCACCGACGCCCAGGACCTGTTCCTGCGCGGGCGCACCGCGACGGTCGAGGCCGTGCTGCACGACGTGGACGGCGCAGTGCACCTCGCGGTGACGGTGGACGGCGACCCCGGCGCCGACCTGCGCCGCGAACAGGGTCGCTATCTGTACTTCCAACCCGACGAACTGACCCCCCTGGAGGACGACGCATGAGCCCTTCCCCGGAGCGGGGCCATGACGGCCGTGTGCTCGTGGCGGGCATCGGGAACATCTTCCTCGGCGACGACGGCTTCGGCGTGGAGACCGTGCGCGCCCTCGCGGGACGTGAACTGCCCGGCCACGTCGAGGCGGTGGACATCGGAGTGCGGGGCGTGCACCTCGCCTACCAGCTCCTCGACGGCTACGGCACCCTGATCCTGGTGGACGCCACGGCCCGCGGCGGCGCCCCCGGCACCCTGTATGTGATCGAGCACGACGACATCGGCGCGGACGGCACGGAGCACACCCCGCTCGACGGCCACCGGATGACCCCCGACGCCGTGCTCGCCCTGCTGGGCACCCTGTGCGTCGGCACCGGCGGCCGGCCCCCGCGCCGCACCCTGGTCGTGGGCTGCGAACCGGCCTGTGTGCAGGAGGGGATCGGCCTCAGCGGGCCGGTGTCCGACGCCGTACCGCACGCCGTCCGGCTGATCGAAGAGCTGCTGGCCGCGCCCCCGGAGTCCGGGGCGCCGCCCCGGGCCGCCGAAGCCGTCAACCTAGGAGAGACAGGATGAAGAAGAACATCGCGCTGGGAGTGCTGTCCGCCGCCATCGCGGCCCTGGTCGTGCAGTCGCTGCCCGACATCAGGCGCTACCTGAAGATCAGCCGTATGTGAGACACGGTCCCGTCCGCCCGGCGCCCCGTTGCGGCGAACGGCGTACGTGCCCGGGCGGCGACGGCGTGCCGAGCCGCCCGCCCGTGCTGCCGCGCCTGTAATGGGGTCCGGCGACCGGCGCGCACACCACGCGCCAGGACGGAGACCGATGCACGAGATGTCCATCGCGCTGGCGGTGATCGGACAGGTGGAAGAAGCGGCCGAGCGGGCCGGGGACGTCACCGCCGTGCGTTCGGTGCACCTGGAGGTGGGCGAACTCGCCGGTGTCGTGGCCGACTCCCTGTCCTTCTGCTTCGAACTGGCCTGTGCCGGCACCGTGCTTGAGGGCGCCGAACTGGTCACCGACACCGTCCCGGGGCGGGCGCGCTGCGCACCCTGCGCGCACGAATGGGCCGTCGGCATGCCGCCCTCGCTGACCTGCCCACGGTGCGCCAGCGGGACCACCGAACTGCTGTCGGGCCGAGAACTGCGCGTCACCCGTGTGCGGTGGGACGACGGCGGCGCGCCCCCGGCCACCCGCGAACCGATCGTCCAGGAGCGCTGAACCATGTGCCGTGTGCTCGATCTGCAACAGGCGGTCCTCGCCCGGAACGACGAGGCCGCACACGCCCTGCGCACCGAACTGACGGCCCGCGGCACCACGGTCGTCAACCTGCTCTCCAGCCCCGGCAGCGGCAAGACCGCGCTGCTGGAACACGAGTTGACGCTGGCGCGCGAGCGGTCCGTGCCGGTCGCGGCGCTCACCGCCGACCTCGCCACCGAGAACGACGCGGCACGGCTGGCGCGTTCGGGCGTCCCGGTCAAGCAGGTCCTCACCGACGGACTGTGCCACCTGGAGGCGGGGATGCTCGCCGGGCACCTGGACGGATGGCTGCCCGAGCCGACCCGGCTGCTGTTCGTGGAGAACGTGGGCAACCTCGTCTGCCCCGCCTCCTACGACCTCGGGGAGACGCTCCGCGTCGTGCTGGCCTCCGTGACGGAGGGCGAGGACAAGCCGCTGAAGTACCCCACCGCCTTCGGCCTTGCGCATCTGGTGGTGGTCACCAAGACCGACATCGCCGAGGCGGTCGGCTTCGACGAGGCCGCCTTCCGTGCGAACGTCGAGCGGGTCAATCCCGGCGTCGAGGTGCTGCTGACCTCGGTGCGCGGCAACCAGGGGCTCGGCGCCCTGCTCGACCGGGCCCTGGCGGCCGCCGAGGGCGCCCCGCCGCACAGTCCCGTGATGGCCAGCCAGCCCCTTCACCACCATCACCACGACCACGCCACGGTCCCGTCCCGATCGTGAGCGTCCTGCCTCCACCCCCCGAAGTCGAAGGCCGGACCCGCCTACGGCGCCGGGTCACCGTGCGCGGTGTGGTGCAGGGGGTCGGCTTCCGGCCCTACGTCTTCACCCTCGCCACCGCACTGGACCTGTCCGGGCACGTGACCAACACCCCCGAGGGCGTTGTGGCGGAGGTCGAGGGCGCGCCCGAGGCGGTCGCCCGGTTCTGCGCCCGGATCGCACCGGACGCACCGCCCCTGGCCCGCGTGGACCTGGTCGACCACCAGGACGTGCCCGCCGTCGGCGAGAGCGGGTTCACCATCCTCGTCTCGCGCACGGCAGGACCCGCCGGCACGCTGATCCCCCCGGACACGGCGACCTGCGCGGAGTGCCTGCGCGAACTGGCCGACCCTGCCGACCGGCGCCACCGGCACCCCTTCGTCAACTGCACCCACTGCGGCCCGCGGTTCACGATCGTCACCGGCCTGCCCTACGACCGGGCACAGACCACGATGGCCGGCTTCCCGATGTGCCCCGACTGCGTCCGCGAGTACGCCGATCCCGCCGACCGGCGCTTCCACGCCCAACCGGTCGCCTGCCCGGCCTGCGGGCCCCGTCTGCGACTGCTGGTGCGCGCATCCGAACCCGGAGGCCGGCCGGTCCCGGTCACCGCGGCCGACCCGGTCGCCGAGGCCCGCGCTCTGCTGGCGCGCGGCGCGATCGTCGCGGTCAAGGGACTCGGCGGCTACCACCTCGCCTGCGACGCCACCGACCCCGGCGCGGTCGCCCTGCTGCGCGACCGGAAGTCCAGGGGCGACAAGCCGTTCGCCGTCATGGCCCGGAGCCTCGACGACATCGAGCACCTCGTCCGCCTCGACCCCGAGGAGCGCGCTCTGCTCACCGGCGCCTGCCGCCCGATCGTCCTGCTGCGCGGCCGCGCACACACCGATCCCGCGAGGCCCCGGCCGGCGAAGACCGTCGCCCCCGGCAGCCCCGACCTCGGCATCATGCTGCCGTACACCCCGCTGCACCACCTCCTGTTCGGCCTGCCCGGCGACCCCGAGGGCACCCGGCTGCTCGTCATGACCAGCGGCAATGTGTCCGGCGAGCCGATCGTCACCGACGACGCGGAGGCGCTGGAGCGATTGGCCCCGCTCGCCGACGCCTGGCTCACCCACGACCGGCCGATCCATGTGCCGTGCGACGACTCCGTGGTGCGCGTGTGCGACGGCGAGCCCCTGGTCGTGCGCCGCGCCCGTGGCTACGCGCCCCTGCCCCTCGACCTCCCTGTCCCCGTGCGGCCGGCCCTCGCGGTCGGCGGCGACCTGAAGAACACCCTCTGTCTCGGCGAGGGACGCCGGGCGTGGCTGTCGGCGCACATCGGCGACATGGACGACCTGGCCACCCAGCGGGCCTTCGAACGCGCCGTGGGGCAGCTGCAGTCGATCACCCCGGTACGGCCGACCCTGCTGGCCGCCGACCGGCACCCCGGCTACCGCTCCGCCCGGTGGGCGACCAGGAACGCCGACGGCCGGCCCGTCGTCCGCGTCCAGCACCACCACGCCCATGTGGCCTCCGCGATGGCCGAGCACGGACTGGACGGCAGCCGGCCGGTTCTAGGTGTCGCCTTCGACGGCACCGGCTACGGCGACGACGGGGCCGTGTGGGGCGGGGAGTTCCTGCTCGCGGACTACGACCGCTTCACCCGCTTCGGACACCTGGCCTATGTACCGCTGCCCGGCGCAGACGCCGCGGTCCACCGGCCCTACCGCATGGCCCTCGCGCATTTGCGCGCCGCCGGGATCGACTGGTCCGCCGACCTGGCCTGCGTTGCGCACTGCCCTCCTGGCGAACTGTCCGTCCTGGCACGGCAGTTGGAGCGGAACCTGAACTGCGTTGCCACCTCCAGCATGGGCCGGCTCTTCGACGCCGTGTCGTCGCTCGCGGGGGTGTGCCAGCTGGCCGGGTACGAGGCCCAGGCGGCCGTCGAACTGGAGGCCGCGGCCCTTCAGGCGCCCCGCGAGGACGCCGCCGCCTACGCCTTCGCGCTGCTGGACGGCGAACCGGTGCGGGCCGACGCGGCGCCCGTCCTCTCGGCGATCGTGGCCGATCTGCGTGCGGGTGCCGATCCGGCGAGCGTGGCGGTCCGCTTCCACCGGGCCGTCGCCGATCTCGTCCACCGCGTCTGCCTACGGGCGCGGGAGCGGCACGGAGTCGACACGGTCGCCCTGACCGGCGGAGTGTTCCTCAACTCCCCGCTCTCCTCGGCCTGTACGAGGGCACTGGACGCGGACGGCTTCACGGTGCTGCGCCACCACCTGGTCCCGCCGGGCGACGGCGGTCTGGCCCTGGGCCAGTTGATGGTGGCCGCGCGCACCCCGGTCCCCGACTGACGAACCACCCCACAGCGAGGAGAGGCCCATGTGCCTGGCGGTACCCGGCAGAGTCCTGGATATCGAGGAGCGCGACGGCACCCGGTTGGCCACCGTCGACTTCGGCGGTGTGGTCAAGGAGGTGTGCCTGGAGTACCTGCCCGACCTGCAGGTCGGCGAGTACGCCATCGTGCACGTCGGGTTCGCGCTGCAGCGGCTCGACGAGGAGTCGGCCCGGCAGACGCTCGAACTCTTTGCCGAACTCGGCATGCTCCAGGAGGAGTTCGGCGATCCCTGGGAAGCTGCCGCGGGCGCGGGAGCGACGCACGTCGCCGAGGAGGCGCGCAAGTGAAGTACATGGACGAGTTCCAGGACCCGGCGCTGGCACGGCGGCTCCTCGACGAGATCCACGCCACCGTGACCAGGCCCTGGGCGCTGATGGAGGTCTGCGGCGGGCAGACGCACTCCATCATCCGTCATGGCATCGACCAACTCCTCCCCGAACAGGTCGAGTTGATCCACGGTCCGGGCTGTCCCGTGTGCGTGACCCCGCTCGAGGTCATCGACAAGGCCCTGGAGATCGCCTCCCGGCCGGAGGTGATCTTCTGCTCCTTCGGCGACATGCTCCGGGTGCCCGGCACCGGACGGGACCTGTTCCAGGTGCGCGGCTTGGGCGGCGACGTACGGGTCGTCTACTCTCCGCTCGACGCCCTGCGGATCGCCCAGCAGAACCCGGACCGCCAGGTGGTGTTCTTCGGCATCGGCTTCGAGACGACCGCACCGCCCAACGCCATGACGGTCCACCAGGCCCGCAAGCTGGGCATCCGCAACTTCAGCCTGCTGGTCTCGCACGTCCGCGTGCCTCCCGCCATCGAGGCGATCATGCGCTCCCCGAGCTGCCGGGTGCAGGGCTTCCTGGCCGCCGGGCATGTGTGCACCGTGATGGGCATGGACGAGTATCCGGAGCTGGCGGAGCGCCACCGCGTCCCGATCGTCGTGACCGGCTTCGAGCCGCTCGACATCCTGGAGGGCGTGCGCCGGACCGTGGCGCAGCTGGAGCGCGGTGAGCACACCGTCGACAACGCCTACCCCCGCGCCGTCCGCGCCGAGGGGAACCCGGCCGCGCGGGCCATGCTGGAGGATGTCTTCGAGGTCACCGACCGCGCCTGGCGGGGCATCGGCGTGATCCCCGACAGCGGATGGCGGCTGTCCGCCAAGTACCGCGAGTACGACGCCGAGTCGCGCTTCGCCGTCGAGGGCATCCGCACCCGCGAGCCGGCCGAGTGCCGCAGCGGTGAGGTCCTGCAGGGACTGCTCAAGCCGAACGAGTGCGAGGCCTTCGGCACCCGCTGTACCCCCCGCACCCCGCTCGGAGCCACCATGGTCTCCAGCGAGGGTGCCTGTGCCGCGTACTACCTCTACCGGCGTCTGGACATCACCCCCGCGGCCCGGGAGGCGAGCCCCGTTGCCTGACAGCACCTCCGACACCCTGGACCTGACCGGGTGGACCTGCCCGGCCCCGCTGCGCGACCAGCCCCGGATCGTCATGGGCCACGGCGGTGGCGGCACGCTCTCCGCCGAACTGGTCCAGCATGTGTTCGCGCCCGCCTTCGGGGGCGAGGTCCTCGCTCAGATGGGCGACGCGGCCGCGCTCTCCCTCGGCGGTGTGCGGCTGGCCTTCTCCACCGACTCCTTCGTCGTACGGCCCCTGTTCTTCCCCGGCGGCAGCATCGGCGACCTCGCCGTCAACGGCACGGTCAACGACCTCGCGATGAGCGGGGCCCGGGCCGCCTACCTCTCCTGCGGATTCATCCTGGAGGAGGGCGTGGAGCTGGAGACCGTCTCACGGGTCGCCGAGGCGCTCGGCGCGGCGGCGCGGACCGCGGGCGTCGAGGTCGCGACCGGCGACACCAAGGTGGTGGAGGCGGGCCACGGCGACGGGATCTACCTCAACACCGCCGGCATCGGCCTCGTCCCGGCGGGCGTCGACCTGCGGCCGCAGAGGGTCGTCCCCGGCGACGTCGTGATCGTCAGCGGTGCGATCGGGGTGCACGGCGTGGCCATCATGAGCGTGCGCGAAGGCCTGGAGTTCGGGGTGGAGATCGAGAGCGACTGCGCCGCGCTCGGCGGTCTCGTCGAGACCATGCTCGCCGTCACCCCGGATCTGCATGTGCTGCGCGACCCCACCCGCGGCGGACTCGCGGCCTCGCTCAACGAGATCGCGGCCGCCTCGGGGACGGGCGTGGTCGTCACCGAGCGGGACGTCCCGGTCCCGCCGGAGGTGGCCAACGCCTGTGCGGTGCTGGGCCTCGACCCCTTCTACGTCGCCAACGAGGGCAAGCTCGTGGCCTTCGTGCCGCGCGAGCATGCCGACGCCGTCCTGGACGCGATGCGCGCACATCCGCTGGGCAAGGAGGCGAGGATCATCGGCGAGGCGGTGCGCGAGCACCCCGGGATGGTGGTGGCCCGCACCGGACTCGGGGGCACCCGGGTCGTCGACATGCCCCTGGGGGAGCAGCTCCCGAGGATCTGCTGACCTGACCGGGGCACCCGTCGTTCCGGATGCTTGTCGTACCGGCGGGTGCCCCGATCGGGCGGCGCACTCACCCCACCCGGTGAGCGCCCGGGTGCGCGCGTACCACCGGCGCACAGCGCGCGTTGCTCCGGCATGGACCGAACCTCCGTCGCTTTCCGACGCTCACAGAACCCGGAGCCTGCCGCGCCCCGTCCCGCACGGCCGGCCGCCGCACTGCGGACCCGTGAGCCGATCTACGCGCAACTCGTCGCGGAGTGGCGCGCCGAGGGCCGGTCCGTGCCGGCCGACCCGGACCTGAAGTGGACCTTCCTCGCCGGACTTCCGGTGCGCATCCGGCCCGGGGTGGAGCGTCTGTGAGGCGCTATCCGTCGGCCTGTGGCCCGAGGACCGCGAGCGTGCCGTTGGCCTGGCGCAGGGCCATTTCCAGGGTGCCGGGACCGTGCAGCGCGCCGGTTCCGTCGGGCGGGATCAGCCACTCCAGCGAGCGGGCCGACCGGTACGGCGGCGGTACGGCGACCCAGGACCCCTTGGTCGCGTAGCGCAGCCCGGCGCCGACCCACTGTCCCGACGGGTCGGGCGGCAGGAAGAAGCCGACCCGGTGCGCCGTGGTGTCCACCAGAGTCGGCCCGGGAACGGGCAACGAGGGCCGCCACAGCAGGTCCAGGGTGAGCAGACCGAGTCGGTCGGGAACGCTCAGCACGTCCCAGAAGCGTCCGGCCTCCAGCAGCGCGATGCCCTCACCGTGGTCCCATTCCCATTTGCACGCCCGGGGGTTCGCCGCCGCCGCGGCCAGCCATTCCACGCCCTGCATCCACATCGGGTTCATCATGCACCGCTCCGGGTGATCTCCGCTCGCCTGACACGGGCGTGGGCGCGGCGTCTGTCACCGGGCAGTTCGTGCGACTTCACGCCAACACCGGATATGCATGCTCGTAGATAGATGCACCTGGCGGAAGGGGTGGCGCGCCCTGGCGTTTCATGGTCGACACTCGAAAATCGAGCACGGATTCGGGGTGTCGGGAGAGTAATCGTTACTTCCAGTGACGAGGTGGACGCTCGATTCGAGCACTTGGACACTCGAATCGAGCGTCAAGCCTTGATGGCTCAGCTGCTTCGATCGTACGCTCCGAATGTTCCGTCGCCACTGCCGTCGCCACTGGGGAATTCCATGGACCGCACCCGTCTCCACCACCTCCTGGCCCGCGAGAGCGCCGAGGCCGAGCGCCGCAACCCGCGCTCGAAGGCGGCCTACGCGCGGGCCGATCACCTCTTCGGCCGGGTGCCGATGACCTGGATGAACAAGACCGCCGGCGCCTTTCCGCGCTATCTGGCAACCGCCCGGGGAGCCCGGGTCAGCGACATCGACGGGCACGAGTACATCGACTTCTGCCTCGGTGACACGGGTGCCATGGCCGGTCACTCGCCCGCCGTGGTGGCCGCGGCGGTGCACCGCCGGTTCGCCGAGCAGGGCGGGGCCACCGCGATGCTCCCCACGGAGGACGCCGAGTGGGTCGGCGCGGAGCTGACCCGCCGCTTCGGGCTTGCGCGCTGGAGCTTCTCGCTGACCGCGACCGACGCCAACCGCTGGGCGATCCGGCTCGCCCGGGCCGTCACCGGCCGGTCCAAGATCCTCGTGAACAGCTACAGCTACCACGGCAGCGTCGACGAGTCGCTGATCGTCGTGGGCCCGGACGGCCGCGGCACCGCCCGCCCCGGCAACGTCGGCGCCCCCTGCGACGTCACCCTGACCAGCAGGGTCGCCGAGTTCAACGACCTCGCGCAGCTGGAGCGCGAGCTCGCCCATGGAGATGTCGCCGCCGTCCTCATGGAACCCGCGCTCACCAACATCGGCATCGTGCTGCCCGAACCCGGCTATCTGGCCGGCGTACGCGCTCTCACCCGGCAGTACGGCACCCTCCTCATCAACGACGAGACGCACACCTTCTCCGCCGGGCCCGGAGGCTGCACCGCCGCCTGGGACCTGGAACCCGACCTGCTGACCATCGGCAAGGCCATCGGCGGCGGCATCCCGGCCGGCGCCTACGGCCTCTCGGCCGACCTGGCCGAGCGGCTGCTCGCCCGCGACGACCTGGACCTGGTGGACATGGGCGGCGTCGGCGGCACCCTGGCGGGCAACGCGCTCTCCGTCGCCGCGATGCGAGCCACCCTGGAACACGTCCTCACCGACCAGGCGTTCGACCACATGGCCAAGCTCTCCGAACGCTTCGAGGCCGGCGTCCGCGCGGGCATCGCGGCCCACGCACTGCCCTGGTCGGTCAGCCGCCTCGGCGCCCGCACCGAGTACCGGTTCGCCGACCCGGCGCCGCGCACCGGAACCGAGTCCGAGGCCGCCGCCGACCCGGAGCTGGGGGACTTCCTCCACCTCTACCTGGCCAACCGGGGCATCCTGCTGACCCCGTTCCACAACATGGCGCTGATGTGCCCCGACACCACCGAGCAGGACGTGGACACGCACACCGAGGTCTTCGCCGCCGCCCTCGCCGAACTGAACGGCTGAGCCACGCCACTAGGGTTGACCCGAGCAGGCCAGGGGCGGAGAGGAAGCACGTGGACGAGATCGACCGGGCCATCCTGCGTGAACTGCAGACCGACGGGCGCATCGCGTACGCCGACCTCGGTCCGAAGGTCGGCCTGTCGGCCTCGGCGGCCCGGCAGCGGCTGCAGCGGCTGCTGGATGCCAAGGCCGTGCAGGTCGTCGGCGTCACCGACCCGATGGCCATGGGCGGGCAGGCCATGGCGCTGCTCGGCATCGGCGTGGACGGCGACCCGCGCGCCGTCGCCGACGCCCTGGCCGACCGCCCCGAGGTCGTCTACTCGGTGCTCACCTCGGGCGGCTTCGACCTGTTCGCCGAGGCGGTCACCCCCGGCCCGAAGGACCTGCTGGACTTCGTCAACGACGTCGTCCGGCAGATCGAGGGCGTACGGCAGGTCCAGTCCTTCCCGTACTTCGCCATCCACACCCACCGCTTCCTGTGGGACGTGGGCTGACCCGGTCAGCGCAGGTCGGGGGCGAGGACGAGCATCGTCGCGTCGTCCCGGACGGTGCCGCAGTGCCGTACGAGATCCGACCAGACCAGCTTCGTCAGCGCGGTCGAGCGGTCGTCGGCCAGCTCCGCGAGCCGCTCGGGCAGCGGATAGAAGTCGCCGGAGTCGTCCCGTGCCTCCCACACCCCGTCGGAGGCCAGGAACAGCCGGTCGCCCGGCGCGAGCGCCACCGTGACCTCCTTCGGCGGATCGACACCGACGAGACCGAGCCCCAGGGGAGTGCCCGACTCGACGCCGACCTCGCGGACCCGCCCGTCGTGCAGCAGCAGCGGAGGCGGATGGCCGCAGGCCACGATCCGTACCGAGCGGGCGTCGCCGGAGAACTCCAGCAGCATGGCGGTGGCGAACAGCTCGGCATGCCGCACCCCAGCCGAGTCCACCGTCAGTCTGCGGTCCATGCGGGCCGCCACCGACTCCAGATCGGGCTGGTCGAGCACCGCCTCCCGGAAGGCTCCGAGCAGTGACACCACCGTCGCCACGGCCGACAGCCCGTGCCCCTGCACATCGCCCATCACCGCCCGGACACCGTACGGCCCGTCGCGCACGTCGAAGAAGTCCCCGCCGACCAGCGTCCCGTGCTGGGCGGCCCGGTACAGCCCCGTGCACCTGATCCTCCCGACCCGCTCCGGCAGCGGCGGCGCGACGGCACGCTGCACCACCTCGGCGACCGTCCGCTCCGTGACCAGCTGGGCGTCCCGGTGACTTCGCACATAGGACACGAACACACTCAGTACGGCGACGAAGATGATGGTGAGCAGATCGGTGTTGCCGGGCCGGTTCAGATGGGTGGCCGGTATGTGCAGCACCACGATGACCATGGCGCCGAGCAGCGCGGTCGCCAGCGGACCGTACGACAGGACCGCCAGCGGCGGAATCGCGCCCAGCAGGAACCCCAGGTCGAGGTAGTTGCCACTGGCGACGGTGGCCATGGTGACGCCCACGAGCAGGGCGACGGGCAGCACCCGCACCCACCACGGCGGCGGAGCGCCCCGCAGCCAGCTGCGCTCGTCCCGGTACTGGCGCGACCAGCGCCCGCCCACCGTTCTCACAAGCCCAAGCTACGCCCCCGCACGGTTCCGGGCCCGCCCGCGAGAAAGCGATGGACGTGTGCGTACGCGCCCGCTTACCGTGTGACACCACGCCCGACGACCGCACGGAAGGAGGCGAGTGCCATGAGGTTCACGACCGACCAGCGCTTCCTTCCCGTCGCCCGGGCGTGCCACCTCTGACCTGACCGGGAGCGCTCCACGCCGCATGCATCCCGGAGGAATCCATGACCGGTCCGGTCATCCACACGCTCGACGAGAGCACCGCCCATGTCTTCGACACCATGCCCGACCCGCTGCGCACGCGTGAGGCGTCCCGGTCGGCCCGGCACCGCCCCGACTGGATGCGTGTCGCCCTGCGCGACGGCACGGTGGTGGCGCGGGGCGCCTGGTGGGGCGGCCCCGACGACCCCGAGCCGCTCACCGTCGACTTCTTCGACGTGGCCGAGGGCGAGGAGGACGCGGGGGCCGAGTTGCTGCGCACCGCGCCCTGGCGGGTCGACGGCCTGGAGCTGAACCTGCCGAGCGGCTGGCGTGCCGAACCCCTGCTGCGCGCGGCCGCCGAGACGCGCTTCACCGCCGCGCGGAAGGCCGGGTACGAGCTCTTGGTGGAGCGCTTCGTGTACCGGTGGACACCGGAGTGCGGCCTCCCCGAGCGGCCCGGCCGGCTGGTCTTCGGCCCGGAGCCCGACGATGCGGTGTTCTTCGACGCGCTGCGCCGCATCCACTCCGTCACCCTGGACGCCCACGCCCGCAGGGCCGTCGAGGAAGGGGGAGTGGACCGGGCCGCTCAGGAGGAGCTCGACTTCTTCCGGTGGTGCCCCTCTCCGCGCCAGTGGTGGCAGGTCGCCCGCACGCCGGAGGGAGAACCGGTCGGCATCCATGTCCCCGCGCACAACCCGTCGGGGCCGTGCATCGGTTTCATCGGCGTCCTGCCGGAACAGCGCGGTCACGGCTATGCCTACGACCTCCTCGTGGAGTGCACCCACTTCCTGGTCGAGCGGGGAGCCGAGTGCATCGCCGGTGCCACCGACCAGGGCAACTTCCCGATGACCGCGCACTTCACCAGGGCCGGGTATCCCGTCGTCCGGGAGCTCGCCACTTTCCGGTCGGCACCGGATGTCAGTGCCGGGTGACATGCTGTCCGCGCGGTGATCGACAACGGGTGGCGGAGGGCGTGGGCATGGCGTTCGACGGTTCGGTGTGGCGCGTGCGCAGTGGCGGGGAGTCCGTGGGCGAGATCCTGATCGACGACATGGACTTCCCCTGGCTGTCGGGGAGGTTCACGCCCGGCCCCGCCTTCGGCTCCGTGCGAGAGTTCTTCGCCCGTGAACTCGCCCTGGCGGACCGGGACGACGACTGGGAGCTGTGGGAGGAGGCGTACGACGAGATCCGGCGCCGGGTGTCCCTGTCCTCGCCGGACGGGCCCGTCCCCGAGTTCCTGCTGCACATGGAGGGGGACCGGGCCTGGTTCCGGTGGAGTGAGGAACCGTTCGACGAGGACTGAGACGAGGACTGAACGGACGCGGCCTATGCGGTCCTGCCGTTGAGGCGGGCCTCGGCCGTCGTGAGTATCTCGGTGACCCGCAGGCCGAACGCCGCGTCGCAGGAGTGCGGGCGGCCCGTGCGGGCGGCCGCGAGGAGGGCGTCGGCGGCTCGGGTGAGGGCCGGGACCGCCCCTTCCGAGCTGCGCGGCAGGAGGGTCGCTCCCGCCTCGCCGCGGAGTTCGACCACCGCCCCGGCCGCCGCGGGCGGGGCGGTGAGGCTCAGGGTCAGGGTGCTCGACGTGCCGGTGACATGGTCGAGGACGAGGTGGACGGTGTCTCCGGGACCGTGGGCCGCGGCCGTCACCTCGCGGACGTCGCCGAGGACCGGCAGGAGCACGGACAGCGCGTGCGGGCCCACGTCCCACAGCGCGCCCTTCGCCCGGCGCCAGGGCGAGGCGGCGAACGGGCTGTCGCTGGTGAACACCGCGCCGAGCCATTCCGCCCGGGCGGTGAACCAGCCCGCGACGGCGGCCTGTTCGTCGATCCACGCCTGCGGCTCCTGCTGGAACCGTGTGGTGAAGAACACCAAGGAGGCGACACCGGCCCGCTCGGCCGCCTCGACCATCGCCCGTCCGTCGGCGACATCGAGGGCGAGCGGTTTGTCCAGCAGCAGATGACAGCGCGCCCGGGCCGCGCGCACCGCCAGGTCCGCCTGCACGGTCGGCGGCAGCGCCACGGCCACCGCGTCCACGTCGTCGAGCAGGGCGTCCACGTCGTCGTACGCACGCGTGCCGTACTGCTCGGCCAGCACCGAGGCGGCCTCCGGGCGGCGGCCCCACACCCCGGTGAAGTCCAGTCCACCGTGGCCGCTCAGCGCGGGGGCGTACGCCGCCTGCGCCCACGGTCCGGTCCCGAGCAGTCCCACACGCATACGGTGGCCCCTTCCTGATGTCGTTGCCGGTTCGGTCAAGGGGTCATTCTCCTGCCGCCGTTGAGGTACGGCTGTACCGGTTCGGCGTCCTGCGCCAGCCACTGCGCGATGGAGCGGGCGATCGGCTGACCGGTGTCCATCTCCACGAAGCCGAACTGGCCGGACTGGTTGCACTCCAGGAACCACCAGATCCCGTCGGCGTCCTCCGCGAAGTCGAAGGCCCCGTAGGCGATTTCGGCCTGCTTCATATAGGTGTGGACGGCTTCCGCGGTACGTGGGGGCACGTCCACGGGTACCCAGGGGGCGGCGGAGGGGGCGAAGCGCACGTCCACGTCGTCGGGGTCGGCGTCCGGGGCGACCGGCTTGCGCGCGGCGAGCAGCCGGTCGCCGACGACGGTGAGCCGTATGTCGGCGCGCTTTCCGACCCGTCGCTGCAGCAGGGTCGGCCCGAAGGCGACGGCCGAGAAGTCGGTGTCCGGCGCGACCCGGCTGGTCGGCACCGCCCGGGGCGGCTCCTGGGGATGCGCTCCGGAGACCGGCTTGACCACCAGGTCCGGGAAGCGCTCCGCGAACTCCCGGGCCGCCTGCGGAAAGGTCGTGATGAGGGTGGCCGGCACCGGCAGTCCGCTGCGCTGGGCCAGCTTCAGCTGCCAGGGCTTGTGCCGGGCCCGCCGGGCCGCGTCGGGATGGTTCATCCAGCGGGCGTCGGTGGAGCGCAGCATGCCGTACAGCGCCTGGGAGGACTCCTCGGTCAGCCAGGCGGTCGGCTGGGCGGCCCGGGCGGCCGCGACTCCCGGTCTGCGCACCCAGATGGAGCGCAGACCGTTCATGCTCACCAGGCGGCCCGCGATGGACAGGTGTCCACGGCTGACGCCCTGCACATACTCGCCCGAGAGGGCGACCCGGCTGGTGAGATCGGCGGGATCGAGTCGGACCACGGGCACACCGGCCTCGTTGAGCCGGAGGACCACCATGTCCGCCGTCACGTCCTCGTCGGAAGTCAGGATGAGCACGGTCATCGGGGGGATCCGCGGTCAGTCGTCGAAGTGCGTCTTGGAACCGGCCGTGGAGGTCGTGGTCCCCAGCGCTCTTAGCGTTGCGTGATCGGTCGCAGCGATCCGGCCATCGGGGAACACGTTCAACTGCAGTCCGGAGTCGTACGCGTACGGAGCGGTGACTTCCAACTGCACTGCGGGGCGCGCGTAGTTGAGCGTGAACGGTTGCATGGTCTCTCCCTGTTCAAAGCTTCCATGCACTTATACGAATCGAACGCCTGGTTGGTTTCCTTACTCTGAGTAATCTCAGCCCGATTTAAGCTGCCGTTAAGAAACCAACAGAACGTTGTTTCGTTGGATGGCTGAGATAGCATGCCCGCATGGCACATGACGCCCAGGACGACGAGGCCCGCAGGCGGCTGTCCGCCCTGGGGGACCGTCCCGTCGACGACGGTGCCCCGGCACACCGGCTCGCCCGGGACGCGGCACTGCTCGGACGGCTGCTGACGGCCGCCGACACCCCGGTGCCGGAGGTGACGGTGGACGACGTCGGCGCGGCTCTGAGCCTCTTCGACGAACTGCGCCATCAACTGGACCGGCTGGAGAGCCAGGTGGTCATGGAGGCGCGGCGCCGCGGCATGGACTGGCGGCAGATCGCCGGGTACCAGGGACTGAACTCCTCCCAGGGCGCCTCGCAGCGCCATCAGCGGCTGACGACCCGGCTCGAAGAGATCCGCCAGGGCGTCAGGTAGAAAGACGGATGTGGAAATGACGGACCAGCCCGATGAGCTGTTCGCGGCTGTCGACTCCCTGCTCGCCGCCGTCGACGGCGGCACCGTGCTTCCCGCTCCCGCGGTGCGGGTGAGGCTGCGCGAGACGGCCGGGCTGACGCAGGCCGCCGTGGCCCAGGCGCTCGGGGTACGGGTGCCGAGCATCGAGGCCTGGGAGGCGGGCCGCGCCGAGCCCAGGGGCGAACGCCTGGAGGCCTACCGTCGGCTCCTCGACGGCCTGGCCCACCGCTATCCGGCCGCGCCGCCTCCCGCACCGGCGACGGGCGCGGGTCCCGGACTCCCGCATGCGCAGGGGGCGCCGCCGCAGGACGCGGATGGCGCCGGGCGGCGGCCCGCCGGGGACGAGGCCGAAGCGGGCCCGTCAGGCGGGGAGTCGTCCGGTGGGAAGTCGTCCGGTGGAAAGCCGTCCGGTGGGAAGTCGTCCGGCGGGGAGTCGTCCGGTGCGCGCCCGGTGTCGGGAGCGGCCGGGCGCGGACCGGATTCGGCGTCGCGCCGTCCGGCCGCGAGCAAGGGCGCGGCCAAAGCCCCCCGGAACACGCCCCGGATCACCCCGCGGAACACCCCCAAGTCCGCCCCCGCCGACACCGCCGACCCCCGCTTCGCGCACGGCCCCCTCGCCGTGGTCGACGCGGCCGACGGTGAGATCAACGCGTACTGCGTCGGCGGGCTGGTCCTCGACGTGCCCGCGAAGTCGCTCCCGGCGCTGGTGGAGTGGACGCTTGCCGAGGCGATGCTCGGGCAGCCGCGGCTGCATCGCTCGGGCAAGGACGCGGACCCCCTCGTCGTACTGACCGCGGCGGCCTGCGAGCGCTACGGACTGCCCGCCGAGCTGAGCGACGAGGAGCGCCTGGCGGGCCGTATCCCGGAGTCCCACAAGTCGGTCCGGCAGCTGAAGAAGGCCGACTGGCAGCTCACCAAGCGCGGATTCGGCCCATGGGCCCGTATCTACCGGCCCGCCCAGGGCGGTCGGCGCAGCTGCGTCCAGCTCTGCATTCCCGCCTGGCACGCCCTGGACGCCCGGTACTGGGGCGACGCCGCCGAACAGCCGCCCGTCGAACTCGCCCGTATCCTCGGCACCTACGCCGACCGGGTCCTCACCCCGCGCGGCTCCACCGCCGTCACCGGCCTGGAGCTGATGACCGCGCTGCACCCGCCCACCCGCGCGGTGAAGGACGACCACGACCAGTGGGTGTCCGCCCCGAACCCGGGCGCGCTGACCCAGGCGGTGGACTGCGCCCCGTGCGAAGCCCCCGACGGCCATCCGCTCCTCGCCCATCTGCCGCGCTTCCACCAGCGCACCCCGGCCGAGATCCTGCGCGAGGAGGCCTACGACTGGGCCCGGCCGCTGACCGACGAGGAGTGCATGCAGCCGTACCTCGTCGGGATCGACGTCAACATGGCCTTCGCGGCGGCCGCCAACCGCACCGTCGTCGGCCTCGGCGCGCCGGTCCATGCGCACAACCCCGCCTTCGACCCGTCGCTGCCCGGTTCCTGGCTGGTCGACCTCTCCCACATCCGGCTCGACCCGCGCCTGCCGAGCCCGTTCACCCCGGACGGCGACGCGCCGCTCGGCCCGGCCTGGTACGCGACGCCGACCGTGGCGTACGCGCAGGAACTCGGCTACGAGGTCGCCCCGTTGGAGGCATACGTCCGTCCCGAGCACGGCCCGTACCTGGACGCCTGGTACACCCGTCTGCGTGACGCGTACGTCGCGACCATGGCCGACCTCGGCGTGACCACCGGCATGACGCCCGAGGAGTTCCTGGCCGCGATGGACGGCCACAAGGACCGGGATCCGCAGCTGGCCCTGGTGCTGGCGGCGATCAAGGCCACGGTCAAGGGCGGCATCGGCAAGCTGCGTGAGCGGGCCCGCACCGGATGGCGTCCGGGAGAGCGCTGGCCGGCGCTGGAACGGCCGACGTGGCGGCCCGACATCCGTGCCGCCGTCATCTCCAAGGCCCGGATCAACATGCACCGCAAGATGCTCGCCACCGCCCGGACGACCGGGCAGTACCCGGTGGCGGTGCTGTCCGACTGCGCGGTGTACGCCTCCGACGGGCCCGGGCCACTGGACTTCCTGCCCTACAAGGACGGCAAGCCCCTGCCCGGTGGCTTCCGGATCGGAGTGAGCCCGGGCATGGTCAAGCACGAGGGCACCCAGAGCGTGCTGTGGGCGGAGGGGCTGCGCGAGGAGCACGGCGACCACCTCAACCTGGCCCGCTACATCAAGTCCGGCCAGATCCAGCTCCCGGACGCGGGGGAGTAGTCGGCCGTCCCTCGGTCCGGTCAGGCCGCCGCGGCCCGGCGGGCGACCGCGAGGGCCTGTTCCGCGTACCCCCGGCCGAACAGCACCGCGTGCACCAGCAGCGGGAACAGCTGGTGCACGCCGATGCGGTCCTCCCAGCCCTCGGCCAGGGGTGCGGCCTGCCGGTAGCCCTCCAGTACGCGGTCCAGATGGGGGCAGCCGAAGAGGTGCAGCATCGCCAGGTCGGTCTCGCGGTGTCCGCCGTGCGCGGCCGGGTCGATGAGCCAGACATGACCGTCGGCTCCCCACAGCACATTGCCGTTCCACAGGTCGCCGTGCAGCCGGGCGGGCGGTTCGGCGGGGCCCGCGAGCTCCGGCAACCGTTCGCAGACGCGCTCGACGACGGTGGCCTCGCCGGGGCGGACCGTGCCGTTGTCGACGGCGTCGCGCAGATACGGCAGCACGCGGTACTCGGCGTACCAGCGCGGCCAGTCGGTGCCGGGGACGTTGCGCATGGGGGCGAGACCGATGTACGCCTCCACCGGGCCCTCGGGCGGCGGGGCCCCGAACGCCGGTGCCCCGGCGGTGTGCAGGGCGGCCAGCTCACGGCCGAAACGCAGCGCCGCCTCGGCGCCGGGCCGTCCGTCCGGGACGCGGTCGATCACCATCCACCGCTCGTCGTGACCGCGCACATGCGCTGTACGGACCGCCCCGGCGGCGGCCAGCCAGCGCAGCCCGGCCACCTCGGCCCGAACGGCGCCCGGGCCGTGATCACCACGCTTGGCGATCACGGCCCGGCCACCATCGAGCACCACCTCGGCGAGGTTCCCCGACAACGCCCGCACACTGGTGACCGTTCGACCGGTGAGCCGGGACACCGCGGTGCCCGGCCCCTCGCCCGCTGTTTCGCCGCGCTTGACCACGGCCACCAGCGTACGGTCCGAGGGGATCAGCTGCCCCAGGTCCCCTGGTCCGAGGCGCAGTTCCAGCCCGTGCCCTTCAGGGTGAACTTCACCTTGTAGGTGTGGGTGTTGAGCAGGTGCGTCGGCACCTTGACGCCGAGGCTGGCCTTCTTCTTCAGCGTCAGGGTGTACACCGACACGACCTTGGTCGTGTTCTTGGTGATCTTGCCACCCGTGGGCTTGGCCGTGCCGAAGCGGATGTTCTTCACGTCGGTGACCGTGAAGGTGACCTTCGAGAAGCTCTTGGTCGTGCTCTTGTTCTTGAGCCCGAAGTACAGGCCGCCGTTGGTGACCCAGCCGTGCGAGTCGACGTAGAAGCGGCTCGGATAGACGAGGTCGATCGGGCAGCCGGAGCTCGTCGACGCCGAGGTCTGCGCGGACGCGGCTCCCGCGAGGCCGAGCTGAGCGGCGGTGACGATTCCGACCGCGGCCAGGACCGTGGCGGACGTGCGCATGCGATTCACTGTGGTGTTACCTCCCCCTGTGGCCCGGATGGGCCCGGACGGCACAATCTCATCTCCGGCATCCCGAAGACGTCTGAATTACACGGCACTTCGACGGTTACTACGACTGTTTTTCGCCAAACCCCCGTCAGTCACCCCGACGCGGTGTCGAAGGCCGATCCCGACGGGAAACGGCTGCGCCGGCAGCGGCGTGCGCGCACCATCGCCGACGACGGGGCCTGGCCGGTTTCCTCCCGTCGCCTGCGTCAACAGGTCCTGACGGATGACCGGTTCTCGCTCAAGGACACCTCGGCGCCGGGCCAGGCCGGGGTACGCCGACCGGGTTGCCGGAGGGCAGCACCCCGGAGTCCCAGACCGTCCGGGCCAGTGGTTCGAGGAGGTCGGCGAGGCGCTCGGTGCGGTCCGCGCCCAGAGCGGTCCACGGTCGCTCGGCGGCTGCGTCGGTCTGCGCCTCGACGGCCGCGCGCCCGGCGGCGCCCGCCAAGGTCAGGGCCCCGTCCTCCCCGAGCCACCCGCGTTCGCGCAGTGCGCTCTCGGCGGCCTGCCATGCCGAGGCCTCCCACTTGCGGGTGTCCCGCAGTATGTTCCGGTCCCCTTCACGGGCGGCCGCCTTCAGCACCATCGCCTCGACCGGTCCCAGCCCCTGACCCACCAGAACCGCGAAGTGCCCGTCGCCCCGGTGCTCCCGGAGCGTGGTCAGGGCCTGCCAGAGCCGCACATGCGCCGGCGCGGGACGGTCCAGGGCCTGGTTGGCCGCGGCGAGCACACGGCCCGCCGTGTCCGCGGCCGTGGCCGCCTCCCAGGCCAGATCGGCGGCCTCGGTCATCTCCGACGAGTTGACGACGTCCGCGCCGAACAGCCGGGTCATCGCGGCGTCCATCGCCTGCTGCCGCGCCGCGAGGGCGTCGGCCGGGTCGGCGTATTCCCATGCGTCCGGCAGCGCCCGCGCCACGCGGTCGGGATGGAAGACATAGAAGGATCCGGTCACGACGGAGGCGGGCACCGCGCCCAGCGGCGCCGCGCGCAGCGCGAAGTACCCCATCCAGAAGCCCCGCATCCCGAGCCCGTTTGCGGCTTCACGTGCCTCCGGAGTGAAGTAGACGAGGTCGTGCACCGGCTCGTACCGCTCCCACATCGCCCGCGACATCCCGTCGCCCATGGCTTCCTCCCCGTTCTTCGGTCTGCACCGTCCGGTCCGCACGATCATGCCTCGTGCCCGGAACAGCGTGCGCCATGACCAGGATCACAACAAGTCCCGGCCCGGACGCGTGAGTCCGGCTCAGCAGGTCTCACGGGCGTCATTGACATCAGGAGTCAGTCCTCTACCGTAGAGCCCTGCACAGCATGTCGCACAGTCTTCGATATTTCGAACGAGCGTCAGTGGGGCGGGGAGCGGGACTCTCCGCCCCACGTCATCGACATGCGGAGGACTTCGTGATCCCACCTCTTGGCAGACGGACCTTCCTCACCGCTGCCGGTGCGGCCGCCGCCCTGAACCTGACGGGCGTCCCCGCGGCCCACGCGGCGCAACGCCCCACCGCCGCGCGCCCGGTGAACGCCCCACAGGTGCAGCCCTTCCCCCTCGGTGCGGTCTCCCTGCTGACCGGACCGTTCAAGGACAACCAGAGCCGCAACACCGCCTCTCTGCGCTTCGTCGACATCGATCGCCTGCTGCACACCTTCCGTCGCAACATCGGTCTGCCTGGCACCCCTTCGACGAGGCCTCCGGTACGACGGACGCCGACGCCACCGGCAACGGAAAGGCCGCGTCGCTCGCCGGGGGCGCGTCCTGGGCGCAGCGCCATATCGCCGGTGCCGTGGACCTGGACGGCAACGACGGCCATCTCGCCCTCGGCGAGGACCTGTTGGCCGGAGCGTCCGCGTACTCGGTCGCGACCTGGGTCAGCCAGCGCATCGACGCCGACCCACTGCCCACCGACCGCTGGGTGCACGTGGCCGTGACGTACGGCGCCGGAGGAACCGCCGTGCTCTACGTGGACGGCCGGGAAGTGGGCCGGAACGCGGCGGTCACGGTCGAACCGCGCTACTTCGGCAACCACATCCGGAACGGCTGCATCGGCAGCTCCCAGTATCCCGACCCGTACCTGAAGGCGGCGGTGGACGACTTCCGTGTGTACGGCAGGACACTGACGGCCGCCGAGGTCACGGCGCTGGCCCAGGGGACAAGTGGCACACAGGCTTGACCTCCGTGTTGCGGAAGGATTGACGCGCCACATCCGCCCCTCTAGTTTCTGATCGGTTCACCGAACTTTGTTCGGTATCTCGAACCCCTTCTGGAACTCCTCGAACGCCTCGAACCTCTCGAACGGCTCTACACGTCCCCCCTGGAGAGCAGATGTGCGCTGACCCCCACCCCGCCATGCCGTCGCGACGGCTCTTCCTCGGCATGGCGGCGGCCGTGCCCCTGGCCGCGGCGACCGATCTGACACTCGCAGCGCGCCCCGCGCACGCCGCCGACTCGGCCTACGTCATGGGGTACTTCACCGAGTCACCGAACGGCACCGGCACCGACTACGGCCTCCATCTGGCCGTCAGCACGGACTCGCTGCGCTGGATGCCGCTGAACCAGAACAACCCCGTGGTCACGCCCACCGAGGGGGCGCTCGGACTGCGCGACCCGTTCATCCTGCGCAAGCAGAACGGCGCCTTCGTCGTGCTCGCGACCGACCTCAAGGGCACCGACTGGAGCTATGTCAGCCAGTACATCCACCTCTGGGACTCGGCCGACCTGCGCACCTTCACCGGCTACCGCCGGCTGAAGCTCCACGACATGAACACCCACAGCTGGGCCCCGGAGGCGTTCTGGGACGCGGGACGCGGACAGTACGCGATCATCTACTCGGCCGTGAACTCCAGCGGCCACAACGTGATCATGGTGAACCACACCACCGACTTCCGGACCGTGACATCCCCGCAGGTCTTCTTCGACCCCGGCTACGACGTCATCGACGGCGACATGGCGGTGGACGTCAATGGCGTCAACTACCTCTACTTCAAAAGCAGTTCCGCCCAGGCGCTGGTGGGTGCCAAGTCCTCCACGCTCGACCCCGGCAGCTTCACCGCCTTCAGCACACCGGTCGCCCACGGCGGCACCGAGGCCCCGATCCTCGTCAAGTCCCCGACGTCGGGCGCCTGGTACCTGTGGGGAGACACCTACACCCCCAACGGCGTCTTCTACGCCTGGCAGAGCACCGACCTCGCCGCGGGTACCTGGACCGCCCTGGACCAGCGCGCCTACACCCAGCCGGTCAACTCCAAGCACGGCTCCATCCAGCCGATCACCACCACCGAGTACACCAACCTCGTGTCCAAGTGGGGTGCCCCCGCCTGGAACCGGCTCAAGTCCTACAACCACCCGGACCGTTACGTCCGCCACTCCAACTACGTCGGCCGGATCGACGCCTACCCCTTCGATCCGTACACCGACTCCCAGTGGAGGCTCGTACCCGGTCTGGCCGACAGCGCGGGCGTCTCCTTCCAGTCGGCCAACTACCCGACCCGCTATCTGCGGCACTACAACTACCAACTGCAACTCGACACCGACGACGGCACGTCGACGTTCGCCCAGGACGCCACGTTCTACAAGACCGCGGGCCTCGCCGACGCCACCTGGACGTCGTTCCGCTCGTACAACTTCCCCACCCGCTACATCAGGCACTCCGACTACGTCCTGCGCATCGACCCCGTCACCACGGCCACCGAGAAGGCAGACGCCACCTTCTCCATCGGCTACTGAGCCCGGGCAACGGGCCCTACGGCGATGTCCGTGACCGACACCGACACCGACATCGACGAGGGCCCGGTGCGATCCCTGTGACGGGTCCTTCGGCCGGGTGGGGGCGGGGCGGTTCGGCCCCGGAGGCGAGGCGGTCGGGGCCGTGGGGCCCGGGGAGTCGACCGCCGTACTCGCCTCCGGGTGGTCTGGGGGCCGCCGGGAGCCGGTCCTCGGGCCGTCGCTCCAGCGGCTGGGGGAGGGAGGGCGGAGCCATTGCCGTACGCCTTTCGTCCGGCCTCGCACAGTGGGGGCGTAGGTGTCACATCCGCCCCGCCCACGGCAGAAGCAGACGACAACCCGCGCCGGACGCGCCGTCCACTTCATGCTCGACGAGGACGACGCGGTCGGCGTCGTACGCCGCCTCCTGGAGCCGCTCCCCTCGGGCAGCTATCTGGCGATGTCCATCGGCACCGCCGAGTTCGCGCCACAGGAGGTGGGCCGGGTCGCCCGCGAGTACGCCGCCCGCAACATGCCGATGCGGCTGCGCACCATCGACGAGGCCCATGAGCTCTTCGAGGGCCTGGAGCTGACCGAACCGGGGATCGTCCAGGTCCACAAGTGGCACCCGGACGGCACGGGCGAGCAGCACATCCGGGACGAGGACATCGCCATGTACGGGGCGGTCGCCCGCAAGCCGTGACCGCGCCGGGGCCGGGGCCGGGGCCGGGGAGAGCCTCCCCGGTCCCGGGCCTCAGCCGGTGAGACCCCGACCTCGAGCCTCAGCCGGAACCCGGATGCGCGTCGGAACCGTGGCGGAACGCGTCGGAATGGATCAGTCGTCCGTGGTGCCGGCGATGGACGGCCGCGGTGCGGTGGAGGGCAATGAGGGCCGCGTCGTCGTCGAGGCGTCCTCCGCAGTGGCCCAGCAGATCGCGCCGGATGTGGTGCATGAGCGCTTCCGGGCTGGCCTCGGTCCACTGCGCGACGCGCTCCGTCAGCGGGTAGAAGCGGCCGTCCGCGTCACGGGCCTCGATGACACCGTCGGTGTACAGCAGCAGGGTGTCGCCGGGCTCGAAGGAGAACACGTCCAGCGTGTAGTCCCCGGGCTTCGACGTGTGGACCCCCAAGGGGGGTGCCGGATGCAGGCTCGGCACGGAGACCGCGTGACCGGGGCTGAGCAGCAGCGGCGGAGGGTGGCCGCAACTGGTCATCCGGGTGACCGCGTCGTCCTCGGGGATCTCCACCAGCAGGGCGGTGGCGAAGCGCTCCCCGGCCTCCTCGGGCGGTTCGAAGTCGGCCGTGTAGCGGGTCACGCTCTGCTCCAGCGTGGCGGCGAGGTCCGGCAGGGACGCGTGCCGGTGGGCGCCCTCGCGGAAGGCGCCGAGCAGCAGCGCGGCCTCGCCGATGGCGGACAGACCCTTGCCGCGCACATCACCGATCAGCACGCGCACGGTGTTGTCGACCCGGGTGGTCGCATACAGGTCCCCGCCGATCTGGGCCTCGTCCTCGGCGGCCAGATACAGCGAGGCGATCCGCAGATGGCCGATCTGTTCCGGCAGCGGCCACATCAGCACGTGCTGGGCGGCCTCGGCCACCGACCGGACCTGGGCCAGCTGGGCACGGTACCGGTCGCGGACCGCGCAGTAGACCACAATGAGCGCCGACAGTACGGCCAGGGTGACGATCTGCATGATGTGGTTCGTGGTGGTCAGCCCGCCGTGGAAGACGGCGATGACCGTCTGGGCCGCGACCGCGAGCGCCCCCACCAGCGCGGTCGCCCAGGGCCCGGCGAAGGACGGGGTCAGCGCCGGCGCGATGACCAGTGTGGGTCCCAGATGGACGTCCTCGGGGGAGTGGATGTCCACCACGGCGATGACCACGATGAGCGCGATAGGAAGCAACAGCAGCGCGTGACTCGATTGCCAGGACTGCCGCAGACCCACGAGGCCCTGCCGCGTACCCACCTCTCCAGCGTGCCGCACGCCCGGTGGACTGGCCATCTCATGGCCGACGGACGCCTTCCGGCACGGGCCCGATCTCCCGCTTCCTCGCCCGGATGGACGCCGTCGGCGTGCCCCGGTGCCCGCCCGCTGACGGAATGGGTGGACAGGCACGCACCCGGCCGGAGGCCCCATGAGCGATGCGCACGACCCCGGCTCGTCTCCCGGTCAAGGTCAAGGCCCGGAAGGCGCCCCGGCCCCGGGCGGTCCGGGTACGGCCCACGGAACCGCGGCCGGCCGGGTGGCCCGCAAGGTCGCCTCGGCCGTGCTCATCGTGCTCACCTGCATCCTGGTCCCCGTCGCCCTGCTGACGACCTGGGTGCACGACATCGTGCTCGACACCGACCGGTACGTCTCCACCGTCGCCCCCCTCGCCACCGAACCGGCCGTCCAGGACGCGGCGGTGCAGCGGATCACCGAGGCCGTGGCCGTGCATGTCGACGGGCAGCAGGTCGCCGCGGACATCGCCACCTGGCTGGAGTCCCAGGGACTGCCGCCCCGCGCCGGCGACGCCCTGAAGAACCTGGGACCGCAGCTGAACTCCGCGGTCGACCAGGCCGTGACCAAGGTGGCCACCCGGGTGGTGCAGAGCGACGTCTTCGCCAAGGTGTGGACGGACGCCAACCGGACCGCCCACAACGCCGTCGTGCACGCGCTCACCGGCAAGGGCCGCGGCTCGGTCGGCGTCTCCGGCGGCACCATCACCCTCGATGTGGGCGAGGCCGTCGAACAGGTCAAGAAACAGCTGGTCGACGCCGGACTCTCCCCGGCGAAGTACATCCCCACGGTCAACAAGCAGCTGGTGCTCTTCCACTCCGACGAGCTCGCCAAGGCCCGCAAGGGCGCCCGGCTGCTGGACGCGCTCGGTAACTGGCTCCCCGTCATCGTCGTGCTCATCGGCGTCGGCGGTGTGCTGCTGGCCCGCGGGCGACGGCGGGCCCTGGCCCGCACCGCACTGGGCGCGGCCTTCGCCTGTCTGGTCGTGGCCATCGCGCTGATCGTCGCCCGCGACTACTACCTGGACCACCTCCCGCCCGAGGTGCAGTCGAAGGCGGCGGCGTCCGCGATCTTCGACACGCTCGTGCGCTTTCTGCGCGTCAGCCTGCGCACGGCGATCGTCCTGGGCGTCGTCATCGCGCTCGGCACCTACTTCATCGGCCCGGGAAGGCTGCCGGTTGCCGTGCGCGGCAGGTCCGAGAGCACCGCGGACGCCACGGCCCGCTGGGCGGCGGACCACCACATCCGTACGGGCCGGGCGGGGGAGTGGGCGCAGTCGTACCGCCGGGCGATCACACTCGCCGCGCTGCTGATCGTGGCGCTGGTCTTCGCCCTGTGGAACCATCCGACGGTTCTGACGGTCCTGCTCCTGGTGCTCGTGCTGCTCGCCGTGCTGGCCCTGCTCGCTCTGCTGGCCGCGAGCGGCCGGGCGGAGGCCGAGGGACAGCCGGCGCCGGGCCCGCCAAGGCAAGAAAGAGCCTGATCAGCGGGGGTCCTTCCGCGATGCGAAGGACTGTTCCGTCCAGATCGTCTTGCCTTCGTCCCCGTACCGCGTGCCCCATGCGTGGGCCAGCTGCGAGGCGATGAACAGACCCCGTCCGCCCTCGTCGACCGTGCGGGCGTGCCGCAGATGCGGCGCCGCGGCACCGGCGTCGCGGACCTCGCACGTCAGGCTGCGGTCATGGATCAGCCGCAGCTCCAGGGGCGGGTCCCCGTACCGGATGGCGTTCGTGACCAGCTCGCTGACAATGAGCTCGGTGTTGAAGGCGGTCTCGTCGTCCACCTTCCAGTCGGTGAGCTGCATGCGGACGCGGTGCCGGGCCTCGGCCACCGCCGCGGGATCGGCGTCCAGGTACCAGGAGGCGACACGGTCGGCGGGCAAAGAGCGGACCCGTGCGACGATCACCGCGGCGTCGCCGGCCCCGAGGCCCGAGGGGAGCGCGTACACGACCGCGTCGCACAGCTCCTGCAGCGCGCGGTCGAGGTACTCGGGCGATGAGCGCAGGGGTCCCGGGGAGTCCGCGAGATACGAGGTCAGCAGGGGGTCACTGGTGAAGACCAGGACGCTGCCCTCCGGCGCCTCGAACTCGACAGACGTGAACGGCGCGTCCGCGTCCGTGCCCAGCCGGGGTCCGGACGGCGGGTCCGGGATGCCGACGGTGCCGTCGGGCCGTACCAGGAGAGGAGCCAGCCGGCCCGCTCCCGCGATCACGAAGGTGCCGGTCAGTGGATCGTGGATCGCGTACACACAGTCCGCGGCGAGCGTCTCGCGGCGCAGCGGATCGCCCAGCGGGAGATTCGCGCGCTCCGCGGCCAGCAGGGTCGTCGTGTCGTGCAGCCGGGCCAGGAGCTCGTCGGGGGCGATGTCGAACGCGGACAGCGAGCGGATGACCGTGCGCAACTGGCCCATGGTCGCGGCCGCGTTGAGGCCGTGCCCGGACACGCTTCCCACCACGAGCGCGGTCCGGGCGCCCGACAGGGCGATGGTGTCGTACCAGGACCCGGGATCGGCACCGGTGACGGACAGATAGGCGGTCTCCAGGGACGCGTGGCTCTCCGGTGTACGGGGCAGCAGCTGGCGCTGGATCGTCGCCGCGACGGTGTGCTCCCGGACGAAGCGCCGGGCGTTGTCGATGCACAGGGCCGTGTGCGAGGCCAGCTCGACCGCGAGTCGTCTGTCGCCCTCGTCGAAGGGGGGTGTCTGCCCCGCGCGGTACAGGCTCACCAGGCCCAGGACCGTGTCGCGCAGCGTGAGCGGCACCACCAGCAGGGTGTGGGCCCGCGACGCCTGGATGGCCTCGGCGCGCGCGGGGTCGACGTCGAACCACGGGGCGTCGGGCTCCAGGGAGACCACCCGCGGGAGCAAGTCGGCCAAGGCCTGGGAGAAGGGAGTGGGTCCGGGCAGCCGGCGTACGTCACCCACCGGGTGCGCCTTCGGCGGGTGTGAACTCGTGGCGCGGAACGCGGTGCGCATCAGCGGCGTGCCCTGGGGCAGCGGGGCGAGCGGCGGATCGTCGCCGCGGATGACGGCGTCCACCACTTCGACGACGGCGACGTCGGCGAACGCGGGCACCAGAGCCCCGACCAGTTCCTCACCGGTCACCGCCGCGTCCAGCGTGCGCCCCACGCACCGGCGCACCGAGTCGAGGACCTCGGCGCGGGTCCGGTTCCGCTCGCGTTCGGTGACGTCGACCGCGGTGACGGCCAGGCCGAGCACCGCGCCGGACGGGCTCTCCAGCCGCAGTATGGTGATCTCGAAGTGGCCCACCCGCGGCGGGTCCCCCTGGATACGCGCCCGTACGATGTGGTCCCGCAGCGGGACCCCGGTGTCCAGCACCGCGAGTGCTGCGGCCTCGAGTTCCTGCTGGTCGTCGAGGACGTCGTACACCTCGTGGAGCGGGCGTCCGATCACCTGGTCCATGGGGACGTCCCGCATGGCCGGCGTAGCGGTGTTGACGCGTACGACGCGCAGCTCCGTGTCCAGCAGATGGAGCCCGACCGGTGACTGCGTGAACAGCGCCTCCACCATCGAGGCAGCCCTCTCGTCCACCTGCCGGCCGGGACGGCTGTACGCCACAGGAACCACCTCCGGGGTTCACGCGCATCTCCCAGCGTGCCCCGTGCCGCAAGCCGTCGCATGCGGGGCCTGAAGGCGCTGGTCGGGCGCGGTGCGCGGCCCGGTGCGCCGCACTGTCCCGGTACCCCGCGGCCCGCCGTATCACCTCTGCCGGGTGAGGCCGGGCGGCGCGTCACGGCGGAGGATCGCCAGGAAGCCACAGTTCGCCTGCGCCACACTCCACCCGCGGGGAGAGCAGCTCATGCGGTACGAGATCCGCATCGACGGACACCTGTCTCAGACGCTCGTCGAAGCCTTTCCCGAGCTCGACCATGTCGTCGTGTCGGGTCAGACGCTGCTGTTCGGCCCGGTCGTGGACGAGGCGCACCTCTACGGACTGCTGGCCAGGTGCCAGTCGCTGGGGCTGCACGTCCTGGAGATGCGCCAGTTGCCGGAGTAAGGAGGAGCCATGACCGTACCGTCGCATTCGGGACCTGGTGCCGGACCGGAACAGGACCCCTACGGCACGTCCTTGGGGTCGCAGGGGGATCCCCTGGAGGTGCTGGCCGCTCTCGGCGCCTCCTGGGGCTGGGCGCTGACCTCGGCGCTCGTCACCCTGATTCCGGGCATTGTGATCCTGGTGTGGCCGCACGGGACGCTGCATGTGGTGGCGGTCGTCATCGGCCTGTATCTGCTGGTGAGCGGCGTGCTCAGATTCGTCGCGGCGTTCGCCCGGGAGGCTCAGGGCGAGCGGTTCGCACGGGTCCTGCTCGCGACGCTGTTCGTCGTGGCCGGTGTGCTGTGTCTGCGTCACCCCCTGCAGACCATCGCCGCGCTGTCCCTGATCGTCGGTGTCGCCTGGCTCGTGTCCGGCATGCTCACCCTCTACACCGCCGTCGCCGTCAAGGGCCTGCCGCACCGGGGCGTCCTCGCCGGCGTGGGTGCGCTGGGCGTCGTCGCGGGGATCGTGGTCCTCGCGCTGCCGACCGAGTCCGCGGTCGTCCTGACCCGGCTGCTGGGCCTGTGGCTGGTCCTGCTCGGACTGGCGGAACTGGTGATGGCGTTCGCCCTCCGGGCCGCGATCCGCAGGGCGGAGAAGGACACGGTGTGAGTCCCGGCCCGCCGATCACCCTCATCGGGTGAGGCGCACGGCCGGCGCGGCGGACACGCTGAGGTGGGCACGGACCGCCACCGGGGCGTCCACCCCGAACGGAGGAGGAGACAAGTGGCTGTAGACACGTACCTCGCCTACGACTATCCGCTCCTGAGCGCGTTCTGGACGATGCTCTGGTTCTTCGTGTGGGTCATGTGGTTCATCCTGCTCTTCAAGGTCATCCTCGACATCTTCCGGGACGACTCGCTCGGCGGCTGGGGCAAGGCGGGCTGGCTGGCCTTCGTCATCCTCCTCCCCTTCCTCGGTGTCTTCGTCTACGTCATCGCGCGGGGCAGGGGCATGAGCGGCCGCGAACTCGCCTCCGCGCGTGCGCAGAAGGAGCAGTTCGACACCTACATCCGGCAGACCGCCGGCGGCACGGCCGAGCCGAGCAGCGTCGACCAGCTCGCCAAGCTGTCCGAGATCCGCGCCAGGGGCGACATCACGGAGGAGGAGTTCCAGCGGGCGAAGGCGAAGGTCCTGAGCTGACCGCCGAACGCCGACCACTGCCGGACGACGACCAGAGCCGGACCAGACGAAACGAGGCGAAGCGATGACCACCACCCCCCGCACGCAGACCGGAACGAAACAGGCATGGGCCGCGGGCCTGACGACGTTCGCCGCCGTCATGCTGATGATCACCGGAGTGCTCGGCATCTGCCGCGGCATCATGGCGATCCTCAAGGATGACGTCTTCCTCGTCACGCCCAGCTATGTCTTCCGGTACGACCTGACCGGTTGGGGCTGGATCCATCTCTTCCTCGGCGCGATCGCCGTCGTGGTCGGCCTCGGGCTGTTCCAGGCGACCTTCTGGGCACGGATGGGCGGCATCGCCATCGCCGCGCTGATCGTCGTCGCGAACTTCCTGTCCCTGCCGTACTACCCCGTCTGGTCGATCCTGATGATCGCCATCTCGGGGTTCGTCATCTGGGCCCTGTGCGTGGCGAAGACCGAGGAGCCCGCCTGATCCCCGAGTGCGCCTACGGAAGCAGGGTGGGGGTCCCGAACCGGACGGTGACCCCGGGGGAGTGGAGCACACTGACCGGCGGGCTCGTCAGGGGCGGCAGCCCGGCGGCCGTGACCAGGTCGTCGTCGAGATCGAGCAGCCGGGCCCGGTGCAGCGGCCACGGCGCGTGCTCGTTGGGCAGGTGCACCGTGCGGCCGTGCCATGACACATGCAGACCCCACCGTGCGGTCAGGAACCGCTCCAGCGGCGTGGGTTCGGCGATCGGCTCGCCGACCCGCACGACGGCCCGGCTCGCCTCGCTCCGGCCGCCCGGGCGCCTGCGGCGGCAGCTGTACGTGATCACGTCGCCCTTGCGGCGCAGGCGCATGGTGGACCACACGTACGGCAGCCGGACGCCGAGCCGTCCCACCAGCACCGGTATGAGCCGGGCCGCGTCCAGGGACCGGAAGACGACACCGCGCCGCCCGTGCTCGTCCACCGAGTACAGGCGCACGTTCGTCTCGCAGAACGTGCCCAGGTACGGCAGACCCGGCCCCGGTCCCAGGCCCACAGCGCGCATCAGGAACGGGACCAGGCCGACGTAGGTGACCCCGTCCAGAGTGTCGGGACGGGTGCCCGCGGGCAGCAGACCCGCCACCCGGTCCGGCTCCACCGCCCAGTGCAGGAAGGCCAGTTCGTGCCAGCCCTGGACGAGCGTCGGCCGCCGCACCGGCCGCGGGGTGGACAGGGTGATCGGCTCGGTCTCCATGACGAAGCGTTCTAGCACGGAGACCGAGCCGGTCCGTCAGCGGTCCGGCGACTGCTGGAGCATGGCCAGGGTCAGCACCTGGCCCCCGATGCCCCAGCCTCCGTCGGTCACCTCCTCCACCAGGACCATGGTGGTGGCGCGGGCGCGCTCACCGTAGATCTCGACATAGAGCTCGGTGGTGCGGGTGACGATCAGCTCCTTCTGCTTCTCGTCGAGGCTTCCCGCGGGGACCTTGAAGTTCGCGAACGGCATGGTGGGGTCTCTCCTTTGTGTGGCGATGCTGTCGGTCGGGCGATTCCGTCGTCGGTCAGACGATGCCGCCGTTGGCGCGTACGACCTGGCCGTTGACCCAGTGGCCGGCCGGCGACGCGAGGAAGGCCACCACCTCGGCGATGTCCGCTGGGGTGCCGAGCCGTTCCAGCGGGGGCTGGGCGGCCAGCCGGGCGACGGTCTCCTCGTCCTTGCCCTCCAGGAAGAGGTCGGTGGCGGTGGGACCGGGGGCGACGGCGTTGACGGTGACGTCCCGGCCGCGCAGCTCCCGCGCGAGGACCATGGTCAGCGCCTCGACCGCGCCCTTGCTCGCGCTGTACGGGCCGTACCCGGGGAAGGCCAGGCCCACCACGGAGGTGGAGAAAGTGATGAACGCCCCGCCGGCGCGCAGCGTGCGGGCGGCCTGCTGGGCGACCACGAACGTGCCGCGGATGTTGGTGCGGTGCATCGCGTCGAGCTCGGCCAGATCCAGCTCGGCGACCGGGGCCAGATACATCCGGCCGGCCGCGTGGACGACCACGTCGACCCCGCCGAACTCGGACCCGGCGGTGGCGAACAGCGCGGCCACCCGCTCCTCGTCGGCGACATCGGCCCGGACGGCGACCGCCCGGCCACCGGCCGCGACGGCTTCCTTCACGGCGGCCTCGGCCAGGTCGCGGTTGCCCGCGTACCCGACCACGACGGCATGTCCGTCGGCGGCCAGCCGGCGCACCGTCTCGCGGCCGATGCCGCGCGAGCCGCCGGTGACGACGGCGACGCGGGGTGCCTTGGACCTGGTGGGGGCTGCGGCGGTTTCCTGGGTGGACATGGTGACTCCTGCGCAAGATGCCGTACGAGCGCGCCACGAGGCTTGGTCCGTGGCGCCGGGCGACCCGGTGTTGCCCTGCTTGCGTCCCCACCCTCGGCCGGCGTTCCCGCGACAACCACGGCTGTGTCCACCCTGGGGTCGGCGACCCCTGGTTCCGTCCGCCGGCAGGCGTGACCATGGACGGGTGAACCAGTCGGAGCTCGCCGCTTATCTGAAGTCCCGCCGCGATCGGATCCGCCCGGCCGACGTCGGTCTGCCCACCGGTCCCCGGCGCCGGGTGCCCGGACTGCGCCGCGAGGAGGTCGCCCAGCTGGCCGGGCTGTCCGCGGACTACTACACCGAGCTGGAACGCGGTCGCGGCGCCCAGCCCTCCACCCAGGTCCTGGCCGCGCTGGCCCGCGCGCTACGGCTGAACGGCGACGAACGCGACCACCTCTTCCACCTCGCCGACCGGCCGCTGCCCCCGGCGACCCATGGCTCCGCCGCCCATGTCCAGCCGGCCCTGCTCGGGCTGCTGGACCGGCTCACCACCACCCCCGCCCAGGTCATCACCGACCTGCACGAGACCCTGGTGCAGAACCCCCTGGCCGCGGCGCTCGTCGGCCCGCCCCCGGCGGTGAGCGGACCCGCGGCGAGCTTTGTGTACCGCTGGTTCACCGACCCCGCCTCCCGTGGGCTCTACCCGCGGGAGGACCACCCCCATCACTCCCGGGTGTTCGTCGCCGACCTCCAGGCGGTCGCCGCGAAGCGCGGCAGCGATCCCGAGGTGACCCGGATGGTGGCCACGCTGCGCCGCCGCAGCGAGGAGTTCGCCGCCCTCTGGGACACCCATGACGTCGCGCTCCGCCGGACGGACCACAAACGCATCGTCCACCCCGCGCTCGGCGTCATCGAGCTGGACTGCCACAGCCTGTTCAGCGAGGACGGGCGCCAGCGCCTGCTCTGGTTCACCGCCCCGCCCGGCACCGAGGGCGCCGCCCAGCTGGAGCTTCTCTCGGTCATCGGGACCCAGGACATGACGACGTCGGTCGACGAGTTCGGGCGGCGGCGGGGGTGAGCGGGTGCCGCGGGCGCGCCGAGGCGCAGACTTGAGTCTCCCGCCGGGGGAGACCCGAAGGTGGGGGCATGGACGGCGGCACGCTCTACTCGATCGGTGAACTCGCCCGGCGCACCGGGCTGACGGTCAAGACGATCCGTTTCTACTCCGATCGCGGCATCCTGCCGCCGGCCGACCGCACACCCGCCGGTTACCGCCGCTACGGCCCCGACGCAGTGGCCCGTCTCGCCTTCGTCCGGACGCTGCGTGAACTCGGACTCGGCCTGGACGCGATACGAAACGTCGTGGACCGGCAACTCGCCCTCCCCGACGTCGCCGCGGAGCACGCCGCCGCGCTGGACGTGCAGATCCGCGTCCTGCGTCTGCGCCGGGCGGTGCTGACGGCCGTGGCCGAACGGGAGCCGACCCCCGAGGAGATGGCACGCATGCACCAACTGGCCAAGCTGACCGAAGCCGAACGCAGGCGCCTGACCGACGACTTCCTGGACGCCGTCTTCAACGGCCCCACCGGCCCCGGCGACAACTCGGGCCTTGCCGCGGCCCGTCGCTCGATGACTCCCGAACTGCCCGACAACCCCTCGGACGAGCAGGTCGGAGCATGGGTGGAGCTGGCGGAACTGTCCCTCGACCCGGACTTCCGGACCACGCTGCGGCACCTGGCCGACGAGCAGCGGCGCCTGGCCGAAGACCAGCGGCGCCCGGCCGAGGACCGTACTGCCGAGCCGGCCGACGACGGCCCCGTGCCGCCGCGCCCCGACGTCGTCGCCGTCGCCCGCGATGTCGTGGGCGCGGCCGTGGCATCCGGAATGAGCCCTCGATCGCCGCGGGCCGACTCCGTCGTGGCCACACTCACCGCACGCTGCGCCCTCGCGGGCGGCCGCGCCGACGACGCCGAAGCACGGCGGTGGCTGCTGGAGCGTCTGCAGACCGCCGTCGATCCGCGCAGGGACCGCTACGTCCAGCTGCTCGCCCTGATCAACGGCTGGCCCGCCCCGGAACCCCTCGCCCCGCCGCTCACCTGGACCGTGACGGCGTTGCGCGTCCGGACGTCCCGATGACGGGGCGGTCCCCGGCCCCGGCTCCCCGCAGGTGACGGACCGCGCCGTGTGCCGTTCGGGTGTCTCCCGGTGGCGGGGCTCCCGGGGAGCAGGCTTGCTGGTGGCGGGGACCGCCGGAACCTCCGGAGAGGAAGCGAGCCGCGCATGCAGAACATCGGGCCGGGGGAGCAGGCCCTGCAGACCCCGCGGGCAGCCGGGCTCGCGGGGATCGTCTTCGCGCTGCTGCTCGCGGCCGCCATCGTCCTGATCCGGCTCGGGATTCCCCAGGGCGCCGACGCGGTCACCGCCCCGGGGTTCACCGACTCGGCCCGACGCGGTGCGGTGCGCGCGGCCCTGGATCTCGTGCCGTTCGCCGGCATCTTCTTCCTGTGGTTCGTCGGCGCCGTACGTGCCCATGTCGGCAACGCCGAGGACAAGTTCCTCGCCACCGTCTTCCTCGGCAGCGGCCTGGTCTTCACCGCCACCATGTTCGGCGCGGCCGCGGCGGCCTGGGCCGTCCTCGCCACCCAGCAGCCCTCCGGCAGCGCCCCCGGGCTGTCCACCTGGAACTTCGGCCGCCACTTCGCGTACACGCTGATGACCGGGTACGCGATGCGGATGGCTGCCGTCTTCGCGGGCTCCCTGTCGGTGCTCGGGCACCGCCGCGGAGTCCTGCCCCGGTGGCTGACCCTGCTGGGCTTCCTCACCGCACTGACGCTGCTCTTCGTCGCGCCGAACGTCCCGTGGTCCGAGCTGGTGTTCCCGGGATGGTCGCTGCTGCTGAGCGTGTACATCCTCGCGGTGAGCGGTCGCGGGCGGCGGGCCGTCACGGTCGGCTGAGGACGGCTCCGCGGGACGTCACCCGATCGGAATGTCCCGGCGCGCGCGGCCACATCCCGGCTTCCATGCTGGCGTGCGGGAGATGACCGCCGTCCCGAGGCGAGTGCCCGCCGAGCGGGCGGAGCGCCGACGGACCTGGCCGCCGAAAGGGCGGAGCGTCGATGAGGCTTGTCGTCGATCTCAACAAATGCCAGGGGTACGCGCAGTGCGCGTTCCTCGCGCCGGATGTCTTCGCCATGCACGGCGAGGAGTCGCTCGTCTACAACCCACGGGCCGAGGAGGAGCAACGCGAGCGGCTCGCGCGCGCGGTCGCCGCCTGCCCCGTGCAGGCGATCACGGCCGACGCGCTGGACGGTGTGGGTGGCGCGCCCTCGGAACCCGCTCGGGAGTCCTCCGATGGCAGCTGACTATCTGGACCGGCTCCGGCGCGAGGGCCGGATCGTCATCGTGGGCGCCTCGCTCGCCGGACTGCGGGCCGCCGAGACGCTGCGCGACGAGGGCTTCACCGGTTCGCTCACCCTGATCGGCGACGAGCCGTACGAGCCCTACGACCGGCCGCCGCTGTCCAAGGCGGTGCTGCTGGGCAAGGCGGACCCGCGCCACACCGAGCTGCCCCGGTGTCGTGAGGTCGACGCCAAGTGGCGCCTCGGTGTCCCCGCGACCGGCCTCGACATGACGGCCAAGCGGGTCCGGCTGGCCGACGGGGACGAGGTCGAGTACGACCGTCTGCTGATCGCGACCGGCGTACGGGCCCGGCCCTGGCCCAAGGAGCCGGAGGCCCAGCTCGACGGCGTCCTCGTGCTGCGCACCCGGGACGACGCGGTCGGACTGCACCGGCGGATGAAGGCCGGTCCGCGCCGGGTGTTCGTCATCGGTGCCGGGTTCACCGGTTCGGAGATCGCCTCCGCCTGCCGGGACCAGGGCATCCCGGTCACCCTCGCGGAGCGGGCGGGCGCGCCCCTGGCGGGTGCCCTGGGCGGGGTGATCGGTGCGGTCGCCGCGGACATGCACCGCGAGAACGGCGTGGACCTGCGCACCGGTGTGATGGTCACCGCCCTGGAGGGTGACACGGTCGGCCGGGTGCGCGCCGTGCATCTGTCCGACGAGAGCGTCGTGGAGGCGGACGTCGTGGTCGTCTCGCTCGGCGCCACCCGCAACACCGACTGGCTGGCCGGATCCGGGCTCGGCGCGGGCCCCCGAGGCATCGCCTGCGACGCGGGCTGCCGTGCCTTCGACTTCCGGGGCATCGTCACCGACGACATCTTCGTCGCGGGCGACGTCGCACGCTCCCCGCACGCGCTGTTCGGCTACCAGTTCCTCTCCCTCGAACACTGGGGCAATGCCATCGCGCAGGCCGAGACCGCCGCGCACAACATGATCAGCCCCAGCAGCGATCGCCGCCCGCACCTGTGGATGCCCGCCTTCTGGTCGTCGCAGTTCGGCGTGAACATCAAGTCGGTGGGCGTACCGCCCATGGGCGAGCAGCTCATGATCACGCAGGGCTCGCTGGCCGAGCGCCGTTTCGTCGGGGTCTACGGCTACCAGGGCCGGATCATCGCCGCCGTGAGCTTCGACAACACGCGGTGGCTGGACTTCTACGAGCGGATGATCGAGACGGGCGCGCCGTTCCCGGTGGAGTTCCCCACGGTGGACCGCCGCCCCGAAGGCCGCACGCCCGTCCCGGCCGACTTCCCCGACCCGTCGCTGCCGACACACGGCCCGACCGTGACCCTCAGCGGTTACTCACCGGCCGACCGACAACTGGTCTTCACTCCGGCCCGGCACTGACCGACAGCCGGCCCGTTCGACGTCCGCCCGGACCTGCACGCCCAAGGACCCCACATGACGCAAGCCTCGATCCTGCGGCAGATCACCGACTACGCCAATCGTGCCAACCCGTATCCGCTGTACAAGGAACTGCACAAGACGCCGGTGCTGCAGGACGAGGAGGGCGGTCCCTACGTCGTCAGCTCGTACTGGGACATCAAGGGCCTGCTCCACGACCCGCGGATCAGCTCCGACGCCGCCAACCTCGCCGCCGCGGGCGGCGACCAGGCGGGGATCGAGGAGACGGGGCTGCCGCCGAGCTTCATCCGGCTCGACCCGCCGGAGCACGACCGGCTGCGGCGCATGGCCAACAGTGCTTTCGGCCCGCCGCACCAGCCCCGCCGGATCGACTCCATGCGCGGTGACCTGGCCCAGATCGTCTCCGACCTGATCGACGGCCTCGGGGACCAGCGGCAGATCGACCTGGTCGACCAGTTCGCCTACCCCTTCCCGGTGACCGTGATCTGCCGGCTGCTCGGGGTGCCGCGCGAGGACGAGCCGCGCTTCCGCGCCTGGGTCGACCCGCTCGTCGCCTCCCTCGATCCGGACACCCGCGAGAGCGCCAGCGCCGAATTCCGCAAGTCCGCGCAGGAGGCACGGATGCAGCTGGGCATGTATCTGGCCGGGCTGGTCGAGGAGCGCACCAAGAATCCTCGCGACGACATGCTGACCGACCTGGCGACCAGCCGTGGCCCGGACGGCGCCATGACGATGATGGAAGTGCTCAGCACGGCGGTGCTGCTGCTCATCGCGGGCCACGAGACCACCGTCAATCTGATCACCAACGGCATGCTCACCCTGCTGCGCCACCCGGATGTCCTGCAGCGCCTGCGCGACGACCCCGGACTGTCCGTCAACATCGTGGAGGAGCTGCTGCGTTACGAGCCACCGGTACAGCTCGTGCCGCAGCGCACCTGCATCGCCGACATCGAGCTGCGCGGGGTCACCATCCCGAAGGGCTCCCGCATCTGGCTCGTCCTCGCGGCGGGCAACCGGGACCCGGAGCGCTTCCAGGACCCCGACCGCTTCGACCCGGACCGCGGGGACATCCAGCACCTCGGCTTCGGCAGCGGCATCCACAGCTGCTTCGGCGCCCCGCTGGCCCGCCTCGAAACCCAGATCGCCCTGTCGGAACTGGCCCGCCGGCTCGACAACCCCCGACTGGTCGAGGACCCGCCGCCGTACCGCCCGAACGCGGTGCTGCGTGGTCCCCGCCATCTGACCATCGCCTTCGACGACCTGCTTCCCTAGCCCTGCTCCTTGGCCCGACGGTGCGGGATCTGTTCCCGGGCGGACTGCCAGCGTGAGCGTGCCTGTGCCACCACGCTGTCCCACTGGCGGCGGACCTCCCTCTCCGAGGGGCGCTGCCCCCGTCGGATCCGGCCGAGTTCGTCCCGTACCTCACGCCCGATCGCCGAGGACCCGACGATGACGAGCATGAAGCCGAAGAGACCGGAGATCATCGCGAACACGGCTCCGAAGGAGCCGTACCGGGAGGCGTAGGAGTTGAACAGACGCGGCATGTAGACCGTCGCGCCCACCTGATAGACCCCGGCCAGCACGGACGCGGTCATGGCGAACGGGAACAGGTCGACCCAGCCGATCCGGTTCGCGGACAGGAGCCGGCCGCTCCACAGGAGGAAGACCGCGGTCACCGGCACGTCGCACAGCGCGGGGACCAGACCCACGCGGCCCTGCGGCAGGGTCGCGTTCAGCCAGCCGGTGACCGCCAGAAAGACGCCCAGGGAGAGAATCCACCACAGGCCCTTGCGGGTGTTGCGCACGCTGAGCGGCTTGAGCTCCCAGGTCTGTTCGAACAGCCGCTGCGAGGCCCGTGCGAAGCTCAGCGCGGAGATGGTCAGGAACGCCAGCCCGAACACGCCCCCGCTCGAACCGCTCTCCTCGGCGGGCGTGAAGAGGGAGGTGACCGCCTCGGCGCCGTCCCCGGTGAGGTGGTAGCGGGTGATGATGCGGTTCGCGATGTCGTTGCCGTTCGCGATGTTGTCGAAGACGGCACCGAGGATGATCGCGAGCGGGATCAGCGCCGTCAGCGCGCTGGAGGCCAGAGCCATCGAGCGGTCGAAACCCACGATCTTCTGGAACCGGTTGATGACGCGCAACGCGAAGTCAGGGCGCAGCCAGAACGTCAGCGTTCTGACGAGGCGTTCGCGGTTGATCGTTACCAGGCCTGTCCTCCGGGACGATCGGGACCGGTGGGGCGGCGCCAGCCTAACGGGCGATCATGCGCACGGCGGGTGGACTCGCGTCCGCTTCCGACCGTCACCCGCCCGGCCCATCGACGCAGGCACCGGCGGCCAGGATCACCTCGCGGGAGGCGAGGAACCTGCGCGGCACCGGCGCTCCGGCGACCGGCCGGGCGGCGGGGTCGGCCCCGTAGAGGTGTGCCCCGTCGAGGTAGTCGACCCCGGTCGCCGCGCTGTTCGCGTCGAGCACGACGCGCGCCGCCAGGGCGTTCGTCCGCACCACCAGATGGCCGGGGTGGCTGCGCTGCGCCGCCCGGACGCGCTCGCGCACGGCGCTGCGTCGTCCGTCCGTCGTGGAGAGCGGGATCCGCCACAGGCCCTGCAGCGCATGGGTGCGCCCGCCAGTCCTGTGCCGCGGAGAGGATGACCTTCAGCAACTGCTTGTCCTGGATGGCCAGTTCTGGGTCGGCGAGGGCGGTCGGCAGCCAGCCGTCGAAGCCGTGCCGGGCGTCGTTGGAGGCGTCCGCGTGGAAGGCGGGCACCAGGTAGTTGTCGTTCTCCTCGGCGCCACCCGCGTCGAGCAGCAGGATACGCATGCCCGCGGCGGCGAGGTTGGCGGCGAGCGGCCCGCCGCCCGCGCCGGCCCCGATGACGACATAGTCGAAGCCCGTCTCGGCGGCCGGAGCGGCGCCGGGCTCCGCGGTCACTTCCGGTTCCACTTGACGGGGTTGGTGAGCGAGATGGCGGCCAGCACGGTGTTGGCGGCCGAGACGAGCGTGGTCAGCACCGCGGTGCGGGGCGGGATCTGGCCGCCGATGCCGAGCATCGCCGCCGTCGCGGTGTCGCTGCCGTGAATGAGCACGCCCTCGGACAGATCCTGCCGCAGCTGTTCGTCGTCGTGGGCCAGCAGGGCGAGGCCGAGCAGGATCGTACGGATCCCGAAGAGCCGGAAGGCGTAGACGGCGGCCGGGCTGGGCGGCTCGCGGCCGGGGTCGAGGCGACGGATGAGGAGGTCCGGTGCCAGAAGCCCCGCGGCACCGTTGACCAGCCGTACGGCGGCGAGTGCGTAGACCGCGGCCGGGCGGGGGACGGCAAGATCCGTGCCCATGTTGTCTCCAGGGGGTGCGGTGATTCTTGCGGCGACGGGATCTACCGCCGAACCTCGCGACACGGGAAAGAGGACCCTGGAACGGTCCGAATACCACGTTATGGGACGAATTGGTCGCCTGCACCTTGAGGACATGACAGTCCTGACGGGACATGAGTCAACCCGATGGATGATCCACACGTCTATACGGTGGCGGGAGGCTACGGCGACCGGTGGACAGCCCCTGCCAGGGGGAGTTCATGAGTGCTGGAGTGGATGGGGAGCCGGCTTCCGCGGTCTCGCGGATCGTGTCGTGGCTCTGGCGTGTGCTGTGGGACGAGTGGCGGGGCATCATCGTCGAACCCTTACGACAACTGCTGCGACGCAGGCTGTCCGGGCTCTGCCTGGCGTTCGTGGCCGCGCTCGGGGTCGTCTTCTTCCATGACATCGCCCAGCATCCGGCCGGGGCGAGAGCGGTGTGGCTGCTCGGGGGTGTCACCGCCGACCTGCCGTTATGGCTGTCCCTGCTGCGTACCCCGGTGTCGCTGTACGTGCCTGCGCTCGATCTGCCGGTGTGGGCGGGCATCACCCAGCTGTTCCTGGCCTTCGCCCTGGCCGAACTGTCGCTGGGCCGGGCCAGAACCCTGTTCGTCGCGTACGCCACCACACTGGCCGGCACGCTCACCGCGCGGGCGATGATCGCGCTCGGTCCCGGCTGGTGGGGCCTCGGGCTGCCGCCCGAGTGCGGGAAGGTGCTCGACACCGGGCCGTCCGCGGCGGTGGTGGGCCTGTTCACCTACATCGCGGTGATCCGGCGCGCGCCCGTCGTCTTCGCCCTGACCGGCGGGTCGATGGTGTGGGAGTCGATCGCGGTGCCCAACCTGGCCGGCCGTGAGCATCTGATCGCGGTGGGCGCGGCGATCGTCCTGGGGCTGTACCACGGACGCCGGGAGTGGTTGCCGGGGACCGCACCGAACACTTTGCCGAGGCCGGCCCTCGGTGGTGCGTCGAAGACGTAGTGATCTTCTCCTGAGGGCGGGCACGGCTCGCCCCGGTGCCCGTTGTCAGTGCCGCCTGCGACCCTGCACACCATGGATGAGCAGGAGTTCATGCGCGGCAGGGTGTACGGGGCCGATCACGACGACGCGGGCCCCCGGCCGGGCCACACCTATGTGCAGCTGGTCGGGGGCCCGCTGGACGGGCTGTTGCTGGACATGACGGACCGGTCCGGCGGGGTGCCGGGCGAGCAGGTGGCGCTGGTGACCGAGATAGGCCGGTACGGCCCCGGCGGCCGGGCCCTGTACGCGCCCCGTCCGAGCGACGGCCGCCGCTACGACTGGCGCGGTGACGTGCCCTGACGGCCGGGCCGCCTCAGCAGGCGCCCTCGTCCTGCCAGGGACCCCACTCGGCGGCGCCGGGCACCTCGTTCTGGGTCCACCACTTGGCCTTCCAGTTGTGCTTGTTGTACGAGACCTCGTTGCCGTTCGTGTAGACCGCCGTGGCACTCCAGGCAGGCTTGCACGAGGTGCCCGGCGGCGTCGGTGTGGGGGTGGGCGTCGGGGGCGAGGTGGGCGGGGTGGCTCCGGCGAACTTCACCGAGTACTTGGCGAAGTCCCAGGGGTTCTGGGCCACGCTGGAGCAGGTGCCGGAGGTTCGGCCGCCGTTGTCGGCAGGGGTGCACTGGCGGTCGCGGTTGAGGGACCAGAAGGTGAAGCGGTCCATGTTGTGGCTCGTGGCGTAGTCCAGGACGGTCTGGAAGTCGGCCTGCGAGAAGTACTCGCCGGTGTCGCTGCGGCCGTTCATCCCGGAGAAGCCCTCATGGGCGTAGGCGGTCGCCTGGTCCCAGCCGAAGGTGGACTGCAGGATGGAGTTGAAGTTGGTGAGGGCGCCGGTCTGGGCGGCCGCCCCGTTGAACCCGCCGTCGAACGGCATGATGGAGAAGTTGTTCGGGGTGAACCCCTGCGACTTCGCCTCCAGCAGCATCTGCTTGCCGAACCAGCCGGTGCCGTCCGCCGTGCCCGCCGTGGTGACCGAGACGTAGAGGCCGGGGTTGTTCTGCTGCAGGATCTTGGCGGCGCCGATCTCGTTCCTGATCGCCGCCGTGTTCTCGTACTCCGGCTCCTCCAGGTCGAAGTCGATGGCGTGCAGCCCGTACTTGGTGATGACCTGCTGGTAGGCCGCCGCCGTGGCGGCCGCGTCCGAGCACACCTGGCCCAGCTTGGTGCCGCCGTATCCGCCGATGGAGACGGAGACGTCGCCGCCCTTGGCGCGGATCGTGCTGACGACCGACTGGACGGCGGTGTCCGCGGAGACGGGCGTCGTGCCGCCCCAGGTGGGGGAGCAGCCGCCGCCGTTGGGGGCGAGGACGAAGGCGAGCTGGAACGCCTTGAGACCGGTGGCGTCCATGATGGCCGCCGGGTCCGGCGGGTCGTTGTCCAGGGGCATCAGATACGGGGCGGCGGCGTACCACCGGTCGCTCAGTGCGGTGGTCGCGCCCGAGGCGTTGCCCGCGACGAGCGCGGTCGTGCCTGCCGCGGCGAGCCCGACGGCGGCCGCCGCACCCAGACATGCGCGAAGACGTCTCACTGCCTGCCTCCAGAGGGGTGGGGGGAGAGTTGCCCCAGCCTCCGGGTGCTGTTGCGGTCACGTCAATAGGTTGGTCTAGTCCAAAGCTCACTTTGGACTAGACCATACGTTCTCTTTACCATCGTTCCGCACCGCCGCAGCCGCTCGGTGCGGACGGAGATCAGTGCTGCTCCCTCAGTTCCTGGGTCAGCGCGCTGAGTTTGTCGCGTTCGCCGCCCGGCGGCACATAGGAGAACCGGGGGCACAGGGTGCGGCCGGGGTGTGCCGGATCCTGGGTGCGCATCAGCGCGACGGCCCTGTTCTTCAGCGCGTACATGCCGTGGACGGCCGACTGCAGCGCGGGCGCGGGCACCCTGATGCTGTTGTCGTAGACCTTCTCGACGCCCGCGAAGGCCAGATAGAGGTCGTCCACGAGCCGCGAGTACGTCAGGTCGAACTGGTTCAGCGCGATCGCCTCGGGACCGCCGGCGGTGCCGTTGCGCCGGGTGTACAGCGCCGGGTGGACGGCGCCGTAGTCCACCAGCAGCAGCGCACCCTCGGGGACCTGGTTGGCCAGCTGATGGGTGCGGAAGCGGCGGCCGGTCTGGAGTTCGCGGAAGCGGGCGTAGTGCGAGTACATCTGCCACCCGGAGTGCAGCCGGTCCTCGGAGGTGACCTTCTTGGCCTCCTGCCGCAGGCACTTCTCGGGCAGGCCCTCACCCTCGTCGACGATCTTCTGGATCGCCCTGCGGGCGGAGGCGCGGTCCGTCACCTCGACGACATGACCGGCGCCGCCGTAGTACTCGCTGTCCGGGATCTGGGCGGAGTTCTTGGCGAAGTCCGAGTCCTTGCAGATCTTCTTGTCGTTCAGGGCGGTGAGGATCGCCTCGTAGAACTCGCCGATGGTGCGGTAGCTGCACTCGGCGATGTCGATGTCGGCCAGGTTGGCCGCACCGTGCAGCGGATGCTCGATCTCGACGAAGCTCGCCACGGCCTCCGGGCCGAACGGCAGCAGCTCCAGCGTGCCGATGCCGGAGATCAGCGGGCTGTTGAGGGGGTAGTCGGGGATCGGGCTCAGATTCCTGCGGCCCTGGAACTCGACCGGTTCGGGACTCGGGTTCTGTCCCAGGGCGTTGAGGACGTTGGCCGCGAGCGTCATATGGAGCATCTCCTCCATGACCACGCTGCGGATGGTCTGGGCCGCGTCGGTGTTGCACCCGTCCTTGATGGAGTAGAGCGCCGTCAGATAGACCGGGATGGTGCTGAGCTCCAGGCCGATGGCCAGCTGGAGGGCCGCCTTCAGGTCCTTCGGGTTCGAGATCGGCTGCGTCACTTGCTCTTCCCCTTCAGCTCCTCGGCGATCTGGTCGCCGGTGCGGATGGCCAGCGCGGTCATGGTGAGCGTCGGGTTGGAGGTGCCCAGGGTCGGCAGGCTGCCGCAGCCGACGATGTAGAGGTTGGGCAGGTCGTGGCTGCGCTGGTGGCTGTCGACGACCGAGGCCTTCGCGTCACTGCCCATCCGATGGGTGCCCACGACATGCCCCGCGCCGCGCACCCAGTAGGTCTGGCCGTCGTACGTCACCTCGGCCGCGTCGCCCGGTTCGTAGTGGGTGTAGTCGCCGGGTTCGTACGTGGGACGCCTGACCTTCGTGGAGATCTGGAGCGCGTCGAACAGCTGCCTGCTCGCCCCGGCCGCCCAGGGCAGCGAAGCACGCACATACTCGGAGAGGTCGTACTGGATGACCGGACGGTGCTTGCCCAGCCGGTCCTTGTACTGGTCGCTGATGGTGACCCGGTTCGTCTCCACCGGGTCCTGCTCCAGCTCCCAGGCGATCCGGAACTGGCGGGGCAGGATCTCGCCGAGCCGCTTGCGCAGCGCTTTGCCGTAGAGCTGCGCCTTGCCGGCCTCGCCGCCGCCGACCAGGTCGTGGACCGTGTCGTACGGGGCGTTCTCCGGGAAGTTCCAGCCCCAATTGCCGATCTCGACCCGGAAGCCGGTGCGCTCCGCCCGGAAGGAGCCGTCCCGGAAGGCGGGGATGCCGGACGTGGAGCCGGGGCCGCGGAACGCGCCGGCGTTCTCCTTGAGCAGGCCCCAGGTGAGCAGCAGCGGGTGGTCCATCAGATTGCGGCCGACCTGGTCGCTGTTGTTGGCGGCCGGCTCGGAGGCGAGCAGCAGGGTGGCGTTCTCGATGGCGTTGGCGGCCAGCACGTAGACGTCGGCGGTCACGGTCCGCTCCACCGGCACGCTGCCGTCCTCGTGGTACGTCTTGTACGTCAGCCCCGTGACCTTCCCCTTCTTGCCCTTCTTCTGGTCGTGGTTCACCCGCATGACGACGCACTGGCTGCGCACGGTGACCCTGGCCCTGGCCCTGGCCTCGTCGACGTCGGAGTCCTGGTCGGGGTACTTGATGATCAGCTCGTACAGGGTCTTGAGCGCGTTGTACTTGGCCTGCGCGGGGCAGATCGGGATGCAACTGGAGTTGCCCTCGCACCGCTGGCCCTGGTCGGCGTTCCCGACGGCGCCGATGACCTGGTACCCCTGGCGCGGGGTGGAATTGCGGCCGGCGGGAGTGTTGCTGATCATGACGGGGAACTCGTGCTTCTTGTTCTTCCCGTCGGTCAGCTTGATCACCAGGCCGTCGGTCATCTTGGCGATGTAGTCGTCGAGATAGCTGCTGGGGATCCGCTGCATGGGGAAGTGGTACTCCCCCTTGGGGAACCTCTTCTTGTCGGCGGACTTGAAGAACTTCCTGGGGTCGCCCTTCTCGATGCCGGGGTAGCACTGGTCGTCCACGTCGCCCGCGACGCCGATGATGTCCCACTCGGCGCGCTCGTAGTACGGCTTCAGCTCCTCGTAGGTCAGCGGCCAGTCGACGCCCCGTTTGTAGGCCGACCTCATCCTGAAGTCGTTGGGGAGCATCCGCAGACAGGTGCCGAGCCAGTGCAGGGTGGTGCCGCCCAGCGAGCGGGCGTAGTCGCTGCCGAAGGGCATCGGGCCCATCTGGACGAAGTACCGCCTGCCGGCGGGCCGGCCGGGCTCAGGGCGCCGGATGTCCAGCACGTTCGGCTGCGGGGCCGAACCGCTCGCGGGATAGGGCGCGTTGGGGACCTTGATCAGGGCCTCTTGATAGGCCTCCACATAGGTGTCGTACTTGTCGGCGCTCATCGCGGTGGCCCGTCCGGCCTCGAGGATCAGGATGCGGGGGTACCGGGGCGGGTTCATCCCGGCGGCCTTCTCGATGACCGTCTTGGCGATGGTCGCCCCGGCGATGCCACCGCCGACGATGACCAGGTCGTACTCGTTGCTCATGGTGCTTCCTCGGGTTGTCTCGGGCTTCCTGGGCTTCGGGGGGGCTCAGAGGATCGGGGGCAGATAGGGGGGTTCGGCCCAGGACCCGAAGCCCGGGGGTTTGCCGCCCATGGGGTGGGCTCCGGCGGCGGCCCAGACCAGGCCCTCGCGATAGGCCTGGGGGGAGACGACGTGCTCGACGTCGTTCGCGGTCGAGCCGTTGATGTCGCGGTAGCTCCCGGAGAGCGGATACCAGCTGCCGAGGTACCAGAGCTTGATCAGGCTGACGGCGACCGGACCGAAGCGCGGGCTGTCGATCACGTTCTCCTGCAGGGCCTTGCCGTCCTTGTTCTGCCGGTCGGTCGCCAGGGCGTCGGCCGCGGCCCGCAGCAGCTGTCCGGCCTCGCGCTCGCCGATGATGCGCAGGACGGTGTCGTAGTAGGTGTCGAGCAGGCCGGTGCCGGCCAGCTCCGCACGGTCGAAGCCGGTGAGGGCGACGGACAGGTCGGTGAAGATTTCTCGGGGGTCGGGGGCGTTGTGGGGCATGCGGGTGCTCCCGGGCAGGGTGGGGGCGGGGGTCAGCGAATCATTCGCCCGGAACGCGGTTGACGTAACGGCGTCGACGGGCATCTCATTGGCATATGCAAAGGTCGAGACAGGTTGCGAAGTGCGCCTTTGTGTGAGAAGCCGGGGTTGGTATTCAACGTGCCGAATTCACCCGACCGGGCCTGCCCAGTTGCCCCCTGCCGTCCCCGGCCCCGATGTCAATGTGATGTTTCCCGCCTTCAGCGAGCCACGGGCACACCCCTAACGTGGCCGCGTGGCACGGCAGGGGGATGGCCGACACCATGGTGTTCGTCGCCGGCAGGCTGAAGGGATCGAGGATGTTCCGCAAGGTGCTGGTCGCCAACCGTGGCGAGATCGCGATTCGCGCGTTCCGCGCAGGCTATGAGCTGGGGGCACGGACGGTTGCCGTCTTCCCCTACGAGGACCGCAATTCGCTGCACCGGTTGAAGGCCGACGAGGCCTATGAGATCGGAGAACCGGGCCATCCCGTGCGGGCGTACCTCTCCGTCGAGGAGATCGTCGGCGCCGCCCGCCGGGCGGGAGCGGACGCCGTCTACCCGGGCTACGGCTTCCTGTCCGAGAACCCCGAACTGGCCCGCGCCTGCGAGGAGGCGGGCATCACGTTCGTCGGGCCGAGCGCCCACACCCTGGAGCTCACCGGGAACAAGGCGCGCGCGGTGGCCGCCGCCCGCGCGGCCGGCGTGCCGGTGCTCGGCTCCTCCGCCCCCTCCAACGACGTCGACGAACTGGTGCGCGCCGCCGAGGACATCGGCTTCCCGGTGTTCGTGAAGGCGGTCGCGGGCGGCGGCGGACGCGGTATGCGCCGCGTCGAGGACCCCGCCCAGCTGCGCGAGTCCATCGAGGCGGCGTCGCGCGAGGCGGCGTCCGCGTTCGGCGACCCGACCGTCTTCCTGGAGAAGGCCGTCGTGGAGCCCCGCCACATCGAGGTGCAGATCCTCGCCGACGGGGACGGCAACGTCATCCACCTGTTCGAGCGGGACTGCTCGGTGCAGCGCCGGCACCAGAAGGTGATCGAGCTCGCCCCCGCGCCCAACCTCGACCCGGAGCTGCGCGACCGGATCTGCGCCGACGCGGTGCGCTTCGCCCGCGAGATCGGCTACCGCAACGCGGGCACCGTGGAGTTCCTGCTCGACCGGGAAGGCAACCACGTCTTCATCGAGATGAACCCGCGCATCCAGGTCGAGCACACGGTGACCGAGGAGGTCACCGATGTCGACCTGGTGCAGGCCCAGTTGCGCATCGCGTCCGGTGAGACGCTGGCCGACCTCGGTCTCTCGCAGGAGACCGTGACCCTGCGCGGAGCCGCGCTGCAGTGCCGTATCACCACCGAGGACCCGGCCAACGGCTTCCGCCCGGACACCGGCCGCATCAGCGCGTACCGCTCGCCGGGCGGCTCCGGCATCCGGCTCGACGGCGGCACCACGCATGCGGGTACGGAGATCAGCGCGCACTTCGACTCGATGCTGGTGAAACTCACCTGCCGGGGCCGCGACTTGCGGGCCGCGATCGGCCGGGCCCGGCGTGCCGTCGCCGAGTTCCGCATCCGCGGTGTGGCCACGAACATCCCGTTCCTGCAGGCCGTCCTCGACGACCCGGACTTCCGGGCCGGGCGGGTCACCACGTCGTTCATCGAACAGCGGCCGCACCTGCTCACCGCCCGCTCCTCCGCCGACCGCGGCACCAAGCTGCTCACCTACCTCGCCGACGTCACGGTGAACAAGCCGCACGGCGAGCGTCCCGAGCTGCTCGACCCGCTCACCAAGCTGCCGCCGCTGCCCGCGGGCGAGCCGCCCGCCGGCTCCCGGCAGCATCTCGTCGACCTCGGCCCGGAGGGCTTCGCCCGCCGGCTGCGCGAGTCGCCGACCATCGGAGTCACCGACACCACCTTCCGCGACGCCCACCAGTCGCTGCTCGCCACCCGGGTGCGCACCAAGGACCTGCTCGCCGTCGCCCCGGCCGTCGCGCGGACCCTGCCCGAACTGCTGTCCCTGGAGTGCTGGGGCGGCGCCACCTACGACGTCGCCCTGCGCTTCCTCGCCGAGGACCCCTGGGAGCGGCTGGCCGCACTGCGCGAGGCGGTCCCCAACATCTGTCTGCAGATGCTGCTGCGCGGCCGCAACACCGTCGGCTACACGCCCTACCCGACCGAGGTGACCGACGCCTTCGTGCGGGAGGCCGCCGCCACCGGCATCGACATCTTCCGGATCTTCGACGCCCTCAACGACGTCGGCCAGATGCGGCCCGCCATCGACGCCGTACGGGAGACCGGCACGGCCGTCGCCGAGGTCGCCCTGTGCTACACCTCCGACCTGTCCGACCCGAACGAGCGCCTGTACACCCTGGACTACTACCTCCGCCTGGCCGAGCAGATCGTGGCGGCGGGCGCCCACGTCCTGGCCGTCAAGGACATGGCCGGACTGCTGCGCGCCCCGGCCGCGGCCAAGCTCGTCTCCGCGCTGCGCCGGGAGTTCGACCTGCCGGTGCACCTGCACACCCACGACACCGCGGGCGGCCAGCTCGCCACCTACCTCGCCGCGATCCAGGCGGGCGCCGACGCGGTGGACGGCGCCGTGGCCTCGATGGCGGGGACGACCTCGCAGCCGTCGCTGTCGGCGCTCGTGGCCGCGACCGACCACACCGACCGCCCCACCGGCCTCGACCTCCAGGCGGTGGGCGACCTGGAGCCGTACTGGGAGAGCGTCCGCCGTATCTACGCGCCCTTCGAGGCGGGCCTCGCCTCCCCGACCGGACGCGTCTACCACCACGAGATCCCCGGCGGCCAGCTGTCCAACCTGCGCACCCAGGCGGTCGCCCTGGGCCTCGGCGACCGCTTCGAGGACATCGAGGCGATGTACGCCGCCGCCGACCGGATCCTGGGCCGCCTGGTGAAGGTCACCCCGTCGTCGAAGGTCGTCGGTGACCTCGCGCTGCACCTGGTCGGCGCGGGAGTGAAGCCGGAGGACTTCGAGACGACGCCCGACAAGTACGACATCCCCGACTCCGTGATCGGCTTCCTGCGCGGCGAACTGGGCACCCCGCCCGGCGGCTGGCCCGAGCCCTTCCGCACCAAGGCGCTCCAGGGGCGCGCCGACGGCAAGCCGGTGCAGGAGCTGGCGGCCGAGGACCACGAGGGCCTGGAGAAGTCGCCGCGCGCGACCCTCAACCGGCTGCTGTTCCCCGGCCCGACGCGCGACTTCGACACCCACCGCCAGGCCTACGGTGACACCAGCGTCCTGGACAGCAAGGACTTCTTCTACGGTCTGCGCCCCGCCAAGGAGTACGCCGTCGACCTGGAGCCCGGCGTACGGCTCCTGATCGAGCTTCAGGCCATCGGCGAGGCCGACGAACGCGGTATGCGCACCGTGATGTCGACCCTCAACGGCCAGCTCCGGCCGATCCAGGTGCGTGACAACGCGGCGGCCTCCGACGTGCCGGTCACCGAGAAGGCCGACCGCGCCAACCCCGGCCATGTGGCGGCACCGTTCGCCGGCGTGGTGACCCTCGCGGTCGCCGAGGGCGACGAGGTGCAGGCGGGGGCCACCGTCGCCACCATCGAGGCGATGAAGATGGAGGCCACCATCACCGCCCCGAAGGGCGGCAGGGTGTCGCGGCTGACCATCAACCGGATCCAGCAGGTGGAGGGCGGAGACCTCCTGGTCGAGCTCTCCTGAGCCGCTCCCCTCGGTGGCCGGACCGGCAGGAATCGGTCCGGCCGCCGATCTGCGCCCTCCTGTTATAGTCAATTTTGCACATAGGTGCCTAAGTGATTAAGGCGTGGGAAGGCGGTCGTCCGATGCCGGTCGGGGAGTATCTGCGGTACGTCGCCCTGGGGGACAGCCAGACCGAGGGCCTCGGTGACGGGGACGACGTCAGTGGTCTGCGGGGGTGGGCCGACCGGCTGGCCGAGCGGATCGCCGGCCAAAGCCCGGATCTGCTCTACGCCAACCTCGCCGTGCGCGGTCGCGTGGCCGCGGAGGTGCGGGCCGAACAGCTCGCCCCGGCGCTCGCGATGCGGCCGGACCTCGCGACCGTGGTCGCCGGCATGAACGATGTGCTGCGTCCCCGCTTCGACGCCGACGAGGTGGCCGCCCACCTGGAGGCGATGTTCGCCGCACTGACCGGACAGGGCACCCGCGTGGCGACGCTCACCTTCCCCGACGTCTCCCGCATCACCCCGCTGGCCCGCCCCCTCGCCCGCCGGGTGCTCGCCCTCAATGACGGCATCCGGCAGGCCGCCCGGCGCCACGGCGTCGTACTCGCGGAGACCTCCCACCATGCGGTGGTGACCGACCCCCGGCTGTGGAGCCCCGACCGGCTGCACGCCGGCCCCCTCGGCCACGAACGCATCGCGGCCGCGATGGCCCACGCCCTCGGACTGCCGGGCAGCGACGGCAGTTGGACGCGACCCCTTCCCGACCGGCAGACGCTCTCGGCGCTGCGGGTGGCGGGCGCCGAACTCCGCTGGGCCGGCTCCTTCCTGGCCCCCTGGCTCGTCCGCCGGATCCAGGGCCGCTCGTCGGGCGACGGCCGCCGGGCCAAGCGGCCCGCGCTGCTCCCGGTGGCCGCGCTCGCCGAGGAACCCTCCTGACCGTGCTCCGCCCAACTCGCCCCAACCACTGATCAACGAGCTGTTAGGTTGAGTTCATGGCTCTGCGCAATGCGGTGATGGCGGCACTCCTGGAGGGCGAGGCGTCCGGATACGACCTCGCGAAGGGGTTCGAGGCCTCGGTCGCCAACTTCTGGATGGCCACACCGCAGCAGATCTACCGGGAGCTCGAGCGGATGGAGAGCGAGGGGCTCGTCTCCGCGCGCCTGGTCCACCAGGAACGCAGGCCGAACAAGCGGCTCTTCTCCCTCACCGGGGCCGGCCGTGACGCCGTGCGCGCCTACACCGCCGAGGCCTCCAGCAAACCCATGGCCATCAGGGACGAGTTGATGGTCAAGGTCCAGTGCGTCGACGTCGGCGACCTGGCGGCGGTGCGGGCCGGGATCACCGAGCGGGTGGAGCGGTCGGCGGCCAAGCTGGCCCGCTTCGAGCGCATGCGGGAACGTCTGCTGGCCGGCCGTACCGAGGAGGAGTTCCTCGCCACGGCCGAGCGCGTCGGCCCGTACCTGACGCTACTGGGCGGCCTGGCCCTGGAGCGGGCGAACGTGAAGTGGGGCCAGACGGTCCTGAAGACGCTGGAGCAGCGCGCCTCGACGAGCGTCTAGATCGATGTCCTACGAGGTCACGGGGCCCGCCAGATGTTGTCGAAGGCCGCGTCCTCGATCTCCCGCCGCTGCCGTACGGCCGTCAGCTCCGTCACCGCGTCGTTGACGGCGGCCAGTACGGTCACGATCGCGTCGTCGGTGAGGCCCTCCAGGTTCTCGGTCGGCTCGTCGTGGATGCCGACGGCGGCCGCGAGGCCGACCAGGACGGGGTCGCCCGAAGCCAGGCGCTCGGTCGCGTGGTGGAGGTCGGGCGAATCCGCCGGAGCCGTCCGGTCGCTCCGCAGCGGGAACCAGCTCCGGCGTTGCCGGGTGAGCTCGCCCTTCGCCTCCAGGGCGGAGACATAGGCCGCCGACAGCCCGCGCCCGCGGCGCCACAGCCAGTCCTCGACGGACTCGTACGGCGCCTGCCGGGTGAGCGACGACACCGCGTCGTCCAGCAGGCGGTCACCCATGTCCAGCGGCGCGCCGGGAACGATGCGGTCGCCGTCCAGGGTGACGGCCCGGGCCTCGACGAGGTCGATCAGTTCGGCTCCGGCGAGGGTCAGTGAGAGGTCGCCCTGCTCGACGGGACGGTCGGAGGCGACATCCAGGGTGGTGATCAACAGGTCCCGTGCTGTGGTCATGGCGGACTCCATGTCGAAGGCGTCGTCGGCAACCGGTCGCCGAGCAGTCTGCCGGAGCGGGTCGTCGTACCGGTACGGCATGTCCCACCACCACCATGTGGTGCGCGAGGCCGATGCGCAGCACGACGGCCCGCGCGGCGGCCGCGGGGCGCCGCCTCCAGGGGACGGTGGTCAGGCGGTCACCTTGGCGATGAACGCGGCGAGGTTCGCCACCGTTCGCCGGATCTTCTGCTCCAGGGTGAGCGACTCGTGCAGCCGGGCGCCGGCGCCCGCGTCCTTCTTGCCCCGGACATACAGCGAGCAGGCGAGGTCGCTGCATATGTAGGCACCGACCGAGTTGCCCTGCTGCCCGGCCTTCCCCGCCTTCGGCGCGACCATCAGGCAGACGCCGCCGGTGTGGGAGGTCAGGCACATCGAGCACATGCTGCGCCTCGTCTGCCCGGCCACGGGGTTGCCCGAGCCGCGCAGCACCAGGGCCCTCGGGCCGCCGTCGAGCTCCGTGACGAGGTAGGCGCGGTCGGGGGCCTGGGGATCCCGCCAGCCGAGGAAGTCGAGGTCGTCCCAGGGGCGCTCGGCCAGGTCGCGCGGGACGGACAGGCGCTTCGCCTCGCCCTTGGTGCAGTTGACGAACGCGGCACGGATCTCTTGCTCGGTCAGCGGTTTCATAAGGGCCACGCTAATTTGCCTAAAAGCTGTAGGCAAATGAATAATCTTCTATGGCTAGCGAGAGGAAGGTCATGGCGCGCGCAGGACTGAACACGGAACGCCTGACCCGGGCGGGGGCGGAACTGGCCGACGAGGTCGGCTTCGACCAGGTGACCGTCTCCGCGGTCGCCAGACGGTTCGACGTCAAGGTCGCGAGCCTCTACTCGCACCTGAAGAACTCCCAGGACCTCAGGACCAGGATCGCCCTGCTGGCCCTGGAGGAACTCGCCGACCGGGCCGCGGACGCCGTGGCAGGCCGGGCCGGCAAGGACGCCCTGACCGCACTGGCGAACGTCTACCGCGACTACGCCCGCGAGCATCCCGGACGCTACGCCGCGGCCCAGTTCCGGCTCGACCCGCAGGCGGCGGCCGCGAGCGCGGGCGGCCGGCACGCCCAGATGACCCGCGCGATCCTGCGGGGCTACGACCTCACGGAGCCGGACCAGACCCATGCGGTCCGGCTCCTGGGCAGCGTCTTCCACGGCTACGTCAGCCTGGAGATGGGCGGGGGGTTCAGCCACAGCGCCCCCGACACGCAGGAGACCTGGTCGCGGATCCTGGACGCCCTGGACGCCCTGCTGCGGAACTGGCCCGAGGCCTGACCCGGACCGCGGCGCGACGACGGCTCCGCACAACCCGGGCAAGCCGAGTACGTCACCAAGTCCATCACCGCACACCTCCTGCGCGGCGCCCTCGATAGGGAACGCACCGCGCACGGGCTGCTGCCGCACCGGCTGCCCGCCGGGCCCGCGCCCAGGTCCCCGACGAACAGCTCGCCCTGGCGCAGGCCCAGCCCTCCGGGGTGCGACCGGTCTTCCGGACCAGCGCCACCGCCGTCGCAACACCCTGACCCCGACATGCGCACCGGGGCCACCGAGACCCGGCCCGGTCCGCCGGGACCCGGCCTCCCGGACTTCAGCGCCCTCGCCGACGGACGGCTGCGGTTCCGCGCCGCGGGCGATCCGGTGGAGCGGGCGAGCGGGAAGCTGACCCTGGGTGTCGTACGCCGTATCGGTGAGCGCTTCGCCGGGCTCGCCTGCACTGCCGACGGGCCCTTCGCGGAGCGCGGCCGGGCCGACCGCGACGCGCGATCGGCCCGGTGACACGGTCCGGCTCAGGAAGGCTTGACCCCCGACACCGCGGTGACGGTGACCTTGTTGTCGCACTCCGCGAACTGGCCGTCGCTCAGGGCGACTTGCTGTGCCCCGGAGCCGGGCAGGCCGACCACCAGGGTCGGATAGACAACGGGCTGCGCGCCGGACTTGCAGTAGCCGTCGGCCTCGCCCTGGACCTGGACGAAGGTCAGCTTCACCCATGCCTTGGCGCCCGGCGCCACCGTCACCGGCGCGGCAGTGCCGGTGGGGGTGACCGCCAGCGGCTTGTTGTGCTCCGGCGAACCGTTGCCGGCCCCGGCCACCGACGGATGCCCCTGCAGGACGCATGCCTGTGCGGAGACGTTGGTGAACTCCACGATCGCCGCTCCGGTTCCCGTGCCGTCGGGACGGTTGGCGGCCTGGGAGGCGGTCGCCTTCAGCGCGGTCGCCGCGCACGCCTTGGCAGTTGAGCCGGATCCGGCGGACGCGCTCGTGGCGGGGGCCTTCGGCGTGCCGACGCCGGACGGCTTGGCGGCCGGGGTGCCCGCCACCGGGGAGGAGGTCGCCGCGTTGCTCGGAGACTGCGACTGCGACTGCGACTGCGACTGCGACGGTGACGTGGCCGCGGAATCGTCGCTGCCGTTCTGGCACGCGGTCACCACCAGCGCGGCCGAGATCGCCGCCATTGCCATCGCCGTTCTGCGGATGCCGCTTCCGTACTGCATGACGCCCCCGAATTCGGATTGCCCGGGCCGGCCCGTCGCCGGCCACTCGCCCAGGTAGACAGTGGTCCTGGACAGCGGGTTTCCGCTGTGGATCACCTGTGACACAGCGGTGACACAGCGGGCCGTCCGGGCAGGCGCTCAGCCGGCCAGCTGCTTGAGGACCTCCACCGCGGCCGGGGCGGACGAGGACGGGTTCTGACCGGTGACGAGGTTGCGGTCGACGACCACGTTCGGGGCCCACGGCTCACCCGCGCGGACGCGCACGCCGGCCTCGACGAGCCGGGTCTCCAGCAGCCACTTCGCCCGGTCGGCGAAGCCCGCCTGGGTCTCCTCGGCGTTGGTGAACGCGGCCACCTCGTATCCCGCGAACGCGTTGGAGCCGTCCTCGTGGACGGCGGCCAGCAGCGCGGCCGGGGCGTGGCAGACGACGCCGAGCGGCTTGCCCGAGCCGAGGGCGTCGATGAGCAGTCTGCCGGAGGTGGCGTCGACGGCGAGGTCCTCCATCGGGCCGTGACCGCCGGGGTAGAAGACGGCCGCGTACTCGTCGAGGTCGACGGCCTCCAGCGTGATCGGGTGCTGCAGCTCGGTCATCGCCGCGAGTCCGTTCACGATGTCGTCGGCACCCTCCTGGCCGCCGTTGACCTCCGGGGCCAGGCTGCTCCTGTCCACGGTGGGGACCACGCCGCCGGGCGTCGCGACGACGATGTCATGGCCGGCGGCCTTGAACGCCCGGTGCGGGGCCACGGCCTCCTCGGCCCAGAAGCCCGTGGGGTGCCGGGTGCCGTCGGCGAGCGTCCAGTGGTCGACGCCGGTCATCACGAAGAGGATCTTCGACATGCTGTTTCTCCAGGAGAGCTAAGGGCCTTGGGGCGCCCGCTGACACCGCGGACGCAGATCGTCAGCGTGGCGACCTCCTCGAAGGTAGATCCGCATGTCATACGTTTCCAATGAGGAATCACATGTCAGCCATTGGATTTCCAATGGGTGGGAACGCGTCGGGCGGTCGAGGGCGTTGCCGGAGTACCGGAAGGGAGAACGGGCCATGACCACACTCCGCACCGCGGCAACCGTCCGTGCCACCCCCGAGGGCCTTCTGTGGGAACCGAGCGAACGCTGGGTGCGTGGCAACAAGGGTGAGGTCACCGTCGTGGACAGCCGGCACCCCGTCCTGGTCTGGGAGCCCGGCCTCCCCGTGCCGCTGTACGCCTTCCCGCGCGAGGAGGTCCGCACCGACCTGCTCCGCCCGGCGAAGAACCCGCCGGCCGGCACCCACACCGGATCGCGGCTCTTCTACGACCTCGACGTGGACGGCGACCTCATGGGGAACGCGGCCTGGACGTACCCCGCGGCCGACCTGGCCGGCCACATCGCCTTCGAGTGGTTCGAGCGCACCGGCCGCGGCCTCGACCACTGGTACGAGGAGGCGGAAGAGATCTTCATCCACCCTCGCGACCCGCACAAACGCGTGGACGCCCTGCCCAGCAGCCGCCATGTCGTGGTGGAGATCGACGGCACGGTCGTGGCGGACACCCGCCGCCCGGTGCTGGTGTTCGAGACCGGCCTGCCCACCCGCTACTACATCCCCCGCGAGGACGTCCGCCTCGACCTGTTCGTCCCCACCGACCACAGCACCGGCTGCCCGTACAAGGGGAGGGCCGAGTACTGGTCCTGGCGCGGCGAGGCCGACGTGCCGCCCGATGTCGTATGGAGCTACCGGGATCCGCTTCCCGCGGTGGCCGCGGTCAGGGGACTCCTCGCCTTCTACAACGAAGTTGTCGACATCGCCGTGGACGGCGAGCGCCTCGAACGCCCCGCATTCTCCCGTTCCGGGAGGCACCCTTGACAGCGTGCGTACTGTTTCGCGACGTTTGAGCCTTGCCCCGGCAATGCGGAGTCGGAATTCCAACGAAGTGGCAGTAAGAAGTGGCAGGACGCGGACATCGCGTCATAGGGGGGAGCGGTCGCCGATGCGATCCAACAGCCATGATCTACACGCCTGGCCGGCCCGTGCCGCCACGGTCGCGTCCGACGCGGATGCTGCGGAAGGGCGGTCGATCTGAGTGGACATCACGATCCACAGGCCGGGCGAGCTGACCGAGTCGCTGCGCCGGGACTGGCACCGGGCGATGGACGAGTCACCGGAGTACGCCAACCCCTTCCTGGCGCCGGAGTTCGCGATCGGGATCGGCAGGCACCGCGGCGGGGCGAGGGTGGCGGTCCTGCGCGAGGCAGGGGAGCCCGTCGGCTTCTTCCCGTACGAGCGCGACGTGTTGGGCGTCGGCCGGGCGATCGGCCTCGGTCTCTCGGACTGTCAGGCCCTGGTGCACCGCCCCGGGGTCACCTGGGACGCCCAGGACCTGCTGCGTGCGTGCGGGCTGTCCATTTTCGAGTTCGACCACCTAGTGGAGGAGCAGAGACCGTTCGCGAGACATGTCACCGGTCGGTTCGCCTCACCGGTGATCGACGTCAAGCCGGGCGACGGCGGTTATGCGGAGTGGCTGCGCGGGACCTATCCGGGGCTGGCCAAGACGACGTTGAAGAAGGAGCGCCGTATCGGGCGTGACGTGGGCGAGGTGCGGTTCGTGTTCGACGAGCGCGATCCGCGGATGCTGCGCACGCTCATGCGGTGGAAGTCCGCCCAGTACCGCAGGACGGGACGGATGGACCGGTTCGCCAGACCGTGGATCGTCGATGTGGTCGACCATCTGTTCCATGTCCGCGAGGAGCACTTCACGGGTGTGCTGTCCGTGCTGTACGCCGGCGACCGGCCGGTCGCCGCGCACTTCGGGCCGCGTTCGAGCACGGTGCTCGCCGCCTGGTTCACCGCGTACGACCCCGAACTCCACTACTACTCGCCCGGCCTGATGATGCATCTGCGGACGGCGGAGGCGGCGGCCCGCAACGGGGTGACGCTCGTCGACCTGGGACGCGGCGAGAAGGAGTACAAGGACTGGCTCAAGACCCGTGAGCTGCGCGTGGGGGAGGGGTTCGCGGCCCGGACCCACCCGGTGGCGGCGGGGTACCGGCTGTGGCGCAGGCCCGTGCGCGGCCTGCGGAACACGGTGCTGGCCCATCCGCGGCTCCGGGAGCCGGCCGACCGGCTGCTGAAGACGGTCGGTACGTTGCGCACCTCGCGCCGCACGGGCTCCGCGCGGACCTGAGCCGGCCGGGGGGGCTCCCGGTACCGGGTGTCGTTGCCGGGCGTCCCCCGAGCTCCTTCGATTCGCCCCTTATGTTCGATATGTCCGTATGAAGGTAAAATCTAGGAGTTTATCCATACGGGACTGCTGTCTCGAGGGACCAGTGTCTCGCCGGAGTGATCATGCCCCGCAAGCGCTCAATGCCCGACGCGGACGAGCTGCTGGAAAGACTCCGGTGGCTCACCGCGCAGGCGCGCGAGCGCGCGGAGCTGCAGCGCTCACAGGTCGAGCTGGCCATCGCCCTGCAGCGCGGCATGCTGCCCAGGGACCTGCCCACCGACCCCCGCTTCCACCTGGCCGTTCAGTACGCCCCCGCCTGCTACGGCCTGAACGTGGGCGGCGACTGGTACGACGCCTTCGCGTTGCCCGACGGCCGCATCGGGCTGTCCATCGGCGACGTCCAGGGCCACAACATCGAGGCGGCGGCCTTCATGGGCCAGGTCCGGGCCGGGCTGCGGGCGCTCGCCTCCGTCACCAGCGAGCCGGGCGAGCTGCTCAGCCGCACCAACGACCTGCTCCTGTCCCTGGGCAGCGACCTCTTCGTCACCTGCACCTTTGTTCGGCTCGACCCGTCCACCGGGCTGCTGGAGAGCGCGCGGGCCGGCCACATCCCCTTCGTCTGGGCCACGGCGGACGGCAGGTCCGGGATCGCCGAGGACGACGGGGGACCGCCGCTCGGTATCGAGAAGGGCGTGGAATATCCGGTGGCCTGCTTCCGGCTCAGCGCGGGCGGAGTCTTCATCCTCCTCACCGACGGCGTCGTGGAGGGACCCCGGCTGAGCGTCGACGAGGGGCTCGACCACGTGGCACGGCTCGCCGGCGGCGCGGCCGTCGCGGGTCTGGACGCGGAGTCGCTGGCCGCCGCCGTGATCAAGGGCGCCGAGCTCGTGGGGCACGAGGACGACGCGGCCGTACTCGTCGTGGGCCGCGAGGGGCCCGGCCTTCAGTCATAGGGCCCGTCGCCGCGTTTCTCGCCTCGCCGACGGCGCGGCATCGGTGTCTGATGGCAGCTGTGGTGGGTACCCAGGAGCTGCGCCGGACGGCCGTCTACGTCCTCAAGGTGCTGGCCGTCGCTGTCTGCTACTACGCGGCAGGGCGGCTCGGACTCCTGCGCCAGCTCGTCGTCGAAAGAGCCGTGGTCACCCCCATCTGGCCGCCGACCGGCCTCGCGGTGGCCAGTCTGCTGCTCCTCGGGGTGGGCATCTGGCCCGGTATCGCGCTCGGCGCCTTCCTCGTCATCGCCTCCATCAGCCCGCCGGGCCGCGACGCGGCCGGCATCGTCGCGGGAAACACCGCCGCACCCCTGTGCGCGTACCTCATGCTCCGCCACGTCGGCTTCCGGACCGAGCTCAACCGGTTACGGGACGGCCTCGCGCTGGTGTTCCTCGGCGCGCTGGCCGCCATGCTGATCAGCGCGACCGTGGGCGTCGGTCTCCTCGTCCTCGTGGGCAAGCTCCCCCTGCATGACTCCGGACTCATCTGGCTGGCGTGGTGGGTGGGCGACGCGATGGGCGTCCTGATCGTCACTCCGATCCTGCTGATGCTGCACAGGATCACCTGGCCGCTGAGGATGTCGCGGTGGAAGGAGGCCCTGGTCGTCACGCTGGTCGCCTGCGGTCTCGTACCCCTGGCCACGCGCAGCTCCGTCAGCCTGTTGTTCCTGGTCTATCCGCTCCTCGTCTGGGCGGCGCTGCGCTTTCGGCTCGCGGGCAGCATCCTGTGCGCCCTCCTCACGTCCGTCCTGGCCACCATCGCGGCGACGGAGCACATCGGGCCGTTCGCGCGGCTGACCCCCGTCGAAGTGATGATGAAGCTCCAGGCCTTCAACGGGACCATGGCCCTGACCGCCCTGCTCCTGTCGGCCGTGATCACCGAGCAGCGCAACACCAGACTGTCCGTGGAACAGGCCTGCCAGGAACTCGTCGAGGTGCTCGAACACCTGACCGCGGGCGACACCCCGCCGAACCGCGCGCCGACCGCCGACGCCGCAGGGGAGGCCGACACAGGGGAGGCCGACGCGAAGCGCCCTGAACGCAGGGAACCCCCGCCCTGATGGCCGGAGCGGGGGTTCCTCCGTTCGGCGTGCGCGGACCGTCGCTCACCCGGCCGGCGCGGTGATCTCCCGCTTGAGGATCTTGCCGCTGGGGCCGGTCGGCAGCGCGTCCACGAGCCAGACCGATCGCGGGTACTTGTACGCCGCCACCCGGTCCTTGACGAACTCCCGCAGCTCGTCGGGCGTCGCCTCGGCGCCCTTGCGCAGAACGACCGCGGCCGCGACCTCCTCGCCGAGATGCTCGTGCGCCAGGCCCACCACGGCGGCCAGCGCGACGGCCGGGTGCTCGTGCAGGATCTCCTCTATCTCGCGCGGGTAGACGTTGTACCCACCGCGGATGATCATGTCCTTCTTGCGGTCGACGATGTACAGATAGCCGTCCTCGTCCCGCCGGGCGAGATCGCCGCTGCGCAGCCAGCCGTCCGGGACCGCCGTCGCCGTCTCCTCGGGCAGGTTCCAGTAGCCCTTCATCACGTTCGGTCCGCGCACGGCCAGTTCGCCGACCTCGCCGGGGCCCACGTCCTGGCCCTTCTCGTCCAGCAGCCGGACCTCCACATCCAGGATCGGAGTGCCGACCGACCCCGGCTTGCGCGGCCGGTCGGGGTGGTTGAAGGAGACCACCGGGCTCGTCTCGGACATGCCGAAGCCCTCCAGCACCATGCAGCCGAAGCGCCGCTCGAAGCCGTGCAGCACCTCCACGGGCAGCGAGGCTCCGCCCGAGACGCACATCCGCAGCGTCGACACGTCCGCCTCCGACGGATGCTGCAGCAGCGCGGCGTACATCGTCGGCACGCCCTCGAAGACCGTGGCCCGGTCGCGGGCGATCGCGTCCAGCACGGCCTGCGGGTCGAAGCGCGGGATCAGGGTGAGCGAGGCCCCGCTGCGGACGGCCACGCTCATCGTGCAGATCTGCCCGAAGATGTGGAACAGCGGCAGACAGCCGACGACCACGTCCTCGGATGTGATGCGCTGCACATGAACGGCGTTGACCTCGGTGTTGTGCCGCAGACTCCCATGGGTGAGCGCAGCGCCCTTGGGGCGTCCCGTGGTGCCGGAGGTGTACAGGAGTACGGCCACGTCGTCGGCGGCCGTCTCCGTCACCTCGGTCAGCGGCTCCTGACCGGCCAGCAGTCCGGCGAAGTGGGAGGGCTCGACCGCGATGTGCCGCACGCCGGCGGCGGCCGCCCCCTGGGTGCCCTCGCCGGGTGCCTGGTGCCACTCGAACAGCAGCGCCGCCCCGGAGTCGTTCAGGTGGTACTCGGTCTCCCGGGTCTTCAGCAGCGGGTTCATCGGCACGACGATCGCTCCGGCGCGCAGCGCGCCGTAGTACAGCACGACGAACTCGGGGACGTTCGGCAGCATCAGGGCCACCCGGTCACCCGGTCGTACGCCCTCGGCCCGCAGCAGCGCCGCGGCCCGGGCGCTGCGCTCGTCCAGTTCGGCGTAGGTGGTGACCTGCGTTCCCAGACGCAGCGCGTCCCGCTCCGGCTGCCGCTCCGCCGTCCGTACCAAGAACTCCGCCAGATTGGGCATGCCCCGCCTCCACGAATGTCACCGTCGAAATCCGCCGTTCACGTTGACGACATGGTGCTGCCGCCGAGGGCGACGACCTATGGGAGGGACGACAGCTTCCCTTTCACCGCGTTGTTCCTGGGAACAAAGACCGGGCGCTACACTGCGCCGATGGACTTCTCGGGTGTCGCCGCGGCGATCCACGCACGGCTTCCGGAACTGGGCGAGCGGCTGGCGGAGCGCATACGTTCCGACATCGATGCGTATGGGGACGAATCGCTCATCCCCTTCGACTCGCTGCGCCGTTCGTGCACGTCCAACGCCGACCTGGTCCTCAGACACTTCCTCCGCGCGGGCGACCCGGACCCCGGACCCGCCCGCGAGACCGGCCGCATCCGCGCCGAGCACGGCATGCCCCTCGCCGACACCCTGCACGCCTACCGGGTCGGCTTCGAGTTCCTGTGGTCGGAGATCGTCAAGGAGGCCGGCACCCATCCGGAGGTCCCGGACGCCGAACTGGTGGCCCGCTCCGCCGAGATCTGGTCGCTGTTCGGCCTCTATGCCGAAGCCGTGGCCGAAGCCCACCGGGAGACCACCGCCGAACTGACCCTGCAACGCCAAGCCCGCCGCTCCGCACTGGTGGAAGCGCTTTTCACCGGTGCCATCGCCGACCGCACCACCCTGTGGGAGGCCGCCCGCGAACTGGGCCTGCCTGAGCGCGGACCCTACGCGGTGGTCGCCGCCGAGTCCACGGCGCCGGGTACGGAGCCGCTGGCCGGAATCGAGACCGCGCTGCGCCAGGCCCAGCTTCCGTCCGCCTGGCGGCTGTTGCCCGATCAGCAGATCGGTCTGGTCGCCCTGGCCGCGCCGACGGCGGAGAACACCGGTCTGCGCATCCTGCGCCGCACACACGCCCGCGTGGGCATCAGCCCCGGCTTCCACTCACTGCGCGACACCCCGCAGGCCCTGCGCTTCGCCCGGTTGGCCCTGGCCGGCCTCCCGGGTACCGGCCCCGGCGTCGCGCGCTTCGACGACAACCCGCTGGCCATGGTCGTCGCGGCCGCCCCGGTGGAAGCCGCTCACCTGGTGACGGTCACCCTCGGACCCGTCCTCGACCTCCCGGCGCCGGAACGCGCCCGTCTGCTGGAGACCCTGGAGCACTGGTTCGCCGCGGCCGGCTCCGCCGCCGATGCGGCCCGGAGCCTGTTCGTCCATCCCAACACCGTCCGCTACCGGCTGCGCCGTATCGAGGAACTGACGGGCCGTTCCCTCTCGGACCCGCGAGCGGCGGCGGACCTGGGCGCGGCGCTCCTCGCGGTCCGCGGTGCCACGCCGAGCGGCGCGGGAGCCGAAGGCGTGCCGCGGCCGAGGCCGGCCGAGCCCGCCGCGTGCTCGGTGCGAGCCCGAGTCCAGACGCCGTCCGCCTCGGGCACGCCTGCTCCACGATGAGCAACGGCCGGACACGGTCGTGCCTCCACGCCGGAGCGAGCAGGTCGTGGCCCACTCGCGTTCCCCGGCCGTGAAGGGGAATGATGAGACGTCGAGCGACGGATCAACCGATGCGGAGGAGCGGATTCATGCCGCACGAGCGAGCGGGCAAGCCGGCCGGTCCCGAGGACCTTGTCGACGTGGCCCGGCTGGTCACGGCGTACTACGCACTGCACCCCGACCCGGCCGAGCCCGGACAGCGGGTGGCGTTCGGCACCTCCGGACACCGCGGATCGTCGCTGGCGACCGCGTTCAACGAGGACCACATCGCCGCCACCAGCCAGGCCATCTGCGAGTACCGCGACAGCCAGGGTGTCGACGGCCCTCTCTTCCTCGGAGCCGACACGCATGCGCTGTCGGAGCCCGCGAAGGTCACCGCCCTCGAGGTGTTCGCCGCCAACGACGTGTCCGTGCTCCTCGACAGCGAGGACGGCTACACCCCCACCCCGGCGGTCTCGCACGCCATCCTCACCCACAACCGGGGCCGTGGCACCGGCCTCGCGGACGGCGTCGTGGTCACCCCGTCGCACAACCCGCCCGCCGACGGCGGCTTCAAGTACAACCCGCCGAACGGCGGCCCGGCCGCCTCCGAGGCGACCTCCTGGATCCAGGACCGGGCCAACCAGATCATCGCCGGCGGTCTCAAGGACGTACGCCGCATCAGCTACCCGCGCGCGCTCGCCGCACCCACGACCGAGCGGTACGACTTCCTCGGCAGCTATGTCTCCGACCTGCCCGGCGTGCTGGACATCGACGCGATCCGCACGGCAGGTGTGCGGATCGGCGCCGACCCGCTGGGCGGGGCGTCCGTCGCCTACTGGGGCCGTATCGCCGAACAGCACGGCCTGGATCTGACGGTGGTCAACCCGCACACCGACCCCACATGGCGTTTCATGACGCTGGACTGGGACGGCCAGATCCGCATGGACTGCTCGTCGCCGTACGCCATGGCCTCGCTCATCGAGCAGCGCGACCGCTTCCGCATCGCCACGGGCAACGACGCCGACGCCGACCGCCATGGCATCGTCACACCGGACGCGGGTCTCATGAACCCCAACCACTATCTCGCCGTCGCCATCGCCTATCTCTACAAGCACCGCGAGCAGTGGCCCGCCGGCACGGGGATCGGCAAGACGCTGGTGTCGTCCTCGATGATCGACCGCGTCGCCGCCGACCTCGGCCGTGAACTGGTCGAAGTGCCCGTGGGATTCAAGTGGTTCGTCGACGGGCTGCTCGACGGGGCGCTCGGCTTCGGCGGCGAGGAGTCGGCCGGGGCGTCCTTCCTGCGCCGGGACGGCTCGGTGTGGACGACGGACAAGGACGGCATCCTCCTCGCGCTCCTCGCGTCCGAGATCACGGCCGTCACCGACCGCACCCCGTCCGAGCACTACGCCAAACTCACCGCCCGCTTCGGCCGGCCCGCGTACGCGCGCATCGACGCGCCGGCCTCCCGCGAGGAGAAGGCCCTCCTCGCGAAGCTCTCGCCGGCCCAGGTCACCGCGCGGAGCCTGGCGGGAGAAGAGGTCACCGCCGTCCTCACCGAGGCTCCCGGCAACGGCGCTCCGATCGGCGGCATCAAGGTGACCACCGCCAACGCCTGGTTCGCGGCACGGCCTTCGGGCACCGAGGACGTCTACAAGATCTACGCCGAGTCGTTCCTCGGACCCGACCACCTCGCCCGGGTGCAGGAGGAAGCCAAGTCGGTGGTGCTGACGGCACTGGGCGGCTGACGCCCCCCGCGGCCCCGCGGGAACGGTTCCGTCGACGCACGCGTCCTGCTTGATCCGGACACGGGAGCCGTGCTCTCGGGGACGACGGGAGGCCGCGTGCGTACGGGCGGACATGCCGACTGGAGAAGGCGATTCGAGGAGGAGCGCGAGCGCAGGCAGGCAGCGGGCGACCCGGACTGAGCGCGGGGAGCGACGCTGCACCGCGCGGTGTGGGCGGGAATCCAGCGCTTCCAGGTCGGCGAGCACGGTGACGGCACCAATCTCATCGCCAAGGCCGAGGCGGCCGGGGACCCCGAATACACCGGCGCGGTACGGCTGTTCGTCGCCGAGGAACAGAACCACGCCCGTCTGCCGGCCGGCCTGCTGGCCGCCGGTGGCATGCCGACGCTCGCGGGCCACTGGAGCGACCAGGTCTTCGTACGGCTCCGGCGGCTGCTGGGGCTGCGCACGGAACTGCTGGTGCTGATGATCGCGGAGGTCGTGGCGCTGGGCCACTACCGGGCCCTGCGCGACGGCACGGACGACGCGCTCGCCACCGACGTCGCGGGCCGCATCCTGGCCGACGAAGAGCGCCATGTGCCCTTCCACTGCGAGCGGCTGCACGCCTCCTTCCTTGAACTGCCCCGGCTGCTGCGGCGCCCCGTGACGGCCCTGTGGCAGCTGCTGCTGCTCGCGGTGGCGCTCGTGGTGGCCGCCGACCACGGCGCCGGTCTCAGTCAACTCCGCGTCGGACGGCTGCGTTTCGTAGCCGACGTCATGGCGTCGTCGAAGGGCGTCGTCTCCGCGGTACTGACGGCCCTACCACGCCCCGCGCCCGTGCCGCGCTGAGGAGCCCGGGAGCCCTGTCGAACCCCCACCATTGGCCGTACACTCCCAACTCACAGACATATGGGTCGTGTTGACGGGGGGAGCCCTCATGTCCGGTGATCCGTACGGCCCCAGCCATGGCTTTGTCGTGCCGCCCATGCCGTCGAGCCCGCCGCCCGCACCGCCGGACGCCTGGCGGGCCGCGGCGGTCGCCCTGCTCAATCTCAGCGGCCTCGGCCTCGGTTACGCCCTCGTCCGTCGCTGGGTCCTGATGGCCGTGTGCTGGGCGGCGACGGCCGTCCTGCTGCTCGTCGCCCTGCCCGCGGACGCGGACGGTGTCCCGGGACTCGCGCTCTCCGTCTACCTCGTGTTCCTCGCTCTGGCCGCCGTCCACGGCGCGTTCGCCGGACTGCGCACCACACTGGCCTGGCCCGGAAGACCGCCCCTCGCGCTGCTGCTGGGGGTGCTCCTCCTCGCCGCACCGGTCGGCGGCGCGCTGCTGTACGACGACGCCCGCGAGGAAGCGATCCAGCAACAGCTCCTCGACCGGCTCGACAAGGCCGACCAGCTGGTGGCCAAGAGCGGCCGGCGGTCCTTCGAGAGCGCGAGGTCCGACTACGGCACGGCCTTGGACGTCTACGAGGACCTCGTGGCCCATCATTCCGGCTCCCGCGCGGCCGACCGTGTCCCCGACAGCATGGAGACCTATTACGCGACGGTCGGTGCGGACTACGGCCGCAAGCGCTACTGCGAGGCGATCGCGCCGCTGAAGTATCTGCGTACGGTGCCACGCACCATGCCGAAGGAGGAGCTCGGCGCGCTGACCCGGTGGCCCGACGACCGGCTGGCCACCTCGCTCTACGAGTGCGGATCGAGCAGCCTGTCCTCCGGCGAGGCGGACTGGGTCACCCACTTCGGCGAACTGCTGAGCACATTCCCCCGGTCCGAGCAGACGACGAAGATCGCGCCCGCCGTCGACCTGGCGGTGGCCGGCACGGAGAAGAACGTACGCGGCTCCGACCCCTGTGCCGCCGTCGAGCGGTTGCGCGGCCTGAACACGAGGATCACCGACCTCTCGGGGAGCGCGGGTGACGCCGCAGCCGATTTGACGAAGAGTGCCGACCGGGCCGGGCGGAGCGCCGACTCGGGGGAGTACGCCTGCGGAGTCGACCAGTACAAGGACGGCGACTTCGAGGCGGCGCAGAAGACCATGGACGAATTCGTCGCCGACCACAAGAACGACAAGAACCGGGCCAGCGCGGAGAAGATCTCCATCGCCGCCGAGGTCGCCCAGACGCTGCCGGCCGCCGGGAAGCGACTGCCCACCACCGCCTCCGGCGGCAGCATCTCCGTCACGGTCAAGAACGACAGTCCCGACCCCATCACGGTCTACTACACCGGCCCGGTCACCGGCAGCTTCTCGCTCAAGGCGTGCGGCAGCTGCAAGGCCTACTCCTTCGCCGCCTCGATCACGATCGGATTCAAGCCCTGCAGCGACAGCGGCAAGCACTACCCACAGCGCACGATCAGTCTGCCGCCCGGCACCACGTACTTCGTACACAAGCCGCGGGGCATCAGCACGGCGACCCCCGCCTCCGACACCGCCAAGCTCCGCTCCGGCTACATCTACACGGAGTGCGCCTACACGACGCGGACCCTCGGCAGCAGCTACTGACACCCGGACGACCGCCCGCTCACCTGGGCTGAGCGGGCCCGGTACAAGAGGACCATCGGACCCCCTCCGGGCCTTCCGGCCGCTGTCCGCACCTCTGCGCGCCACAGAAGCATGGCTGACGGGCTCGACCCCTCCGTAACGGACCGCACAAGGAGCACAGCCATGGCCAGTACCAAGCGCAGAGGAGACCGAGCGGCGTCCACGGCCGCCCTCGGTCTGCCGGCCGCGTCCGCGCTCGTGATCGGCAGCATCATCGGCACCGGAGTGTTCGCCCTCCCCTCCGCGCTCGCCCCCTACGGCCCCATCTCCCTCGTCGCCTTCGTCGTCGTGACCCTCGGCGCCCTCGCGCTGGCACACACCTTCGGAGCCCTGTCGAAGCGCGTCCCGGCGAGCGGTGGACCGTACGTCTATGCCCGCGAGGCCTTCGGTGAGTTCGCCGGGTTCCTCAACGCCTGGTCCTACTGGATCACGGCATGGGCCGGGAACGCGGCGATCGTGGTGGCCTGGGTCGGCTATGTCGAGGTGTTCGTCAACACCGGCCACAAAACCGGCATGTCGGTACTCATCGCACTGGTCGGGCTGTGGATACCGGCCGCGATCAACCTCACCGGTGTGCGCAACATCGGCGCCTTCCAGGTGATCACGACCGTACTGAAGTTCGTCCCACTGGTCTTCATGGCGACCGTCGGGCTGCTCTTCATCGACGCCGGCAACTTCGGCGCCTTCAACGCCAGCGGCCAGTCGGCGCTCGGCGCGATCTCCGCCGCCGGGGCCATCGCCCTGTTCAGCTACCTCGGCCTGGAAGCGGCCTCCGTGGTCGCCGGGCGGGTCCGCGAGCCGGGACGCAACGTGCCGCGCGCCACCGTGTACGGCACGCTCGCCTGCGCCGTCATCTACATCCTCGGCACCCTCGCGGTGTTCGGCACTGTCTCGCACGCCGATCTGGGCTCCTCCACCGCGCCGTTCACCGACGCCGCGAACAACATCTTCGGCGGCACCTGGGCCGGCGACGTCGTTGCCGCGGCCGCCATCATCTCCGGCATCGGCGCCCTGAACGGCTGGACCATGCTGTGCGCGGAGATGCCCTACGCCGCCGCCCGCGACGGCCTCTTCCCCGGCGTCTTCGCCAAGCTGCGCGGTGAGAGCGGGGTCCCGGCCTTCGGCATCGTCGCCTCCACCGTGCTGGCCTCGCTGATCACGGTGTTCAGCTACACGCGCTTCGAGGACGTCTTCACGAAGATCGTGCTGCTGAGCGTGCTCACCGCCGTGATCCCCTACCTGTTCTCCGCCGCCGCCCAGCTGTACTGGCTGCTGGTCCGCGGCCGCGACAGTCTCAGCACCCGCCGGCTGGCCCGCGACATCACCATCGCCTCGCTCGCCCTCGTCTTCTCGTACTGGTCGATCCAGGGCAGCGGCTACCAGACCGTCTACTACGGCCTGTTCGTCCTGCTGCTCGGCATCCCGGTCTACGTCTGGCTCAAGCGGGGCCAGGGCAGCTACGGCGAGCCGACGGCCCCCACGGCCGTGACGATCCCGGCCCAGGAGGACCGGGCACCCGAGACACCCCCGCCCACCCAGCGGATCTCCCGCGGGCTCCGGACCAACCGTACCGGCGGCACCCGCAAGCGCAACGGCCTCGGCCACCACGACTGACCGAACCACGGCACAAAGGAACTCCCACCATGAACACCTTCCACGTCGACTCCGAGGTCGGCCCCCTGCGCCAGGTGATCCTGCACCGCCCCGGCCTCGAACTCTCCCGCCTCACCCCGCGCAACGTCGACGCCCTGCTCTTCGACGACATCCTGTGGGCCAAGCGCGCCCGCGAGGAGCACGACGCCTTCGCCCAGGTCCTCAGGGACTACGGCACACGCGTCCACTACTTCTCCGACCTGCTGGCCCAGACCCTCGACGTCCCCGAGGCCCGCGACTGGCTGCTCGACCGGGCCATCACTCCGGCCACCGTGGGCCCGGCCCTGATCGACCCGGTGCGCGCGCTGTGCGCCGACCTCGACGGGGAGACCCTGGCCGGCTATCTCATCGGCGGGCTCCTCATGAGCGACCTGCCGATCGCCGCACCGCACAGCCTGGTCTGGAACGCCCTCGACCGGGACGACTTCGCGCTCACCCCGCTGCCCAACCATCTCTTCCCGCGCGACAACTCGTGCTGGATGTACGACCGTCTGTCGGTCAACCCGATGGCCAAGACCGCCCGCCGGCGCGAGAGCCTGCACGCCGAGGCCATCTACCGCTTCCACCCCAGGTTCGCGGGCAACATCACCGAACCGATCCTCGACGGCGTCGTGGGCACCCTGGAGGGCGGCGACGTCCACGTCCTCGGCAACGGAGCCGTGATGGTCGGCATGGGCGAGCGCACCACCGCCCAGGCGGTGGAGAACCTGGCGGCACGGCTGTTCGCCGGCGGCACGGCCAGACGGCTGATCGCCGTCCAACTGCCGTCCGCACGCGCCTACATGCACCTCGACACGGTCCTCACCATGGTCGACCGCGACGCCTTCACCATCTATCCCGGCCTCGCCGACTCCCTGCGCTCGTGGACGCTCACCCCCAGTGACACGCGCGAGGCCGGCTTCGACGTCGCGGCGAACTCCGACCTCGCGACCGCCCTCGCCGAGGCCCTCGACCTGGACAAGGTCCGCATGCTCTGCGCGCCCCAGGACATCCGCAACGCCGAGCGCGAGCAGTGGGACGACGGCAACAACTTCCTCGCGATCGCCCCCGGAGTGATCGTCGGCTACGAGCGCAACGTCACCACCAACACCTATCTGCGCAAGCAGGGCCTCGAGATCGTCACCATCGCCGGCGGTGAACTCGGCCGCGGCCGCGGCGGCCCGCGCTGCATGAGCTGCCCCATCGAACGCGACGCGGCCGTCTGATCGAGCACCGATCAAGCAAGGGGAACCACCATGACCGTCGACCTGCGAGGCCGCTCCTACCTGAGCGAACTCGACTTCACCTCCGCCGAGATCCACCACCTCCTCGACCTCGCGGCCGGCCTCAAGGCGGCCAGGCGCGCGGGCACCGAGCGGCCCCGGCTGACCGGCAAGCACCTCGCGCTGATCTTCGAGAAGACCTCCACCCGCACCCGCTGCGCCTTCGAGGTCGCCGCCGCCGACCAGGGAGCCGCCACCACCTACCTCGGCCCCGGCGACACCCACATCGGCGCCAAGGAGTCCATCGCCGACACCGCCCGCGTCCTCGGCTGCATGTTCGACGCCATCGAGTACCGGGGCTCCGCCCAGTCGATCGTCACCGAACTCGCCGCCCGCTCCGGCGTCCCCGTCTACAACGGGCTGACCGACACGGCACACCCCACCCAGAGCCTGTGCGACGTGCTGACCATGCACGAGCACAGCCCCAAGCCGCTGCCGGACATCGCCTACTGCTACCTCGGTGACGCCCGCAACAACATGGGCAACTCCCTGCTCTCCATGGGCGCCCTGCTCGGCATGGACGTACGCATCGCCGCTCCCAAGCAGCTGTGGCCCGACCCGGAACTCGTCACCACCTGCCGCACCCTGGCCGACCGCAGCGGCGCCCGCATCACCCTCACCGAGGACGTCGGGACCGCCGTACGCGGTGCCGACTTCCTCCACACCGACGTCTGGGTCTCCATGGGTGAGCCCGCCGACACCTGGGGCGAGCGCATCGAGCTGCTGCTCCCGTACCAGGTCAACGACAAGACGCTCGCCCTCACCGGGAACCCGGACGTAAAGTTCATGCATTGCCTCCCCTCGCTGCACGACCGCAGTACCCGCCTCGGCCGGGACCTGTTCGACGCCCATGGACTGGACGGCCTGGAGGTCACCGACGAGGTCTTCTCCTCTCCGGCGTCGATCGTCTTCGACCAGGCGGAGAACCGGCTGCACACCATCAAGGCCGTGCTCGTCGCCACCCTGGAGGACTGAAGCCATGCGCATCGTCGTCGCCCTCGGCGGCAACGCCCTGCTCCACCGCGGCGAACGCCCCGACGCCGCGGTCCAGCAGGCCAACATCGACCGGGTCGCCACCGCGCTGGCCGCCCTCGCCCATGAGCACGAGCTGGTCATCACCCACGGCAACGGCCCCCAGATCGGCCTGCTCGCCATGGAGAGCGCCGCCGACCCGGACCTGAGCGCCCCGTACCCGCTGCATCTGCTCGGCGCCCAGACGCAGGGCATGATCGGGTCGCTGCTGGCCTGCACCCTGCACAACGCCCTGCCCGGCCACCGGATCGCCACCCTCGTCACCCACACCCTGGTACGGGCCGACGATCCGGCCTTCGACCGGCCCACCAAGTTCGTCGGCCAGGTCTACCCCCGTGACCTGGCCCGGTCCCTCGCCCGCGAGCGGGGCTGGCACATCGCCGAGGACACGGGGGGCTGGCGGCGGGTCGTGCCCTCACCGGACCCCCGGCGGATCGTCGAGACCGAGACGATCCACGATCTGCTCGGCGGCGGCGCCCTGGTCATCTGCGCCGGCGGAGGAGGGATCCCCGTCACCGCCGACCCCGTCACGGGCGCGCTGACCGGCGTCGAAGCCGTCGTCGACAAGGACCTCTCCGCGGCCCTGCTCGCCGAGCACCTCAAGGCGGACTTCCTGCTCGTCCTCACCGACGTGCCGTACGTCTACGAGGGTTACGGCACCCCCGAGCAGCGGCCCCTCTCGGACGTGACCCCCCTCCAGCTTCGCCGCGGCGGTTTCCCCGAGGGCTCCATGGGGCCCAAGGCGGAGGCGGTCGCCCGGTTCGTCGAGAACACCGGCGGACTGGCGGCGATCGGAGCGTTGGACGCGGCGTACGAGATCGCCCACGGCAGGTCGGGGACCCTGGTCCGCCCGGATCTCCTGACCGACTGAGCGAGCGGGCGCGCCGACGGGCGCGCCCGGCAGCGCCTAGGACGGTACGACGGCGACCGGGCAGGTGCCGGCCCGCAGCAGGCTCCGCGTGGTGTCTCCCCACGCGGAGCCCCGCCTGTGTCCCACCACGACCAGGGCGGCGTGTGCGCAGTGATGGAGCAGGGCCTCGGACGGGGTGAACAGAACGACGTCCTGGAGCACCGGTACGTCCGGGTACTTCGCGCGCCAGGGGCGCAGAGCGTCCGCCAGCAGCTGGACCTCGTGGTCCTCCCAGGTGGCGCGGTCCTCCTCCGGTACGGCGAAGGGCAACTCGGCGGCGCTCGGCGGCAGCGCCCAGGCGTGCACGGCGTGCAGCCGCAGGCCACGCAGCCGGGCGCTCTCGAAGGCGAAGTCGATCGCGGTGTCGGCGGGACGGCGGGCGTCGATGCCGAGCGTGACCGCGCCGGTGTGGTTCGAGCGGGCCGGAGTGTCCGGGACCAGGATCAGTGGGCAGGTCAGAGTCTCGGCGTCGGCCGCCATGTCCTGCGGGCCGAGGCCCATGCCCGTGACGGTCACCCCGGCCTCGCCCGGGTTCCGCGGCCAGGCGCGGACCACGCGCAGCGGCAGATCGCGCAGTATCGCCTCGTCCTCCGCCCAGTCGGCCGCGGCCCGGCAGCCCGCCGAGGGATCGACTCCGGCAAGGATCACTCGCTGCATGACCGTCCACCTCTCCGCCACGAGGGAGCGTGTCCCCCACGCGCCCTCCACCCTGACGTCTGCCGCTGTGCCGGTTCAGGGGCCGAACGGCCCCGAACCGTGGGCACTTGGGGCCAGGGTCCCGCGCGAGCTCAGGCGCGTCAGCCGGTTTGGTCCGGGGGTGTCAGATGGGTGGTGAACCAGTCGCGGGCCAGTCCGGCGACGACGGGCAGGGTGCCCGGCTCGGCGAAGAGATGGCTCGCGCCGGGTACGACCGCCAGGCGGTGCTCGCATTGCAGCCGGTCGGCGGCGAGCCGGTTCAGGCTGAGCACCTGGGTGTCGAGACTGCCGACGATGAGGAGCGTCGGTGCCCGCACCCGGGCCAGCGAGGCGGCGGAGGCCAGGTCGGGGCGGCCGCCGCGGGAGACGACCGCGCCGATGCCGGAGTCGTCGGCGGCGGCCTCCAGCGCCGCGCCGGCACCTGTGCTGGCGCCGAAGTAGCCCACGGGCAGGTCGGTCTCCCGGCGCAGCCAGAGGGCCGCGGCCTGGAGCCGCCGGGCCAGCAGGTCGATGTCGAACACGTTTTGCCGGTCGCGTTCCTCGTCCTCGGTGAGCAGATCGAGCAGCAGCGTGCCCAGACCGGCGCGGTTGAGCACGGCGGCCACATACCGGTTGCGCGGGCTGTGCCGGCCGCTGCCGCTGCCGTGCGCGAACGCCACCACGGCCCCGGCCGGTTCCGGAAGCACGAAGCGCGCGGCCAGCCGTACCCGCCCGGCCGGCACCTCGACCTCGCGGTTCGGCGGGGGCGCGTCGGGAGGGGCGGGGGAGCCGGACGCGGGGCGCGCCAGGAGGTCGGTGACCTCGTCGTCGCCGGTCTGGTCGAAGACGCGGTACCAGGCGCCGACGGCGCCGAAGTAGGCCGGGCTGTGCAGACACACGACCTCATCGGCCACCGCACGCAGCAGTGGGAGCGCCCGCCCCGCCCCGACCGGGACGGCGAGCACGATCCGGGCCGCGCCCCTGTCCCGTACGACACGGCAGGCGGCCTGCGCGGTGGCACCGGTGGCCAGTCCGTCGTCCACGACCACGACGGTCCGCCCGGCGAGCGGTACGGGATCGCGGCCGGCCCGGTACTCGCGCACCCGCCGCTCCAGTTCGATCCGTTCGTCCGCCTCCACGGCCGCCAGCTCGGCCGGCTCCAGCCCGGTGTCGCGGATCACGTCCTCGTTGAGCACCCGGACGTCCTGTTCGCCGATCGCGCCGAAGCCCAGCTCCGGCTGCCACGGCACGCCCAGCTTGCGGACCACCAGCACGTCCAGCGGCGCGCCGAGCGCCCGCGCCACCTCGTACGCCACCGGGACGCCGCCCCGGGGCAGCCCGAGCACCACCACGTCCGCGCCGCGCAGATACTCCAGTCGCCGGGCCAGGCGGCGCCCGGCGTCCGTACGGTCGTCGAATCGCATACGGCACCTCCTCAGGCCCGCCTCCGGCGGTGAACCGCCCCCTTCCATTGCAGCGCGATCGGGCCGACTCGGCAGCGGGACGGGTCAGCCCGTCTTGTGCCCCCAGCGCGGGCCGACCAGAGCCCACTGCCGGCCCCACTCGTCGATACGCCGCCGGTCGAGCCGCCACCGGACGACGGCGCCGGCGCCGACGACGGCCCCGGTCAGGGCCAACGCGGCCCCGGCCCCGAGAACGCCGGCCTCGACGGACGCCTCCGTACGATCGGTCGGCCGGTCGGTGAGCCCACCCTGCCGGTCCTGCCAGATCGTGACCGAGGCTCCGGCCGCCAGATCGGTGCCCACCAGGGTCCGGCCGGTACGGGTGGTGCCGTCCGGCGCGGTCCAGCGCACCGTGGCCCAGGCCCGGTCGCCCCTGCCCCAGGTCGCAAGCGTGCTGGCGGGGGTGTCGGCGAGGAGCACGGCCCGGACGGGATGCCGCTCGGCGCGCTGCCGTGCGAACACCTCGTCCGCGGCATGGGCCGTCACCAGGCCGGCGACCGCGCCGCCCAGCACGACGAGCGTCCAAACGGCCAGCACGATCCAGGCCTCGACGATGTCGTCGTGCCGTCGCAACGGGTTGCTCCGCCAGCGCCACAGCCACCGCCGCCGCCGTGCGGATTTGCCTTCGCGCATTGCCGCGCACCCCCTCCTCGTCTTCACGCTCCTCGTGACAGTTCCGAAGGTGACAGCAGGCACCGCGGTACGACATGGGCCGACCAGGCGCCGCAGGGCCCCGTCCGGCGGGCCTCGGGGGCCGTACGGCCCAAGCGGAACCCGTCAGGGCAGGGCAAGCTGGATCTACGGGGCAAAGAGGTTTTTCCCTGCCCTTGCACCGCCCGACCGGAAAGGAGGGTGAGGGCGTCATGAAAGGCTTCGTCTTCCACGGCCCGGGACAGTCCGCCTGGGAGGAGGTCCCCGACCCCGCCATCAAGGAGCCCACCGACGCGATCGTGCAGATCGGCGAGGTCACCATCTGCGGGACGGACCTCCACATCCTCAAGGGCGACGTACCCGAGGTGCAGCCCGGCACCGTGCTGGGGCACGAGGCCGTCGGTGAGATCGTCGAGGTCGGCAGCGACGTACGGACCGTACGGCCCGGAGACCGGGTCCTGGTGTCCTGCATCAGCGCCTGCGGCCGCTGCCGTTACTGCCGTGAGGGCTCGTACGGCCAGTGCCGGGGCGGCGGAGGCTGGATCCTCGGGCACCTGATCGACGGCACCCAGGCCGAGTACGTGCGCGTCCCCTACGCCGATCTGTCCGTGCACGCGCTGCCCGCCGGCGTGGCGAGCAGGGACGCGGTACTGCTCGCGGACATCTACCCGACCGCCTACGAGGTGGGTGTGCTCAACGGGCACGTACGCCCCGGGGACACCGTCGCCGTCGTCGGGGCCGGCCCGATCGGACTCGCGGCGATCACCACGGCGGGCCTGTTCGCGCCCGAACGGATCATCGCCGTGGATCTGGCACCGGCCAGGCTGGAGGCGGCCAGGCGGTTCGGCGCCGATGCCGTCGCGGACGTCCACGAGGCGCCCGGACAGCTGGTCGACGACCTCACCGACGGGCTCGGCGCGGACGTCGTCATCGAGGCGGTCGGTGTGCCGGAGAGCTTCGAGCTGTGCACCCGCATGGTGCGGCCGGGCGGGCACGTGGCCAACATCGGTGTGCACGGCAAGCCCGCGACCCTGCACCTCGAAGAACTGTGGATCAAGAACGTGACCATCACCACCGGGCTGGTCGACACGTTCTCCACCCCCACCCTGCTGCGGATGGCGGCCGCCGGACGGCTGCCGACCGAGCAGATGGTCACCCACATCTTCCCGCTCGACCGCATGGAGGAGGCGTACGAGGTCTTCGCCGGGGCCGCCGAGACCGGTGCGCTCAAGGTGGTCCTCGGCGGGGAGCAGCACGAAGTGGCCGTGCGCACGGACTGAGGCGAGCCCGACGAGAGGATGTGACCGCTGATGGCCGAACGCACGAAGGCGAACGGGCCGGAAGGAGCGCCGGTCGGCGACCTGGGCCGCCGGCTCGTCGCCCGGCGCACCCAACTCGGCCTGACCCGCGCGGAGACGGCCGAACGCGCGGCCGTCGCCCCCAGCTACCTCAGATACCTGGAGGAGCAACCCGGTGCCGCACCGGGCTCGGGCCTCCTGGTCCGGCTGGCCGAGGTGCTGGAGACCACGGTGTCCGAACTCACCGGCGGCGACACCGAGCTGCCTCCCGGTCCCGGACGGGCCGGGCGCGCACCGGAGTTCACCGAACTGGGACCGCGCGAGTGCGGGGAGCTGCTGTCGACGCACGGTGTGGGCCGACTCGCGGTGTCCACGGAGTCGGGGCCCGTGATCGTGCCCGTCAACTACAGCGTCGTCGACGGCGCGGTCGTCTTCAGGACGGGGGCCGGTACGACGCCGTCGCTGGCGGCGGGCCACCAGGTCGCCTTCGAAGTCGACCGCATCGACGACGCGTTCAGCCGCGGCTGGAGCGTGCTCGTGCGCGGACGGGCGCGCACGGTGACGGACCCGGACGAGCGGAGCCGGCTCGATGCCGAGGCCTACAGCACACCGTGGGCGGGCGGCCCGCGCGACCTGTGGGTGCGCATCGCCCCCGACACGGTCACGGGCCGCAGGATCAGCGTCTGAGCCGGGTCCTGCCCCGCTTCGACGGGGCGCACGGGCGGAGCGACACCGCGGGGGATCGGTGCCGCTCCTGTCTCCACTGTCTCGTGGACCGCGGTCCCATGACAGGTGCCAACCGGACGCTTTGCGGGCGCGGAATTCCCGCCGCGCGCCGTCGCGCCGACACCGTCGTACCCGACCTCGCACGACAAGCCGAAGGGGGGCCGCCGGCGTGACGGGCTGGACGTGGGAGTACGACGGCTACGAGCCCGCGGACGAGCGTCTCAGGGAGTCGCTGTGCGCACTGGGCAACGGCTATGTCGCCACGCGCGGGGCGCTGCCCGAGTGCGCCGCGGACGGCGTGCACTATCCGGGCACCTATGTGGCCGGCTGCTACAACCGGCTCACCTCGGACGTGGCCGGACGCCGCGTCGAGAACGAGGACATGGTCAACCTCCCGAACTGGCTGCCGCTGCGCTTCCGCCCCACCGGGCCACAGTGGCCCACCGGAGCGGACTGGCTGACGCCGGACACCGCCGAGGTCCTCGACCACCGGATGGTCCTCCACCTGGACTCGGGCCTGCTGGAACGCCTGACCCGCTACGGGCTCGGCGACGGGCAGGCCCTGCGCGTGCGCCAGCTGCGCATCGTCCACATGGCCGACCCGCACCTGGCGGTCCTGCGCACCGAGTTCACCGCCGAGGGCCTCACCGGCGAGCTGGAGGTCGAGGCCGCGCTGGACGGCGGCGTCACCAACGCCGGGGTGGCGCGCTACCGTGACCTGGACGGCCGTCATCTCACCCATGTGGACACGGGCACGGCCGCGCCCGACACGGTCTGGCTGCGCTGCCGTACCCGCACCTCGGACATCCGGATCGGTATGGCGGCCCGTCTCACCGCCTTCGCACCGGTGTCGGACCGGCACGAACCCCCGCGTGCCGTCCAGCGGCTGACCCTGCCGCTCACCGCGGGCCGCACCGTCACCGTCGACAAGACCGTCGCCCTCCACACCTCGCGCGACCCGGCGATCAGCGACCCGCTGCGCGCCGCCGTCGACCGGGTGGGCGCCGCGCCCGGATTCGACGAGTTGCTCGAGTCCCATCTGAGGGCCTGGGACCAGCTGTGGCGCAGAGCCGAACTCGACGTCCCCGAAGAGGCCGGACGCATCCTGCGGCTGCACCTCTTCCATGTGCTCCAGACCCTCTCCCCGCACACGGCCGACCTGGATGTCGGGGTACCGGCCCGGGGGCTCAACGGCGAGGCCTACCGCGGCCATGTCTTCTGGGACGAGCTGTTTGTCCTGCCCTACCTCAACCTGCACTTCCCCGAGGTCTCCCGCGCCCTGCTCCGCTACCGCCACCGCCGCCTGGACCAGGCCTGCTCCGCGGCCCGCGCCCTGGGCCGGCGAGGCGCAATGTACCCGTGGCAGAGCGGCAGCGACGGGCGTGAGGAGTCACAGGCGCTGCATCTCAACCCCCGCTCGGGGCGCTGGCTGCCGGACCACTCCAGGCTCCAGCGGCACGTCGGCTCGGCGGTGGCGTACAACGTCTGGCAGTACTGCGAGGCCAGCGGCGACGCCGAGTTCCGGCACACCAAGGGCGCCGAGATGCTGCTGCAGATCGCCCGCTTCTGGGCCGACTCGGCCATCTACGACGACCGTCTCGGCCGGCACCGCATCCGGGGCGTGATGGGCCCCGACGAGTACCACGACGCCTACCCCGACCGGCCCGAGCCCGGGCTCGACGACAATACGTACACCAACGTGACCGCCGCCTGGGTGCTCGCCCGCACCCTGGAACTGCTGCGCACCCTGCCCGAGCCGCGCCGCCTCGAACTCGTCGAGCGCACCGGCCTCGACCGTGCCGAGCTCCAGCAGTGGGAAGACGTGTCCCGCACCCTTCACGTGCCCTTCCACGAAGGCGTCATCAGCCAGTTCGACGGCTACGGCGATCTCGCCGAACTCGACTGGGACGGGTACCGCAAGCGCTATGGCGACATCCGGCGCCTGGACCGGATCCTGGAGGCGGAGGGCGACACGGTCAACCGCTACCGGGCGTCCAAACAGGCCGACGTACTGATGCTCGGCTACCTCTTCTCACCGGCCGAACTCCGGTTGCTCTTCGACCGGTTGGGTTACCGGCTGAACGAGGAGACCTGGCAGCGCACCGTCGACCACTACCTCTGCCGCACCAGCCATGGCTCGACCCTCAGCGGTCTGGTGCACGGCTGGGTCCTGGCGCGTGCCCGACGGGCCGAGGCCTGGGCGTACTGCCAGGAGGCCCTGCGCGGCGACATCGCCGATCTGCAGGGCGGCACCACCGGTGAGGGCATCCACCTGGGCGCCATGGCGGGCACCCTCGACCTGGTCCAGCGCGGGCTGACGGGCATCGAGACCCGCGACGGGGCGCTGTGGCTCGACCCCGTGCCGCTGCCCGAGCTGTCGTCGTACGGTTTCGTCCTGCGCTTCCACGGGCACTGGGGCGTACGACTGCGGCTGGAGCGCGGCCAGTTGGAGGTCACCGTGCCGTCGTCCGACCGCGCCCCGATCGACCTCCGGCTGCCCGGCCGCTCGGTCCGGTTGCAGCCGGGGGAGACATGCTGGCTGCCAACGGAGCCCGGACGTGGGCCGGTTGGTCCCCGGTGAGGCCCTGACAGCCCCTCCCGGTCCGGCGCCGGACGCAGGACGCTGGCATCGGGAAGCAGGCCCAACACACCTGGAGGTGGCATGATGCTTCCGCCCGTCGTCGTCGGAGTGGACGGATCCGCCGAGAGCCTTGCCGCCGCGGAATGGGCGGCCCGTGAGGCCGCACGCCGCGAGCGGCCACTGCGTCTGATCCATGCCTGGAACCCGCCGCCGAGCGCGATGGAGGACGGCACGGCCGCGGCCGGCCGCCGCTACCTCGCCCAGCGCACACTGCGTCAGGCGGAGGAAGGGGTGCGCGCCGCGTGTCCCGAGGTCCGGCTGCACGACGAACTGGTCGAGGGCCCCGCGGTCGAGGTGCTGCGGGAGGCGGCCGAGGGGGCCGAACTGCTGGTGCTGGGATCGCGGGGACTGAGCGGCTTCACCGGGTTCCTGGTGGGTTCGGTCGCCCTCGGCGTGGTGGCGCGGGCGACCAGGCCGGTGGTTCTGGTGCGGGCCGGTGAGGAGACCGCGGACGAGCATCTGCCCGCCCCCGACGGCAGCGCCTCGACCACGACCGGATACCGGGACGTGGTGCTGGGCGTCGACCTGAGCGAGCCGTGCGACGAGGTCATCGAGTTCGCCTTCGAGGCGGCCCGGCTGCGGCGGGCCCGGCTGCGGGCGGTGCACGCCTGGCAGCCGCCGGGGCCGCTGGGCCTGGGCGAGGGGGACATCGGCCTGATCGACGATCCCCGGCGGGCCGAGGAGTGGCTCGGCTTCCTCAAGGCGGTGCTGCAGGTGTGGCGCGACAAGTATCCCGAGGTGGAGGTCCTGGAGACGGTGGTCGAGGACAAGCCCGCCAACGCACTCCTGCGCGCGGCGACCGGGGCGAGCCTCCTGGTCGTGGGACACCACCTCACCCAGCGGCGGATCGGCCCGCGCACCGGGCCCACCACCCACTCCGCCATCCACCACATCTACTGCCCCGTGGCCGTGGTGCCCCACGCGTGACGGCCGCCGGGCTCTCATCCGCGGCGGCCGGTCGCGGATCCCGTACGGCCGACAGCGCCGGGCGGGACCCCGCGACGGGACCGAGTGCCCGCTCACGCCTCGACGGGACCGGCCAGCTGGACGATGTCGTCGGCGGCCACGTCGTGCAGCCGGATGGCGAGGTCCTCCAGCGCGCGGCTGGCGGCCAGTTCGTCCCCTATCTCCGGCACCGGCCGGTCGACCGGATTCCGCCGCGCCACACCCCGGCCGGTGACGGTCGACGTGTCGCGGGTGGTCAGCACGGCACGCGCCTGGGTGTCGTCGCCTTCCTCGGTGATGTAGATCTGCACGGTCCACTGCTTCGCTTCCACCGTGATCACCTCCGTGCGCTGATCCCCCCGTCGTTGCCCCTACTCTTCAGGCTGCGCCCCGCCGGGCCGCCGGTCCAGAGCGGACCGGCCCGGGAGTTCCAGCGTCAGCGCCCCGTCGGCCGCCACGGCGATGGACACACCCCTGCTGACCCGCTCCAGCGTCTCGCGCAGCCAGTCGCGATCCTCGGCGCAAGCGGGCTCCAGCCGCATCCGACGGGCCCGCAGCGGCACCATACGCAGTCCGGTGAGGCGTCCGGTGGCCGCCTCGACCGAGACCAGGAACGCCAGCCGGAGGTCGTCGCGGTACGCCTCGTACCCCGTGATGCCTTCGTAGTCGTCGACGAAGTCGCCGCAGCCGTGCAGCACGAGCCGGTCGTGGTACACCTCGACGGGACGCGGATGGTGCGAGGAGTGACCGTGGATCACGTCCACACCGCCGTCGACCAGGGCATGCGCGAACCGGACCTGCCGCTCGGGGACGCGGTAGCCCCAGTTGGAGCCCCAGTGCACGGAGACGACGACGATGTCCCCCGGGCGCCTGACCCGGCGTACCCGCTCCACGACCCCGTCGGCCTCGGCCCGGGTGAGCGCGGGGACGAACGCGACGCCCGGCCGGTCCGGGCCCGCCGCCCAGTCGGACGGGATGCCGCTGCACGACGCCCCGAGCGCGAACACCAGCACGCGCCCGCCGCGGCCCACCGGGACCGCCACGGGAGCGCGCGCCTCCTGCGCGTTCCGCCCGGCGCCCGCCGTACGCAGCCCCGCGCGGGACAGGGTGTCCAGGGTCTCGGTCAGCCCCGCCCGCCCGAAGTCCAGCACGTGGTTGTTGGCCAGGACACAGACATCGGGCCGGGCCACCAGCAGCGCGGGGATGTTCGCCGGGCTCATGCGGTAGTGGACCCCCTTGCCCGGAGCGAACGCGTCGCTGCGGGTGACGGACGTCTCCAGGTTGACGATCCGGACGTCCGGGGACTCCTCCTCCAGCACCCCGAGCGCCTCGCCCCACGGCCAGGCGGGGATGACGGGGGCGGGGATCGGGCCGTTCACGGCCTCCGCGCTCCGGACATAGCCGAGGGCGTCGCCGACGTATCCCTCCTGCAGGGCCGGATCGCCCGGGTGCGGGAGTATCTGGTCCACTCCGCGCCCCAGCATCACGTCGCCGCACAGGAACAGCGTCACCGTGCCGCCGTTCATGTCTCCACGGTAGGACGACCGTGCCTACCCTGGAGGAGTGGCCCGGTCCAATGACGAGGTCGCCGCGCTGCTCCAGGAGTACGCCGACCTGATCTCGATCACCGGAGGAGACGCGTTCAAGGCACGCGTCTACGAGAAGGCTGCCCGCGCGATCGGCGGCCACCACGCCGACGTCCGTGACCTAGACGTCAAGGGCCTGCGGGAGATCCCCGGCGTCGGCAAGTCGATCGCCGAGAAGGTCGTCGAGTACTTCCGCACCGGCAGCATCTCCGCCGTGGAAGAGCTACGCGCGCGGATCCCGGCCGGAGTGCGGCAGTTGACCGCCATTCCCACCCTCGGACCGAAAAAGGCGTTCCTGCTCTACGAGGAGCTGGGCATCTCGTCGGTCGACGAGCTCACCGAGGCCATCCACGCCGAGCGGCTGCGCGATCTCAAGGGCTTCGGACCGCGAACGGAGGAGAACATCCTCCACGGCATAGAACTGCTGCACTCCACCGGGGACCGTGTCCTGCTCGACGTCGCCACGGACCTCGCCGAGGAGATCACCGGCGCGCTGTCCGAGGTGACCGGCTGCCGGCGCTGCGCCTACGCCGGCTCACTGCGTCGCGTCCGCGAGACCATCGGCGACATCGACATCCTCGCCACGGCCGAGGACTCGGCGCCGCTCATGCGGGCGTTCACCGAGCTGCCGTACGTCACCGAGATCATCGCGCACGGCGGGACCAAGACGTCCATCCGCACCACCAAGGGCCTCGCCGTCGATCTGCGCGTCGTCCCGCCGGACTCCTGGGGAGCCGCGCTGCAGTACTTCACCGGCTCCAAGGCGCACAACATCCGTACCCGGGAACTGGCCGTGCACCAGGGCCTGAAGCTCTCCGAGTACGGGCTCTTCGACGCCGAGAGCGGAGAGAGGATCGTCTCCGAGACGGAGGAGGACGTCTACGCCCGGCTCGGCCTGCCCTGGATCCCGCCGACACTGCGCGAGGACCGCGGGGAGATCGAGGCCGGGCTGCGCGGCGAACTGCCCGACCTGGTGAGCGAGGCGGACATCCGGGGCGACCTGCACACGCACACCGACCTCACCGACGGTCTCGCCCCGCTGGAGGAGATGGTCGCGGCGGCCGCCGAGCGCGGCTACGCCTACTACGCGATCACCGATCACGGACCGAACCTGTACATGCAGCGCATGACCGACGAGCGGATGCTGGCGCAGCGCGAGCGCGTACGGGAGCTCGACGGTTACGGCGCGCGGGGGCGACGGGGCGGGATGTGGCTGCTGCACGGTGTGGAGCTGAACATCGACCCGGACGGCGAGGTGGACTGGCCGGACGAGTTCCTGGCCGGCTTCGATCTGTGCGTGGCCTCGGTGCACTCGCACTTCAACCAGGGCCGCGAGGCGATGACCCGCCGGATCGTACGGGCCTGTGAGAACCCGTACGTCAACATCATCGGCCACCCCACCACCCGTATCGTCGGCAAACGGCCAGGTGTCGACGCCGACCTCGACGAGATCTTCGCCGCCTGCGCGCGCACCGGCACCGCCCTGGAGATCAACGCCCACCCCCACCGGCTCGACCTGCGGGACGAGGACATCCTGCGGGCCCGGCGGTACGGGGTGAAGTTCGCCGTGGACAGCGACGCCCACGCTGCCCTCCACCTGGCGAACATGCGCTACGGCGTGGGCACGGCACAGCGCGGCTGGCTCACCAAGGACGACGTGATCAACACCTGGCCCCGGACACGGCTCAAGCGCTTCCTGAGCAAGAAGGAGGCGCCCAGTTCAGCCGATGCACACCACGAGGAGGCACAGCTCGGACGGCGAGGTCGCCGCCGGTGAGGGGCTTGTCTGCGAGGTGCCCGAGCCGCTGCCGCCGGTCTTCGTGGGTGCCGGCGTGGACGGCTGCTGAGCCGTCGTGCCGGTGTCGCCGGTGGTCGCGGTGCCGGTGGCCGGAGAGGCGGCCCGCGCCTTCGGGGCCGATGTAGTCGCCGGCCGGGGCGTGGTGGCGGCGTCCGGACGCGTGATCGTCGGCGAGGTGGGATCCGGTGCGGCGGCGGACTGCTGGTGCGGCGCGTTGGCGGTGAGCGGCTGTGCGGGGAGCGTGGGGTGCGCGGACCGATGCCTGCCGGGCGGCGGCGTCGACGCCGGGCGGGTCTGCTCCACAGTCGGTTCCTGGGCGGAACCGGTCGGGTTGTTCTCCGGTGCCGTGGCGGCCTGTGCCCGGTCGGCGGAGTGACGGTCCAGGGAGGCCACGGTCAGGCCGCCGCCCACGATCGCGACGGCCGTGGCGACGGCGGCGCGGCGCTTGTTCTTCTTCCACCGGGCCAGCTGGCGGCGCCGCGCGGCCCGGCCCTGCGGCGCGGGGGGTGCCGCCTCGGCCGCGATCTCGTCCGCAGGAGCCGCGACGGGTGCCGTGTCACCGGGGCCGAAGTCCGGCCGACCGTGGGCGGCGGCCGGGTTCTCCCACGACGGCACGGCGGGACGCAGAGCCGAGGGCGGGGCTATGTCCGGCGCATAGGCACCGCATCCGGGACACACCAGGGCGCCGTTGAGATGCCGACGACACGAGGAGCAGTAGTCCATCTGCGGTCTTCCTGGGTTGGCTGCGCCGTCGGCCCGCTCGGCCGCGACCTGGTCGTGTTCGCACGTGGGAATCGATCGATCAGCAACGCTAGCGAGGCTTTCGCGGGGCTGTGTGCAGTCTGTGTGACACTCCTGCGCAGATGTGACCCGGGGCGCGTGAGTGCCGTGTGGGGCCGGGACGTCCTGCCCCGGCCCCGTCCGGTCTACGGGTAGTTGGTCAGGTTGGCCACATTGGTCGTGGAGTTGGACGGACCTCCGGTGTTGTTCACGACGTGGGAGATGGTGCCCGTGCCGCCGAGCGAGACGGTGACCATGCTGGTGAAGCGGACGTTCGCGGTGTTCGGGGCCTCGATCGCGCGCGCGGCCGTCACACTCGGGTTGACGTTGAAGTAGCAGTAGCTGCCGAGGCCGTAGGCCTGGTGGCTGGTGACGGAGTCGGCGACCTTGTAGGCGGCGTAGCCCTGGGTGGAGCCGTTCATCCAGGCCGACTGGCCGGGCGGGTCGTACGGCATCTCGTTCTGGTAGAAGTACGTGCGGCCGCCGTTGCCGTTCCACACGGTCTGGTACTTCTGGAAGTGCTCGACGAACAGGCCGTACATCGTCACGTTGTCGCCGTTGACCACCAGTCCGGTGTCGGCGGTGTTGCTGGTCCAGCCGACGCCGCTGCCGTGGTCGGCGCGCCAGATCCACATGTGGTCGCCGATGACGTTGTCGCTGTTGACGACGAGGCTCGTGGTCGCCTTGCCGACGGCCGCGCCGCCGACGCGGAAGTACACGTCGTGCAGCGAGGTCGGGTCGGCCGCGTGGGAGGCGGACGAGCCGGTCGGGCCGACCTCGACGAGGGTCGAGGAGTTGGTCGTGCCCGCGTCGAACAGCAAGCCCGCGATCTTCACACCGTCGACGTCGGCGACCGTCATCGCGGTGACCCCGTTGTCGGGGACGAAGGTGGCGAGACCGAGGCCCAGGACGACGGTGTCGGGGCGGGTCACCTTCAGGGTCTGGTCCAGGTGGTAGACGCCCGGGGTGACCAGGAGGTTCTGGCCCGCCGCCAGGGCCGCGTTGATCTGTGCGGCGGTCGCGCCGGGCTTGACCACATAGAACTGACTCAGCGGCAGTGAGGTGCCGGAGGGGTTGCCGCCCGCCCAGCTGGTCGCCGTGGAGTTGGTGCGGACCGACGGTACGAACACCTGGTACGCGCCAGCGCCGTCGACGTACAGGAACGGCTTCTCACGGGTGACCGGGCTCTGGGCCACCGTCGTGTAGGGCGGCTTGGGGAAGCTGGTGGCAGGTACGCCCTGGCTGCCGACGAAGACCATGTTCCAGTTCGAGCCGGTCCAGCTGCCCAGCTGGGAGTTGCGCGTCAGCCACTGCTGCTGGGTGCCGGAGTCGACCTGGCCGTCGACCTTGCTGTCGGCGAGATAGCCGCCGCTGGACCAGCCGCCGTCGTCGAGGGCGAGGTTGCCCCGCAGATGCATACGGCGGTAGGCCGCCGCCTGGGAGACGGCCCAGCGGTCGCCGCCGCTCGCCGGGTTGACCGACAGGTTCTCCGCACCACGCCAGAAGTTCTGGGTGGCATTGCCCTGGAACCAGTCGGCCTCGGCATGCACCGCACCGTTGACCGACACCGCGTCGGGCGTCAGACCGAGCCCCAGGACCTGGGTGTAGAAACCGACGTTGACGTCGGCGCTGTAGGTGCCCGGCTTGAACATCACGGCGTAGCGCTGGGAGCCGAACTGGTTGGTCTCCTGCTGGCGGAAGATGGTGTCGAGCCTGCTCTGGATCGTCGACGACGACATCGACGGGTCGAAGACGACCACGTTCGGACCGAGGTCCGGGTCGCTCGGGGACTGGGTCACGGGGACCACCTGGAAGCGCTGCGCGGCGGTGCCGTTGCAGGTGTACTGCACCAGTTGCACACTGTCGGCGGTCGAGGCCGCGGGATCGTCGAGGCACTTGCCGCTGTTGCGGTTGACGAAGTGGTAGGCGCCGCCGCCCTCGTCCACGGGCAGCCACTGCTGGTTGGCCCCGCCGCCGTAACTCCACAGCTGGAGGGGCGCGTTGTCGGCGGTGGAGACGTCGGTGACGTCCACGACCTGGCTGGTGCTGTTGTGGTTGTTGATCCGGACGTAGCCGTCGCTCGTGGCGGTGAAACTCCACTGCTGGGCGCCCGAGTTGTTGCAGGCGTACTGCTGGACGACGGTGCCGTTCGCGGTGCCGGCGGCCTTGGCGTCGAGGCACTTGCCGCTCGCCGCGTTGATGACGGTGGCGAAGCCGGTGGGCAGCGCGGCGGCCGCCGCGTGCGAGGGCGCCGCCGTCAGCAGTGCCGCGGCTGCCGTGGCGGCCAGCGCGGCCGCGAGGAATCTGCGCCGGCGCGGGGAAGCGGGGGGCGGGAGGCGGAACACGGGTTCTCCTAGCCTGAAGGGATGGCCGGTGGGGGAGTCGGGGGATCAGCCGGTGTAGGCGGCGAAGACCCGTGTGTAGTCCCAGGCGGACTGGCCCACCCCGGAGCAGCTGTCGGCGGGGCCGCCGGTGCAGGGGCGGTCGCGGTTGGCGGACCAGAAGGTGAGCCGCGCCAGGTGGTGCTGCTGGGCGTAGGCGAGGATGGTCCGGAAGTCGTTGACCGTGACCGTCTCGTTCTGGTCGGTGATGCCGTTCATCGACGAGATGCCCATGTCCCGGTAGGCCTGGTCGTCGCTGTAGTGGTACGCGTTCTTCAGCGCGTTCTTGAGGCCCTCGGCGGCCTGCGTGGTGAGGTTGCCCATGTTCTGGCCGGCCCCGCCGAAGTCGAACGGCATGATGGCCCAGGCGTCGACGGTCAGACCGGCGGACGCGGCGCGGTTGATCAGGCTGGTGTCGGGCCCGCTCTGCCCGGTGCCGATGGTGATGTACACCTTCAGACCGGGGTTGTCGGCCTTCACGGTCTTGAGCGCGTCCACGGTGCGCTGCTGCACCGTCGGGTTGCTGTAGGCGTCGGCCTCCAGGTCGATGTCGATCGCCTTGAGACCGTAGGCGTTGACGACCTTCTGGTAGGCGGCGGCGAGTTCGCCCGCGCTGGAGCAGGAGCTCTCCAGCTTGTTGCCGCTGTAGCCGCCGAAGGACGGGATGACGTCACCGCCGTTCGCCCGCACGGTGTTGACGGTCTGCTGGTCGACCCCGCCGGTCAGCGGGCGGCTGCCGTCCCACTGGGGGTTGCAGTAGCCGTTGCTGAGGACGAAGGCGAGCGTGAACCACTTCACGCCGGTGGCGTTGGTGATGGTGGTGGGGCTCGGCGGGCTGCCCCAGCCGTTGTAGAGGTACGGCGCCACGGCCATCGGCGCGGACGGACCGGTCCCTCCCGCGGCGGGCGCGGTCCACTTCTGGTTGGCCGCGCCCGTACAGCTCCATATCTGGGCCCGCGCACCGTTGGCCGATGAGTTGTCGGTCACGTCCAGGCACTTGTCCGCCTGCGGGCTGACGATGTCGTGCGCCGCGGTGACCGTCCACTTCTGGTTCGGGCCGCCGGTGCAGGTCCACAGCTGGGCCTTGGCGCCGTTCGCGGTCGAATTGCCGGTGACGTCGAGGCACTTGCCGAGGGCGCGAAGGGTTCCGTCGGTGCCGACGGTCCACTGCTGGGCGGCGGTGCCGTTGCAGTCGTAGAGCTGGACGGCCGTGCCGTCGGCGGAGTTGGCCCCGGCGACGTCGAGGCACTTGCCCGCGAGACCGGTGATCGTGCCGGTGGCGGCCTGCGCCGGGGAGGCGGTGAGGAGGCCGGTGGAGAGGGTGAGCGCGGCTACGGCTAGGTATGCGGAGACAGCGGGGAGTGGAAGCGGTCTGGCCATGGCGGGGGACGGCCTTTCGTGGGGGTGGAGGCGCCAGGGGCCGCGTTCATCCTGTGAACGCAAGGCGCACTCGTGAGGCGGGGCTGACCGGTGAACCTAAAGGTCTGGACCACTTTCGTCAAGAGATGAAGTAAGAATTGAAAGAAGGGAGTTGGCCACGGGATGTGGTTAGGGTCTTGAAGGTCGACACTTCGAGGAGGGGGTCCGGAGTTGAACGGAATCGTGGCAGCGGTCAGCAGCAACGGTCAGTACTCGTTCACGAAGCCGAACCGCGCGAGCATCACCTTGCTCGCCGGGCTCGGTGTGGAGGGAGATGTGCACGCCGGGGTGACCGTCAAGCACCGCTCGCGCGTCGCGGTCGATCCCACGCAGCCGAATCTGCGCCAGGTCCACCTCATTCACGAGGAACTCTTCGACGAGGTGGGTGAGGCGGGTTTCCAGGTGGCGCCCGGTCAGCTGGGCGAGAACGTCACCACCCGTGGCATCGACCTGCTGAGCCTGCCCGTGGGCACCCTGCTGTGCATCGGCGAGGAGGCGGTGATCGAGGTGACCGGCCTGCGCAACCCGTGCGTACAGATCGACAACTTCCGCCAGGGGCTGCTGAAGCGGGTCGTCGGCCGCGACGACGCCGGCAACGTCGTGCGCAAGGCCGGAATCATGAGCATCGTGAAGCAGGGCGGTGTGGTGCGCCCGGGCGACACGATCGAGGCAAAACTGCCGGACGAACCGCATCGGCCGCTGGACCGCGTCTGAACTCACGGGAGCGGGGGCCGGGTCGGGCCCCCGGATGATCCCTCGGCTACTCGGCGGCCATCGCCTCGCGCATCGCCTTGGCGGTGGTTGCCGGGTCGTAGTCCTCCGGGACGCCCGGGACGAGGATGATGTCGCCCTCGATGTGGCGGGAGCGCAGCGGTGCGATCTCCTGGTACGCGGGTGAGGCCCACCACGCCCGCGCCTCGGCCATGCCGGGGAAGGCGATCACCACCACGTGCCCCGGCCAGCTGCCCTCCTTCACCTCGTGCTGTGTGGCGTGCACGAGGAAGCGGCCGCCGTACGGCTCGAAGGTCGCGGGGATCCGCTCGATGTACTCGGCGATCTCCGGGTGCGGGGTGGCTTCCTGGAGGTGGGCTATCGCGTAGGCGGGCATGGTGTCCTTCCGGTTGGTCGGTCGGGCTCCGTACACCGAAGATCGTGTCATGGCGTGGCCGCGTGGGCGATTACCCGGCAGGTAACCGCCATCGTCCCGGATCGACAGCGAGAGCGGTCATCGGATCGACCATCAGTCCGCGGCCGTGCAGGGCTGCGCGTCGCGGCGGAACAGTGCCGTCCAGAGGAAGGGCTCCCCGAAGCGGGGGGAGTCGGAGGGTTCGTCGCGCATGCGGCGCAGCTCGACAACCGTCAGGTCGGAGAAGATCCAGCGCAGGGACTCCGGTGTGTAGGCGAGGCCGCCCTGGAGGCTGGAGCGGTGGTACAGCTCGGTGTCGGACAGCTCGGACCCCATGGCACCGGCCGCGAAACAGGTGAGGGCGAACAGGCCGCCGGGTGCGAGGAGCCGGTCCAGGAGGGCGAGATAGCTGATGCGGCGGTGCGGCGGCAGGTGGTGGAAGCAGCCGGAGTCGTAGATCAGGTCGTACGGGCCGTCGAGCGCGGCCCCCGTCGAGGCGAAGGCGTCGCCGCAGTGGAAGCGGACGGCGGCACCCGTCTCGTGGGCACGGTCGCGGGCCCGGGCGAGGGCCGCCGGGGAGAGGTCGACCGCGTCCACCTCGAAGCCCAGCGAGGCGAGATGCAGCGCGTTACGGCCCGGGCCGCACCCCAGGTCCAGGGCGCGACCCGGGCCGATCAGGCCGCGGTCCAGGTACGAGACCAGATTCTCGTCCGGTTTCGTCGCGAAGAACGGCACCGGCTTGCTCCGGTCCGCATAGAAACGGTCCCACCAGGAGGCCCCCCGGGCGGTCCAGCGGTCGGCCTCCGACGCGAACAGGCCGTCCAGGAGCCTGAGTACGTCCTCCACGGTGCGGATGTCCCGGTCCATGCGATCCCCGTCCATTCGATCCCCTTCCCGATACCGGAATCGTAGGCACGGGGCGTTCCGGGCCTTGCCCGGGTTTCCGTTTGCGAGAGGCGCATCCCGATCCTTGACCGGGGCACGGTGCTCCACGATGCTGTGTTGCGACACGTGAGATGTGTGCCGTAATGAGCAACATCCCGACTCGTACCAGCCGAGGAGTGGCCATGACCCACCAGGTTCGTGCCGTTGTCGCGCGGGGCAAGGGCGCCCCTGTCAGCCTGGAGACGATCGTCGTGCCCGACCCCGGTCCCGGGGAGGCGCTGGTCAAGGTCGAGGCCTGCGGCGTCTGCCACACCGATCTGCACTACCGCGAGGGCGGCATCAACGACGACTTTCCCTTTCTTCTGGGGCACGAGGCGGCCGGCGTGGTGGAGTCGGTGGGCGAAGGGGTCACTGAGGTGGCGCCCGGGGACTTCGTGATCCTGAACTGGCGAGCGGTGTGCGGCCAGTGCCGGGCCTGTCTGCGCGGCCGGCCCTGGTACTGCTTCAACACGCACAACGCCGGGCAGAAGATGACCCTGACCGACGGCACGGAGCTCTCGCCCGCCCTGGGCATCGGGGCCTTCGCCGAGAAGACGCTGGTCGCGGCCGGGCAGTGCACCAAGGTGGACCGGGCGGCGTCCGCTGCCGTCGCCGGGCTCCTGGGGTGCGGGGTGATGGCGGGCATCGGCGCCGCGATCAACACCGGCAACGTCGGACGCGGTGACAGTGTTGCCGTCATCGGATGCGGAGGCGTCGGGGACGCCGCCATCGCCGGAGCGCGGCTCGCCGGGGCGGCAAGGATCATCGCCGTGGACATCGACGACCGCAAGCTGGAGACCGCCAGGAAGCTGGGCGCGACCCACACGGTCAACTCCAAGGACACCGATCCGGTCGAGGCCGTCCGTGAGCTGACCGGCGGCTTCGGCGCGGACGTGGTGATCGAGGCGGTGGGGCGGCCGGAGACGTACCGGCAGGCCTTCTACGCCCGCGATCTGGCCGGCACGGTCGTGCTCGTCGGCGTGCCCACCCCGGAGATGAAGCTGGAACTGCCGCTGCTGGACGTCTTCGGCCGGGGCGGGTCGCTGAAGTCGTCCTGGTACGGCGACTGCCTGCCCTCCCGCGACTTCCCGATGCTCATCGACCTGCATCTGCAGGGCCGCCTCGACCTCGACGCGTTCGTGACGGAGACCATCGCCCTGGACGAGGTCGAGAAGGCCTTCGAGCGCATGCACCACGGTGACGTCCTGCGCTCGGTGGTGGTCTTCTGATGGCCGCCGCGCGCATCGAACGCCTCGTCACCTCGGGGACGTTCGCCCTGGACGGCGGTACCTGGGACGTCGACAACAACGTGTGGATCGTGGGCGACGACAGCGAGGCGGTCGTCATCGACGCCGCCCATGACGCGGACGCCGTTGTCCAGGCCCTCGGCGGACGCGCCCTGCGCGCGATCCTGTGCACCCACGCCCACAACGACCACATCGACGCCGCACCCGAGCTGGCCGCCCGCACCGGCGCCCCGATCCTGCTGCACGCCGACGATCTGCCGCTGTGGAAGCAGACCCACCCCGAGCGGGCGCCGGACGGTGAACTGACCGACGGGCAGACCGTCACGGTCGCGGGGACGCTGCTGACCGTGCTGCACACCCCCGGTCACGCGCCGGGAGCCGTCTGTCTGTACGCGCCCGACCTCATGGCGCTCTTCAGCGGCGACACGCTCTTCGCGGGCGGGCCGGGGGCGACGGGACGGTCGTACAGCGACTTCCCCACCATCATCGAATCGATCAGGGAGCGCCTGCTCGCGCTGCCGCACGAGACCGTCGTCCATACGGGCCATGGGGACACCACCACCATCGGCGCCGAGGCGCCGCACCTCCAGGAGTGGATCGACCGCGGCTTCTGACCGCCGTCGCACCCCCTGTGCGGCGCCCGTTCCGCCTGCTCAGCCTTGTTGTCCGGGGTGCTTCGGCATGCCCGGAAACAGGCCCTCGCAACCGCCTCGAACCGGCCCCTGGACACCTTGACAAGGGTTCAGCGCGGCCCGCAGACTGGCGTTGCGCTAATCGCAATCCGTTTCGCTATACGCACCGAGGTGTCATGATGATTCCCGCGTGCCGACTCGCGGATCTGCCGCGAGGCGAGGCCCACCGGCTCGACATCGACCCGCCGGTCTCGGTGTTCCACACCGATGACGGCGAGCTCTTCGCCATCGACGACACCTGCACCCACCAGGACGCCTCGCTCGCCGACGGCTGGCTGGAGGGCTGCGAGGTGGAATGCCCGCTGCACGCCTCGAAGTTCGACCTGAGGACCGGTGCCGTCGATGCCCCGCCGGCCAAGCTCCCGGTCCGCACCCACGAGGTCGTCGTCGAGGACGGCATGATCCATGTGCGGGTGTCCACACAGGCTCCCAACCTGCCGCCCTGCGTCGCCTCCCGCCTGGCCGGAGGCCCCGCGTGAGGACCGTCGCCGTGGTGGGCGCCTCGCTGGCCGGTCTGTCGGCCGCGCGCTCGCTGCGGAAGCGGGGGTACGACGGACGGCTCGTCCTCATCGGCGACGAGCCGCACCGCCCGTACGACAGGCCGCCCCTGTCCAAGGAGTTCCTGACCGGCGCCATCGGCGAAGCGGATCTGGCGCTGGAGCGGGACGACGAGGACCTGGCGGCGGAGTGGGTGCTCGGTACCCGCGCCACCGGCCTCGACCGCACCGAGCGGGCGATCCGGCTCGCCGGCGGCAGCCAGATCCGGGCCGACGGCGTGGTCCTCGCGACCGGCGCCGCCGCGCGCACGCTCCCCGGTTCCGAAGGCCTCGCGGGCGTGCACGTCCTGCGCACCCTGGACGACGCCCGCGGCCTGCGCGACGAACTGGCCCGGGGCGGGCGCCTGGTGGTGATCGGCGGCGGCTTCATCGGCGCCGAGGTCGCCTCCACCGCGTACGCGCTCGGACTCGACGTCACGGTCGTCGAGGCGGCGCCGACACCGCTGGCGGGGCCGCTCGGCGAGGTCATGGGCGGCATCGTCTCCGCCCTCCATGCCGACCACGGCGTACGGCTGCTGTGCGGTGTCGGGGTCAAGGGCCTGAGCGGGGAGCGGCGCGTCGACGCCGTACTGCTGGAGGACGGCCGCAGCGTGCCCGCCGACACGGTCGTCGTCGGGGTGGGGGCGCGCCCCTGTGTCGACTGGCTGGAGGGATCCGGCGTCGAGCTCGACAACGGAGTGAAGTGCGGCGCCGACGGCCGCACCAGCCTGGCCGGTGTGGTCGCCGTGGGCGACTGCGCCAACTGGTACGACCCGTACACCGGCACCCACCGTCGCGTCGAGCACTGGACCGGCGCGCTGGAACGCCCCGATGCCGCCGTGGCCACGCTGCTCGCGTACGGCGCGACGGAACCGGGCGTGCCCCGGCCGCCGTACTTCTGGTCCGACCAGTACGGCGTGAAGATCCAGTTCGTCGGCCACGCCGCCGGGGCCGACAGCGTCACGGTCGAGGACGGCGCCACCGACGACCGCAGCTTCCTGGCCGTCTACCGGCGCGCCGGCCGGCCGGTCGCCGCACTCGGGATGAACCAGCCCCGGCTGTTCACCCGCTGGCGCAAGCAGCTCAGCGCCGCCGCGCCCTGACCACACACAACGCCCGATACCCAACGCCGTCCGAAGTCGCTCTTCCCGGCGGGTGAATGACCGATCCACGACGTTTCCCGAGGAGTGCAGCGTGACCTCGACAAACCTGCCGGACAGCCTGATCGCCACCCTCCCCGGCTCCTCCTACACCGATCCGGGCATCTTCGCCCAGGAGCAGGAGCGCATCTTCGAGACGATGTGGTTCTGCGTCGCCCGAGCCTCGGATCTGCCCAAGCCCGGCGCCTTCCGCACCGTCGACGTGGGCCGCGAGAGCATCCTCGTCACCCGGGCGCGCGACCACTCGATCCGCGCCTACTTCAATGTGTGCCGGCACCGCGGAGCCAAGCTCTGCACCGAGGAGACCGGCGAGGTCAGGCGCGCCTTCCAGTGCCCGTACCACGCCTGGACCTACGACCTCGACGGCAAGCTGGTCGCGGCGCCCAACCTCACCAAGATGCCCGACGTCGGCCGCACCGAGTACGGACTGGTGGGCGTGGCGGTGCGCGAATGGCTCGGCTACGTCTGGGTCTGTCTGGCGGAGAACCCGCCCTCCTTCGAGGAGGACGTCCTCGGCGAGGTCGTCACCCGCCTCGGGGACGTGGAGTCGATCGAGCACTACGACATCGACAACCTCGCGGTGGGCAAGCGGATCGTCTACGACGTCAGGGCGAACTGGAAGCTCATCATCGAGAACTTCATGGAGTGCTACCACTGCGCCACGATCCACCCCGAACTGACCGAGGTGCTCCCGGAGTTCGCCGACGGCTACGCCGCCCAGTACTACGTGGGCCACGGCGCCGAGTTCGGTGCGGAGGTCCAGGGCTTCACGGTCGACGGCTCCGAGGGCCTGGACCGCATCCCCGGCGTGTCCCAGAACCAGGACCGCCGCTACTACGCGATCACCGTCAAGCCGCAGGTCTTCATCAACCTAGTGCCCGACCATGTGATCTTCCACCGTATGTACCCGGTGGCCGTCGACCGCACGATCGTCGAGTGCGACTGGCTCTATCTGCCCGGGGTGGTGGAGAGCGGCAAGGACGTCAGCCGCTCGGTGGAGCTCTTCGACCGGGTCAACCGCCAGGACTTCGACGCCTGCGAGCGCACCCAGCCCGGCATGAGTTCACGGCTGTACGCCAAGGGCGGTGTCCTCGTGCCCAGCGAGCACCACATCGGCGCCTTCCACGACTGGGTGCACGAGCGCCTCGGCACGCACCGGCCGGAGTGACGCAAGGGCGTGGGCCCGCGGCCTGCGCTCCGGCCCCAGGTCCGGAGCAGGTGCGGGCCGCTCAGCCCAGGTAGCCCATCCGGTGGCTGATCTCCTCCGCGCCCTTGAGGAGCACCGGGGCCAGCTCGTGCATGCGCTGCTCGGTGAACCGGTATGCGGGCCCGGAGGCGCTGATCGCGGCGATCACCTCGCCGTCCCGGTCACGCACCGGTGCGGCCATGGCGTGGAGTCCGATCTCCAGCTCCTCCAGCGTGGCGGCGTAGCCCCGCTCGCGGGCCTCGGCGAGGTTCTTCTCCAGCTTCGTTTTGGCCGTCAGGGTGTGGGGGGTCATCTTCTTCAGGCCGGACTCCGACAGCAGCGCGGCGCGCTCCTGGGCCGGCAGATGGGCGAGCAGGATCTTGCCGCTGGACGTGGCGTGCAGCGGGGTCAGCTCGCCGACCCAGTTGTGCGCGGCGACGGCGGCCGGGCCGCGCACCTGGTAGAGGTTGATCGCGTAGTGCTCCTGCATCACGGCGATGTTCACCGTCTCGCCGATCTCCTCGGCGAGCCGCTCGCAGACGGGGCGGCCCTGCTGCGTGATGTCGAGGCGCCCCGTGACGGCACCGGCCAGGCGTACGATGCCGAAGCCGAGCCGGTACTTGCCACGCTCGCCCGCCTGCTCCACCAGCCCGCGCGCCTCCAGGGCGCCGAGCAGCCGGAACGCGGTGGACTTGTGAACATCGATCTCGGCGGCCACTTCACTGACGCCCGCCTCGCCGCGTTGGGCCAGGATCTCCAGGACGCTGATGGCACGGTCGACGGACTGCACCCCGCCGGCCGGCGCACCGTTTGTTTCGGTATCTGGACTGTAGTTGCTCATAGCGAAACTATACGCGCAGTAAACAACAGTCTTGCAAGTAACTGTGCGGAAACGCGGAGCCTGCAAGTTGCGTTGTTCGCAACCTGGTGCGTATAGCGACACCCGTATTAGCATGCCTCGCGTATTGACAGCGCGAGCGAGCGAGACGAGGCACCATGGCTCCCCTGCACTACGACTTCGTCATCGTCGGCGGTGGATCAGCCGGCAGCGCACTGGCCAACCGCCTCTCGGCCGACCCGGCGAACCGGGTGCTGGTCCTTGAGGCGGGGCGGCCGGACTACCCCTGGGACGTGTTCATCCACATGCCCGCGGCGCTGACCTATCCCATCGGCAGCCGTTTCTACGACTGGAAGTACGAGTCCGAGCCCGAACCCCACATGGGCGGCCGGCGCGTCTATCACGCCCGCGGCAAGGTGCTGGGCGGCTCCAGCAGCATCAACGGCATGATCTTCCAGCGCGGCAACCCCATGGACTACGAGCGCTGGGCCGCCGACCCCGGCATGGAGACCTGGGACTACGCCCACTGTCTGCCGTACTTCCGGCGCATGGAGAACTGTCTCGCGGCCGACCCCGACGACGAGTTCCGCGGTCACGACGGCCCTCTCGTCCTGGAGCGCGGCCCCGCCACCAGCCCCCTGTTCGGCGCGTTCCTCAAGGCCACCGAGGAGGCGGGCTACGCGCCCACGGACGACGTCAACGGCTATCGACAGGAAGGCTTTGCGAAGTTCGACCGGAATGTCCACCGCGGACGGCGTCTCTCGGCGTCCAAGGCGTACCTCAAGCCGGTCCGCAAGCGGCCCAACCTCACCGTGAAGACCCGCGCCTTCGTCAACCGGGTCCTCTTCGAGGGCAAGCGCGCCGTCGGCGTCGAGTACCGGCGCGGACGCGGCGCGCCGCAGCAGGTGCGGGCCCGTGAGGTCATCCTGTGCGGCGGCGCCATCAACTCCCCGCAGCTGCTCCAGCTCTCCGGCGTCGGCAACGCCTCCGAACTGGCCGCCCTCGGCATCGACGTCGTGCACGACCTGCCGGGCGTCGGCGAGAACCTCCAGGACCACCTGGAGGTGTACGTCCAGTACGGCTGCAAGCAGCCCGTCTCCATGCAGCCGTACATGGCGAAGTGGCGCGCCCCCTTCATCGGGCTCCAGTGGCTGTTCCGCAAGGGCCCGGCCGCCACCAACCACTTCGAGGCCGGTGGCTTCGCGCGCAGCAACGAGGACGTCGACTACCCCAACCTGATGTTCCACTTCCTGCCCGTCGCGGTCCGCTACGACGGCTCCTCGCCGGCCGGCGGCCATGGCTATCAGGTGCACGTCGGGCCCATGTACTCCGACGCCATCGGCTCCGTGAAGATCAAGAGCAAGGACCCGCGCGAGCACCCGGCGCTGCGCTTCAACTACCTCTCCACCGAGCAGGACCGCCGGGAGTGGGTCGAGGCGATCCGTGTGGCCCGCCGGATCCTCGACCAGCCCGCGCTCGCCCCGTACAACGACGGCGAGGTCTCGCCCGGTCCCTCGGTCGAGACGGACGAGGAGATCCTCGCCTGGGTCGCCAAGGAGGGCGAGACCGCCCTGCACCCCTCGTGCACCTGCAAGATGGGCACCGACGAGATGGCCGTGGTCGACCCGCTGAGCATGCGGGTGCACGGCCTCGACGGGCTGCGGGTCGTCGACGCCTCGGTCATGCCCTACGTCACCAACGGCAACATCTACGCGCCGGTGATGATGATTGCGGAGAAGGCGGCCGACCTCATCCTCGGCAAGGAGCCGGCGGCGCCCTCCAAGGCCGCCTACTACCGCCACCGCGACGCCCAGAAGCAGGCCGGGTAGGCCTTGGGTGCCGAGGCCCTGCGGACGCTGCTGGACCGCGTCCGCTACGAGGTGCTGCCGGCGAGGGCGACGGAGGAGAAGGTCCTCGCCCATGTCCCGCGCGACGTCGTCGTCACCGTCACGGCGTCACCGGTCAAGGGCCTGGAGCCGACGCTCGGCCTCACCGAGCGGCTCACGGCGCACGGCTACCGGGTCGTGCCGCATGTGCCCGCGCGGCTGCTGCGGGACGACACGCACGTCAAGGACACGGTCGAGCGGCTGCTCGCGGCGGGCGTCGACGACGTCTTCGTCCCCGCGGGCGACGCCGACCCGCCTGCCGGGCCGTACGACGGGGCGCTGCCCGCGCTGCGCAGACTGAGCGAACTGGGCAGCCCCTTCGCACGGCTGGGGATCACCGGATACCCGGAGAGCCATCCGCTCATCCACGACGACATCACCATCCAGGCGATGTGGGACAAGCGCGCGCACGCCACGTACATCGTCAGCAATCTGTGCTTCGATCCGCGCGTGCTGGGTGACTGGATCGCCCGGATACGGTGCCGTGGCGTCACGCTGCCTCTGTATGTGGGCGTCGCCGGGCCCGTGCAGCGCGCGAAGCTGCTGTCCATGGCGACGAAGATCGGGGTGGGGGAGTCCACACGCTTCCTGACCAGACACGCGTCGTGGTTCCTGCGGTTCGCGGCGCCCGGGGGTTATGTGCCCGAGCGGCTCCTGGAGCGCGGCGCGGACGCGCTGGCCGCGCCCTCGGCGGGCGTGGCGGGCCTTCACGTCTTCACGTTCAACCAGGTCGCGGAGACGGAGAGGTGGCGCCGGGCCCTGCTCGACCGGCTCGGCTGAGTGCCGGCACCTTTATACGAACGCCCGGGCGGGGCTGGAATCCGGTGATTCCAGCCCCGCCCGGTGCGCGCGCGCCGCCGCTCAGCGGAAGACCACCGTGCGGTTCCCGTCGACCATCACGCGGCTCTCCGTGTGCCACTTCACCGCGTGGGCCAGGACCTGTGCCTCCACGTCGCGGCCGACCGTGACCAGGTCGTCCGGGTCGAGGGAGTGGTCCACCCGGACGACGTCCTGCTCGATGATCTGGCCCTCGTCCAGCTCCGGAGTCACATAGTGCGCGGTCGCGCCGACCAGCTTCACCCCTCGCTCGTACGCCTGCTGGTAGGGCTTGGCGCCCTTGAAGCTCGGCAGGAAGGAGTGGTGGATGTTGATGGCGCGGCCCTCCAGCTCCTTGCACAGGTCGTCGGAGAGGACCTGCATGTAGCGGGCCAGCACCACGAGGTCGACGTTCAGCTCCCGCATCAGCTCCAGCAGGCGTGCCTCCGCCTCGGGCTTGGTCTCCCGGGTCACCGGGATGTGGTGGAAGGGGATGCCGTAGGTCTCTGCCAGGGACTCGAAGTCACGGTGGTTGGAGACGATCGCCGGGATCTCGATGTTGAGGGCGCCGGTGCGGCAGCGGAAGAGCAGGTCGTTCAGGCAGTGTCCGAACCGGGACACCATGATGAGCGTCCGCGTCGGCGTCGCGGCGTCCCGGAGGGTCCAGGAGATCCCGTAGGCCTCGGCGACGGGGCCGAATCGGTAACGCAACTGTTCCAGGCGGGTGTCCGGATCGGACACGTCGAAGTGGACCCTCATGAAGAAGCGGCCCTGGATCCGGTCGTCGAACTGCTGGCTCTCCAGGATGTTTCCCGAGTTCCTGACGAGGTAGCCGCTCACTGCGTGGACCAGTCCGGCCCGGTCGGGACAGGAGAGGGTGAGGACGTACTCACGGCCGGATTGCGGTCTAGGGGACATACGCAGGCCTCCGTTGATGCGTAATACACAACTGGGTGAGCGATACGCAACATAGTTCAGCCTGGGACTGTCGGCGGTCAAGAGAGGGACATTCGGCCCTTGCGAAAACGTCGGGACCCCTTGACGTATCTCTGTGCGTCGGTCAGGGTTCCCCCACAAGCAATTCGATGCACGATGCGCAACGAATTTCGGTCGAAGGGCTCCGCTCGTGGCAGACCTGTATGTGGACGGAGAATGGTGCGAAGCGGTGGCCGGAGGCCACCGGGAGATCCGCTGTCCGGCGGACGGCACGCTGGTGGCGACGGTGTCCGAAGCGACCCGCGCCGACACCGGGGCCGCGATCGCCGCGGCCCGCCGGGCCTTCGGCGAGGGCCCCTGGCCGCACACCCCCGAACGTGAGCGCGGCGCACTGCTGTTGCGCACCGCCGACCTCATCGAGCGCGACGCCAAGGAGTTCGCCCGCGCCGAGTCGCTCGACACCGGCAAGCGTCTGGTGGAGAGCGAGTACGACATCGCCGATGTCGTCTCCTGCTTCCGCTACTACGGCGGCATCGCCGGCACCAGCGCCGGCCGGGTGGTCGACACCGGCCGTGACGACGCCCTCAGCCGGGTCACCTACGAGCCCGTCGGCGTCTGCGGACTGATCACCCCGTGGAACTACCCGCTGCTGCAGGCCTCCTGGAAGGTCGCCCCCGCCCTCCTCGCGGGCAACACGATCGTGCTCAAGCCCAGCGAGCTGACGCCCTCCACCTCGATCCTGCTGATGCGGGCCCTGCACGAGGCCGGACTCCCGGCCGGCGCCGCCAATCTGGTGCTGGGCGCCGGAGCCGAGGCCGGCGCGCCGCTGGCCGAGGACCCGGCCGTGGACATGGTGTCGTTCACCGGAGGCCTCCAGACCGGACGGCACATCATGGCCACCGCCGCCGCGACGGTGAAGAAGGTCGCGCTGGAGCTCGGCGGCAAGAACCCGAACGTCGTCTTCGCCGACGCGGACGTCGAGACCGCCGTGGACTTCGCTCTCACCGCGGTCTTCCTGCACTCCGGGCAGGTCTGCTCGGCCGGCGCCCGGCTGATCGTCGAGGACAGCCTGCACGACGCCTTCGTCGACGAACTCGTACGCCGCGCCCGGCAGATCCGTCTCGGCGGGCCCTTCGACGCCGAGGCCGAGACGGGTGCGCTGATCTCCGCACAGCACCGGGACAAGGTCGAGGCGTACGTCGCGGCGGGCCTTGCCGAGGGCGCCGTACTGCGCTGCGGCGGCGAGCGCCCCGACGACCCCGCGCTGGCGAACGGCTTCTACTACCCGCCCACCGTCCTCGACGAGTGCCGGCAGGACATGAGCGTGGTGCACGAGGAGTCCTTCGGTCCCGTGCTCACCGTCGAGCGGTTCGGCGACGAGGACGACGCCGTCCGGATCGCCAACGACACGGAATACGGACTCGCCGGAGCCGTCTGGACGCAGGACGCGGGCAAGGCCCAGCGGGTCGCGCGCCGGCTGCGCCACGGCACGGTGTGGATCAACGACTACCACCCCTACGTGCCGCAGGCGGAATGGGGTGGGTTCGGACACTCGGGCGTGGGCCGGGAGCTGGGACCGACCGGTCTGGACGAATACCGAGAGCCCAAGCACGTCTGGCAGAACATCCAACCCCGGCCGCAGCACTGGTTCCGCGGCTGAACGCCGAAGAGAGGTCGATCGTGACCCCAGCACAGACCGAGGTGTCGCAGCGGCGCGACACGTCCCAGGACCCCGAGGACCGCACCCCGGTCATCTCCGTGCGCCGGCTGTGGAAGGTGTTCGGGCCGAAGGCCGACCAGGTGCCGGACTCCGAGGAACTGTGCGGCCTCACCCGCCGCGAGCTCATGGACCGCACCGGATGCACCGCCGCCGTGCGCGATGTGAACTTCGAGGTGTCGCCCGGTGAGGTCTTCGTCGTCATGGGTCTGTCCGGCTCCGGCAAGTCCACCCTGGTGCGCTGCCTCACCCGGCTGATCGAACCCACCGCGGGCGAGATCGTCTTCGAGGGCGAGGACATCCGCGGCGCCGACCCCAGGCGGCTGCGCGAACTGCGGCGCAACAAGTTCTCCATGGTCTTCCAGCACTTCGGTCTGCTGCCCCACCGCAGGGTCGTCGACAACGTGGCCTTCGGTCTGGAGATCCGCGGCATGGGCAAGGCGGAGCGCACCAAGCGGGCCATGGAGGTCGTCGAACTGGTCGGCCTGGCCGGATACGAGAACTCTTACCCCGACCAGCTCTCCGGCGGTATGCAGCAGCGCGTCGGCCTCGCCCGCGCCCTCGCCGGCGACCCGGACGTCCTCTTCTTCGACGAGCCGTTCTCCGCGCTCGACCCGCTGATCCGCCGCGACATGCAGAACGAGGTCATCCGGCTGCACCACGAGGTCGGCAAGACCATGGTGTTCATCACCCACGACCTCTCCGAGGCCCTCAAGCTCGGCGACCGCATCCTCATCATGCGCGACGGCAAGATGGTCCAGTGCGGCACCGGCGACGAACTCGTCGGGGCCCCCGCCGACGACTACGTACGGGACTTCGTCCAGGACGTGCCACGGGGCGACGTCCTCACCCTGCGCTGGATCATGCGCCCGGCCGAGCCCGACGACGCCCTCGACGGACCCGAACTGGGCCCGGACGTCGTGGTGCGCGAGGCCACCCGCGCGGTGCTGGCCGCCGAGAAGCCGGTCAAGGTCGTCGAGAACGGCAAACTGCTCGGGATCGTCGGCGACGAGGAGATCCTCGCCGTCGTCGCCGGACAGCAGGGCGGTGCGTGATGGCCGTCGCCGCCGACGCGACCGCGCCGGTCGCGCCCCTGCGCAAGAAGGTCAGCCGGCCCATGGTGCTGGCGGCGATCCTGATCGTCTGGCTGGTGCTGTTCGCCGCGCTGCGCGGCCGGCAGACACTGACCCTCGCCGCCGCCGACCTCACGGGTCTGCACCGCTGGCTGAACGACGTCAACGACACGATCGGCGCCAACCGCGACTCCAACCCGCTCTTCCTCTACTTCTTCAATGAGATCCGCCTGGTCATCGACCACCTGGTGACCTTCATCCAGTCGCTGATCTCCCAGCCCACCGACGGCCGTCCGGTCCCGCAGATCGGCTGGCTCGGCGTCGTCGGACTCGCCGGCTACGTCTCCTGGGCCGTGGGCAACTGGCGGGTCGCCCTGCTGGCCGTGGCCGGCTTCACCTTCCTCGGGCTGCAGGGCCTGTGGCAGGAGAGCATGGACACACTGTCGCTGACCCTGTCGGCGGTCTTCGTGGCCCTGCTCATCGGCATCCCGCTCGGCGTATGGGCGGGCCTCTCCGACCGGTTCAACCGGATCATGACGCCCTTCCTGGACTTCATGCAGACGATGCCGACCTTCGTCTACCTCGCCCCGCTGACCCTGTTCTTCCTCATCGGCGGCGCCTCCGCCACCATCACCACGGTGATCTACGCGGCACCGCCCGCCATCCGCATCACCGCGCACGCCATCCGCTCCGTACCGGAGACCACCGCGGAGGCGGCCGACTCGCTGGGCACCACGCGCTCGCAGCAACTGGTCAAGGTCCTACTGCCGTTGTCCAAGCGCACCGTGGTCATGGGCATCAACCAGACCATCATGGCCGCCCTGGCCATGGTGACCATCGCCGCCCTGATCGACGCTCCCGGACTCGGCAAGACCGTCGTGCAGGCACTGCAGTCGCTCGACGTCGGTACGGCCTTCAACGCCGGTCTCGCCATCGTCGTCATGGCCATCGTCCTGGACCGGGTCACCACGGCGGCGGCCGCACGCGACGAGGCGGCCCGGCGCTCGGGCGACCGCTTCCTGAAGTGGCGCCGACCGCTGCTGGCGGCGGGCGCAGTCGCCGCGGCCGTCCTGGTCTATCTCTCGCACACCTACATCTGGGCGGCCGAGTTCCCCGGCGAGGGCAGCACCGGAAGCAACATCGCGAGCGCGGCCGACACGGCCACCACCTGGATGCAGGACCATCTGTCGGGCATCACCAACGCCTTCCGGGACGCCATCACCAACGGTCTGCTCAACCCGTTCCAGACCCTGCTCACCGACTCCCCGTGGTGGCTGGTCGCGGCGGCCCTGGTGGGGCTCGGCGTGGTGCTCGGCGGCTGGCGCGCCGGGGTGACCGCGGCCGTGTGCGTGGGCCTGCTGGTCGGCACGGGCCTGTGGTCGGACAGCATGACGACGCTGGCCTCGACCGTCGTGGCGACCGTACTGGTGATGCTGCTCGGCATCGCCTTCGGCGTGTGGATGGGCCGCAGCGCGCTGGTCGACCGGGTCGTCCGGCCCACGCTGGACGCGGCGCAGGTCATGCCGCCGTTCGTCTATCTCGTGCCGTTCCTCGCGCTCTTCGGCGCCACCCGCTTCACCGCCATCGTCGCGGCCGTCGTCTACGCGGCGCCCGTCGCGATCAAGATCATCGCGGACGGGGTGCGGAACGTACCGGAGACCACCGTGGAGGCGGCCTCCTCCGCCGGGTGCAACACCTGGCAGATCATCACCAAGGTCCAACTGCCGATGGCACGCAGCGCCCTGACTCTCGCGACCAACCAGGGTCTGATCTACGTGCTGTCGATGGTTGTTGTGGGCGGCCTGGTAGGGGCCGGCGCCCTCGGCTACGACGTCGTGGCCGGATTCTCGCAGGGAGAGCTGTACGGGAAGGGACTGGCGGCGGGACTCGCCATCGTACTGCTCGGAGTCATGTTCGACCGGATCACTCAGGCTGCGGCGCGACGCACCAGGGCATAAGGAGCAGGACACCATGGCAAGACACTGGCGAGCCGGCGCGGCCGGCCTGGCCGTCCTCGGCCTCACCCTCACGGCCTGCGGAGGGGCGAAGGTCGGCGACAGTTCGTCGTCGGGCGGATCGAAGAGCTCGGGCGGCAAGTGCGGCACGTTCAATCTCGCGGTCAACCCGTGGGTGGGCTACGAGGCGGACGCGGCGGTCGTCGCGTACGTCGCGCAGCACGACCTCGGCTGTACGGTCAACAAGAAGGACCTGAAGGAAGAGATCGCCTGGCAGGGCTTCGGGACCGGTGAGGTCGACGCCGTCCTGGAGAACTGGGGCCACGACGATCTGAAGAAGAAGTACATCACCCAGCAGAAGACCGCCGTGGCCGCCGGGCAGACCGGCAACAAGGGCATCATCGGCTGGTACGTGCCGCCGTGGCTGGCCAAGGCCCACCCGGACATCACCGACTACAAGAACCTCAACAAGTACGCGTCCAACTTCAAGACGTCCGAGTCGGGCGGCAAGGGCCAGTTGCTCGACGGCGACCCGTCGTACGTCACCAACGACGCGGCGCTGGTGAAGAACCTGAAGCTGGACTACAAGGTGGTGTACGCGGGCAGCGAGACCGCGCTCATCCAGGCCTTCCGCACGGCTGAGAAGAACAAGCAGTGGGTGATCGGCTACTTCTACGAGCCGCAGTGGTTCCTGTCCGAGGTCCCGCTGGTGAAGGTCAACCTGCCCGCGTACAAGACGGGCTGCGACGCGGATGCGGCCAAGGTCGCGTGCGACTATCCCGTCTACAACCTGGACAAGATCGTCAGCGCGAAGTTCGCCAAGTCCGGCAGCCCGGCGTACGACCTGGTGAAGAAGTTCAACTGGACGAACGACGACCAGAACACGGTGGCCAAGTACATCGCGGTGGACAAGCTGTCCGACGAGGCAGCGGCGAAGAAGTGGGTGGAGGCGAACCGCGACAAGGTGGATGCCTGGCTGAAGTAGAGCCGGGGCTCTTCGGCGGGTGGATGGAGGGGCAGGGGGGCGGCGCGGTTCTTCCGCCCCCGCCGCCCCTACCCATCCCATCCCCAGGGGCTCCGCCCCCTCACCCCCGGCGGGAACTGCGTCCCCTGCACCCCTGCCGGGGCTTGGCCTGCGTGCCCTGCTCCGGTTCGGCCTGCGGCCGCTGGTGGGGGCTGGGCCGCCTGTACCTCTCGCGCGGTCCCGCCCGCGGCTCCCGGTGGGGATGGCGTCCCGTGTGCTCTTCGTGGGGGGCCTCCGTACTCCGCCGGGGTTCCGCCTGCGGTCCTGGCGGGGCTGGCGGGGCTGGGTCCCCCCACCCTTGGTGGGGCTTTACCTCCGTGCCCTGCCGGGGCTCGGCTCGCGGTTCCCAGCGGGGACTCTGCCCGCTGCACCGCTGGCGGGGCATCGCCTGCGTACCTTGCCGGGGTTTGGCTTGTGGTCTGGGCTGGGGTGCCTGTATCCCCTGCCGGCTCTCCGCCTGTGGATCCCGCCGGGGGCGGCGTCCCCTACATCCGGCGCGGGGTTCGCCCCCGTGCCCTGCCGGGGCTTGGGCCGAGGGTCCCGGCGGGGGCTGCGCCCCCTGCACCCTTGCCGGGGCTTGGCCTGCGACTCCCGGCGGGGCTGGCGTCTCGTGCGCTCTTTCGTGAGGGGGGTGCCTCCGTACCCTGCTGGGGTTCGGCCTGCGGTCCCTGGCGGGGCTTGGCCCGAGGTTTCGACGGGGCTGTGTCCCCTGGACACGTCGCGGCGCGTTGCCTCCGTGTCCTGGTGGGGTTCGGCTTGCGGTCCCTGGCGGGGCCGCGTCGACTTTGTTCGTGGACGAGCTTCGACTGCGTGCTCTGCCGGGCTTCTGTCGGCGGGGGTGTCCCGTGTGTTTTTCGCGGGGCCTGGCCCTCGCGCCTTCGCGGGGTTCGGCCGACGGCGCCTGGCGGGCGCTGTGTTTCCTGTACCGCCGGCGGGGGTGCGGCATGTGCTCTTCGCGGGGCTTGGCCAAATGCGTCCGCTGCAGCCTCCTTCGGGAGGGGCTGCGTTCCCCTGCAACACACCTCGCGGGGCTTGCCCCGCGACCCTGTCATGCCCCGCTTGTCAGACCCGGGACGCGCTGATTCCTCCAGCCTGTCCGGGGTTTGAGGACGAGGCCGTTCGGGCCGAAGCGGGGGCTGGGGGCGGCGGCCCCCAGCGATGGGACGGGTAGGGGCGGCGGGGGCGAAAACCTTCTCGAAGCCCGGCAGGCTGCAGTCACCGCCCGCCGGGCCCCGTCGCGTCCGGCCTCGCTCCCGCTCCCGTTTCCGGGCTGTTCACCGACGTACTGCACCCCCTTGACACCCCTCCTCGGAGCCAGGCACATTGAGTTGCGCAACCTGAATCATGTTGCGCAGACAGCAACTGGACTGCTTCAAGTTCGGAGGTTGGGCGATGGCGGGACCCCGAGTGGTCATCATCGGAGCGGGCGTCGTGGGAGCGGCCCTCGCCGACGAGATCTCCGCACGAGGCTGGACCGAAGTGACCGTGGTCGACCAGGGCCCCCTTCCGGCAACCGGGGGTTCCACCTCGCACGCCCCGGGCCTGGTCTTCCAGACGAACCCCTCCAAGACCATGACGGAGCTGGCCCGCTACACCGTCGAGAAGTTCTGCTCCCTCGACGTCGACGGCAAGCCCTGCTTCCTGCAGGTCGGCGGCCTGGAGGTGGCGACCAGCCCCGAGCGGCTCGCCGAACTGCACCGCCGCCACGGCTGGATCACCGCCTGGGGCATCGAGGCCCGCCTGCTCACCCCCGAGGAGTGCGTGGAGCAGCACCCGCTCGTCAACCGCGACCGGGTCCTCGGCGGCCTCCTCGTCCCCACCGACGGCCTCGCCAAGGCCGTCCTCGCCGTAGAGGCCCAGATCCGCCGGGCCACCGAACGCGGCGTCCGCTTCCTCGCCCGCCACGAGGTCCTCGACGTACGGCAGAGCGAGGGCCGCGTCACCGGCGTCATGACCGACCAGGGCGAGATCCCCGCCGACATCGTCGTGTGCTGCGCCGGCATCTGGGGCCCGAAGATCGCCCGCATGGTCGGGATGAACCTCCCGCTCACCCCGCTCGCCCACCAACTCGCCTGGACCGGCCCGGTTCCGGCCCTCGCCGGCCAGACCGAGGAGGCGGTGCGCCCGATCCTGCGCCACCAGGACGCCGACCTCTACTACCGCGACCGCTTCGACGGCATCGGCATCGGCTACTACGGCCACCGCCCCATGCCCGTCTCCGCCGACGACATCCTCTCCGTGGACGAGGCCGACCAGATGCCCTCGGTCCTGAAGTTCACCGAGGAGGACTTCGCGGACGCCTGGACCGAGACCCAGTCCCTCCTGCCCTCGACCAAGGAGGCCAAGGTGGAGGAGGGCATCAACGGCCTGTTCTCCTTCACCACCGACGGCTACCCGCTCCTCGGCGAGTCACCGGAGGTCAAGGGCTTCTGGGTCGCGGAGGCCGTCTGGGTCACCCACTCCGCCGGCGTCGGACGTGCCGTCGCCGAATGGCTGGTCGACGGCTACTGCTCGTCCTTCGATCTGCACGAGTGCGATGTCAACCGCTTCGAGCCGCACCAGCTCTCCCCGGAGTACGTACTGGCCCGCGACTGCCAGAACTTCGTCGAGGTCTACGACATCCTGCACCCGCTCCAGCCCTCCGGAAAGCCGCGCCCCATCCGCACCAGCCCCTTCCACGCCCGCCAGCAGGAGCACGGCGCGTTCTTCCTGGAGGCGAACGACTGGGAGCGCCCGCAGTGGTACGAGGCCAACGCGGGCCTGGTCGAAGGCCGCTCCATCCCCACCCCCAACGACTGGGCCGCACAGTACTGGTCGCCCATCGTCGGCGCGGAGGCCCAGGCCACCCGTGAGACCGTGGCGATGTACGACATGACGGCCCTCAAGCGCCTCGAAGTCGCCGGCCCCGGCGCCGCCGCCTTCCTGGAGCGGCTGGCCACCGGCAAGGTCGACAAGTCCGTCGGCTCCGTGACGTACACCCTGCTCCTGGACCACGACGGCGGCATCCGCAGCGACATCACCGTCGCCCGCCTCGCCCGCGACCTCTTCCAGGTCGGCGCCAACGGCAACCTCGACCTCGACTGGTTCACCCGCCACCTCCCCGCCGACGGATCCGTCGCCGTCCGGGACATCACCCCCGGCACCTGCTGCATCGGCCTGTGGGGACCGCTCGCCCGCAAGGTCCTGCAGCCGCTCGCCGACGCCGACTTCTCCAACGACGGCCTGAAGTACTTCCGGGCCAAGCGCGCCCACATCGGCAGCGTCCCCGTCACCGCGATGCGGCTGTCGTACGTCGGTGAACTCGGCTGGGAGCTGTACACCACCGCCGACCTGGGCCAGAAGCTCTGGGACACCCTCTGGGCCGCGGCCGAGCCGCTCGGCGGCGTCATCGCGGGCCGCGGCGCCTTCAACAGCCTCCGCCTGGAGAAGGGTTACCGCTCCTTCGGCACCGACATGACCTACGAGCACGACCCGTACGAGGCCGGTGTCGGCTTCGCCGCCAAGCCCGACAAGGACGACTTCATCGGCAAGGCCGCACTCGAACGCCGCAAGGCCGACGTCCGCCGCAGGCTGACCTGCCTCACCGTCGACGACCCCCGATCCGTCGTCATGGGCAAGGAGCCGGTGTACGACGGCGACCGCGCCGTCGGCTACGTCACCAGCGCCGCCTACGGCTACACGATCGGCAAGGGCATCGCCTACGCCTGGCTCCCGGCCGAACTCACCACACCCGGCACCACCGTGCACATCGGCTACTTCGACCGGCGCATCGAGGCGGTCGTCGCCGAGGAACCCCTGTTCGACCCGACCATGTCCCGTCTGCGCGGCTAGTACCCCGCGAGAGCTTCGAGGGAAGGAACACCGCCGGTGACCGCACAGAAGCTCGACGGCAAGGCCACCGCCGCCGAGATCCGCCGTGAACTCGCCGAGCGCGTCGCCAAGCTGACCGCCATCGACGGACGGCCGCCGGGCCTCGGCACCGTCCTGGTCGGCGACGACCCCGGCAGCCGTGCCTATGTCGCCGGAAAGCACCGCGACTGCGCGCAGGCCGGCATCGCCTCCATCCGCCGCGAACTGCCCGCCGACGCGACGCAGCGACAGGTCGAGGACGTCATCGACGAACTCAACGCCGACCCGGCCTGCACCGGCTACATCGTCCAACTGCCGCTCCCGCGCCACCTGGACGCGAACGCCGTCCTGGAACGCATGGACCCCGCCAAGGACGCCGACGGACTGCACCCCGTCAGCCTCGGCCGGCTCACCCTGGGCACACAGGCCCCGCTGCCGTGCACCCCGCACGGCATCGTGGAACTCCTGCGCCGCAACGAGGTACCGATCGCCGGGGCCCGGGTGTGCGTGATAGGCCGCGGCATCACGGTCGGTCGTCCCCTCGGGCTCCTGCTGACCCGCCGCTCCGAGAACGCCACCGTCACCCTCTGCCACACCGGAACCAAGGGCCTGGCCTGGCACGTCCGCGAGGCGGACATCGTCGTCGCGGCCGCCGGCTCGCCCGGACTGATCACCAAGGACATGCTGCGCCCCGGCGCGGCGGTCCTGGACGTCGGCATCACCCGCACCGGCCAGGGGCTGGTCGGCGATGTGCACCCGGACGCCGCACAGGTCGCCGGATGGCTCGCGCCGATGCCCGGGGGCGTGGGCCCCATGACCCGGGCGATGCTGCTCGCCAACGTCGTCGAGGCCGCCGAGAGGAACGCGAACCCCCTATGAACGCGCTGAACACCCCGCTGGCCGAGCTGGACCCCGAGGTCCACGCCGCGCTCCGCGCCGAACTGCACCGCCAGCAGTCCACGCTCGAAATGATCGCCTCCGAGAACTTCGCGCCCTCCGCCGTGCTGGAGGCCCAGGGCTCGGTCCTGACCAACAAGTACGCCGAGGGCTACCCCGGCCGTCGCTACTACGGCGGCTGCGAACACGTCGACGTCACCGAGCGCCTGGCCATCCAGCGCATCAAGGACCTGTTCGGCGCGGGATACGCCAATGTGCAGCCGCACTCGGGCGCCCAGGCCAACACCGCCGTCTTCTTCGCGCTCCTCGACCCCGGCGACACGATCCTCGGCCTCGACCTCGCCCACGGCGGACATCTCACCCACGGCATGCGCATCAACTACAGCGGCAAGATGTTCGACGTCGTGCCGTACCACGTCACCGAGACGGACCATCTGGTCGACCTGGACGAGGTGGAACGCCTGGCCAAGGAGCACCGCCCCAAGATGATCATCGCGGGCTGGTCGGCGTATCCGAGGCAGCTCGACTTCGCGGCCTTCCGGCGGATCGCCGACGAGGTCGGCGCCCTCCTCATGGTCGACATGGCGCACTTCGCGGGCCTGGTCGCCGCCGGACTGCACCCCAGCCCGGTTCCGCACGCGCACGTGGTCACCACCACCACGCACAAGACCCTCGGCGGCCCGCGCGGCGGGGTCGTCCTCACCAATGACGCCGACCTCGCCAAGAAGATCAACTCGGCGGTGTTCCCCGGCATGCAGGGCGGCCCGCTGGAGCACGTCATCGCCGCGAAGGCGGTCTCCTTCAAGGTGGCCGCGTCGCCCGAGTTCGCCGAACGCCAGGCCCGTACGCTCGCCGGCGCCCGTATCCTCGCCGACCGCCTCACCCGCCCGGACACCGCCGCAGCCGGAGTGCGGGTGCTCACCGGCGGTACGGACGTCCATCTGGTCCTGGTCGACCTGCGCCACTCCGAACTCGACGGCCGGCAGGCTGAAGACCTGCTCCACGAGATCGGTATCACCGTCAACCGCAACGCCGTCCCGTTCGACCCGCGCCCGCCCATGGTCACCTCGGGCCTGCGCATCGGCACCCCCGCCCTGGCCACCCGCGGCTTCACCGAGGAGGACTTCGCCGAGGTCGCCGACGTCATCGCCCTCGCCCTCCAGCCCGAACCCGACGTGCCCGCGCTGCGCGCCCGTACCGAGGCACTGGCGGCCAAGCACCCGCTCTACCCGCACCTTTCGGAAGACGGAGACGTCCGATGAGCCCCAGCACCCCCGGCGCCGACCTCCCCGACCACCCGGACTGGCTCTGGCGCACACCCGAGCCGAAGCGGTCGTACGACGTGGTGATCGTGGGCGGTGGCGGACACGGCCTCGCCACCGCCCACTACCTGGCGAAGAACCACGGCATCACCAATGTCGCCGTGCTGGAGAAGGGCTGGCTCGCGGGCGGCAACATGGCCCGCAACACCACCATCATCCGCTCCAACTACCTGTGGGACGAGAGCGCCGGCATCTACGAGCACGCCCTCAAACTCTGGGAGGGACTGGAGGAGGAGCTCGACTACCCGATCCTCTTCTCCCAGCGCGGTGTGCTGAACCTCGCCCACAGCCTCCAGGACGTCCGCGACAGCGTGCGCCGCGTCGAGGCCAACCGGCTCAACGGCGTGGACGCCGAATGGCTCGACGCCGAGCAGGTCAAAGAGGTCTGCCCGATCGTCAACATCTCGCCCGACGTGCGCTACCCGGTGCTCGGCGGCACCTACCAGCCACGCGCCGGCATCGCCAAGCACGACTACGTGGCCTGGGGCTTCGCCCGCTCCGCCGACGCCGCCGGGATCGACATCATCCAGAACTGCGAGGTCACCGGCCTGGACGTGGTCGACGGCCGGGTGGTCGGCGTACGGACCACGCTCGGCCCGATCGCGGCCGGCAAGGTGGCCCTGTGCTCGGCCGGCCACACCTCGGTCCTCGCCGCCATGGCGGGCATCGAACTCCCGCTGCAGAGCCACCCCTTGCAGGCACTTGTCTCCGAACTCCTGGAGCCGGTGCACCCGACGGTCGTCATGTCCAACGCGGTCCACGTCTACGTCAGCCAGGCCCACAAGGGCGAACTGGTCATGGGCGCGGGCATCGACGCGTACAACTCCTACACCCAGCGCGGCGCGTTCCACATCATCGAACACCAGATGTCCGCCGCACTCGAACTCTTCCCGGTCTTCGCCCGCGCCCATGTGCTGCGCACCTGGGGCGGCATCGTAGACGTCAGCCCCGACGCCTCGCCCATCGTCGGCCTCACCCCGGTCGACAACCTCTATCTCAACTGCGGCTGGGGAACGGGCGGTTTCAAGGCCACCCCGGGCGTCGGCTGGGTCTACGCCCACACCATCGCCCACGACACCCCGCACGCCCTCAACGCCCCCTTCTCGCTCGACCGTTTCACCACCGGCGCGCTCGTCGACGAGCACGGCGCGGCCGCGGTGGCCCACTAGGGATCCTCAAGGGAGCCGAACGACATGCTGCTCATCCCCTGCCCGTGGTGCGGGCCCCGCGACGAGGTCGAGTTCCACTACGGCGGCCAGGCACATGTGCCCTATCCCGAGGACCCCTCGGCCCTCACCGACGAGGAGTGGGCGCGGTACCTGTTCTTCCGCGACAACCCGAAGGGCCCGTTCGCCGAGCGGTGGAGCCACGCGGCGGGCTGCCGCCGCTGGTTCAACGCGGTACGGGACACGGCGACGAACGAGATCCTGGCCGTCTACAAGGCGGGGGAGTCACGCCCGGCAACCATGGAGCCGAGGCAGGCACCACCAGTCCGTCCGGCGATTGAGGACGAGGCCGTTCAGGCCGAAGGGAGGTCCGGGGGCGCAGCCCCCCGCGGGGTCGAAGGGGCGGAGCCCCTTCAGGACGGGACGGGTAGGGGCGGCGGGGGCGAGATTCGTACGTTCCGCACCCCCACCGGCGGCCGCATAGACCGCGACACCGCCCTCACCTTCACCTTCGACGGCATCGAATACCAGGGCCACCGAGGCGACACCCTCGCCTCCGCCCTCCTGGCCAACGGCGTCATCGCGGCAGCGACCAGCATCAAACTCGGCCGCCCCCGCGGCATCTTCTCGGCAGGCGTCGAGGAACCCAACGCGGTCGTCCAGATCGAGGAGCCCTTCCCCGAGCCGATGCTCCCGGCCACGACCGTCGAACTCCACGACGGCCTCGTCGCGACCAGCCTCCCCGGCCAGGGCCGACTCGCCACGACCCCCGACCCCGCCCGCTACGACGCCGTGCACGCCCACTGCGACCTCCTGATCGTCGGCGCAGGCCCGGCCGGTCTCGCCGCCGCGGCGGCAGCCGCCCGCTCCGGCGCGCGCGTCATCCTCGCCGACGACCAGCCGGAGCCCGGCGGCAGCCTGCTCGGCACGGGCGAACACCTCGACTGGGTGACGGCGACCGCCGCCCGCCTGGACGCCGCCCCCGAGGTGCGCGTTCTGCGTCGTACCACCGTGTTCGGCTACTACGACGACAACCACCTCCTCGCCGTCGAGCGGCGCACCAACCACCTGGGCGCCGAGGCGCCGGACAACGTCTCCCGCGAGCGCGTCTGGCGCATCCGCGCCCGCCGCGTGGTCCTCGCGACCGGCGCCCACGAGCGCTCCCTGGCCTTCGCGGACAACGACCGCCCCGGAGTGATGCTGGCCGCCTCGGCCCGCACCTACGTCAACCGGTACGGAGTCCTGCCCGGCCGCCGCGCGGTCGTCCTCACCACCAACGACAGCGCGTACGCCGCAGCGCTGGACGTGGCCGCGGCAGGCATCGAGGTCGCCGCCGTCGTCGACACCCGGTCCGAGCCGGGGGAGTGGGCCGACCGCGCCCGCGAGGCCGGGATCGAGGTGCTGGCCGGCCACGCCGTGACCGGTACGGACGGCGGGGCACGCCTCACCGCCGTGCGGGTCGCCCCGTACGGCGAGTCCGCCGGACAGCGGGAGTTCGCCGTCGACCTCCTCCTGGTCTCGGGCGGCTGGAACCCCGTGGCACACCTGTTCAGCCAGGCGGGCGGCAGGCTCCGCCACGACGAGGCGCTCGGCGCCTTCGTCCCCGACACCTGCCGCCAGGCGGTCGAGGTCGCGGGCAGCGCGAACGGTGAGCCGGCCCTGGCCGCGGTGCTCGCCCAGGGCGCCGCCGCGGGCGCCCGCGCGATCGAGGCCGAGGGCTACACCGCCGAGGCGCCCGCCCTGCCCGCCGTGGTCGAGCGACCGCACACCCCGGCCATGCAGGTGTTCACCCTCCCCGCCCCCGCCGGCGCCCCCCGCTTCGTCGACCTCCAGCGCGATGTGACCGTCGACGACCTGGCCCGCGCGACCGGAGCCGGGCTTCGCTCGGTGGAGCACACCAAGCGGTACACCACGGCCGGCACCGCGGGCGACCAGGGCAAGACCGCGGGCGTCCTTGCCAGCGGAGTCGTCGCGGAACTCCTCGGCGTGGACATCTCCGCGCTGGGCCTGCCGACGTTCCGCCCGCCCTACACCCCCGTCTCCTTCGCCACCCTGGCGGGCCGCGACCGGGGCGCGCTGCACGACCCGGTCCGGGTGACCGCCCTGCACGAGTGGCATGCCGCGCACGGCGCGCTGTTCGAGAACGTCGGCCAGTGGAAGCGCCCCTGGTACTACCCGCACGACGGCGAGGACATGGAGGCCGCGGTGCTGCGCGAATGCCGCGCCGCCCGGGAGGGCGTCGCGTTCATGGACGCCTCCACCCTCGGCAAGATCGACGTACAGGGCCCGGACGCCGCGGCCTTCCTCGACCTGCTCTACACCAACATGATGAGCACCCTGAAGGTCGGCATGATCCGCTACGGCGTGATGTGCCGCCCGGACGGCATGGTCTTCGACGACGGCACCGTCATCCGCCTCGCCCAGGACCGCTTCCTGGTCACCACCACGACCGGCAACGCGGCCGCCGTCCTGGACTGGATGGAGGAGTGGCTGCAGACCGAGTGGCCCGGGCTGCGCGTCCACTGCACCTCCGTCACCGAGCAGTGGGCCACCGTCGCCCTGGTCGGCCCCCGCTCCCGCGAGGTCCTCGGCGCACTGTCACCGCAACTGGCCGTGTCCAACGAGGACTTCCCGTTCATGGCATGGCGGGAGACGACCGTGGCGGGCATCGGGGCCAGGGTGTGCCGGATCAGCTTCTCCGGCGAACTCGCCTACGAGATCAATGTGTCGCCGTGGCACGCCCTCGCCCTGTGGGAGGCGCTGCACGAGGCCGGTGCCCCGTACGGCATCACCCCGTACGGCACCGAGACCATGCACGTCCTGCGCGCCGAGAAGGGCTACCCGATCATCGGCCAGGACACCGACGGCACGGTCACCCCGCAGGACCTCGGCATGAGCTGGGCGGTGTCGAAGAAGAAGGCCGACTTCATCGGCAAGCGCTCCTACGCCCGCGCCGACACCGTCCGCCCCGACCGCAAGCACTTGGTCGGCCTGCTCCCCGAGGACCCGGCCGTCTTCCTGCCCGAGGGCACCCAACTGGTCGCCGACAGCGAACTGCCCGCCCCGCCCGTCCCGATGCTCGGCCACGTCACCTCCAGCTACCGCAGCGCGGCACTGGGCCGGACCTTCGCCCTCGCCCTGATCAAGGGCGGCCGGGAGCGCATCGGCGAACGTCTCTACGCACCCGTGGGCGACCGGCTGCTCCCGGTGACCGTCGCCAGCCCCGTCCTCTACGACCCCGAGGGAGCCCGCCGCGATGGCTGACACCGCTCCGACCGCGCAGCAGCGCAGCCCCCTGGCCTCCACCGCCCACCGGCTGGCGGCCGTGACCCGGTCCTCCGGGGGCGCGATCCGGCTGGCCGAACTCCCCTTCCTGGCACACGTGAACGTCCGCCTCGACGTCAAGGGGCCGGCCGCGGACGCGGTGGGACTGGCCCTGGGGCTCCAACTGCCCCTGGAACCCGACACCGTCGTACGCACCGGGGAGCTGACCGTGCTGTGGCTCGGCCCCGACGAGTGGCTGGTGGTGGGCCGGCCCGGCACGCAGGGGGACCTGGAGAGCCGGATCCGTTCGGCGGCCGGGGACGAACCCGTGTCCGTCTGTGACGTCTCCGCCCAGCGCACCACACTTCTCGTCACGGGCCCCCGCGCCCGCGACCTGCTCTCCCACGGCTGCGCGCTGGACCTCCATCCGCGCGCCTTCGGCCCCGGCCGCTGCGCCCAGACGACACTGGCACGCAGCCAGGTCGTCCTGGTCGCACGCGACGAGCCCAGGGCCGGGTTCTGGGTCCTGGTGCGCTCGTCCTTCGCCGGCTACCTCACGGACTGGCTGCTCGACGCGGCGACGGAATACGCCTGACATAGTGGGTCGGTATGTCCCTACATAATGTGACAAACCATTCCTGACCTGCTCTCTCAAACTTGGCTTGCTCGTTTTCTTGAATCCTTCGTGTTTATGCGGGTAGGTTGGCGGCCATGACCGCATCCCGGACCCCGACCACCGCCGAGGAGCTCCGCGGTGCCGGCCTGCGGGTGACGGCCGCCCGCGTCGCGCTGCTCGAGACCGTCCGGGACGGTGATCACCTCGGTGTCGAGGCGATCGCCTCCGGGGTACGGGATCGCGTAGGCCATATTTCCCTGCAAGCCGTGTATGAAGCCCTCCACGCGCTCACCGCCGCGGGTCTCATACGCCGTATCGAACCGGCCGGCAGTCCGGCGCGGTTCGAGGGACGAGTCGGGGACAACCACCACCATGTCGTGTGCCGGTCGTGCGGCGTCGTCGCTGACGTCGACTGCGCAATCGGTGAGGCCCCTTGCCTGACGGCCTCCGACGACCACGGCTTCTCGGTCGTCGAGGCGGAGGTCATCTACTGGGGCCTGTGCGCCGACTGTTCCACCGCCCGCAGTTCCTGAGCAATGCGATCCGCCCAGTTCGGAAGGATTCCCATGTCTGAGAACCATGATGCAATCGTCGGAGACGCGAAGACGGAGGGCGCGGGCGGCTGCCCCGTCGCGCACGGGCGCGCCCCGCACCCGACTCAGGGCGGCGGAAACCGCCAGTGGTGGCCGGAGCGGCTCAATCTGAAGATCCTTGCGAAGAACCCGGCCGTGGCGAACCCCCTCGGTGAGGAGTTCGACTACGCCGCGGCGTTCCAGAGCCTCGACCTCCCGGCCGTGAAACGGGACGTCGCCGAGGTGCTGACGGATTCCAAGGACTGGTGGCCGGCCGACTTCGGCAACTACGGCCCCCTCATGATCCGTATGGCCTGGCACAGCGCGGGCACCTACCGCATCAGCGACGGCCGCGGCGGCGCCGGCGCCGGTCAGCAGCGCTTCGCCCCGCTCAACAGCTGGCCCGACAACGGCAACCTCGACAAGGCACGCCGTCTGCTGTGGCCGGTGAAGAAGAAGTACGGCAAGAGCCTGTCGTGGGCCGACCTCATGATCCTCGCCGGCAATGTCGCCCTGGAGTCGATGGGCTTCAAGACCTTCGGCTTCGGCGGTGGCCGTGAGGACGTCTGGGAGTCGGAGGAGGACGTCTACTGGGGTCCCGAGACCACCTGGCTGGACGACCAGCGCTACACCGGCGACCGTGAGCTGGAGAACCCGCTCGGCGCGGTGCAGATGGGCCTCATCTACGTCAACCCGGAGGGCCCGAACGGCAACCCGGACCCGATCGCCGCGGCCCGCGACATCCGCGAGACCTTCCGCCGCATGGCGATGAACGACGAGGAGACGGTCGCCCTGATCGCGGGCGGTCACACCTTCGGCAAGACCCATGGCGCGGGCCCGGCCGAGAACGTCGGCGCGGACCCCGAGGCCGCCCCGATCGAGCAGCAGGGCCTCGGCTGGAAGAGCACCTACGGCACCGGCAAGGGCGGCGACGCGATCACCAGTGGCCTGGAGGTCACCTGGACCAGCACGCCGACCCAGTGGAGCAACGGGTTCTTCCAGAACCTCTTCGAGTACGAGTACGAGCTCACGCAGAGCCCGGCCGGCGCCAACCAGTGGGTCGCGAAGAACGCCGAGGCGACCGTCCCCGACGCGCACGACCCGTCGAAGAAGCAGCTCCCGACGATGCTCACCACCGACCTGTCGCTCCGCTTCGACCCGGTCTACGGACCCATCTCGCGGCGCTTCTACGAGAACCCCGAGGAGTTCGCGGACGCCTTCGCCCGCGCCTGGTACAAGCTGACCCACCGCGACATGGGCCCGAAGTCGCTCTACCTCGGCCCGGAGGTCCCGGAGGAGACCCTGGTCTGGCAGGACCCGCTGCCGGAGGCCGAGGGCGAGGCCGTCGACGCCGCCGACGTCGCGGCCCTCAAGGCCAAGCTGCTCGCCTCGGGCCTGAGCGTCGCACAGCTGGTGTCCACCGCGTGGGCCTCCGCCGCCACGTTCCGCACCAGCGACAAGCGCGGCGGTGCCAACGGCGCCCGCATCCGTCTGCAGCCGCAGGCCGGCTGGGAGGTCAACGAGCCCGACGAGCTGGCGCAGGTGCTGCGTGTCCTGGAGGGCATCCAGTCGGAGTTCAACTCCGGCGCCAAGAAGGTCTCCCTCGCGGACCTGATCATCCTCGGCGGCGCCGTCGGCGTGGAGAAGGCCGCCAAGGACGCCGGGTACGACGTCGAGGTGCCCTTCGCGCCGGGCCGCGTGGACGCCACGGACGAGCACACCGACGCGGAGTCCTTCGCCGCGCTGGAGCCCACCGCCGACGGCTTCCGCAACTACCAGGGCAAGGGCAACCGGCTGCCGGCCGAGTACCTGCTGCTCGACAGGGCGAACCTGCTGGGTCTGAGCGCGCCCGAGATGACGGCCCTGGTCGGCGGTCTGCGCGTGCTGGGCGCCAACCACCAGCAGACGTCGCTCGGTGTCCTCACCGAGACCCCGGGCAAGCTGACGAACGACTTCTTCGTCAACCTGCTCGACCTGGGCACGACGTGGTCGGCGACCTCGGAGGACCAGAACACCTTCGAGGGCCGCGACGACGCCACCGGCGAGGTCAAGTGGACCGGCACCCGTGCCGACCTCGTCTTCGGCTCGAACTCCGAACTGCGGGCCCTCGCGGAGGTCTACGCGAGCGACGACGCGAAGGAGAAGTTCGTGAACGACTTCGTCGCGGCATGGGTCAAGGTCTCGAACCTCGACCGGTTCGACCTCGTCTGACCCTGACGTCCGGGCCGGCCCGCACGGGCCGGCCCGGACGCCGTTCGGCGCTATTTCTCCCGTCGCCTGCCGTCCGCCGCGGGCCCGCGGCCGCGTCCCTTCCCGCGCGGCCCGTCGCTCTCGCCCGGGGCCCCGGCAGCCGTCGGCTCATCCGTCCACGCCTCGTACGAACTGAAGCGGTCTTCGGCGGCCGCGGCCGCCAGCGCGGACAACGCGGCCTCGCGACGCGACGCGGGAATCGTGCCGACCGCGGCCAGGGTGAGGGTGTCGACGTCGGGCTCGGACCCCGCGGCCCGGAACGTGATCGTGCCGGGCAGCATGACGAGCGAGGTCGTACCGGACTGCTCACCGAACGGCCGCAGTTGGACGTGGATGCCGTGCCGGTCGGCCAGTCTGCCGACCACGAAGAGCCCCATGTGCTGGTAGACGTCGGTGTCCGCGGTCGGCGGGTTGGCCAGCTTGTGGTTGATCACCGCGAAGTCCTCGGGCATCAGCCCGATTCCCTCGTCGTGGATCTCGATCATGATCCGGGTGTCGGGGAGCCGGGTCGCCGTCACCCGGACCGTCGAGTGCGGGGACGAGAACGCGGTGGCGTTCTCCAGGAGTTCGGCGAGCAGATGCACGAGGTCGGTCACGGCACGGCCATGGATCTCGGCCTCCGGGATACCGGCGAACTCGATGCGCTCGTACTGCTCCACCTCGGAGGAGGCCGCACGGATGACATCGACCAGAGGCAGCGGGCGGTCCCACTGCTGGGCCGGCTTCTCACCGCCGAGCACCAGAAGGTTCTCACCGTTGCGGCGCACCCGGGTGGCGAGATGGTCCAGCCTGAACAGGTTCTCCAACTGGTCGGGGTCGGTCTCGTGGTCCTCCAGGTCGGTGATCAGGGCCAGTTGACGCTCGATCAGTGACTGGTTGCGGCGCGACAGGTTGGTGAAGATCGTGTTGATGTTGCCGCGCAGCACGGCCTGCTCGGCGGCGAGCCGTACGGCCTCGCGGTGCACATGGTCGAAGGCGCGGGCGACCTCGCCGATCTCGTCCGTGGTGGTGATGGGGATGGCGGCGACCCGGATGTCGACCTGTCCGGGCACGGCTTGTGACAGTTGGGTGATGGCGGCCGGCAGCCGTTGCTCGGCGATCTCGATGGCGGAGCCGCTCAGCCGGCGCATGCCGCGGCTCATCGAACGGGCCACCCACGCGGCGAGCAGGAACGCGGTGAGCACGGCCGCGAGGACCAGCGCGGCATTGGTGATCGCGTCACGGCGTGCGGTGTCGGCAATGCCATGGGCGTCCGTGAGTGCGCTGTCGGTGAGGTGCACCTGGATGCCGCGGTAGGCGTCGAAGCCGAGTGCGGACGCGGCGAAGAACGATTCGGGGGTGATGCCCTCCGCGGCCAGTTCGGCGGTCGTCTTCCCCGAGGCGATCTCACTGATCATCTTGGCGGTGCCGGGCGGGGCGACGAAGGTCCGGCCGGCCGCCTTGGCCCGTCGGGCGGCCTCGGTGGTCTGCCACCGGCCCTTCTTCTGCGCGTCGGCCAGCGCCTTGCGCAGCCTCGCCATGTCCGCGGCGGTGCCGGCGCCCGCGTACTCCTGGAGCGCGACCTGTTCGAGGTAGGCGTACGAACGGAACGAGGCCAGCTGGGTCTCCAGTTCGCCCGGAGCGAGGGTGTCGCGGTCCTCCACCAGCAGATGTGTGCCGATGGACCGGATCAGGGACTCGGCGGCCTGCGTCAGGGAGATGGCGTAGAGCGTCCGGCCGAAGCTGGCCTGATTGCTGCTGCCGAAGCCCAGTTCGTTCGAGAGCTCCATCAGCGGATGCTGGACGAGGTGGTAACTCTCCTCGGTCTGCACACCCGACAGCTTTGCGCTGAACGCGTTGGCCCGGACCGTCGAAAGCTGCTTCTCGCCGTTGCGGACCAGCTCGATCCGCCTGAGGAGACCGGCGGTGTCAGGTATGCGGCCGACCGCTCGGTCGAACGCCTTCGCGTCCTCGTCGGTGATCCGACGAGCCTGTACGACCGCGCCGGCATCCCGCTTTCCTTCCAGCAGCGGGATGACCGAGACGTCGCGCTCGTTGATCGCGTCGCTTGCGTACTTGTTCGCCGCCTGGACCAACTCGGCCACCCGCACCGCTTCGTCGGCTGCCTGCAAGGTGTCCACGGACCGTTTCACCCGCACGCCTCCGAAGGCGAGTGCGACGAGCACCGGGATCAGCAGGACGGCCCGGAGCTTTCTGCCCACACGCCAGTTGCGGGTCAGGGATCTTCGTCGGCCCGTCGTCGGCAGGGCGGGGGAAGCGCTTTCCGCACGGGCCTGACGACGTGTGGGGGGTGAGGTGTTCGGCAAGGTCGTCCCATCGTTTCCGGACCGCCTCGTGCGCGGCGCTCGCCGGGCACTCTCTCGACGGGGGCGGTCTGCGGTGTGGTTCAGGTGAGACAGGCGGGTCACGATGTGCGCCTGCGTGGTCACTTTCTAGCACCGCGCGATCGTCCGTGATGGCCAATTCCCCGAAGTGGTACAAGCTTCATCTAAGCCGTCCAAGGGGGAGCGGAGCCCCGCAGACACTGAAGTCGCCCCGGGCCGACGGTACTTCCGGCCTTCGACGCCGGATCCCATCCCTTCGTCGCGCTGCCGTAGACCGTCGACGGACAGCGGAGCGAACGCCCCCTCGGCAGGGTGAGCGCATGGAGAAGACGAAGGGGATCAACAGGGCACAGTTCCTCGCCGGGACGGCGTCCGCCGGGCTCGCGGCAGCACTGCTGCCCGCAGGGCCGGCGCGGGCGACGGAGCCTCGGCGCGGGCTGTGTCACCGAGGCGTCGTCTACACAGTGGGTGACGGCGACACACCTGGTACGGCCTTCAGCGCCGCCCGGATGCGCAAGGACATCCGGGTCATCCGCGACGAGCTGCACGCCGACACCGTGGATGTCACCGGCGACGGCGTGGAACGTCTCACGGCCACCGCCGCCGAGGCCGCGGAACGCGGCCTGCACATCTGGCTCCAGCCGACCCTCGGCGACGTCCCGGAACGGGACATCCTGGAGCACCTGGCGCAGACCGGCCGGTTCGCCGAGCGGCTGCGCCGGCAGGGCGCGAGCGTCGACTTCAGCGTGGGCTGCGAGTTCTGGCTGTTCGTGCCGGGGATCGTCCCGGGGGCGACCGTCCTGGAACGCGTACGGAACCTGCTGGAGGGTCGTGTCGACCACGCCAGGATGCAGCGCCGACTGGACCGCTTCACCAGGAAGGCGGCGGCGGTCGGCCGCTCCGTCTTCCGGGGCCCTTTGAGCTACGCCGCCGCCCAGGACGACCAGGTCGACTGGAGCCTCTTCGACATCGTGGGCATCGACTACTACTCGTACTTCCGACACCGCGCCGACCACACCGCAAAGCTGCGCCGGTATCTGCGCTGGGGCAAACCCCTGGCGATCACCGAGTTCGGCACCTGCGCTTACGTCGGCGCCCCCGAGGCGGGCGGTATGGCCTGGGACGTCGTCGACTACGACAAGCACCCCGAGGAGATCAAGGGCCACCTGGTGCGCAGCGAACGCACTCAGGCCACCCATGTGGTGGACATGGTGGACGTCTTCTCGTCGATGAACCTGTACGCGGCGATGGCGTTCGAGTTCGTCACCCCGGACGCCCCGCACCGCCCCGACGACCCGCGCCACGACCTCGACATGGCGAGCTACTCCCTCACCAGGACCGTCAAGGACCACCCCGACGACCCCGGCTCCGACTGGCACTGGGAACCCAAGAGGGCCTTCCACGCACTGGCCCACCGGTACGCGAGGGAGCGTCGGACGAGTTAGAGGTGCGGCCCGCCGTAGGCCCGGTGTCGTGACAACGGTGGAGCGGCGGTGGGTGACTCTCGGTGCAACAATGGGCTCCGTGGGGCCCGGCCCCGGGATGGTGCGAAGGTATGGGCGTCATCGGTGCGCTCGGCAGTGCAGATCCGGCCGATCCGTTCGACATCGGGTCCGCGGCCGTGGTGATCACCGATGCCAGGAAGCAGATCGCCTACTGGAGCCCGGGCGCCGAGAGCCTGCTCGGCCGCGCGTCCCGTGACGCGGTGGGGCACCCGGTGGAATCCGTCCTGGCGGACCGGAACCTGATCACCGCCGTGTCCCGGCTGCGCCGGACGGGCCACGGCTGGAACGGCGTGCTCGCCGCCCGGCACCGCGCCGGTCACCTCGTCGAAGTCGCGGTCCGGGTGTGCCCCCTCGTCGCCCTCGGCGGCCACCATGCCTGGCTCGTCGTCGCCTGTGACGCGCGGGAACAGGCGGAGTACGAGTTCCACGACGCGGTCGCGCGCTCCCTGCTGGAGCGGTCGCCCATCGGCATCGCCGTACTGGACACGCAACTGCACCGGAAATGGGCGAACCGCGCGCTGGCCGACATGGAGGCGTACGGCGCGGCCGAGGACGACGCGGACGGAGCCGGAACGGACACCGCTGAGTCGTCGTCCCTGGTGAGCCGGTACGCCAAGCGGGCACTCGTCACAGGACGGCCGCAGGTGACCCTGGAGCACTCGCCGCCGCACCACCACACGCCCCACAGCCTGACCCGGAGGCGTGTCGAGCTGCGTACGTTCTTTCCCGTGCGCAACCCCGCGGGCGAAACGCTGGGCATCTGCCTCGTCGCCGTCCACGCCGCCGGCCAGGACTCGGCGCGTGATCGGCTCGCCCTGCTGAACGAGGCCAGCGAACACATCGGCACCACGCTCGATCTCGGCCGGACGGTGGGCGAACTGGCGGAGGTCATGGTGCCGCGGGTCGCCGACTTCGTCGCGATCGACCTCCTGGACGCGGTACGGGCGAGGGCGGACCCGTCCTCGGACTCGGCGCACGCAGGTGAGGAGACGCTGCGCCGCGCCGCCCACCTGTCGATCCAGGAGGACCACCCCGAGGTGGTCATCGAGATCGGTGTCCCCACGCACTATCCGCCCCGTTCCCCTCAGGGACGGAGCCTGGCCACGGGCAAGCCGATCTGCGAAGTCGTGGACCCGGCGACCCCGTGGGTCCTCGACGACCCCGCGCGCTGGAACAGGCTCATCCGCCTGGGTGTGCACACGCACCTGGTGGTTCCGCTGCGGGCACGCGACACCACCATGGGCATGGTGACCCTGCTGCGCTGGAAGAATCCCGACCCGTTCGACGAGGACGATCTGCTCCTCGTCGAGGAGTTGGTGGCGCGCGCCGCGGTGTGCGTCGACAACGCCAGGCGTTTCGCCCGGGAGCGCCAGGCGGCGCTGACCCTGCAGACGAGCCTGCTGCCGCCCGACCTGCCCGAGCTCAACGCGGTCGAGGTCGCCTACCGCTATCTGCCGGCCGACATCGAGTCCGGGGTGGGCGGTGACTGGTTCGACGTCATCCCGCTCTCGGGCGCCAGGGTCGCGCTCGTCGTGGGTGACGTGGTGGGCCATGGGCTCCATGCCGCGGCGAGCATGGGGCGTCTGCGGGCCGCCGTCCAGACGCTGGCCGATCTGGATCTTCCCCCGGACGAGCTGCTGACCCACGTCGACGACCTGGTCGTACGCCTGTCGGAAGAGGCCGAGGCGGCTGCCGAGGGGCCCACGGTGGTCGGGGCGACCTGTGTGTACGCGATCTACGACCCGGTCGCCCGCACCATCGTCGTGGCCCGCGCGGGGCACCCCAGCCCCGCGATCGCCCATCTGACCGAGCCGGTCGAGTTCCCCGACATCCCCGCCGGACCGCCGCTGGGTCTGGGTGGCCTGCCCTTCGAGTCGGCCGAGATCGCGGTGGAGGAGGGGAGCATCATCGCCCTCTACACCGACGGGTTGATCGAAGCGTCGGACCGGGACGTCGACGTCGGCATGGAACGGCTGTGCTTCACCCTGGCCCACCCGGACCGGCCGCTGGAGGAGATCTGCGACATCATGGTCCGCACCCTGCTGCCGGACCGCCCCCGGGACGACGTCGCCTTCCTGATCGCGCGGACGCACACGCTGAGTCCCGACCGGGTGGTCTCCTGGGACGTCCCCGCGGACCCGTCGGCCGTGCATGTGGTGCGCAACGACGTCGACCGGCAGCTGTCCCTGTGGGGTCTGGACGACCTGGCCTTCACCACGGAGCTGATCGTGAGCGAGCTCGTCACCAACGCGATCAAGCACGCGTACGGCCCGATCAGTCTGCGGCTCATTCACGAGCGGGCGCTGATCTGCGAGGTCTCGGACGCCAGCAACACCTCCCCGCACCTCAGGCGGGCCGCGAGCACGGACGAGGGAGGACGGGGCCTCTTCCTGGTCGCGCAGCTCGCGCAGCGCTGGGGCACCCGCCGCGGCGCCGCCGGCAAGACGATCTGGACGGAGCAGCAGCTTCCGGACGGTGCGTGACGGCACGAGGGCCTCCGCACCCTATTGCATATATATGCCCCCTATGTCATATTTTTCCCACGCGAGTCCCCTACCCCCGGAGCCCGCAGCATGATCCACGGAGCCCACCCCCATGCTCCCGCCCACCTCGTCGACATCACCCTCGCCCGTGACTGCGACACCTGCCGCGGCTGGGGAAGCGTTGTCCACGACGGCCGTTTCGAGCTCTGCCCGGACTGCCAGGGCCCGGCCGGCCCACAGCGGGACACCAGCGACCTCGGTGGCTGAGTCGCGTAGACCCGGTAGGCGGCCGGACTGCCCCAGCCCGGCCGGCCGGCAGGCCGTCCGACTCAGGGGGTGAAGACCTCTTCGAGGCTGTCGATGGCCCCGTTGTCACCGAGGTGGTACTTGAAGACCAGGCCGCTGTTCGGGTGCGCCTCGATCCAGTCCAGGAACTCCTGGACGCCGATGCGCTGGTTCTCCGTGCTCTCCACGATGGGGTTGGTGGCGGTGACGTAGGCGGCCTGGTCCATGGGCAGGTACGTCTCCTTGCCGACGGTCACGAAGGGCGCGCCGTCGGAATCCGCCGTGGGGCAGCCCCAGTTGCCGTGTTTGACGATCAGGCTGAGTGAGCCGCCTTCGGGGGTGTAGCGGTAGACCGCGATCTCGTCGGGGGAGATGGGCATCTTGTGGTCGCAGCCGTCGTCCTTGCCGCCGGAGCCCGCGGCGATGGGCGTCCCCGTGGCCGAAGAAGCGGAGACGGAGGCGGAGGGAGTGGCGGCCGGTGCGGCCCCGGTGGCCGTGCCCCCGCCGCCCGTACCGGCCGAGGACTTGGCGGCGGGCTTGGCGCCGACCGCGGTGGCACCGCCGCCCGCGTCTGACGCGGTGTTCGAGGACGCCGCGCCCGGAGTCGCGCTTCCGCTGTCGTGGCCGGCGCAGCCGCTGAGCGCCAGCGCCAGTACGGCCGCGGCGCACACGCTTGCCGCGGCCGGGCGGAGCGCGCCGGGTCTGCGACGGCCGGTCTTCGTGGTCGGTGCCATGGTGGGTCCCCCTCGGGTGGTGACCGCCCTTGTGCGGGCGATGCGATTCGGGAGGAGGGACGATCTACGGTCAGCTGCAGTTTCACCAGTTCTCCATCGTTGCGGCCCCGTGACATGCGGGCCCGCCGCGAACGTTCGGAGCGCCGTCGGCGTCAAGGGGCAAAGAGCCCACGAAAGGCCCCACATGACAGCCGTACGTGTCACTCCTCGTTCCTCGCTGCCGAGCGTCGCCCTGATCGGAGGTCTCCTCTGGGCGACCGCCGCCTGTGCGGGAGCGGGCACGTCCACCGAGGCGGCGGAGGCGAAGTCGTCCACGCGGAGCGGTACGGCCTGGGAGGAACCGGCCGCGTACACGTACACGCTGAACTCGACCGAGGGAGAGCGGGCCCTCATCGGCACCTTCCGGGTGACTGTGCGCGACGGGAAGGTGGTGAAGGCGGTCGGCCTCGACGAGGAGAGCCGCCGCGTGGTCCGGCGCTCGCCCGGCGTCGTCCCCACCATGGGTGGACTGCTGAAGGAACTCGCGCAGGCGCGCCGCGACGACGCGGACACGGCGGAGGCGGAGTACGCGGCCGACGGACATCCGCTGCGCATCACGCTGGACTGGGACGAGAACGCCATCGACGACGAAGCCCGGTACGTCATCAGCGCATATGAGCCCGCCACGTCCTCGTGACAGCGCGGCCGAAAGCCGCTCACCCAGTCACCGCACGGCCGGCTAGGTCGGTGCGGTCCGCAGTGCGCGCAACACCGACCAGATGACAGAGATGAACGGGACGGCGACGACGGCGCCGATCACGCCCGCGACGATGCTGCCCCCGATGACGGACACCGCGACGACGAGCGGGTGCAGACTGACCGCCCAGCTCATCACCAGTGGGTGCAGCACATGTCCCTCCAACTGGCCGATGACCACGATGAGCACGAGCACGGCGGCCGCCGTGAGTGGTCCGCGCCCGGCGAGGGCGACCACCGTGGCCACACCGAGCGCGATCGGCGAGCCCACCAGCGGCACGAACGTGGCGAAGAACTCCAGGATGGTCAGCGGCAGCGCGAGCGGTACCCGCAGGATGAACAGCGCGACTCCGACGAGTACGGCGTTGGTGGCGGCCACGATGATGATGCCGCGTGTGTACCCGGCGAACGTGCGCCAGGCCGCCCGCCCGGTCCGGTCCCACACCGGACGGGCGCCACTGGGCAGGAGCTGGTCGCGCATCCAGCCCCACAGGCGCTCGCCCGAGTGGATGAAGAAGACGGAGGCGAAGAGGGCCAGCACCGCTCCGGTGATCAGCTCGACGATCCTGCCGAGACCGCTGACGGCGCTGCTGAGCAGATTCGCCCGATGCGTGTTGAGGTAGTTCACCACCTGGCGCTGCAGATCCTCCAGCTTGCCGGGACTGAGCCGGAACGGCGGTTGCTGGAGCCACAGTTCGATCCGGTGGATGCCGCCGCGGAACTCGCCCGCCAGTTTCGCGGACTCGCCCGCCACCGCGTTGCCCACGAGAGCGAGCAGGGTCATCAGGAGCAGCAGACTGCCGACCACGGCGACGGCAACGCTCAGCGACCTCGGGAACATGCGGTTCAGCAGGTCGGCCAGGGGGCGCAGCACCGAGGTGATGACAAAGGCGAGGAACAGGGCCACGGCGATGAGCTGGAAGCGGCCGAGCACGGTGAAGACGCCGTAGACGACGATGCCGACGACCAGGACGCGCCAGGCGTAGGCAGCGGCGACGCGCAGCCACGGTACGGTCCGCTCGGCGACGGAACCGATCGGGGGCGCGGCGTCCCGTGGGCCGTAGCGCGTGCGTGGCGGGAGCCGTACGGAGTGCGCCGGACGGCTGCCCAGCACGACGTCACCCGCCCGGCGTCCGCGCCCCCGCCCGGCCGATCGACCGCCCGTACCGGCCACCACGTCCCACGCCACCTCGCCGTTTCTGACTGTCGGTCATGTCTAGAGCAAGGTAAGCGCGCCGGGCGGGGGACGCGGTGCAACGCGCCCGGCCGGTCCGTCCCCGAGGGGAACGGGTGCCCGTCCGGCGCACGGGTGTCGAGCTGTCTCGGCGACCGGGCGGTATCAGGCCCGCAAGGGGTTGGTGCGGCTCGCTGCCAGCAGGTACCAGGCGGTGGCCCCGGTGTGCCGGTACGGGTAGTAGCCGAAGCCGAAACCCGTGTCGAGCGGGCTGCTCGCCGATACGACGCCACAGCGCGCGGTGAGTGCCCTGCCGCCGACGGTCTGGTCCTGGCCGAGCAGGTCCTGGGCCCTCTCGAGGGAGGCGAGCAGTCGTCGGGCGCGCGCCTCGTCACCCGGTGCGTGCCGGGTGCGCAGGGCGAGCGCGAGGTGGGCCGTTCCCTCGAACCACACACCGTGTCGATCGGGCTTGGGCTGGCTCGGCGCGATCGGTGCGTCCTCGTCGACCAGGAGGCTGGCGGAGCTGAAGGTGACTCCTTCGTAGGACTGGCCGGCGGGCACGGTGCTGTTGCGGCGGTCGGCGGTGTCCAGGACGGCCAGTTCGGACGTTGCCCAGTCCAGGGAGCGGGCGTGGGCGGGGGAGGCGAGGGCGAGGTGGGTCCAGGTCTGGGTGTCCTCGGGAATCGGTGCCCTGTTGATCGTGACGCCGTCGTTCGTGCCGGTGTAGAAGAAGCCCCCGGAGGGCTCCCACATCTTCCCGACGAAGGCCTTGGCGCGTGCGCGCCGCTCCAGCCACACCGGGTCCCCGGTGAGCCGGGCGAGGCGCCCGAAGAGGCCGATGAGGTCGGTGTTGTGTTCGGTGGAGGTGTAGGGCAATGCCTTGTTGGCCCCGTCGACCCCGAACTTGTAGCCGCCGAGGGGCTCTTCGGTGCGGCCGTTGCGCTCGATCCAGGTGCCGATCCGCAGTGCGCCGGCGAGGAAGCGGCGGGCACCGGTGTGCTCGGCGAGTGCGCTCAGGGCGATACCGGCCCAGGCCATGTCGCCGACGGCCGTGCCGGTGAAGCCGAACTGGGTGCCGACGTTGGCCGTGCCGTCCGTCCGTACGAACCCGTCGGGCTGCGGCGAGCCGTCGTAGAAGGTGTACGGCCCGACGTTGTAGGCCTGCCGCAGCCTGCCGTCGTCGTACCCGGGGTCATGGGCCTGCGCGAAGAGCAGGGCGTCTCCGAGTGCCATGGCCCGGTCCCGGCCGTCCTTGGTGCGGACCGCCAGAAGAGCGAGGATCGCGAGGGCGTTGTCATAGGTGAACGCCGTGCTGAACAGGCCCGCCTGGTCGGTGTAGCTCTGGACCGGCCGGATCGCGCCGTGCTCGGGGTAGGCGTCCTGGGCGGCGGCGAGGAAGGTGTACGCACGACGCTCGCCGGAGTTGCCGACGGCACCCTTGGCGACTGCCGCGCGGGCCGTGCCGGAGCCGGCGGCCGTGGTGAAGGCCGCGGCACCGATGCCGAGGCCGGTACCGATGAACGTGCGGCGGCTGAACGCCTGGCGTCGACTGCCGGTCATGGGTCTCCTCGGGAGGTGCGGGGCGCGGGGCCGACGGGATCTGAGAGCGCTCTCAAGAGTGCGCGCTCATTCTGCTGTTGTGGGTCGTGCGGGTCAACGCCCGTGCCATGTATGCCCGTTGGCCGTGCGTCCGCCTGAAGCGGCCGTGCGGCTGAAATCTGCCGCCGGAGCGGCTGAACCGCGGCCGGGCAACCGCCAATTTGAGCCGATGTTTTGTTGCAGTCATGACAATTCCACGACTGGGGTATCACCCTGCTGTCCGTCCATTCACCGTATGTTCACGGGACCCTCACATCTCCCACTCGCACCCGCACGCCGCCGGAGGGCCGCACCGGCCCGACCCGCTCTCCCGGACCCCATCGGGTCCGATCACCCCACAGAAGGAGAACGCCTTGTTCCGGCAGGACCGTTACCCCCATCGACCCCGCTGCACCGGAGCCCTGGTGCTCACCGCAGTGAGCGCACTGCTCGCGGCCGGTGTCCAGGCCGGCACCGCCGCCGCGGCCCCCGACGTCCACGGTCACGCGAAGATCCAGGCCACTCCCCGGGCCGGCGCGGCCCCCGTGCGGCTCTCGCCGGCGAAGCGCACCGCGCTGGTCAGGAGAGCCGCCGCGGCCACCGCGAGCACGGCGAAGAGCCTTCACCTCGGCGCCAAGGAGAAGCTCGTCGTCAAGGACGTCGCCCAGGACGCCGACGGCACCACCCACACACGGTACGAACGGACCTACGCCGGACTGCCGGTCCTCGGCGGCGATCTGGTCGTCCACGCCCGGGGCGGGCGTCTCACCGCGTCGAGGGCCACGAAGGCCACGCTCACCCTGCCCACCATCACGCCGAAGGTCTCCCCGGGCGCGGTGAAGGCCAAGGCCCTCGCGGTCGCGGTGAAGGCCGGCGGCAAGCAGGCCGAGGCGGACCGCGCTCCGCGTCTGGTCGTCTGGGCCGCCGCCACCGAGCCCGTCCTGGCCTGGGAGACGGTGGTCGGGGGCTTCCAGGACGACGGAACACCCAGCGAACTCCATGTGATCACCGACGCCGCCTCGGGCAAGTCCCTCTTCCGGTTCCAGGGCATCGAGACGGGTACCGGCACCGGGCAGTTCAGCGGAACGGTGCCGCTCGGCACCACGCTCTCCGGCTCCACGTACCAGCTCATCGACGGCGACCGTGCCGGACACCACACCTACGACCTGAACCAGGGCACCTCCGGCACGGGCACGCTGTTCACGGACGACAACGATGTCTGGGGCGACGGCACACAGGGCAACCGTCAGACCGCGGGCGTGGACGTCGCCTTCGGTGCCGCGGCGACCTGGGACTACTACAAGGACGTCTTCGGCCGCAACGGCATACGCAACGACGGAGTGGCCGCCTACAGCAGGGCCCACTACGGCAACAACTACGTCAACGCCTTCTGGTCCGACACCTGCTTCTGCATGACCTACGGCGACGGGTCGGGCAACACACACCCCCTGACCGCGCTCGACGTGGCGGCGCACGAGATGAGCCACGGCGTCACCAGCGCGACCGCCGGTCTCAACTACTCCGGCGAGTCGGGCGGCCTCAACGAGGCGACCTCCGACATCTTCGCCGCCGCGGTGGAGTTCCACGCCGACCTGCCCGCCGACGTCCCCGACTACCTGGTCGGCGAGAAGATCGACATCAACGGCGACGGCACACCGCTGCGCTACATGGACAAGCCCTCGAAGGACGGCGCCTCCCGCGACTACTGGAGCTCGTCCCTGGGCGGCATCGACGTCCACTACTCCTCGGGCCCCGCGAACCACTTCTTCTACCTGCTGTCCGAGGGCAGCGGGGCGAAGACCGTCAACGGCGTCTCCTACGACAGCCCCACCTACGACGGCCAGTCCGTGACCGGCATCGGCATCGGGAACGCCCAGCGCATCTGGTACCGGGCACTCACCACCTACATGACCTCGACCACCAACTACGCGGGCGCCCGCACCGCGACGCTCCAGGCCGCGGCCGACCTCTTCGGCGCCTACAGCCCGACCTACCTCGCCGTGGCCGATGCCTGGGCGGCGATCAACGTGGGGAACCGGATCGCGCTGGGCGTCAACGTGGCCCCGATCGCCGACCGGACCAGCGGGGTCGGGCAGGCGGTGTCCCTGCAGACGGACGCGTACACCACCAACTCCGGCGCGGGTCTGACGTATGCGGCGACGGGCCTGCCGGACGGTCTGACGATCAGCTCCAGCGGCCTGATCTCGGGCACCACGACCACCGTCGGGACCAGTGACGTCACGGTGACGGTCACCGACGACACGGGCGCGTCGGCGAGTGTGCGCTTCACCTGGCGGGTGGCGAACATCTACGCCAACGCCACCCGCGTCGACATCCCCGACGCCGGCGCCGCGGTGGAGTCCCCGATCACCGTCACAGGCCGGACCGGCAACGCCTCGGCCACCACCCAGGTCTATGTCAAGATCGTCCACACCTACCGGGGTGATCTGACCGTCGATCTCGTCGGCCCGGACGGCACCGTCTACTCACTGCTGAACCGCAGCGGCGGCTCCGCCGACAACGTCGACCAGACCTTCACCGTCGACGCCTCCGCCCAGCCCGTCTCCGGGACCTGGATCCTGCGCGTCCAGGACCGCGCCGGGCTCGACGTCGGCTACATCGAGCAGTGGCAGCTGACTCCCTGAGCCGTCCACTCCACCGAGGCTGTCGCCCCGGGGCGCTTCCCGCGGCCCGGGGCGACAGCCACCTTCGGTCTGCTCACTCGCCGAGGTGCGCGTCGAGCGGCGTCAGCTGAGGAGCTGCTGCTTCTGCGCCTCGAACTCGGCGTCCGTCAGCACGCCCTGGGCCTTCAGCTCACCCAACTGCTTGAGCTGGTCGATCTTGCGGGTCATGTCGTCCTCGGTGGACGGCGGTGCCGGCGGCGCAGGCGGAGGCGGCGCGACCGCCTGCTGCGGGGCCGCTTGCTGTTGCTGTTCGTAGTCCTGCTGTGCCCAGCGCCCTGCCTGCCGCCGGGACACCCGGTTGGACACCGCGGTGGCGGTTCCGGCGACGACTGCGGTGCGCGCGACACCCCTGATGAGTCCGGGCATGGTCTCTCATCTCCCCTGCTGTGTGCGTCAGGCTGCTGCCGATCCACCGGGCGGTGTCGTACCCTCGACCGCGTCCAGCGAGGCCAGCAGGGCCTGGACGGGGATACGGCCGCCGGCCACGAGCTGTGCGCCGCTGCGCCTGAGCGCACGGGCCAGGGGCGCGGCCCACACGTTCTCGTACACCAGGACCGCGGCGGAGTTGCCGGGCTCCAGCGCGTTGCCGGCCTCCTCGATGTCACCTTGGTCCAGCAGCCCGGAGGAGGCGCCCGCGAAGACGGACAGATCGACCTCGTCACCGAGATCCTGCAGTTCCAGCCCGGTGACCGAACCGTCGCTGTCCTTGCGGACGAAGGTCAGGTCGAGGATCCGTACGATGCCTCTCTCGACGAGATCGACCAACAGCGGAAAGGCCTCGCCCGTCATGCGGTTCCCGGGGAACTCGATGACCAAGTAGTCGACGGGGCCCATTTCTTCGACATCGTTCATGGCCACTCCTCGGGAGCGGAATGGGAGTCGGGACCGGTCGCCTGACCGCCCGCGGTCGTCAGCCTCCAGCGCCCATTCCACCACGCGCCCAAGGGCCCCGCATGTCCGGAAGCCGCGGCATCGGCACGGGGTGCGCCGTCAGCCGGTGAGCTCGTAAATGCTCCGTCCCATGAGCCAGAAACCCAGGACCAGGCACAGGGTCACGATGGCCTGCTCCTGGTGATCCTGCATCCATGAGCGCAGTCTCAGCAGCCGGGCCTTCGCCGCGGTCGGGGTGAACACCACATACAGCTCGGTGGCCAGCAGGCTCGCCGTGGCGAGCACGCAGAAGGCGGACAGCGCGAGCCAGGACGAGAAGTGGGACAGGTCCGCTTCCACCACCGTCGTCGCGGCGGCGGCGACCATGCCCCAGGGCTGCAGAAACACGGCGAGTCCGGCGGCGGCCCACGCCGTGGTGCGGTCCATCTGGGAGGTCAGCTCCGACCCCGATGTGCCGTTCGGCCCGTGGTCCGGCTTCGTCGAGGTCCCATCGGCCCGTGTCCGGGCGGCCACGAACCGTCGGCGCCGGTGTTCGCCGTAGAGGACGAGCGACACACCGATGGCCAGCTTGGCCGCGAGTACGGCCGTCGAGGGCGGGGACCGGGGCGGCGGGGGCTGCCCGCCGGTCAGTGCCAGGACGATCCCGACCACGACGACGAGACATGCCAGCCAGCTCAGGATGAAGGCCAGGCCCTTCCACACGCCCCGCTGCGATGCCACGACCAGGACGAAGGCCATGAGGGGCAGCGGGTCGAGCGTGATGGCCAGGCCGATGACAACCAGATCGAGAACCATGGCGACCCCGCGGTGTCGGACACCACGAGAGTAGGCAGGGACCGGCGGCATCACATCTCGCGGTGCTTCGGCGATCATCGGCGAAGCACGCTGTGCCTGTGTGACCCCAGCCACTCGGACAGCTGTGACTCTTCGCACAAATCATCATGAATCGGTGCTTGTCGTGGCGGCGGTCACGTCGGGATAAGGACGTTTTGTTTAGCTTCGCAGTTCTGTGTCCCTCCCACATGAACTGCCGAGGCCCCTCACCATGCAGCATCGACAGTCCCTCCTGACGCACGCCCGGAGCCCCCGCGGCAGGCGCGGCGCGGTCAGCGTCGGCGTTCTCGCGGCCTGCGTGGCGACGCTCCTCTCGGCCGGCGCGCTCCACCCGACGCCCGCGGCCGCGGCCACGGCGGCGACGCGGCCCGACGGCGCGACGGCCGACTTTCTCTCACGGGTGAAGCCCCAGGGGAAGGAGCGCGTGAGCGCGGCGGTGCTCGACCTGGACGGGACCGGCCGTAAGGCCACGGTGTACGGCGACGGCACCTCGTACGACACCGCGAGCATCGTGAAGGTCGACATCCTCGCCACGGCACTGCTCCAGGGGCAGGACGCCAAGCGCGGCCTGACCGAGCAGGAGCGCTCCGACGCCGAGGTGATGATCGAGCGCAGTGACAACGACGCGGCGAACCACCTGTGGCGGACCATCGGCCGGGCCGAGGGCCTGGACGCGGCGAACAAGCGACTGGGTCTGACCGAGACGACAGGCGGCCCGGACGCCAAGTGGGGGCTCACCCGGACCACGGTCAGGGACCAGATACGGCTGCTGCGCGCGGTGTACGACACCGGCACGGCCGCACACGCGGCCGCCACCCCGCTCAACGAGGCGTCCCGGACGTACATCCGCACCCTGATGGGCGGCGTCATCGACGAGCAGTCCTGGGGCGTCTCGGCGGCCGCCGGCTCCGAATCCGCGTTGAAGAACGGCTGGCTGCAGCGCAACACGACCGAGCTGTGGGACGTCAACAGCGTCGGGCGGATCACGGCGGGCGGACACCACTACCTCGTCGCCGTCCTGTCGGACGGCAGCAAGTCGATGAAGGACGGGGTCGCACTCGTGGAGCGCGCGGCCCGGACGGCCGTCGCCTCGACGTCCGCCCGCTGAGCGACGCGGGTGACGCCCGCACTCATCCCCACCGGCTGGTTATAACGATCGTCATAGTCTACCGTGGCACTCGTCTATAACGACCGTCATAAGCCGTGTCGGTCGTCACCCGAAGCGAGGTATTGCCATGCCCATGATCCGGCTCACCAGCCCGGTCGGTTCCCTCACCGAACAAGGCCGCCGCAGTGTCCAGCAGGACCTCGCCGCCGTGCTGCTCCGCTGGGAGGGCGCGTCCGACACGGCCTTCTTCCGGGCCCAGGCGTGGAGCTACCTCGTCGAGCTGCCCGAGGGCGCCCAGGTCACCGCGGAGGACGACGCGCCGCGGTTCCTCGTGGACGTCACGGTGCCGCAAGGGGCCCTGTCCGAGCGGCGCAGGGCGGGCCTGGTCGAGGAGGTGACCCACACCGTGCTCAACGCCGCCGGTCTCGGCCCGGACGAGGCACTGCGCGTGTGGGTGCTGGTGCACGAGCAGACCGACGGCACCTGGGGCGCGGGCGGATCCGTCATCCGCCACGCGGACCTCGTCGCCCTCGCGAAGGGCCGGCGGAACGATGCGTGAACTGACCTATGTCGGACGGCACAGTGTCGAGTGGCGCGAGGCGCCCGACCCCGAGCTCCAGTCCGACCAGGAGGCGATCGTCGCCCCGGTCGCCGCGACCCCCTGCGACGTGGACTCGGCCATCCTGGCCGGACACGGCTTCATCGACCCGCCCTTCGCCCTCGGCCACGAGTGCGTGGCGAAGGTCGTGGAGACCGGCGCCGCGGTCACCGGCGTGACCCCCGGTGACCTGGTCGTCGTGCCCTGGTCCATCAACTGCGGCACCTGCGACGCCTGCCGCGCCGGACTGACCGCGCACTGCACCTCGGTGCCGCACATGGCCATGTACGGCGCACCCATCGGCGGCAGTTGGGGCGGACTCTTCTCCGACCTCGTCCGCGTCCCCTGGGCGGACGCCATGCTCGTGCCGCTGCCGAGCGGCCTCGACCCGGTCGCCATGGCCTCCGCCAGCGACAACTGGTCCCTGTCCTGGCGGCTGACCGCCCCGCACCTGAAGGCCCGCCCCGGAGCGCGCGTCCTGGTCGTGGCCCGTGGGAGCATCGGCCTGTACGTGTGCGACATCGCCCGCGCGCTCGGCGCCTCCGACGTCCTGTACGTCGACCCCGACCCGCACCACCGTGAGATCGCCGCGAGCTACGGCGCCCGTACCGCCGAGGCCGTCGAACCCGTCCACCGGGGCTTCGACCTCGCCGTCGAGGCCACCGGCCGCGTCGACCAGCTCGCCCTCGCCCTCAAGTCCCTGACACCGGAAGGCTTCTGCGAGTCCGCCGGCAACCACTTCCGCCCCGGCGAACTGCCCCTGCTCGACATGTACCTCACCGGCGTCACCCTGCGCATCGCCCGCGACAACGTACGCGCACACATCCCCGACGCCCTCGAACTCGCCGGCTCCGGCACGGTCGACCCCGCCCGGGTCGTCTCCCATGTCATCGACTGGGAACAACTCCCCGACGCCCTCCCGGAGAAGCACCTGAAGCCCGTCTTCGTACGCACCGAAGTCTGACCGGCCGCGCCCGGTTTCCGCCCGCCACGCCCCGACGAGAAAGCCGATGAACACCCCCGTGACCGACCCGATCACGACGAACGCCCCACACGCACGACCGGGGGAAGAGGACCTCGCACGCCAGCGGGCGGCGATCGCGGTACTCGGCCATGAACTGCGGGCGCTGGTCGACCTCACCGTGCGTACCGCCGCACCGGCGCAGACCCTGCACCGAGTCGCGGACGAAGTCCGGCGCCTCAAGGGGCAGTTGACCGGGGATCGGCGCACACGCGCGGAGATTCCGGCCGTGGACGAGTTCCCCGGCGGAGTGCGCATGTACAGCCCCGTCACCGGGGCAGGCAGCCCGCTTGCCCCGCCCATGCGGGTCACACCGGCCGACGACGGCATCGTCGGCCGGTGCACGCTGGGCATCGCACACGAAGGCCCGCCGGGCTACGGCCATGGCGGCATGAGTGCCATGCTGCTCGACGAACTGATGGGCTGGGCCTGCGCCGCTGCCGGTATGCCTGCCATGACCATCTCCCTCGACGTGAACTACCACCGGCCCGTACCACTGTTGACACCCCTGCGCGTCGTCGCCCGCGTCACGCGGACCGACGGCCGAAAGATCTTCGTGGACGGCTCGATCACCACGGAGACGGATCCCCCCACCACCGCGGTCACCGCGAGCGGCGTCTTCGTATCACCCGACCCCGACCGCGCAGGCACCCTCTTCCCGAGCCTGCGCGAAGGATCGTGAAAACACCCCACCGGTAAGATCGTCTCTCCATGAACGCGACAGCCGAGCACAAGATGATCGCCGTTCCGTCGGGGCAGGTCACGCTGTCGGACCGGCGGACGCAGCGCAGTTGGGCGGTCGGCGTCCCGGCGTACGAGATCGGGGCCTACCCCGTCACTCAGGAGTTGTACGCGCGGATCACCGATCTTCGGCCGAGCACCTCCACGGGGGACCGGTTGCCCGTCGAGGGCGTCTCCTGGTGGGACGCGGTGCGGTTCTGCAACGCGCTGTCCGAACGGGAAGGGCTCACGCCGGCGTACCGCTTGCCGCCCGGCGGCGAGGACATCGAGTGGGACGGGTCCGCCGACGGGTACCGGCTGCCGACCGAGGCGGAGTGGGAGCACGCCTGCCGGGCCGGTACGGCGGGACCGCGTTATGGATCCCTCGACGACATCGCCTGGTACCGCGGCAACTCGCACGAGCGGATCCACGAGGTGGGCCGCAAGGGCCCCAATCCATGGGGCCTTTACGACATGCTCGGTGACGTGTGGGAGTGGTGCTGGGACATTTACGACGCCCAGGTCTACGGCAGTTACCGGGTACTGCGCGGCGGTGGCTGGTTCGACGAGCACTGGAGCTGCCGAGCCTCCGTGAGGCGCCGCAGCCACCCCACGTTCCGCGTCGACGACGTCGGGTTCCGCGTGGCACGTTCCGGGCTGCCGGAGGGTGACGCGCGGTCCTGACGCGGGCACCGCTCAGTGGGCCGCGTCCGTGGTTTCGATCGCGAGGGTGGCCTCGTACGGCGCGGTCGTGCCTGCCGGTGGTGCCTGCCGTACGGCCCGGTTGGCGGTGGTGAGGACCGCCAGGACGAGCAGCCATGCCCCGCACAGCCACACCAGGGTCTTGGCGCCCACGGCGGTGATCAGCGCGCCGCCGGCGAGCGTACCGATCGACAGGGCGCCCGTGGTGAGCGTCGAGACCGCACTCGTGGTCCGGCCGCGCAACTCATCCGGGGTGATGGCGAGTTGGTGAGTCGTCATGGCCACCATGTACACGGGAGCGACGAACGACTCGGCCGCCGCGACCGCCGCCAGTGTCAGCGGATCGGGTGCGAGCGCGTACAGCGGGAACATCAGCGCCTCCAGCCAGAGCATCACCACCGCGATCAGCCCGAGCGGGAACCGCCGTGTGGCCCGGTCCGAGACCAGTGCCCCCGCCATCGCGCCGAGTGCCGCGCCGCTGAAGACGACGCCGATCCACAGGGGGGAGGCGCCGAGTTGCCGGGCGAGGGTGATGATCAACAGATACCCGGCGCCGTAGCGCACCTTGTCGGCCGCCGACACCAGAGTCAGGAAGCGGATGACGGGCTGACGCCACAGCCAACCGAGCCCCTCACGGATCTCGGTGGTGACCCGGGCCTTCGTCCGCGCCGCCTGCCGGTCCACCTGGAACCGGGCACGCATCAGGCGCAGCGCCGCCGCGGACACCGCGAAGGACACGGCGTTGACGGCGTACGGCACGGTTCGCCCGAGGGCGTAGAGCACACCGGCGAGCGGAGCTCCGACGATGCCCACCGCGCCGGCGGCGGACTGCGAGCGGCCGAGCGCGGCGGACAACTGCCGCGGACCGACCACATGGGGCAGCGCGGCGGTGTTCGCCACCTGGAACAGCGTGGTCAGGATTCCGCCGAGCACGGCCGTCGCGTACAGCTGGGGCATCGTCAGCCTGTCGAACCACAGCGCCACGGCGACGCCGGCGGTGAGAACGGTTCGGCCCAACTCGCACCAGATCATGGTGGTCTTGCGGTCCCACCGGTCGACGAGGGCGCCGGCGACCAGCCCGAACACCAGATAGGAAATCGTGCCGAGGCCCAGGACCAGCCCGGCTCGGCCGGCCGACCCGGTGAGGGCCAGCACGGTCAGCGGCAGGGCCATGGACTGGGCCTGGTCGCCGATGGAGGAGATCAGCTGGCCGCTCAGCAGCAGCGAGAAGTCCCGGTTCCGGAACAGGCCGGAACCGCGCGGAGTTTTCATGGGAGTTACGCTCCGTAACAGCTCTAGGACACAAGGGTGGCGTCGAAGCGGGTGTCCGAGCTAAGAGACACGGGGCGTGGTGAACATGTGCGGACCGTACCGGGGGCAGGGTCCGCACGACAATCGGTTATGCGCTCAACAATCGGCTACGCGCTCAACGGACCGGGAAACCGAAGGAGTAGCCCTGCTGCTTCAGCCACGGCAGTACCTCGCGCAAGGCCGCCACGGTCTGGGAGCGGTCGCCGCCCGCGTCGTGGAAGAGGACGGTCGGGCCGTTGGATATCTCGCTCTTGACGGTGGAGACGAGGGCGGCCGTGCCGGGGCGCTCGAAGTCCTTGGAGTCCACGTTCCAGCCGAGCGGGCGCATGCCGTGGGAGGCCGCGAGCTTCCGGCTGTACGGGGTGAAGGCGCCGCCCGGGGCACGGTAGTAGAGCGGCCGTACACCGCCGGACGCCTTGGTGATCATGCGCTCGGCGTCCATGATCTGCTGCGACTGGTAGGCGTCGGACTTCTTGTCCATGGTGGTGTCGTGGGACACCGTGTGGTCGCACAGCCGGTGCCCGGCCGCCACCACGGCCTTGACCAGGTCCGGGTGGGCCTGGGCCTGGGTGCCCACCATGCAGAACGTGGCCTTCACGCCGTTGTCCTTCAGCACTTGCAGTACCTGCGGCGTCCAGACCGGGTCCGGACCGTCGTCGATGGTGATGTTGACACCCTGGGCACCGCGGTCCGAGGCATGGGCGATCTCCACCGACACCGGCGCCGCCGCGCGGCCCTGCGAGGAGGGTTTCGCTCCCGAGTGGCCGCCGACGGGACCGGCCTGCGCGGTCCATACCGAGGTGGCTGCGGCCAGCGCAGTCACTCCGACCGCTGCCCCGAGCACCCGGCCGTACCATCCCCGCCCGCCATGCCGCGCCATGTCCGCCTCGTTCCTTGCCGTGTCATTGGGATCCCGATCACCTGTCAGGACGGAGGAAGCCGCCCAGGGGATCCCGCTGTTACAGATCACGGACAATTCCGCGGACGTTCCGCGACAGACCCCCGGAACTCGCCTGGCCGGCAAGGCGAATGACCGACTCCCGTCACCCGTCAGGGAGCGGGGAAAGGAAGATTGTCCGTGTAGCCGTTGGAGGGCCGGGTGATCTTCTTGACGGTACGGGCGTCGAGGGCGACCGGTGCGGACTTCGTGCCCAGCGTCCCGCCCGGGTGCCATGTTCCGGTGACGCTCACCCATGTGTTGGGGGGCAGGGCCGGGCGCCCGTAGATCCGTATCTTGATGGACTGCGCGTCCGCCGCGCAGCAGGTGAGAATGATCCGGGTCAGGTACCAGCTGCCCGCCTGCTTGTCGGGGGTGACGAAGCCGGTCATCTGGATGCTGCGCCCCTTGATGGCCTGCTTGCGGTCCTGCTGCACGCGGGTGGTGAAGTCCGTGAGGGTCATCGGGAGGGGCGAGGCCGTGGGCAGCGGGTCGAAGTGCGCCTGTTCCGGTACGGCCTTGGGGGCCTGGCGGGCGGCGGTGTAGGCGCCGAGAGCCGGTGGGGCGTAGAAGAGCAGGCTCAGCGCGGGCAGCAGCAACAGCCAGGCGACGCGGGGCACGGCTGAGTGGTCGTGTCCGTGACCGGTGTCGTCGTGGGTGTGGTCGTGATGGGGTGTGTCCTCGTCGCTTCGGCCCGGCCGGAGCTGGTTCCACGCCTCCGCGACGCCGAGTATCAGCAGCACCGCGCCCGACGCGACCAGCATCGGTCGCATGCCTTCCTTGACGTACCTCAGGCACAGGTCGGTGAAGAGCGAGATGTGCAGCAGGCCGAGGCCGCTGAGGACGAGCAGGATCGCCTGGATGGGCCGCTTCACAGCAGGATGCCTCCGATGAGCGCGCTGCACAGGATGGCGACGGCGGTCGTCGCAGCGGAGAAGCGGACCGCGAAGGCGCGGCCGAAGGTGCCCGCCTGCAGGGCGATCAGCTTCAGGTCGACCATCGGGCCCACCACCATGAACGTCAGCCGGGCGAGCGGCGAGAAGCCGGTGAGGGAGGATGCGACGAACGCGTCGGCCTCGGAGCACACCGCGAGCAGGATGGCGAGCGCGGCCAGGAACAGCACCGACAGCCAGGGCGACGAGGAGAACGTGTCGAGCACGGAGGGCGGCACGGCCACGTTGAAGGTGGCCGCAGCCATGGCCCCGACGACCAGGAAGCCGCCCGCATGCAGGAAGTCGTGCTGGAAGGCGCGCCGGAACTCGCTCCAGCGGCTGTGCCCGGGGTGGTGCCCGGTGTGCCGTACGGCCGGCTTGAGCCACTCGGCGCGGCCGAGCCAGAGCCACAGCCAGCCCATCACGGTGGCGGTGGCGAGCGAGGCCAGCAGCCGGGCCAGCACCATGGCGGGACGTCCGGGGAAGGCGATGGCCGTGGCGGTCAGCACGACCGGGTTGATCGCGGGCGCCGAGAGCAGGAACGCGAAGGCGGCGGCCGGGGTGACACCGCGGCCGATCAGACTGTTGGCGACGGGCACCGACGCGCATTCGCAGCCGGGCAGGACGACCCCGGCGGCCCCGGCGACCGGGACCGCGAACACGGGCCGCTTGGGCAGGATGCGGTGGAACACCCGCGCCGGGACGAAGGCGTTGATGGCTCCGGACAGAGCCGTCCCGAGGAGCAGGAACGGCAGCGCCTGGACGGTGACGGACAGACAGACGGTCTGCCATGCCTGGAGGGCCGGTTTGCTGATCGACTGGCCGAGGAGGACGAGCGCCGCGCCGGGAAGGACGGCCGCCGCCACCAACAGGAGTGGCCAAAATCGGGGCAATTCACCCGAAGGTGCTTCCTCGACTTCGGAGCGGCCTGCGGCGGCCGCCTCCTCCGCCAGTTCGTCTGTGGTCTGCACACCGGCTCCGTACGTCTGATGTTCAGACCGAACATAGTGGAAGCCGGGTGCCCTCAGGAATTCGGCCAGAGCCGGGGACGGCGCCTATCGCGCCGTCCCGAAGTCCTGGGTCCAGAAGCTGTTGGGCTGCGCGAGACCGACGCCGATCTCCTTGAACGAGCAGTTGAGGATGTTGGCCTTGTGGCCGGGGCTGGCCATCCAGCCGGCCATGACCTGCTCCGGAGTCGAGTAGCCGTACGCGACGTTCTCGCCGTAGGCGCTCCACGTGTAGCCGGCGCGGGTGATCCGGTCGCCGGGGGAGGAGCCGTCGGACCCGGTGTGCGACATGTTCTGGTGGGCGGCCATGTCGTCGCTGTGTGCCTGCGCGGCCTTGCTGAGCGTCGCGTTGAGCGTCAGCGCCGAGCAGCCCACCTTGGCGCGCTCGGCGTTCACGAGCTGCACGATGCGGGCGACGACCCCGGACGCGGTGGCGGTGGCCTTCGGGGCGCTCGGCGTGGCGGGGGCCGCGGGTGCGGCGGTGGTGGCCTTGGGGGCGCTGGGAGCGGTGGTGACCTTGGCCTTGGGGGCCGTGGTCCGCACCGTGCGGGAGGGTGCGGTGGCCTTCGCCGTGTGCCTGGGTGCGGTGGCCCTCGGCTTCGGCTTCGGCGGTGTGGCCTGCGTGGGGCTCGCGGAGGCGCTCGGTGTCTTGGCGGGTGCCGGGGTGGCCTGGCCGTTGTGGTCCGGGTGGCCGTTCCAGGGGCGACCCCAGTCGGCGTTCTTCCACCAACCCTTGGCCTCGGTCTCCCGATGGCTGGGGCGGTGGGATCTCCCGCCGTCGTTCCAGTCGGTGCAGGCCATGGCGACGGACGGCACGCCCACGGCGCCCATGGCAACGGCAGCGATGACTATTCGCCGGTATTGAGTGCTTTTGCGGTGCTTACCCATGTGTGACCTCACCCGGTAATCGCCGAGCGCTCCTTGTGCGGCTGGCTCTGAACAGAACCCGCCACTGAACTGCGGCGACGCCCTGCGGATCGTCATTCTTAGGAGCCGTTTACATAGAGCGCAAAGGGCTCCGGTACTAGGTCGCCTCGTAGCTTCGGCAATCCTTGTCACGGGGGTGGGGGCGTGCTGGACCTGACCCTGCGGTCGTCGCGAATCCATGACGCATCGTCAGAAACCCTCTGTGTCCGCAGAACGGGCGAAAGTGCCGTGCGGACGGAATACCGCGAATCCAGACATGATGTTCGCCCATGCCAAGACGGACAAATCCCATATGTCACCGGAGCGCCGCCTACTATCCGACCCGGCTAGTTCCCGGACAACCTGTGATGGATGTCACGGAACCATAGGAAATGGCGCGATGAACCGACCGTGCGGCCGTGGTGTCCCCGCTCAGAGCGGAGAGTGCGCGACGGTCGTCAGGTACGCCCCGTACAGCAGGGACACCGCGGTCAGCGTGCCTCCCACCAGCAGGGCCTGCGCAGGTCGGGCCCGCCATGCCCGGACCAGCGCACGCGCGCAGGGAATGAGCAACGGGAACGCCGGAACCAGGAAGCGCGGCTTCGACGAGAACGAACCCGAGGCACCCAGGACGAGCAGGACGAGGACGCCGGCGAAGACCACCAGCGGCAGCGGCGCACGGTCCAGGCACAGCAGGCCGAACAGCAGAACGCCGATGACGACGATCACCAGGGCCATGGGGTAGACGAAGCGCCCGCCGTGGAGGAACAGCGCCCTGAGGAAGCGAAGGGATTCGACCCCGAAGTCGAAGCGCGAGGTCCACGCGTCCTGCACATTGAAGTAACCCCGCAGGAGATCGCCCGTCTGCTCGCCCACCCACAGGACATAGCCGATCCAGCCCAGCGGACCCAGGACCACGGCGACCCACACACCGGGACGGACGCGGCCGCGCCGTCTGATCGCTTCGTGCACCCCCGCGGCGGCCACGGCCACGGCGACCGCGAAGCCACTGGGGCGGGACAGTCCCGCGAGGGCGGCGAGCGCCCCGGCCCACAGCCAGCGGCCCTTCAGCACGCAGTACAGCGACCAGGCGGCGAGGGCGGAGAAGACGGACTCGGTGTACGCGATCCCCAGCACGACCGAGTGCGGCAGTACGGCCCACAGGGCGACGAGCGCGGTGGCGACCCCGCGTCCGTAGAGATCGTGTCCGATCGTGTAGATGCCCCATGCGGCCACGACCGCGGCCGTCCAGGCGACCAGCAGCGCGGCCTCTCCCGGTGTGAGCGGCAGGACTGTCATCGCGGCCCTGATGAGTCCGGGGTAGAGCGGAAAGAAGGCCCAGTCGGTCTGCACTGCGCCCGACGGCATGATCCAGATGCGGGTTCCGTAGCCGTGCGCGGCGATGTGCAGGTACCAGTCCGAGTCCCAGGAGTGAGCCAGGCTCTTCACCAGTGGGCGACGAGTCAGGTGGTTCATCGCGACCATCACCGCGGCCCCGGCGAGGCGGACGGCCATGAACAGCACCAGGGCCCGGAGCAGGCCGTGGGGTGCGTCGTGCCATGGGCGCCGGGTCGTGGCGCGGCGGCCGGGCTTGTCCTGGGCGGCGGGACCGGACCGGGGAACGGAAGACGTGCTCACCCTCCGACCTTGGGCATACGCCGCCAAAGGTGCAATCGGGAATCGCGCTTCTTTCCCTACTCATACCGGAATGCAGGGATACGCGGATCGGACAACTCGTGTGCGGTAGGGGAGGGGCGAGCGTACGACCGTACGCCTGCCCTCTCCCCCCACCGCGCCCGGCCCTGTCCGGCCGCCCTGTCGCCGGCTCAGTTGTCGACGGCCTCGGAAGGCTTCCCGGCTTCCGCGGCCGGACTCTTCTGCGATGCCTCGCTCGCCGTGTAGAAGACCGACGTGCCCTGCTTGGTGCGCTGGGCGTGGTTCTTGGCCACGAGACCCTCCAGCGTCGTCCGCACGACGGTGGTCTTGATGCTCCGCTCGGGATGCGCCTGATCCAGTGCGGTGGTGACTTCCGCGGCGGAGCGGGGCTCGCTCTGCTCGGAGAGGTGGCGGCGGACGAGTTCGACCAGGGTCGGCTGGGCCGACGGGGCGGGCGAGGCTGCCTTGGCGGCCGGCTTCTTCTTGGCGGCCTGCTTCCGGGGTGATGTGCGGCCCGCCGAGGCGGAGGACTTACGCGTCCGCGCCGGCTTGCTCGGTGCGGACTCGGCGGCGGACTTCTGCCGGGGAGAAGGCACAACGGCACTGTCGGGCGCCGGGTCGGTCACCGCCGGAGCACCGGCCTCGACACCGAGCGCCTGGTGCATGTTCGCCAGCACCGTGTAGTCGTGCTGCAGAACTGCCAACTGCTCCTGGAGCGCGGCGATTTCCGTGCCGATGCGCTCCTGCTCCTTCATGTTGCGCTCAAGGTCACCGGTGACCTGGGCAATGTACTGCGACGCCAGCTCGGTGACGGGGACCGTACTCTCGGACATGCTGTTCACCCTTCCTCGGTTCCCGGTTGTGTACCAGGACCTACCGCGGCGGCCGCCGGACGTGAAGGCACTGCCTCGGCTGGTGCTCCCGGGTGCCGGGCCGCATCTGTGGTCAGACACCCTGCCTTGAGACATGGTACGGAGCAAGTTGTTGCTCCCGTGATCCTTCCTGGCTCAACTGGGGGCACAGCACTGAACATGCCATCGCCGCATGCGTTGCCTCTGCGACCATGTTGCCAACTCAACTTGTTTGAAAGGTAGTTGCCGGCGCATCGCACCGAAAGCCCCTGTCGGGCTCCTGGGCCGGCCAATTCAGGCGACACACATCGTGAACGAATCAGTGGGAACAAGTGCTGCTCGGTCGAAGAGTTGCTCCAACGATTCCGTGGGGAGATAGCGGTGGTCCCTTGGTGCGGGCGATGCTGAGATGGCCCCATGCGACATGAGTCATCAGTGGTCGTGGACCGGGGTCAGTACCAGGGCGCGGTGACACCCTGGGAAGAGGAGTCCTGGCGGTACGCGGCCCTCGGTTGGGTGGAGGGTGAGCTAGCCGCGCGCGGCCTGCGCGTGACCGGCGACTTGAGGGTACGGCTGCGGCCCTGGTCCGTCCTGGTGCGGGTGTCCGTCCAGGGGCGTGACGCCGTCTGGTTCAAGGCGAACCCACCGGCCGGCGCCTTCGAGGGCCCGCTCACCGCGGCGTTGGCGCGATGGGTGCCGGAACATGTACTGGAGCCGCTCGCCGTCGACGCCGCTCACGGTTGGTCGCTGCTGCCCGACGGAGGCGAACTCTTCAGGAGCGTCCTCGAAAGAGAGCCGGTCGAGCCCAGCACGTGGGCAGCTTTCCTCGGCCAGTACGCGGACATGCAGCACGCCCTGACCCCCTACACACAGGAGATCGAACAGCTGGGTGTTCCCGGCGCACGCACCACCGCCCTGCCCGACGTCTTCGACAGACTGGTCGCGGAGAACTCGACACTGCAGCCGGACGACCGCAGAAGACTCGATGACCTCAGGCCACGCCTGGTGGACTGGTGCGCGGAGTTGGCGGCCCTCGGCATCGAGGACACCCTCGACCACTCGGACCTGCACGACGGCCAGCTGTTCCACCCACAACCGGGCCGCTTCACCTTCTTCGACTGGGGCGACGCCGCCGTCTCCCATCCCTTCTGCAGCCTGCTGGTCCCTGCCCGCACGGCCTGCGAGCGATACGGGCACGACGTACTGCCGCGCCTGCGAGACGCCTATCTGGAACCGTGGCAGGGCACCGGCCGAACAACCGCGGACCTACGACGTGCGGTGAGTCTTGCCTGGCGACTCGGTGCACTTGGCCGTGCCTGCTCCTGGGGCCGCCTGTTTCCCGCCGCGTCGGCGGCCGCCGACGCCCTCGGCGCCACGGAAAGCGTCCGCTGGCTGCTGGAGCTCTCCAATGACCCACCGGTCTAGTCAAATCGCGTACAGATCAAGGGCGTTGGGACTGGGTGCCGGGCGGTGTCGGGCGGTAGGTCCCTCGGCGAAGGCACGTAGGAGATTCTCTGTCGTGCGGGTGACGAAGGCACGGGTGCGGGCGTCCATGCCGTGGTCGCGGCCGAGTTCGCCGGTGCCCGCCACCAGCGCCTCCACCCAGCGCATGGTGCCGGACGCGAACACACCCGCTCCGCTGGGGACGGTGTAGTACGCCGAGTCGCTGTGGCTCGGGCGGCCCGCGCACACGAGAGGAGAGTGCGCGGTGATCTCCAGGAGCCGCGGAGTGCCGGCGCCGGGCATGACACGGTCGTACTCGACGCCCACCAGATGCGGAAAGGCGTCACCGGCGCGCACTCCGGTGCCCTCGTGGAGCCAGTGGTCGGCGCAGTGGACGACGTAGGGAGCGTCCACCGGGTAGCCCTCGTAGAGAACTCCGGTGAGGGATGACTCGGGATCGGGGGCCGGCACGGTGCGGAAGTCCGTGGTGACGAGAGCCGGTTGCCCGGGATAGCAGGGGTCCGCGCGGTAGGCGGACTTGTAGCAGACCACGGTGCGGTCGTCCGCGCCCCGGCCGGGCCCGAGGCGGATCCTCCGGAAACATGTGTTGGCACCGAGGAACGCGACATTGGTGCCCGCGTCACGGGCCTGTGTGACATGTGCGCGCTGCTGGGGTGTCCAGTACTCGTCGTGCCCGAGACATACGACGGCGGCGGCGCCGTCCAGCACCGCCGGGTCGGCATGGACGTCGAGGCCGGTGCTGTAGGCGAGCGGTATGCCCAGCCGCTCCGCCAGCACGACAGCGGCCCACTCGTACACGCGGAACTTCTCGGCCCCGTCCATGTCATAGGGCCGGTCGAAGCTCACCGCCAGGGACCGGGTCTCGTACGACCCCGTCGTACCGGCGTACAGGCTCGACCCGCCCCACCGGTTGTAGGCCTGCCAGGTGGCCGGGGCGTGCAGCAGTACCGTGCGCCCCGTTCCGCGCACCGAGCGCACGATCAGAGGCACATAGCGCTGGTGCCCCGTGGCCGCGTCCAGCCGGAGCAAGTACGCGCCCTCCGGCCAACTCGCGGTGTCGAGGGCCAGGGTGCGCTGCCAGTTGGCGTGGACGGTGCGGGTCTCGGGCGCGATCTGCGGGGCCTGCTGGACGCGGCCGCGTATCGGGGGCGAGGTCCACACACGGCGGGCCAGCGCACCGCCGTACCAGCCCACGCGGAACGCCGACACGCGGAAGGAGGCTGCCGTCGTCGATACGAACAGCCCGAACTCCTGCCCCGGTGTCACACTCACCCGATCGGCGTACCCCGCTATCGCGTCGGGTGGGCCCAGAGACGCGATCCGCCAATCGGGGGTACCCGCGGCGTCGCGTTCCGCCTCCGGCAGGTGACTGCCGTCGCCGGCGCCGGGCGGGCGACGGCCGGGCACATGGTCGCAGGCGGCCGCAGCGAGGCCCACGCCCGCGCACAGACACAGGAGCCGTCGGCGCGATATGCCGGGCTCGGCGCCGTGTGCCGGGTTCCGTGCTGGAGCCACACCGCCTCCTCACCCCCGGACTGCCGCTCCCAGCGTTGCGACAGCTGTGCACCCCCGCAACCGAGGACGAAGGAGGCGATGCTTGTGTGAGACGGCCCGCCCCGGGAGGCCCGGGGGTTCAGTCGGGCAGCCGGTCCAGCAGCCACCCGCACAGTTCCTCGGTGATGGCGGTGTGCGCCGTCGTCGTCGAGGAGCAGATGAAGTCGTCGACCTCGCTCTCCGACGGGTCGAGGCTGTCGATGTCCGCGTACAGGTCTTTCTGCTGGTCGATGTCGCGGATCGCGACCGCGCTGACGGAGGGCACGAAGCAGACCTCCTCGTGACGCAGGTCGATCTGGGCGCCGAAGTTCTTCAGCATGTCGGCGAGGATGCCGTAGGAGCGGAGGGTGCCGCCGGGGGCGCCGTCCAGCTCGGGGAAGCCGCTGGTCTTCACCGTCTTCTCGGCCGCGGGAAACCGCCGCTTCAGTTCGGCGACGACGACGTCCTTGCCCTGCGCCTGGCTGTAGAAGGTGGTGCCGGGGTAGATCCTCTCGACCTTGAGCGCGGTCTCGCCCGGCGGGATCGCGAGGCCCGTACCGTCGCCGCGGCCGTTGGCGAGCGCGAGGATGCGGGGGATGCGCGGCCAGCCACCGAGCTCCTCCATCATCCTGAGGAACTCTTTGCGCTCCGGCGCGATCCCGATCTGGCCGGTCATCGGGTCGTAGTGCCGCCAGAGCATCTGCCGGGCGGCCGGGCTGTTCATCTGCCGGGCGAAGTCGTTCGGGACCGGGATGAAGTGCGAGAACGCCTGGAGGCCGATCGGCACGACGCCGCCGCGGTGCGGACTGTCGTACGAGAAGTACAACCGGGTGCGGTGGTCCATCCGCTGCGTTTCCAGTTTGGCGAGCGCGAAGCGGGTGATCATGCCGCCCATGCTGAAGCCGCCCACCGTCAGCGACGCGCCGCCCAACTGCTCGGCCTGGGTCCGCAGGATCGCGGCGATCGCTGTCTCGGCGTTGGTCATGATCGAGGCGGTGCGCTCGTCGAAGCCCAGGAGGATGACGTCACGGCCGCGGCGGCGCAGTTCGCTCAGGAAGGGATAGTCACCGTCGAGGCCGGCGTACAGCCACTTCAGGTCGCTCCTGCCGAGGTTGAACCCGTCGGCCATGATCACCGGTCGTGTGATGCCGCGGTTGCGCTCGCCGTAGAAGACATGCGCGAAGCCGTGTGGCAGCTGCCACTCCTCGTCCGGCTCCGGGACCGGATACGGCAGCGGGACCGGCGGCGCGGAGCTCAGCGGATCGGCGAGCGTGAACGCTCCGACGCTCTGCTCCGCCTTCTCGTCCTGTTGGTCGGACACAGCCATCTCCTTCCGAATTCGCGCAGGGCACAGCAGCCCGTCGGAATGGGCTGGATGACTGCGGAAGGCGCGAAGACCGAACATCATCAGCACATCGGCCGCAGGCCCGGCCATGCGCCGCTCGGATCTTCATTCGAATGGAGGCAACGGGGAGGCAGGCGCTCGCCTCCTACGCCATCACCCGCTTGATGCCGATCAGCACCTGGTAGCGCGGCCGCGCGGCGAACTCCGTCATCTCCCAGACTGCCGGGCGCCCTGCCTCCGCGCACAGGTGCAACACCCGTCCCTCGTCCACCCAGAGCCCGACGTGGGCGCCGTAGGCGTCGTCGCCGGCGTTGAACAGCAGCAGATCCAGCGGCTGAGCAACCGCCACACGAACCGTGGCTTCCGTATCGGCCCACAGCTCACTCGATCGCAGAGCCGGGGGAGCGAAGCCGAAGTGCCGCAGCACCTCGTACGCGAACAGTTGGCAGTTGGCGCCCATCGCCAACCCGGGACGAGCCACCACAGAAGGCGAACCCGGAAACCGGGAGCCGCGGTAGGGCACGGTCCAGTAGGCAGCGGGGAGTTGGTCGAGCAACGGGTCCATCAACCCATCATGCTGTTCAGGCAGATCTGCTGGGATGCTGGCCCTGTGAGAGACAAGTCGGGCGGGTTCGACGGCCGGGCGGTTCGCGCCGGTAAGTACGCGCGGGTCGAGAGGGAGCGACGATTTCTGCTGGCCGGTCCGCCGGACGCGGCGGCGGTGACGGTCACCCGCGTGATCACCGACCGGTATCTGGACGGTATGCGCTTGAGGTTGCGGCGCGCCGAATTCGCCGACGGCCGCCGCGAGATCAAACTCACTCAGAAGGTCCCGGTCTCCGGGCCGGGCGCGGTCCAGGGCCTGATCACCACTATGTATCTGACGCCGGCCGAAGACGACGTGCTCTCCACCCTGCCCGCCCGGGTCCTGTCCAAGACCCGTCTCAGCGTGCCCCCTTTGGGCATCGACGTCTTCGACGGCGAGCTCCGGGGCTTGGTGCTCGCGGAAGCCGAGTTCGGCAGTGACGAGGACGCACTGTCCTTCGTGCCGCCGGCCGCGTGCCGGGTGGAGGTGACCGACGACGACCGCTTCACCGGCGGACGCCTCGTGCGGACCTCGCGCCGGGAGCTGCTCGGATGGCTGGCGGAGTACGGGCTTCACCCCGGAGACGTCCAACCGTAAAGGCGTGTAGGACCCGCGACGGGCGGCGCCATGAGTGGCGCCGCCCTTCATTGTGGGCGGTCAGACCGTGCCGCTGGCCGCGATCTTGACCGAAGCCTTGGGGCGGCCGCTCTGGCTGCCGAGCTTCTCGATCTGGTCGACGATGTCCTTGCCCTCGACGACCTCGCCGAAGACCACGTGCTTGCCGTCCAGCCAGCTCGTCACGATCGTGGTGATGAAGAACTGCGAGCCGTTGGTGTTCGGGCCCGCGTTCGCCATGCTCAGCAGGTACGGGCGGTCGTGCTTGAGGGTGAAGTTCTCGTCCGCGAACTTCTCACCGTAGATGCTCTTGCCACCGGTGCCGTTGCCCGCAGTGAAGTCGCCGCCCTGCAGCATGAACTCGGGGATGACCCGGTGGAAACCGGAACCGGCGTACCCGAAGCCGTGCTGACCCGTGGCCAGCTCCCGGAAGTTCTTGGTGGTCCGGGGCACCACGTCGTCGAAGAGGTTGAACACGATCCGGCCGGCCGGCTGGTCGTCGATGGTGATGTCGAAGTACACGTTGTCGCTCATGGAGATCAACATATCGCCAAGCCGCGAGCCCGTCCGCACAGGCTCGGTGTGTGGCCCGGGTCACGGTCGTGGCGGCCGATGTTTACGCGGCGCCCTGCGGGTGAGTCGCGCCTGAAGAACTTCGCCACCGCGAGCTTCGCCACCGCCGCCGGCAACTGCGTAATGAGGTGTTCTGGTCTGTCCGGGTACCGCCAGGAAGGAATCGTGAACGAGGCGCTGCCGTCGCGCAGTGCCGAGGAGGCAAGGGTCCCGTCGCCCGGACCCACGCGCGACGCGTTCTTCGACAATGCGAAATACCTCGCGATCGTGCTGGTGGCGATGGGCCACGCCTGGGAGCCGCTGCGCGACGGCAGCCGGACCGTCAGCGCGCTCTACATGTTCGTCTACGCCTTCCACATGCCGGCGTTCATCGTCATCTCCGGTTACTTCTCGCGCGGTTTCGACGCGAGCCCCGCGCGGATCAAGCGGCTGATCACGGGCGTTGCCGTCCCGTACATCGTCTTCGAGACGGCGTACACCTACTTCACACGGTGGACCGACGGCGTCCCGGACCGCGAGATCAGCCTGCTGGACCCCCTGTATCTGACCTGGTTCCTGGCCGCGCTGTTCATCTGGCGGCTGACCACACCGATCTGGAAGCTCGTGCGCCGGCCGCTGCCGCTCGCGCTCGTCCTCGCCATGCTGGGCACCCTCGCGCCGTCCATCGGCAACGACCTCGACCTGCAGCGGGTCCTGCAGTTCCTGCCGTACTTCGTCCTGGGCCTGTGTCTGAAGCCCGAGCACTTCAGGCTCGTGCGCCGCCGGCCGGTGCGCATCGTGGCCGTACCCGTCTTCGCCGGCGCGCTCGCCGTGTCGTACTGGCTGGTGCCGCGGATGACCCAGGCCTGGTTCTACCACCGGGACAGCGCGGCGGAACTCGGGGCGCCCGACTGGTACGGGCCCGTCATGACGCTGGCCTCCTTCGGTTGTTCGGTGGTCCTGGTGGCCTGCTTCCTGGCATGGGTGCCGGGGCGCCGGATGTGGTTCACCGTGCTGGGCGCGGGAACGCTCTACGCCTATCTGCTGCACGGGTTCCTCGCCCAGGGATCGAAGTTCTGGGGCTGGTACGACCCGGCGTGGGTGCACCGGCCGCTGGGTGTGGCCACGGTCGCCGTCGTGGCCGCCGCGGTGGTGACCGTCCTGTGCACGCCGCCCGTGCGGCGCGTGTTCCGGTTCACGATGGAGCCGGAGATGGAGCCCGTGTTCAGGCGCGAGGCCACCGGAGCGGCCCGAGCCCCCGGTGTGGCGGTCCGCTGACGGTACATGTTCACACGGCGGCCTGCTCGCTCTGCGGTTCCTCGGCGCGTGGTTCCTCGGTCGTGCTCGTCGTGCGTGCCGGCGTCCGGCCGCGGACCGCGGCGAACGCGCCGAGGGCCGCCATGGCGAGACAGGCGAGCACGACGACGGTGGACGACGCCCTCAGCACCGCCGGCCCGGATCCGGTCAGCAGCACCACCAGGGCCCAGCGCACCGCCGGGCCGCTGACCCGGCTGGATACGAGGGCACCCAGGACGACCCCGGGAATCGCACCGATCAGGAGGGTCGCCGCGAGCCCGAGGTCCGCGTCCCCGACGAGCAGGTGTCCGAGGGCCGCGGCGGACACCATGGGGATGGCCTGCACCAGGTCCGTGCCCACGAGGTGGTCGGCCTTGAGGCGGGGATGGGCCGGCATCAGCATCACGATGATCAGGGGGCCCGAGCCGACCGAGGTCATCCCCACGACGAGGCCGCCCACGACGCCGATCAGGAGGGTTGCCACGGGTCGTACGGGAACACGCGCGTCCTCGACGTCCGCGGCGGAGCGGCGGCGGTCCAGCCAGAGGCGGACGAGCATGCCGGCGACGGCGACCATGGCGCCGTACCGACGACGTACTCGACGCGTTGCTGGAGCACGTCGCCGTCGCCGAGCGTCCCCAGTAGAAAGACACCGCCGAACGCGGCCGGTACGGCGCTGGGCAGCAGCCGACGCACGATGTCCCGGCGGACCGTGCCCGCCCGCTGGTGCACCAGCGGGCCGAACGGCTTCATGAACACCGACGCGGCGGGTCGCTGCCGATGGCCGCGGTGGGGTTCACCCCGAACACCATGACCATGATCGGTGTCATCAGGGCGCCGCCGCCCATGCCGGTGAGTCCCACCGCGAAGCCCACCAGGGCACCCGCGAGGATGATCGGGCCGTTGAGATCCATGCCGTGGACCGTACGCAGTTTTCCTATGGGAAACGTATGGAATGAGGTCCGGGCTGCGACCGCGCACGCCGCGTGCTGCAATGGGCCGGGGTGTCATGGGCGGACCGGGCGCCACCCGACCGCGACGGCCGCCACCCGACCGCGACGGCACGGCCGCCGTCCGACAGCGAGGAGGGCAGCATGCCTCCCTGTGCCGCCTCCGGGTCCCCGTCCGCTCCGCACATGAGTGAAGCGGCGTTCCGGGCGCTGTACGAGCGGCTGAGCGCCGACACACGGCCCGTCAGCGGCCCGCCGGGCGGGTCCCTGCGTCATCTGACGCCCGAGCGCGTGAGGGCGGCCGCGGCCGAGGTCCGTTCGGGGCGCACGGTGTCGCTCGCCGCCCCCATCGAGACACACCGGGAACCGGACAGCCCCGAGCCCGCCGACCACCGCATGACCGGGCCGCCCGCCGGCGACCTCGACGCGCCCGGCCTGCACTTCGCCCGCGACCGGCTCGCGATGAACGTCCACGGAGACGCGGACAGCCATCTGGACGCGCTGTGCCATGTGATCGTCGACGGCGAACTCTTCGGTGGGGTCTCGGCCCACACCCTGACTCCGGACGGCGCCGGCGCGCTGTCCGTGGACCTCGTCCGCAACGGCATTGTCGGGCGGGGTGTGCTCCTGGACGTGCCCAGGCTGCGCGGAGTTCCCTGGCTGGAACCCGGCGACCACGTGACCCGGGAGGACCTGACCGCCGCCGAGGAGGCACAAGGCGTCCGGGTCGGGCCGGGAGACCTGCTGTTCGTCCGGGTCGGTCACCGGCTCAGGCGGCTGGAGCTGGGGGCGTGGAACGTGGCCGAGGCACGCGCGGGTCTCCATCCGACGGCCGTACGGTTCCTGGCCGACCGCGAGGTCGCGGTGCTGGGCGGGGACGGGAACAACGACACCGCCCCCAGCGCCGTCGACGGGATCGGTTTCCCCGTACATGTGCTGGCGATCCACGCGCTGGGGATCTACCTGATGGACTACCTCCAGTTCGAGGAGCTGGCCCCGGCCTGCGAAAGCGCCGGCCGCTGGTCCTTCCTCTGCGCGATCGCCCCCCTGCGGCTGCCCGGGGCCACGGGTTCCCCGGTGAACCCCATCGCCGTCCTGTGACCCGGCCCGTCGCGCGGCCGGGCGCCGTCGCGCGGCGGGCGTCCGGGTGGGCGAAGATGATCAGCCGGGTGGCGTAAGACCAAGGCGTCACGCGCGCCGCTCGGCCGCCGCGGTGGTTCCGTGTCCTTCGACCTGTGCGGGTGGTGGTACGGCCGACCCGGGGTCGCAGCGGAGGAGGCTGTCGATCGTGAGTTCCACCGAAGGCACGTCGCGGAGCGTGATCCCCGCCGACCTGCTCAAGGGACAGAAGGCGCTGGTCACAGGAGCCAACTCGGGCATCGGCAAGGCGACCGCCATCGGACTGGGCCGGGCCGGGTGCGATGTCGTCGTCAATTACGTGGCCGGCCGCGAGGATGCCGAGCAGGTCGTCGACGAGATCAAGGCGATGGGCGTGAAGGCGGCGGCCTACGAGGCGGACGTGTCCCAGGAGGACCAGGTCGTCGCCATGACGGACCGGATGGTCGAGGAGTTCGGGACGATCGACATCCTCGTCGCCAACGCCGGGCTGCAACGGGACGCCCCGATCACCGAGATGACCCTCGCTCAGTGGCGGAAGGTGCTGGACGTCAATCTCACCGGGCAGTTCCTGTGCGCCCGCGAGGCGACCAAGGAGTTCCTGCGCCGCGGTGTGGTCCCCGAGGTGTCACGGTCGGCGGGCAAGATCATCTGCATGAGCTCGGTGCACCAGATCATTCCGTGGGCCGGGCACGTCAACTACGCCAGCTCCAAGGGCGGCGTGCTGATGATGATGCAGACCCTGGCCCAGGAACTCGCGCCGAAGAAGATCCGCGTCAACGCGATCGCGCCCGGGGCCATCAAGACACCGATCAACCGCCAGGCCTGGGAGACTCCGGAAGCCGAGCGCGACCTGCTGAAGCTCATTCCCTACGACCGTGTCGGTGAGCCCGAGGACATCGCCCACGCCGCCGTCGGCCTCGCCTCCGACCTCATGGACTACGTCGTGGGAGCCACTCTCTACGTGGACGGCGGCATGACCCTCTTCCCGGGCTTCGCCACCGGCGGCTGACCGACTCTCACATCCCTGTCGGCCCCCGGGGGACACCTGTGCACACCATGATCCACCTGCTGGCGGACCCACCACCCCAGATGCTGCCGGCCCGTTCGCTGATGGCGTTCACGCTCGCCGCACACATCATTCTGGTGCCCCTGGGCGTGGCACTGCCGCTCATCACCCTCATCATGCACGGCTACGGCCTGCGCCGTAACGACCCCACCGCGCTGCTGCTGGCCCGGCGCTGGTCGGCGGTCATGGCGGTGCAGTTCGCCATCGGCATCGTCACCGGGACCGTGCTGTCCTTCGAGTTCGGACTGCTGTGGCCGGGCATGATGGGCCGGTGGGGCGATGTCTTCGGCCTCGGGTTCGGCGTCGAGGCCTGGGCCTTCTTCCTGGAGGCCGTCCTCATCGCCATCTACCTCTACGGCTGGCGCAGGCTGCCCACCCGTACCCACTTCCTGCTCGGACTGCCCCTGCCGGCCGCCGCCCTGCTCGGCGCCTTCGGCATCCTGGCGGCCAACTCCTGGATGAACACACCGCGGGGCTTCGTCCTCGACTCCGCGGGCAACCCCACCGGCGTGGACATCCGCAAGGCCGTCTTCACACCCATCTTCGGACCGGAGTACTGGCACTTCGTGGTCGCCATGCTGATGACCGCGGGCTATGTCGTGGCGGGCGTCTACGCCATGGGTTGGCTGCGCGGGCGCCGCGACCGGTACCACCGGCTCGGATTCATCGTGCCCTTCACCCTTGCCGCGGTGTGCACACCGGTCCAGTTCATGCTGGGCGACTCCATCGCCCGGCAGGTCTTCCACAAGCAGCCGGTGAAGTTCGCCGCGATGGAGATCGTCTGGAAGACCGACACCCATGTGCCGGAGTACCTGTACGGCCGACTGCACCCCGACGGCTCCATCTCCGGCGGCATCAAGATCCCCCAACTCGACTCCATCCTCGCCGGCTTCCGCCCGGACACCCAGGTGACCGGTCTGACCTCGGTGCCGGCCGATGCCCGGCCCACCGCCACCCAGGCCACCATCACGCACTTCGCCTTCGACACCATGGTCGGCATCGGCTCCCTGCTGCTTCTGCTCGCGCTCTGGTACGGCCTGGTGTGGCTGCGCCGCCGCCGAGCGCCCGCCTCCGTCTGGTTCTACCGGGGCGCGGCATGCGCGGGCGTGGCCTCCGTGCTCGCGGTGGAGTGCGGCTGGATCACCACCGAGGTGGGCCGCCAGCCATGGATCGTCTATCAGTACATGCGGGTCGCCGATGCGGTCACCGCGACGCGTGCCCCCGCTTTGTGGACCATGTTCGCCCTGGTCATCCTCGTCTATGTGTTCGTGTTCGGCTCCTTCCTCGTCGTCCTGCTGAAGATGAGCACCCGCTGGCGGCTCGCCGACGCTTCGGACGCGGCGGGGCCGGGTGCACCGGAGACGGACAATCCCTACGGCCCCCGCTCCGCCCTCGTGGGCAGCGGCCCCGCCCCGGGGCCGGGAGCCTCCGCCGACGGGGAGGACCGGTCATGACCGCCGCCGGTGTCGTCGCCCTGGTCCTGCTGCTCGCGATCGCCGCCTACGCCTGCGCCGGCGGCACCGACTACGGGGCCGGCTTCTGGGATCTGACCGCGGGCGGAGCCGAGCGAGGCAAACGCCCCCGGTGGCTGATCGACCACGCCATGGCGCCCGTGTGGGAGGTCAACAACGTCTGGCTGATCTTCGTCCTGGTCATCATGTGGACCGGGTTCCCGGTCTTCTTCCGTACCGTGTTCGTCGCGATGTGGCTGCCCCTGGCGCTCGCCGTCGTGGGCATCGTGTTGCGCGGCGCGGGCTTCGCCCTGCGCAAGCCGGTCCGCCGGCTGGCCGGGCGACGCCTGTACGGTGCCGTGTTCGCGATCGCCTCGCTCCTCACGCCGTTCTTCCTGGGCGCGGCCGTGGGCGGGATCGCCTCCGGCCGGGTGTCCCCGGGCACCGCGGCTTCGGTGGCCAACTGGGCCAACCCCACTTCCCTCCTGTTCGGGCTGCTCGCCATCGCCATGACCGCGTTCCTGGGCGCGGTGTTCCTGGCCGGGGACGCCCGCCGCTTCGGCGCACCGGACCTCGACGGCCATTTCCGGCGGCGTTCGCTCTTCGCCCTCGCCGCCGTCGCCGTACTGACAGTGGTCATGCTGTTCGTCACCCACGGCGACGCGCCCCATGTGTGGCACGGCCTCACGCACGGCGTCGGGCTCGCCCTGGTCGTCCTGGCGGCCGTGGCCGCACTCGTCACGGGCTGGTCGCTCCTGGGTACGGCCGAGGCCCGGTGGTCCCGTAGTTCGGCCGTCGTGGCGGTGGCCGCGGGGGTCTTCGCCTGGGGTCTGGCGCAGCGGCCGTATCTCATCCCGGTCTCGCTGACCGTCACCGACGGCGCGGGAGCCACGACCACACTGCGCTGGCTGATGCTGGTCACCGTCGTGGCCGTGGTGCTGGTGTTCCCCGCCGTCGCCTACCTGTACTGGCTGGACACCCATGGCGCTCTCGAACCCCTCACCGACGCCGATCTGCGCGGCCGTGCGGGTGACGACGCCTGACGCAGGGGGCCAGAGCGCCTAACGCCGGGCGTTGAGGGCACTGTCGAGGGTGATGGCCGCGTCGATGAGCGCCAAGTGCGTGAAGGCCTGGGGGAAGTTGCCCAGTTGGCGGCCGGTCGGGTCGATCTCCTCGGAGTACAGGCCCAGATGGTTGGCGTATCCGAGCATCTTCTCCAGGACCAGCCGGGCCCGGTCCAGGCGGCCCTGCCGCGCCAGCGCGTCGACGTACAGGAACGTGCACAGGGAGAAGGTGCCCTCGGAGCCCCGCAGTCCGTCGGGCGAGGCCTCCGGGTTGTACCGGTAGACCAGGCTGTCGCTGACCAGTTCCTGTTCCATCGCGTGCATGGTCGCGGTCCACGCCGGGTCCCCGGGCGTGAGGAAGCCGACGGTCGGCATGCGCAGCATCGAGGAGTCCAGGACTTCGCTTCCGTAGTGCTGGACGAAGGCCGCGCGCTCGTCGTTCCAGCCCTTCGTCCAGACCTGATCGTAGATCTGGTCCCGTGCCGTGCTCCAGCGGCCGGTCGCCGCCGGTCTGCCGTTCTCCTGCGCGAGCCGCAGTGCGCGGTCGAACGCGACCCAGGACATCACCCGCCCGTAGGTGAAGTTCTGACGGCCGCCGCGCGTCTCCCACACGCCCTCTTCGGCCTGGTCCCAGTTGTCGGCGAGCCAGTCGAGGACGCTGCGCATGGAGTTCCAGCCCCGGTGCCCGAGGTGGAAGCCGTGCCGGTGCGCGAAGGAGATGCTGTCCAGCGCCTCCCCGTAGATGTCCAGTTGCAGCTGTGTCGCCGCGCCGTTGCCGATGCGCACCGGGCCGGATCCCTCGTAGCCCTCCCAGTGATCCAGGATCTCCTCGTCGAGGTCGGCCGAGCCGTCGACCCGGTACATGATGTTCAGCGGTCCGGTGCCGCTGTCGCAGCCCGCCTTGTCCTGGGCCCGGTCGGCCAGCCAGTCGATGAATGCCCTCGCCTCGTCGACGAACCCCATGCCCAGCAGGGCGTAGACGGAGAAGGCGGCGTCCCGGATCCAGGTGAACCGGTAGTCCCAGTTGCGTTCGCCGCCCAACTGCTCCGGCAGTGCGGCCGTGGGTGCGGCCACCAGTCCGCCGCTCGGCGCGTAGGTCATCAGTTTCAGCGTCACCGCTGAGCGCTCCAGCATCTCCCGCCACCTGCCGGTGTACCGCGACTGGCTGAGCCACGTCCGCCAGAACCGGATGGTGTCCTCGAAGAGCTGCTGGAACTCCTCCACCCGGATCTGCCGGGGCGGCCCGTCGGCGGCCGACTCGATGACGAAGCCGCGCTGCTGGCCCGCCTGCAGGGTCACGGACAGGTGCAGGTCGTTCTCCCCACTGACCGTCGTGGGCAGTCGCGCGTCGTCCGGTTCGCGGACCGTGTGGACGGTCAGCTCCAGCCCGTCCGACGCGAAGACCGCCCCGTAGCCGGCGAGCTCGACCTTGTGGGGCCGGCGTCCGTAGTCGAACCGTGGGGCGATGTCGACCTCGAAGGTCATGGTGCCGCGCACACAACGCACCATGCGGACCAGGCGATGGCGGGGTGTGACCGTCGTTCCGGTCACCGGCATGAAGTCCACGACCTCGCCCGCGCCCGCCTCGGTCATGAACCGGGTCACCAGCACGGCGGTGTCGGGCAGGTACAGCTGCTTGGTGGCGTATGTGGCATGCGCGGGACGTACCGTGCAGCGCCCGCCCCTGCGCTTGTCCAGCAGAGCACCGAACACACTGGGTGAGTCGATGCGCGGGCAGCAGAACCAGTCGACCGTTCCGTCGGTGGTCACGAGAGCCGCGGTCTGCAGATCCCCGATCAGGCCGTGGTTCTCGATCATCGGGTAGTCATCCATACGGCGTCCCTTCCGGCATGCGACGGTGCCCGGATGCCTGCCCCCCCACCCGTTCAGGCTAAGCCGGGCGGGCGCTTCGGGCCCGTCGGAGCAGGCGCGTACCGGCCCGGCTCACCGGTCCTCCACCCCCTCGTCGTCCCGGAGCCGTCGCCAGATTCTGGTGCGGTGCAGGACGTAGAGAGCCACGAACACGACGGCGACCTGCAAACCGACAGCCAGCAGCCAGAACACGGCGGAGCTCTCCAACTCGTCGGTCATGTACGTGAAGTTCATGCCGAAGTACCCGGTCAGGAACGACAGGGGCAGAAAGATCGTCGAGACGATGGCCAGGCGGTTGATCATTCCGTTCTGCTCGCCCGAGACCAGGGAGGAGTAGCTGGCGAAGGCGCGACGGCTGGCGTCCTGGAGGGACTCGATGTCCGCGAGAGCCAGCCTGCCCGCGTGCTGAAACTGACGGGCGAGGCGCTGACGCTCGGCCGGGAAGGTGCCGCTCAGCATCCGCCGGGTGAGGATCTCGTCCGTCACCTGAAGGTACGGGAGCAGGGAGTGATGCAGCAGGGCAGAGTGCCGGCGCAGTTGTGACAGACGGTAGACCTGGTCGGGACGCCGTCGCTCGAACATCTCGTCCTCCAGCTCCTCCACCAGCAGCAGGTCCGACACCGCGGCCCGGCGAAAGGTCTCCAAGGCGTCCTGGAGCAGCAGGAACAGCATGGCCACGGCATCGGAGGGCCGTTCGAACCGCAGCTGCACGGCAAGGTTGTCCAGCGGTCCTGGCGACCCCCGGTGAACCGTGATCAGATGCCGGTCGGTCACCAGGGCATGGAAATGACTGACCTGTACGCCTGCGACGACGGGCACGACGAGGCCTGCCATGTCCCCGAGGAAGTCGGCCCGCGCAGGTTCGTCGGCCCGGCCGAACCAGTGGATGTTCTCGGCCTCCAGGCCGAGCTGGTGGGCGACGGGCTGTTCGCCGGTCACCTCCCCGTCCGGCAGTTCGATGTCGACGAGCAGGAAGTCGGACATGGCGAGTCGCTCACGTGCCTCCGACACGTCGGTGCGAGTGACGATCCCTTCCGGCATCGAAACCACCGATACGATCATCGCCCCTCACTGTTGTCACAGGACACGTCGGTACCAGCCTGCGCACGCTTCGCCGCCCGCGCATGCCGACGCGGGCAGACGCCCCGACCGGTGCCCCGGACGAGTGAGGGCGGAGCCCGTCCGAGGATCGGTCGACCGGCCATGGCTCAGTCGACCGGCCAAGTGTGAGCCGGGGCGTTGAGGTGCATGTAGTCGATGTACAGCTGCGTCATCCGGCGCAGGGCCTCATGGCGGCCGCCGCGCGTGGACTCGTCGATGCGGTGGAACATCTCCTTCTGCCACACGGCTCCGTTGCGGGCGGTGACACATCGCTGCTCGATGACACCGAGGAGCGGTTCGCGCCAGGCCGCGTCCATGCCGGAGTGTTCCAGCCCCCGGTGCGCCAGCGGAAGCAGGCGCCGCAGGACGAGTTCGGGCACCGGCACCTCGCCCATGCCGGGCCAGTACAGCAGTGCCTCGATGCCGTTGCGCGCCGCCGTGTGCAGGTTGTCCTCGGCGGCGGAGAAGGACATCCGCGACCACACGGGCCGGTCCTCCTCCACCAGCGCGCGGGTGAGCCCGTAGTAGAAGGCGCCGTTGGCGAGGGTGTCGGCGACGGTCGGGCCGGCGGGCAGCACCCGGTTCTCCACCCTGACATGCGGTTTGTCGTGGGAGACGGCGTAGACCGGGCGGTTCCAGCGGTAGATCGTGCCGTTGTGCAGGGTCAGTTCGGCCAGTTCCGGGATGTCACCGCGGTCCAGCGTCTGCGCGGGGTCCTGCTCGTCGCACAGGGGCAGCAGTGCCGGGAAGTAGCGCAGGTTCTCCTCGAAGAGGTCGAAGACGCTGTTGATCCACCGCTCTCCGAACCACACCCGGGGCCGTACCCCCTGCACCTTGATCTCCTGCGGGCGTGTGTCGGTGGCCTGCTCGAACAGCGGGATACGGGTTTCGTGCCACAGCTCCTTGCCGAACAGGAACGGGGCGTTGGCCGCCAGCGCGACCTGGACCCCGGCGATGGCCTGCGCCGCGTTCCAGTAGTCCGCGAACTCGTCCGGGGACACCTGGAGGTGGAACTGGGTGCTGGTGCACGCGGCCTCCGGGCTGATCGTGTCCGCGTAGGTCCGCAGCCGGTCGACACCGTCCACCTCGAGGAGCAGATCCTCGCCCCGGGCCGCGAAGACCTGGTCGTTGATCAGGCGATAGCGCGGGTTCTCCGACAGCGCGGCCTCGCCGATGTCCTCCTCCCGCAGGGTGGGGAGGATGCCGACCATGATCAGATGTGCGTCGACCGACATGGCGCGCTGCTCCGCGTGATTCAGCGCGTCACGGATCTCCGACTCCCAGGCGTCGGGACCGCCCGCCGTCAGACGGCGCGGCGGAACGTTGATCTCCAGATTGAACCGGCCCAGCTCCGTGGACCAGGCGGGGTCCGCGATCGCCTGGAGCACATCGCTGTTGCGCATCGCCGGCTCCGCCCGGTCGTCGACCAGGTTGAGCTCGATCTCCAGCCCCACCTGGGGCCGCTCGGACTCGAACCGCTCCTCGCGCAGCATCTGCGCGAACGCGTCGAGGCAGTCGTGCATCTTGATCCGGTACCGGCGCCGGTCCTCGCGGGTGAAGACCATCGCCGGGACGTCGCGTCCCATCGGCCCTCCCGGGTTCCCCTCCTCGGACACCTCTCATCCCCCAGCGTCGCACCACCGGGCGCCCCTGACCACGTGGGACCGGTGCGGGACGGGAACCGAGTGCGGGCACTGCGGCATGCCCCCGGATTTGCCTTCGAGTGCACTCCAGCACCCACACTGATCGCGACGGTATCCGCGCTGGGGAAGAAAAGGCGGCAGCAGATGGAGACGACGAACGGCGCGGGGCACCCTCTGCCGTACGACACCTACCGCGAGGCGATCGAGCGCGAGACGTTGCACTTCGCCGACATCGCCAGAGGCATGGACCCCGAGACCGCCGTGCCCTCCTGCCCCGACTGGACGCTGGCCGACCTCACCCGGCACGTGGGCGCGCTCCAGCGCTGGTTCGGCACGCTGCTGACCCGGCTGGTGCAGGAGCCGCCACGCAGCCGTGAGGTGGAGCTGGGGCTGCCGGAAGTCGCGCGGGAGTATCCCGACTGGGTGGCAGCGGGCGTCCCTGCCGTGGCCGCGGTGCTGCGCGACACGGACCCCCGGGCGCCGATGTGGGCCTGGGGCGAGGACCAGCACGCGCGGTTCTGGGCCCGGCGGATGCTCTTCGAAACGCTGGTGCACCGGGTGGACGCGGAGGGTGCAGTTGGCCGGGACTCCGACATCGACCCCGCACTCGCGGCGGACGGAGTCGACGAGTTCCTGGTCAACCTCCCCTACGCCGGTCTCTTCGCCCCGGCCGTGACGAAGCTGCACGGCAGCGGCGAGACGATCGCCTTCCAGTGCTCGGACCACACACATGGAACCGGTGAGGAGTGGCGCGTACGCCTGGACCCCGACGGCTTCCACCTGCTGCCGCGGCCGGCCACCGACGCCGCACCTTCCGAGGCACGGTCGGTGGTGCGCGGCCAGGCAGCGGACCTGCTGTTGCTGCTGTACGGGCGGCGTACGTACCAGGACGATGCCTTCGAGGTGTCGGGAGATACCGCGCTGCTCGACAACTGGTTTGCCCACACGGCCTTCTGACCCACGTCCCCTTCGGCTGCCTGCCGCGGCCTGGATGTCGTTGTCGCAGTCACATGATCGGGTGTGTCAGGGATAGCCTGACGCAATGACCGACGTTGCAGGCACACCCTCCGCTCCGGATGCGGACGAGCTCCGCCGGCTCTCACCCCGTGACGAATCCCGAGTAGCGCTCGCACTGACACTCCGTCAACTCGCCGACACCGTCCTGGATGCCGTGCCGGTCGTGCCGGATCCCGCGCCGGGGGACCTGCTGCGTACGGCACTTCGGCTGCAGCGCAGGGTGGAGGACGTGATACGCGAGGCCGTGGTCGCCGAGCGGGAGCGGGGCACCACGTGGTACCAGATAGGCGAAGCCGCGGGCATGACACGGCAGTCCGCGCATGAGAAGTGGTACGGCGACGTCCACGCGTGGGCGGCGACCGGACGCAGCGCGCTGCCGCCGGAGTTGAGGACGCTCGAAGTGGCGGCGGAGGCGGACGCCCGCTATGCCAGGCTGCGGCCGGACCGGCCGCACGCGGTCACATCGGGCCTGGACGCGGTCCGCTTCCCCGGTTCCCATGCGTACGAGGCCAGTCTGCGCACCCGCGGCTCCGCCCTGCACAGCCGTCGTACCGAACTGGACGCGCGGGCAACGCGGTTGAACGACGAGTACGGGAACCTGCACGCGCAGGGCCCCGCGGCCGCGCCCGTCGGCGGGGACCCGCTGGTGATCGCCGCCTACCGGGGACACGCCGACGCGGTGCGCGCCAACCGGCTCGCCATCGCGGCGGTGCACCAGGAGATCGCCGATGTGTACGACCAACTCGTCACGGCCGAGCCCTCCTTGGCGGAGGAACACCGCATGCAGGCCGACTGGCACCGCAATGCCTCCCAGCAGGCCCGCACCTATGCCGATCTGCTGCAGGGCACGGACGGCTGATCTGCGGAAGGGGTTCACGCTCCGTGTCCCCGATCGCCGTGCGGCTATTACGAACCCAGTTCGAAGCGCTGGTGACACCAGTACCCAGTGTGTCCAAGGGGTCTACCGAGGGAGAAACTTGCGGCTTTTGTCCCGCTATTGCCATCCAATTCCCGCCCTACACCGTATGTGATACGAGGGATTTTTCGACAGGAGGAACAGCATGGCGATCTTCAGCAAGCTCTTCCCGGCCAGTCACCGCGACCACGGTGACAGCAGCGGCCATGGTGACCACGGAAGGGACTCGGAATCGGGGCACGGGCACGGCGAGAGGAACCGTGACCACGAGGGTCGTGGAGACCACGAGGGTGGCCACTCCGATCACCACAGGTGAAAGCAGGCTGAGCGGGCCGGTGACCGGGGGAGCCGGTCCGTTCCGCCGTCGGTCTGCGACGGAGCCGTGCCATGGTGGCTGTCCCCCGGCGTTTCCTGCAGCGCCTGCTGGCGGTGGGCGGTGATGCCGATGCCGCGAGCGCCGTTGTCGCGGCCGCGCCGCCGTTGCCGCCGCGCGAAGTGTTCCGGCGCTTCTGGCCCTACACTCGCGGCCGTCGGCGCTGGCTGGTGCCCCTGGTTCTCTTCAGCCTGATAGGGCCCCTCGCCGACGCCGCCGAACTCTGGCTGTTCAAGATCGTGGTGGACGAGGTGCTCGTACCACGCGATCTGCGGCCCTTCATCTGGATCGCGCCCACCTATCTGGGGCTCGTCGTCGCCTCCGGCGCTCTCAGGTTCGCCGACGACGTGACCTCCACCTGGGTGGGCGAGCGGTTCCTGCTGGCCGTGCGCGCCGACGTCTTCCGGCACGTCCAGGGGCTGTCGCTCGGATTCTTCGAACGACGGCGGCTCGGGGACCTGCTCTCGCGCGTCACCGGTGACGTGGACGCCGTCGAGACATTCCTGCTCTCTGGCGTGGCGGACGGCCTGTACTACCTGGTGCGGCTGGGTGTCTTCGTCGGCCTGCTCTTCTACCTGCGCTGGGACCTGACGCTCCTCGCGCTCTTCATCGTGCCGCTGTTCTGGCGCGCCGCCCGGCACTTCTCCCGGCTGATCAAGGAGGCGTCCCGGGAGCGCAGACGCCGCAGCGGTTCGCTGAGCGCGGTCGCCGAGGAGTCGCTGGGCAATGTGACCCTGGTGCAGGCCTACAACCGGCAGGACTGGGAGGAGCGCCGCTTCGAGCGGGAGAGCCTCGGCAGGTTCCACGCCACGATGGCCTCAGCGCGGATCCACGCCGTCTACGGTTCGCTCGTCGAGGTCATCGAGGTGGTCGGCGGACTCGCCGTCATGGGCCTCGGCACCTGGAAGCTGGCCCAGGGCCAGCTCACCCTCGGCGGGCTGCTGGTCTTCCTCGCCCTGATCGGGAAGCTGTACAGCCCGATCCGCGGCCTGTCCCGGCTGGGCAACACCTTCTACGCCGCGTCGGCGTCCGCGGAACGGATCATCGAGCTGCTGGACCAGCGGCCTCAGGTCGTCGAGGCCGCCGACGCGCGGCGGATCGGCCGGGCGCGGGGCGACATCGAGCTCGACGGCGTGTCCTTCCGCTACCCCGGGACCGCACGCCCGGCCCTGTCGGAGGTGTCACTGCACGTCGCTCCGGGAGAGGTGCTGGCGCTGGTCGGGGCGAGCGGGGCCGGCAAGTCCACGGTCGCCAAACTGCTGCTGCGGTTCTACGACCCCGACCGGGGCGCGGTGCGTCTCGACGGGAAGGATCTGCGCACCCTGCTCCTGTCCGACGTGCGGGAGAGCGTCGCCGTGGTCCTCCAGGAGACATTCGTCTTCCACGGCACGGTGCGGGACAACATCGCCTACGGCCGTCCCGGGGCGAGCGAGGCCGAGATCGTCGCGGCGGCGCGTGCCGCGGACGCCCATGAGTTCATCGAGCTGCTCCCGGACGGCTACGACACCGTGGTCGGCCAGCGCGGCCGGACCCTGTCGGGCGGGCAGCGCCAGCGCCTGGCGATCGCGCGCGCGATGATCAGGGACGCGCCCGTCCTGCTCCTGGACGAACCGACCACCGCCCTCGACGCACGGTCCGGCCTGAGGATCATGGGCCCGCTGCGCCGCCTCATGGCCGGGCGCACGACCGTGGTCATCTCCCACGATCTGCTCACCGTCCGTGACGCCACCCGGATCGTGGTGCTCGACGGCGGTCGGGTCGTCGAGTCGGGGACCCACGACGAGCTGCTCGCCCGGGACGGCACCTACGCCCGGCTGCACCGGATGAGCCCCGCGGCCGGACGCCTCGCCCGGCCGGAGTCCGCCCCGTCCGGGACGGTGCTGTCATGAACGGCGCGGAGGCGGCACCCGCCCCGCCGATGGCGCCCGGCACCCGTCCGGTTCCCGGTTACCAGGTCCTGGGCCATGTGACGCGTACGAGCTGGCTGGACGTGTACGACTCCTGGAGCGAGGAGCGGGCCTGCCGCTGCGTGCTCAAGACACTGCGGCCGGACCGGCGCGGCGATACGGGCTTGCACGACCGCCTGCTGCGGGAGGGCCGGTGGCTGCGGGATTTCAGCCATCCGCACCTGGTCCGGGCCTATGAGACCTTCACCCTGCCGGAGCCGCTCGTCGTCCTGGAGACGCTGACCGGGGAGACGCTGGCACACATCGTCCACCGGTTGCGGCGCCGGCCGTCCGCCGCGGATGTGGCGCTCCTCGGCGTGCAGCTGTGTTCCGCGATTCACTATCTGCACGCCCAGGGCCTGCTGCATCTGGACCTCAAGCCGTCCAACGTCGTGGTGGAACGCGGGCACGTCAAGGTGTTCGACCTCAGCGTGGCCAGGCCGCCCGGCCGCGCTCCCGCCGGACTGGGCACGCGCTGCTACCGCGCACCGGAACAGGAACACGTCGGGGAGCTGTCGGCACCGGCCGACGTATGGGGCATCGGCATCACGCTGTACGAGGTTGCCGCGGGTGATGTCACGTTCGTCCGTGCCGGAGCCGGTGAGTCCGAGGAGTTGTGCGAGGTGCCGCCCATCGCGTCACGGCGGCGTCTGCCCCGCGCTCTTGCCGCGGCGATCGACGGGTGTCTGCGGGCGGACCCGTCGGCCCGGCTCACGATCCCCGAGCTGGCCGGGGCCCTCGGCGCCACACCCCCTGGCGAGGGTCCCCGCGCCGCCCGAGCCTGAAGGCATGCCAGGGCGCTCCGAGAGGGGGCCGTCCCCCGCGCAACCCCGCCGGGCCACCGAGCCCCTACTCGTTCCGATTGGCCTGGCCCAGGGGCGCCCTCGCGAGCATGGTGCCGTCGAGCGTGGTCACCCGGGCGCCGGAGAGCGCCGAGGGATCGACGGGGGCGGGGGCACCCCAGGAGCCGCTGCCGTCGCGAATGGAGAAGGTGCCGACGGGAACCGTGCTGCCGTCCTTGCGCTCCAGGAAGCAGACGACCTTGCCGTTGTAGCTGGTGCCGGCGTGGGGGAGGTTCAGCGTCATATAGACCCAGCCCTCGGGATCGGCATGGGCATAGACCTCGCCGACCGGCTTGCCTTTGGCGCCGACAGAGGTCAGATCGCCGGACAGCATGTCCGCGACCGGCACGGTGGAGGTGGAGGGGCCGGCCACGACGTTCTCGATGGCCGAGCCGACCGCCCAGCCGCTGAACCCGACCGCGACGACGGCCGCGGCCGTTGCGGAGGCGATGCGCAGCCGGGCCCGTCCACGGCGGCCCTTGCGCGGGACGGTGGCCTCCCGTGTGTGCCCCTCATGCACCGGCGTCACCTGCGTCAAGGACTGCGCCACTCGCGTCTCGAACCCGACCGGCGGTTCGCTTCCCGGCAGCAGCCCGATGAGTCCGTCGCCCACGAGGGTCAGCTGCTCGATGTACTCCCGACAGTCCGCGCACGCGTCCAGATGGGCGACGGCCCCGGCCCGCTCACGGCCGGGCAGCACGCCCAGTGCCAGCTCGGGACCGATTTCCCGAAGCTTCTCGCAGGTCACATCACTTGACATGGTCGCCTCGTTTCGGAGACGCGAGCGTGGACCGCAGTTTGCCCATCGCCGTCCTGATGCGTGTCTTGGCGGTGCCCAGCGGGATCTTCTCCGAGTCGGCGATCTGCTGGGCGGTCATGCCGTAGATGCCCGCCATCACCAGGGCACGGCCCTGTTCGGGCGGCAGCTCCGCCACGGCTTCCCGCAGCCGTGAGGACGCCTCGTCGGCCAGCGCGTGCTGCTCCGGCGTGTCGCTGACAACGCCGAGGATCGACTCGAGATCCTCGGGCGCCACCGGCTCCGGCTGCCGCGAGCGGACGGCGTCGATGGCGAGGTTGTGGGCGATGGCCGTCAGCCAGGTCCGTACCGAGCCGCGCCGTGCGTCGTATATCTGTGCGTGGCGCCAGGCGCGCTCGAACGTCTGCTGGGCGATGTCCTCGGCGAGCTGCGGATCCCCGGTGACGGCGATGGCCACACCGAAGACCGTGTGCTGGAACCTCCGGACGAAGGTGACGGCGAGCTCCGGATCTCCGGTGGCCAGCCCGGACAGCAGAGCCTCATCCGGGAGGCGGCCCACCGGGAACCGAAATCTCGACATACCCGTATATACGGTTCGTCCCCGCCAGGAGATTGCTCCGCCGTTGCGGAAACGGAAGGTCATGTTCCGATTCTCTCTCCGTTTTCCCTCCGCCAGGGCGGTAGCCCGAAGTGACAGAGGGGGCGTCTGGTGCAACTGGGGCCTGACGGGCGCATGGTGCGACACCGGCGTAGAGAGGGAAGGGGGCCGGCACGACTCAGGGAGTGGCCAGCCATGCAGATCGTTGTGGACCTCACGCGCTGCCAGGGCTATGCGCAGTGTGTCTTCCTCGCACCGGACGTGTTCGCGCTGCACGGCGAAGAGGGACTGCTGTACGCCCCGGCCGTCCCGGACGACCAGACCGAGCGCGTGCGCCAGGCGGCGGCCGCCTGCCCGGTCCAGGCCATCCTCGTCGGCGAGGCGGTGACCGCCGGTGCCCGGTGATCTGCGGGACGGCCGCATCGTCGTCGTCGGCGCGTCGCTGGCCGGGCTGAGGGCCGCGGAAACGCTGCGCGAGGAACGCTTCACCGGCTCACTGACCGTGGTGGGGGATGAGCCCCATCCCCCCTACGACCGGCCACCGCTGTCCAAGCAGGTGCTGCTCGGCAAGGCGCCCGCCGACACCACGGCGCTGCCGATGCGCCGGGACCCGGACGCCGAGTGGCGGCTGGGAGTGGCCGCCACCGGCCTGGACCCGCTCGACAGACGCGTCCTGCTGGCCGACGGCCAGTCGCTGCCGTACGACCGCCTGCTGATCGCCACCGGTACCCGGGCGCGCCCCTGGCCCAACCCGGAAGAGGCCTCCCTGGACGGGGTGTTCACCCTGCGTACCAGTGACGACGCCGCGGGGCTGGCCGAGCGGCTGGACGCCGGCCCGACCCGGGTACTGGTGATCGGCGGCGGCTTCACCGGCTCGGAGATCGCCTCGGCCTGCCGGGAACGAGGAGTGGACGTGACGGTCGCCGAACGCGGCCCCGCACCCCTCGTCGGCGCGCTCGGCGGGACGCTGTCGAAGCTCGCGGCCGCCATGCAGCGCAACCACGGCGTGGACCTGCGCTGCGGGGTGACGGTCACCGCTCTGCGCGGCGACGGGAACGGCCGGTTCACCGGTGCGGACCTGTCCGACGGCAGCCGCGTCGACGCGGACGTGTGCGTCGTGGCGCTGGGGGCGGTCCGCAACGTCGAGTGGCTGGCGGAGTCCGGCCTGGCCGCGGGCCCACGCGGGATCGCCTGTGACGCCGGGTGCCGGGCCTTCAACATGTACGGCATCGTCACCGACGACGTCTTCGTGGCCGGTGACGTCTCCCGGTTCCCGCACCCGCTGTTCGGGTACCAGATGCTCTCCCTGGAGCACTGGGGCAACGCGGTCGCGCAGGCCGAGGTCGCGGCCCACAACATGGTCAGTCTCGGGCCGCTGCGGCGCCCGCACCTCGCCGTCCCGACGTTCTGGTCGACCCAGTTCGGGTTCAACATCAAGTCGGTGGGCGTGCCCACCTACTCCGACCATGTGGTCATCGCGGAGGGCTCGCTGGAGGCGCGCCGGCTGGCGATGGTCTACGGCTACCGGGGCCGGGTCACCGCCGCGGTCACCGTCGACATGGCCAAGTCGCTCGAGTACTACCAGCACCTGATCGAGACCGCGGCTGCGTTCCCGCCCCCGCCCGGCGCGGTGGACCGCGCGATCGCGGCCGACATCCCGGTCCCGTCCGACGTGCCGGATCCGAAGGGGCTGTCCCACGGCCCGACCGTGGCACTCACCGGTCATCTGCCCGACCGCCGGCTGACGGTCGTGCAACCCGCCGCCTGACCCACGTCCCGCCCCACCACGAGGAGCCGCCATGGCCTCCGACACCCTGCTGGCACGGATCACCGACTACGCGAACCGCCCCAACCCCTACCCGCTGTACGCGGAACTCCGCGAGGCCGGTCCCGTGGTGTGGCAGGCGGACGGCAGCTGCCTGGTCGGCACCTATCACCGGATCGCCGCCCTGCTGCACGACCCGCGGATGAGTGCCGATCCGCGCTCTCGCGCCGCCGCGCCGCCGTCCGAGACAACGGCGAATCCGCCGTTCCTACGGCTCGACGACCCCGAACACCACAGGCTGCGCACCCTGGCCATGCGGCCGTTCGGCCCGCCGCACAGCCCGGGCCGGATCGATGCCATGCGCGGCGAGATCGACCAGATCACCAAGGAACTGATGGAGTCCGTCCAGGCGGGCCGGCAGCTCGACATCGTCGACGATTTCGCCTACCCGCTGCCCGTCACGGTCATCTGCCGGCTGCTCGGCGTACCGCGCGAGGACGAGCCACTGTTCCGGACGTGGTCCGATGCCCTGGTCACAGCGGCCGATGTACGGCCGGGTGAGGACCCCACCGAGCGCCACCAGGTGGGCAACCGGGCACAGCTCGAAATGGGCGGGTACCTGGTGGACCTCGCCGAGCGGCGCCGGGGCCACCCGACCGACGACATGCTCTCCGCCTTCGTCAACGAACCGGATCCGGCCCTGCGGCTCACCCGCGACGAACTCGCGCAGACCGCGATACTGCTGCTCATCGCGGGACACGAGACGACGGTCAACCTCATCACCAACGGGGTGCTCACCCTGATGCGCCACCCCGAGCAGCTGGACCTGCTCCGTCACGACCCCGGCCTGCTGCCGCAAGCGGTGGAGGAACTGCTGCGCTACGAACCCCCGGTCCATATGCGCGAGAGGATCCCCCTCGCCGACATCGACGTCGCCGGCACCACGATCCCCGCGGGCACGTCCGTCGTACTGGTCCTGGCCTCGGGCAACCGCGACCCCAAGCGGTTCCACGAGCCCGACCGCTACGACCCCACCCGCCCCGACATCGAACACTTCGGCTTCGGCAGCGGCATCCACCTGTGCTACGGCGCACCCCTCGCCCGCATCGAGGCCGAGGCCGCGCTCGGCGCGCTGATCCCCCACCTGAGCACGGCACGCCTGATCCAGGACCCGCCGCCCTATCGGCAGAACGCCATGCTTCGGGGCCCCCGCCACCTGCCGGTCCAATTCTGATTCCGACCACGGAGGGCCCCGGCAGAGGCCGGCCGCGACTTCTTGGCCATCGCGTCGGACAGCTGACAGCGAATGCGGTCTGCCCGCAACGGGCTTGAGCATCCGCTCACGATGCCTCGGCGGCGCAGGTCTGACAGACTGATGTGCCGTCAGCACCGGCTCGCGTCGGCGCGCGGCCCGCCCCCTTCCGGTCAGGGCTGAGCGCGGAAGCGGGCGTGGACGGGGGAAGGCGCGGTGGAGAGCGAGAGTCTCGGGGATCTGTTCGACGACGAGTCGGCCTCACGCGCGCTGGAGGCGTGGGCTCTATACGGAGGGCACGGCGGCAAAGTCCGGCCCCTCACACCCCGTTGGCGGCCGTCCGGGAAGAGCGCCAGCGGAGCCCTGCTGGCCGCGGTACTGGTCACCCCCGGTCCGGGCGCCGTGGTGGTCAAGGTGTCTGCGCCCGGCCGACGGGACGAGGGACAGACCCACACCCTGGCAGAGCGGACCGCGGGCGGACGCCTGGCCCGGCAGGTGTTCGCGCCATGGCCGGTGGGAGACGACCGGCTGCTGACGTTCCAGTCCCCGGCGGGCAAGAGCCTGCGCGACGTGGACACGATGGCCCGCCTCGACGCGGACGAACTGCCGGACGCCTGCGCCCATGTCGCAAGGTGGCTGCTGACGGAATGGAACGACGGCCTGGGCGGCAACGAGGCCGTCACGCTCGCCGCCGCCGACGTGTTGCGCGACGAACTCGGCGAACTCGTCGCCCGCGGCGGCTCGGCCCTCGACTACGGCTCGCGGATCGGCGGCCTGGAGGCGAACACCCCCTGGATCCGCGTCGACGACCTGGACCTGCCCAATCCCCTCGCGATGGTCACGGGTGCCGCCGGGCTCCCCAACCCGGCATTCGACGTCGTACGTGGCCGGGCACACGGCGATCTGCACCTGCAGAACATCATGCTGCCGTACCGGGAAGGGCGAGCCCAGTACGAGAAGTTCGAGCTCATCGACCCGGCGACGTTCTCGCAGAACGCCCTCCTGTCCCGGGACGTGGCGACGCTGCTCCTGTCCGCCCTGGTCCCACAGGTCCGCGAGCCGCAGTCGCCCGAGCACGGCCACGCCCTGCTGCGCCACCTGGTGTGCCCAAGCACGAGCCACCTGCACCGGATCGCGCCCGGGACGAGCCGCCTGGTGCACGCCGTGCGGCAGGCCTGCGCCGACGCCGTCACCGACGGCTGGTACGACGTCTGGGCCGACCAGTTCCTGCTCTCCCTGCTGGTCACGGCCCTGCGCTTCAGCACCTACAACGACGTGGGAGACACCGGCCGGTGGTGGTTCTTCCGGCTCGCCGCGCACGCCGGCGGGGAACTGCTGAAGCGGCACGAGGACCGGCCGCGCCCCACCGGACAGCCGGTCATCGCGCCGACGAGCACAGGAGCCGACCCGCAGGACGCTCGGCGCGCGCCTGCAACCCGGGCCGGCGGCCGCTCCGGCTCCGACCGCTTCGTCACCCAACGGCCCGAGGAACTCCGCCGCCTTGAGGCCTACAGCCGTACGGCATTCGTCGCCGCGGGGCACCAGGGCGGTTCGGGCGCCGATGCCCAGCCGTTGAACCTGGCCGCGCTCGCCGTCCCCAGAGACCTCGAATGGTCGCTCCTCGGGGTGCTGGACAAGGGAGGCTCGGCGTGTGTAACCGGCGCGCCCGGCACGGGCAAGACAACGCTGCTGTGGCGGCTCCACCGCGAGCTCGCCTCGGTCCCCGAAGGCCCGCGGCCCTACTTCCTGAGGGCCGGCGACCTCTGGAACACGGTGCCCGGCGCCGGACTCAACCTGGAGACGGTGCGTGCCGCGTGCCGTGTCCTGCCCGGCCCGGCGGTCTTCCTCTTCGACACCGCCGACTTGCTGGTCTCCGACACGTCGGGCCGGATCCTGGTGCAGGAACTGCTCACGATCGCCGCGGAGCACTCCGTACGGGTCCTGATGACCTGCCGGGAAAGAGAGGCGCGCACCCTTCGGCCGTACGTGAGCGACTTCGCTCTGGAGTGGAAGCAGCTCGGCCCGTACAGCCCGCGCGAGCAGGACGCGGCCATCCGTTCGCACGCCCGGTACTTCTACGCGGGACAGCCCGAGGTCTCCGTGGCCGAGGTCTGCCGCACCGTCGCGAATGCCGCGGTGCGGGGCCTGCCGATGCGTGAGGTGTGCCGCGCTCCCCTCACCCTGCGCATGCTGTTCGAGACCTTCGAGTCACAGCAGCCGACGCTCAAGGAGATCGACGCCACGACGCTGTACGACCTGTACTGGACCCACCGCGTGGGCCGGGACCAGAGGGCGGGCGACGCGCCGCCGCCCGGTACGGCGCGCCCGTCCGACCTCTCCGAGTCCGGAGAGGCGCTGGCCCAGCTGATGCTCCAGGAGGGCCGGCTGGACCTGACGGCCACGGAGGTCGGCGCCGGTCTGCGTACGACGTCCCGGACCGCGGACGCCGTCGCCGAACTGGTCGACGACGTCCAAGGGCTCGTATCGCGCGGTGTTGTCGAACGGCAGGGTGCCGGGGCCGCGGAGCGCTACTCGTACTTCCACCAGACCCTGTTCGAGTACGCGGCCGGACGTCGGCTCGCCCACACCGCGACGCCGGACCGCCCGTCCCATCTGAGTCTGCTGCTCGACTGGCTGAAGGAACACCCCGACGACCAGTTCCGGCTCGCCGTCGCCGAGCAGGCACTCGTCCAGGCCGGACGGGCGCTCGGCCGATCCGCCGAAGCGTGCACGGCACTGCTGACAGGGCTGCTCGCAGACACCCGGGACGGCCGGCCCGAGCTGCACGGGCTGAGGGCCATGCAGGTGCGCGTCTACGCCCGGCTGCCCGCCCCCGACGCCGAACTGCGGCGGCACTTCACACCGGCGGTCGCCGCCCTGCCTCCCGTACTGGGCAGGATCTACCTGGAAGCACTGCCCACCACCTGCCACCAGGACGGTGCGCGGATCGTCGACGAGCTGCTGGGCATCTGGCGCGGCGGGCACGACGAGCTGAAGATGCCGCTGCTCACCGCCCTGAGCTGGCTCGCCGAGAGCCTGCCCGACAGCGTGATCCAGGTCATCGACCGGACCTGTCCGTACGCCTCTCAGGGCCGCGACACCTGCCGTGGCACGCGCTGCGCTCCCCGTGAATGTCTGTGGGCCTGGCTGCTGACCCTCGAACAGTCGGAGGTCTACAAGTTCCTGGCCGTTCTCGAGGGACTCGCGCCGAAGCGCCCCGACTGGGTGTGGCCCCGGCTGCGCGCGCTGATGACGGATCCGCGCCGGGACCTGCTGCCGATCGCACGCTGTCTGCGGCTGGCGGCCCGACGGCAGGACTGGCCGGAGCGGCCCTATTCCGTCGTACGGCCCATCGTTCGCCATCGCTGGGGCCGTGCCCGCCCGGGCAACAAGAACGGCCGCGAACTCCAGGCGGCCCTGGGACGGTTGATGGCGAGCGGCTGGCCGACCAGCGGCCGGCCACCCTCGCTGGACGCCGTCCTGACCGCCGCGGCCCGGCGCCCGGAGGAAACCATGTCGTACCCGCAAGTGCGGGCCGTGGGCGAACTGGCGCTCCAGGCGCCGCCCGAGGAGGTCCGGCATCTGCTCGACGTGGTGGAGGAGGTCGCACATCCGGCATCGATGCCGCTGCTCACCGACGCTCTGCTGCTGCCCCTGCTCACCGCCGAGCAGGGTGCCGTGGACACGATCGGCGGCGACACACAGCCGAGCCGTACGGCAGGGGCGGAGCCCGTCGCCACGGCGGTGGTCCGGAGCTGGCTGGCCCGGAATCTGCGTGCCCTCGACCGCCCCGGTCCGGTCGACTCCGCCCACCGCCTTGCGGTGCACACCTGGGGCCGTGACCTGGACGTGGTCACCACGGCACGACTGGTCGCCGAAGCCTGGCCCACGAGCGGCGCGGAGGGGCCGGACGGCGGCCGTGACGAGCCGGGCACGCAGGACGGACTGCGCCGGAACTGGCTGTCCGACCAGGGCGCGGCCAAGCTGCTGATCGCCGCCGCGGCAGCCGGGCACCCCCACGCACTTCAGGCCCTGCGGCTGTGGCGGGCCGACCGGGCCGAGAAGGGGGACGTCAAAGGACTCTCCCGCGGTACGGGCGTGGCCGACGCGGACGCCGACATCTCCGGCACCTTGCAACGACTGCTCCCCGAACACCCGGAACTGCTGGACCAGTTGTTCGCCGGGGGAACCATCGACCCCCGGCTGGATCCGGGCTGGCTGAACGAGGCGCTGCGGCGGCCCGGAGCCGACGTCGACCGTCGGCTGACCGCCGCGCTGCACCGGCACGCGGACACGCTGGAGCGGCTGTGCGACGTAACCTGGACCCGTGACTACGGTTCCGCGGTCGCCCAGCAGTCCTTCCATCTGCGCGGCAAGCTCATCGCCCGGGGTGTCCTCGGCCCCCCGACCGCCGGCCGGATCGGTGAAATCCTTGCCCTGCTCGGCCATCCGAACGACCTCAGGGCCGCGCTGCTGATGGTCGAGACCGTCATCAACCACAGCCCGAACGGCTCCCTGGACACGCAGGAGTGGCACCAACTGGAAGCCACCCTGCGCGACTTCACCCAGACCGAGGACACGGCGGGGCGCACCGGGCCCGGCAGGCGACGGCACGAAGGCGTCGCGGTGGTGGCCGGCCGATGCCTGATGGGCCTGGTGTGCCGGCACCACGCGCTGGACACGCCGCAACGTGTCGCCCGGGCACGTGCGAGCGCGCTGCGCCATCTGGCGAAGGCCACGCAGGTGGACGAGGTGACCGTGCTGGGGCGGTTCGTCGAGCGCCTCACCGAAACCGCGCCACAGGACGCCGTCGAGCTGGTCAACGCGGCTGCCGGGACCCTGCGCGCCCTGCCCAGGGGCAAGGTGATGTCACTGACCCAGCGCTGGTACCGCCCGGTCTCCCGCCTCGTCGAACGGGCAACCGCCGAGCAGTGGAAGCAGCTCGTCGAGGGGTCCTGGGAGGGTCCCGAGGAGCTCCTGCGGCTGCTGATCAGGGCCGGCATCCGCAAGCGCACCGATGAACCGGCCGCGTATCTGCTGGCGATCGCCGACAGCAGCCGCTGGCCCGACATGGTCCGGGAGACGGTACGCGTCGGCACCCTCCTGCACACCGAGGGCAGCCGCAGGCGCTGGCTCCCGCCCCTCGACGCCGGCCCGGGAGCGCCCTGAGGAGCGAGGCGGGGTCAGTCGTGGTCCCGGAGGCAGGGGAAGGTCCGGCCTTCGGAGCCCCACCGGGCGGGATTCTGCCGGTTGGGCAGGAGTCCGCAGCTGAGCAGCGTGTCGGTGGTGCCGTCGGGCTGCCGGATCTCGCGGATGAACACCGCCTTGTCGGGGGGATATTTGTTCCGGCCGTCCAGCTGGAGAACTCCGGACGCGCCCGGGTACTGGGACACACCGTGGGCGGTCAGCCAGAGGTAGATGTCGTTGGGTTTGATGTCGGAGTCGGGGGACGTGGGCAGCACGTTCTCGATGACCTGGGTGACGATTCCCACGGTGTCGTAGCCGCCCGCGGCATCCGCGTCGGCTCCGCGGTCACCGAAGACCTCGGCGAAGTTCCGGGCGAACTGCGCGTAGGGGTCCCGGGAATCCCGCGTGGGCGCGTTCGCCGTCTCGTAGAAGATCGTCATGTACGGGTACGCCTGCGCCGTCTTCCGCGGATCGATCTGGAAGTCGATGGGGGCGCTCTCCGCGATCAGCGGGATCGTGGTGCCCTGCGGGGGCTGGCACTCGCCGCCCGCACTCTGCATGGCGTTGAGGAGGCTCGGCAGTACTCCGGAACGGCCGAGGTAGACGACGATGCCCTGGCTCGCCGTGACCTTGTTGCACACATCGGTCGCGATGGTGGCCGGTGTGGTGGCGCCGGGCTTTTCGCTGTAGGTGACCTCGTCGACCGTGCCGTATGCGCGGTAGGCATCGACGAACAGGTTCTTCAGGTCAGTGCTGAAGTACGCGTCGGTCGGGTCGTACACGACTACGGCGTGCGGTGTGCCGGCGGTGAAGGACCGGACCGCGGGGGAGTGACGGACGAAGTCGGCCAGGACCGGCGCGACCCGTGTGTTGGGCGCGGAGATCTGGAAGTAGCGCTGCGGAGAGTCGGGGCCGACCATGGCGCTGCCGGTCACTCCGTTGGCGATGACCGGGATGCCCGCCTGGTCGAGCTCGCGCGCCGCGTCGAGGGACTCGGGCCGGCTCTGGGTGAGCCCGACGACGGCGGCGATGTGGTCCCGCTTCTGACGCTCGATGATCATCTTGCTGACGTCCGGGCCGTTCGGCGCCGACGCGTTGTGCGAGCCATAGCGGAAGTACTGGCCGGTGTTGGCGATCAGTAGGCGGATCGGCATCTTGTTCTGCCGGTCCTCGCTGTTCAGCTTGTGCTGCTGGGCGATCGCCCCGCGCAGGATCTGCAGCCCGATGGGCGGGTCGTCGTAGACCCCGTCCTGGAGGCTCAGCGGCGCCAGGAAGACCAGGGTGCGATAGCGCCCGTCCGTGATCTGTGCGTTCTGTTCGGCGACCTGCCGCTCCAGCTCCCTGAGCTCCTTCCCGCGCTCTCCCGGAACCGCCAGGTCGCACTCGCTCCCGTCGGTGATGCCGACGCGTTCACCGGTCGCGACCGTCACGCACGAGGGCGGCGTGGACGGTGACGGGGATGGTGGTGGCCAGATGTAGGGCGGGGCGATGACGAAGAGGGCGATCAGCCCGGCCAGGAACGGCACCGCGCTCGGGCGGAGCCAGTCGAGGCCGCTGTCCTTGCGGGCGTTGACACTGGGATGGGTCTTCAGCCCGTTCTCCGCCGAGCGTTCCGCGTCGTCGTCCTCGGCGGGCAGCGTGACGAGACGTACCGGCTCGGCGCTGCCCTCGTTGAGGCAGGTGAAGATCTTGTCCGCGATACCGTTCGGCCGGGTCGGGTCGGCGCCGAGGGGGACGGCGTAGTCCGGTGGCGCCCCTGCGCTCGCGGCCAGAATGAACAGCGGCGAGGAGGCCTCGTCGGGAGCGAGTTCCTTGAACGTGCCCAGAAACGCGCGCCCTGGTCCGTTCACGTCGTCGATCTCGGGAATCAGGACCACGAAGGCCCACCGGCGGCGGGCCCAGCGATGACTCAGCGGAGTCCGGCGCCGGGTGGCCCTGCGCAGATCGCCGAGCAGGGCGCGCAGCAGGATCCGGCGCACGCGCGGGTCCTCCCGGTCCAGCTCGCTCTCCCGGCAGAATGCGAGGGCGGCGTCCAGAAAGCACGAGGCGTGGAGTTCGTCGGCGACCCAGCGCAGGCCCCAGTGCCGTAGCCGGAACCGGTAGAAGGCCTTGGGAATGCCGACGATCAGAGCCGCCACCAGTCCTTGGATCCAGCCGGTCAGGAAATGCTGTCCGAAGAATCCCGCGATCTTCGCGCCGAAACCCAGCACCCGGCGCCGGTCGAGCAGTGCGGCATGCAGCCCGTCGAGAATGGGTTTCTGCCGGGCCCTCAGATCTCCCGCGCCACGCTCCAGGTCGAGTACGGCCCGGCAGGTATGGAAGGCCGACAGGTTCAGGCTCCCCGAGGGCATGGTCAGTTCCAACCGCAGTGCCACCTGATCCATCGCCTCGATGAACCCGCCGCTGGACTCGGCGTCGTCCACCACGGCGTGCGGTACCTGGAAAAGGGAGTTGCCCCGGCCTCGCGTCAGCCGGTGCTCATACTCCCGGACCAGATGAGCCGGTGCCCGGACGTCGCCGCCGTCCTGTCTGACCAGCACCAGAGCCGGTACTTTCGCCGCCCTGGACCTTCGGGCCACGAAGGTGTCGATCTGCCGTATCAGGCGGTCCGACCATTTGGGATGGACGGGCGTCGTCCCGGAGTCGGGCACAACATTGCGCACGCGTGGCCTCCATGGGGAGAAGAAAGGAAGGCCAACATGCCATGGAGGGCGGGCGCAAAATCACGCTATTTCCTTCAATGAATTCCAATGAACGCTTCGGATCGCTCCAGGATCGGACGACGGCGACGCCGTGACTCAGGAAGCCGCTTGCCCGTGGCCGAAAATGCCAGCGACCCGGCGGCGACTTCGGCGGACGAACGAGGCCCCGAGCCCGTCGCGGGCCCGGGGCCTCGTTGCCGACCTGCGGCCTCCCGGGCCGGGTCCGGCGGGAGGTCTGTTCGGCCGCGCTAGCTGTTGGTGCAGGTGTTGCCGGAAGTCGGGTTCATGAACGCGAGGATGTCGAGGGTGTTGCCGCACAGGTTGACCGGGATGTCGATGGGAATCTGGATCACGTTCCCGGAAAGTACGCCCGGGCTGTCGCTGGCGACGCCGACGGGATCGGGGTCGGCGGCGAAGGCGGCCGTGGTCCCCGTGAGAGCGAGGGCGCCGGTGAGGACGGCGGTCACGGCAGCGGTGCGGATGCGCATGTGGTCTCCCTTGTCGAAGGTGGGGTGCATCCATCACATGCGGTGGGCCGCCAGGCGCGCACGTGCTGTTAGGCCGGACGGAGGGTACGGCTTTACCTGTCGGGTCTTGCATGTTCTATGCCATACACCATAAGTTACTGACAGGTAATCACTCGAAGGGCTGAAGGACTTCAGAAGGGCGGCGTCTGCGAGGTGAGTCGGCGAAAGAGCGACAGCCGGGAGCGGATGGTTCTCAGTGCCGCTGCCCTGTTGCGCGAATACGGCGTCGGCGCGACCACCATCGACCGGGTCCTCGCGCACAGCGGTGCCCCCCGTGGCTCGGTGTATCACCACTTCCCGGGCGGGCGTGCGCAGTTGATCGACGAGGCCGTGGCGCTCGCCGGTGACTTCATCACGGGTGCCATCGACGCCGCCACGCGGGCCGAGGACCCGCTGAAGGCGATCGACGCCTTCTTCGCGCTGTGGCGCCACCGGCTCGTGGAGAGCGACTTCAGGGTCGGCTGCCCGATCGTGGCGGTGGCGGTGGCGACCAACGACGAGGCCCCGCAACTCGCCCGCGCCGCCGCCGAGGTGTTCGCCCGCTGGCAGGAAGCGCTGGCCGCCCTGTTCGTCCGCCACGGCCTGCGCGAGGAGCGCGGCAGGCGGTTGGCGGCGTTCGTCATCGCCGCGGTCGAAGGCGCGGTGATCATGTGCCGGGCCGAGCGGAGCACCGCTCCGCTGGACGCGGCCGCCGCCGAGATCGACGACCTGCTGGTCCACGCCCTGCGGGACCGGCCTGACGCGGACCCCGGTCCGTGACCGTGACCCGCCGTCCCGACCGCGCTGCCCCGCCATTCCAACCCGCTGACCCGCCGTCCCGACCCGCTGACCCGCCGTCCCGACCCCGCCCGACCCGAGGAGCCACCATGCCCGCACTCGACCGCCAGGACAGCGTCTACATCCTCGATCTCGGAGACGGCGAGAACCGTTTCCACCCCGACTGGATCGCCTCCGTCAGCGACGCCCTGGACGAGGTGGAGAAGGCGGAGGGGCCGCGCGCCCTGGTGACCGCGGCCACGGGCAAGTTCTTCTCCAACGGCCTGGACCTGGAGTGGCTGTTCGCCCACAGCGACGAGTACCAGGACTACGTCGTGTCCGTGCACGAGCTCTTCGCCCGGTTCCTGTCGCTGCCGGTGATCACCGTGGCCGCGCTGCAGGGACACACCTTCGCCGCGGGGGCGATGCTCTCCCTGGCCAACGACTTCCGTGTGATGCGTGCCGACCGCGGATTCTGGTGTCTGCCCGAGGTCGACATCAGCATCCCCTTCACCCTGGGCATGTCCGCGCTCATCCAGGCCCGTCTGGCCCCGCAGACCGCTCACGAGGCCATGGTCACGGGCCGCCGCTACGGCGGCCAGGACGCGGCGGCCGCCGGCATCGTCGACCGCGCCGTCGCCGAGGACACCGTCCGGAGTGCCGCCGTCGAGATGGCTCAGGCCCAGTCGGGCAAGGCGGGCGACACCCTCGGCACCATCAAGGCCCGCATGTACGCCCCCGTACTCGCCGTCCTGCGCGATACGAGCAACCCTCTCGGCTGACGCCCGCGCCGGCCGCCTGCGTCAGGCGGCCGACGGGAATGCGAAGAAGGCCAGTGCCGCAAGGACCGCCACGCAGGCTGCCACCGCCAGTGCGCCCGTAAGGGACCAGGTTGCGATGGGTCCGGCAATTGCCGCTCCCACCGCGAACCCAGTGATCTTCAAGCTCGCGCCCATGGTGAAGATCTGTCCGCGCAGCTGCTCGGGAGCCTCCCGGTGGCGCACCGCGAACAAGGCGGTGAGCTGCGGCCCTTCACCGATCCCGGCGATGAGCAGGGCCACGACGAGCACGGCCGGCCGGTCCGATGCGGCCAACGCGAATGCGGCTGCCTGGACCAGGGCGCCGGCCCAGATGATCGTGTCGGGGGTCAACGAACGCGGAAACCGCACCAGTACGGCATTGGCCATCAGCGCGGAGACCGCCGCGCAGGTGAGCAGCACGGCACCCCGGCCGGACCCGCCGAGGACGCGCTCGCCCAGGAGCGGAACGCAGGCCGTCAGCATGCCCTGAGCGGCACAGGAGACGACCGAGGAGACCGTCGCTCGCGCCAAGCAGGGTCTCCTGACGATGACGCGTATTCCGGCGGCGAGGACGCCGATCACCGAGGTCGGCTGCGCGACCCGGTCCCGGCGGGGTTGCGCGGGCAGCAGCCACGCCGCCGGGATCGCCGAGCCGATGAGCAGTGCGGAGACCAGCACGGCCGTCGGCGCCCCGAGGACCTCTGCCACGCCACCGGCGAGAACCGGACCGGCCAGGCTTGCCGCGCTGAAGGTCATCGCATCGAGCGTGTTCGCCCGCGGCAGACGGTCGCCCGGCACTGTGCATGGCGCTGACCGTCCTCGTCTGGGACCGCCAACGCCCGCCCGGGCGGGTCTGCGCGTCACCCAGCTGCGACAACGTCTTGATCAGCCAGGGCAGCGGCCCGGAACGCCGCTACTGCTCCCGCCGCTGCGCAACCCGCGAACGGGTCGCCGCCCACCGGCGTTCCCACTCCCTCGACCTCGACCGGCCGAGCAGGACCGGCTAGCGCCTCGACGTCCCCGGGGTGCGTCACCGACAGGTACGATCGCCGGGTGAACACCTACTGGCACGTCGTTCTGCCGCCGCTCTGCGCCTGACCGGGCGCGGACGCTGACAGTTTGATCTCCGCCCCGACCGACCCCGCAGGGCGGTCAGGGGCTCGTGTCGTGCGCCCGTTTCGGATCGAGTCCAAACGCATTCGACTACGGAAGATCACGACTGTGCCGAACCGCACTTCCCCCTTGACTCCCGCGCGCCCGGCCACCGCCGCCCCGCGCCCCTCTCGCACCGGTTTCCTCGGCGGCCCCGCGCCCATCCTCGCCTCGGCCGTACTCTGGGGCACGACCGGGACCGCCAGTTCCCTGGCACCGTCCGGCGCGGCTCCGGCGGCCATCGGCTGCGCCGGTCTCAGCTTCGGCGGCATCCTGCTGTTCCTCACCTCGCGCGGCGCCCGCTCCCTGCCCGCCGCCTGCACACGTGCCGAGCGATGGCTGATCGTCCTGGGCGCGCCGGCGGTGGCCGGCTATCCGGTGACCTTCTACCCGGCCGTGGCACGCACCGGCGTGGCCGTGGCCACCGTGATCGCATTGGGCAGCGCGCCGGTCTTCGCCGGGCTGCTGTCCTGGATCACCGGGCAGGCCCGGCCGACCGCACGCTGGACCGGCGCCACCACGGCCGCGGTGGTGGGCTGCACGCTCCTCGTCCTCGGCCCCGAACTGGCCGGGGTAGGTACGCCCGTTGACCTGACGGGAGTCCTGCTCGCGATGTGCGCGGGGCTGTCGTACGCCGTCTACTCGCTGATCGGCGGCAGGCTCATCGCGCGCCGGCACGCGTCCGATGCGGTGATGGGCGTCCTGTTCGGCGCGGCCGGCCTGCTCGTCCTCCCGGTCGTCGTGTTCGCCGACGTGCGCCGGCTCGCCACCCCGCGCGGCGCGGCGGTGGCCGTCTACCTCGCCCTGTTCACCGTCTGCCTCGCCTACCGGCTCTTCGGACACGGACTGCGTCACACCCCCGCATCGGTGGCCACGTCGCTGACGCTGGCCGAGCCCGCGGTCGCAGCGGTCCTGGGCGTCACCGTCCTGGGCGAGCGTCTTCCGGCCGTCTCCTGGTCCGGGCTGGCCGTCCTCGCGCTGGGCCTGGTCCTCCTGGCCGCCGAGCCTGCCGGCCCTGCCGGTTCTAGGCGTCCTGGGCGTCCTGGGCGTCCTGGGCGTGCTTGAGTGCGTCGCGGGCGGCCGGGCGTTCGGAGGGCTCCAGCGTGCCCCAGTAGGTGTGGGTGACGATCGTGACGGCGAGTTCCTGCTCCCGCTCTCGTAGCGCGGCGACCTGCGACTGCTCCTCGGGGGTCCAGCCGGGGGAGTCGGGGTAGGCGGGGGAGCCGTCGCGCCAGTAGCCCTCCGGGCGCTCCCAGGCCTCGATGGGCTCCACGGAATACGGCAGCCGCGCGATCAGGCAGGCGAGATCCCCACGCACCTGTTCGAGATCGCTCTGTGCTTTGCGTAGATCGTCAGGAAAGTTGTATTTCACACACCAACACTAGTTCGGCTTTCCGGCTGTAGCGCCCTGCGGCGCGTGCCGCAAAGCGCTCAGTGGCCCGGTCGGACGCCGTCGATGCGGTCGAGCAGCGCCAGGGCTTCGGCGGTGCGGCGATGGTCCGGGCCGAAGGTGGCCAGGCAGGCGTCGTGGGCGGCCGCGGCCCGGGTGCGGGCCTCGGTGCCACGGCCCAGCCCCAGCAGGGCCGTGGCCAGGGCCAGCTCGACGGCGCCGGTCTCCGCACGGTGCTGTTCCTGGGGCCGGCTGCGGCGCAGCTCGTCGGCGCGCTCCGCCTCGGCGAGAGCCTCCTCGTGGCGGCCCTGACCGTTGAGGCTTCGCACCAGGCCGAGCCGCAGGACCAGGCTGAACCGATCCGGGGTGCCGTGGGCGGCGAGGGCCTCACGAGCGAGCGCCTCGGCCTCCTCGTGGCGGTCCTGCGCGTTGAGGGCGTAGATCTGTCCGTTGCGGGCGGCTGCCGCTATGAACGGCATCTCAGGACCCGTGCCGCGGGCCGCGACACGGGCGACGGCCGCGCACTCCGCCTCGCATTCGGCGTGCCGGGCGAGCGCGGTCAGCGTCTGGGCGCGGTCCGAGCGCAGTTTCAGGGTCTGCGGGTGTTCGGCGCCGAAGATCCTGCCGAAGACGGGCAGCAGGGCGTCGTGTGCGGCGCAGGCCTCGGCGTGGCGGCCCTGCGCGTTCGTCGCGATCGCGGCGAGGTTCAGCGCCAGCGGTGCGTACATGTCGTCGCGCAGCCTGGATCGGGCCGCGGCCACGGCGCGGGCCGCGGCCTCCGCCTCGGCATAGCGCCCGGCCTGGTACAGGGCCATGGCCTGGGTCAAAGGGGAGCTCGTCGTCTGCCCGGCGTTGTTGCGACCGCGCGACCGGAAGAATTTCATGCGCGGAGCATACGGGTGCTGCGCACACCTGTTCGGGGAGGGGGGAGCTGGCCGTAACCGGCGCTACGGCTGCTCAGCAATCCACCGGCAAGATCGACGAGTTGGGAAATCTTCTCGACACCGCGGTGCGCGGCGGGAGATGCTGCGGGCGATGACACGCACCGATACGCCTCCCGCCTGGGACGAGCGCACTCAGCTGACCACCTTCCTCGACTACGTCCGCGCCACCGCGCGTGCCAAGTGCGAGGAACTCTCCGACGAGGACGCCCGCAAGGCACTCCTCCCCGGCTCGCCGCTGATGACCCTGAGCGGCCTGATCAACCATCTGCGCTGGGTCGAGTACCACTGGTTCCAGGTCGTCTTTCTCGGCGAAGAGGACAACGGCCCGTGGACCGACGAGGACCCCGACCGTGAGATGCGCATCGCCGTCGACTTCCCGCTGTCGCAGCTGCTCGACGAGTACGCCGAACAGTCAGCGCGCTACAACGAGTTGGTCGCCGCGCACGATCTGGACACCAAGGCCCGGACGAAGCGGCGCGACGGCAGCGCCGTGGACCTGCGCTGGATCCTGCTGCATCTGGTGGAGGAGACGGCCCGCCACAACGGCCACCTCGACATCCTGCGCGAGATGACCGACGGGCGGACGGGCGACTAGTTCCGGTTCACCGCGTGGATCAGTAGCCGGGGAAGACCCGGCGCAGCAGATCCAGATCCGCGGCGCCCGTCGTGGCGACGCCGTCGGGTGTGTACCGGGCGGAGAGCCGGCCGGCGACCAGCCGCAGCCATGCTTCGGCGGACAGAACCAGTGTGCCGTCGGGTCGCTCGGGCAGGTCGAAGTCCACGCTGATCGGCGTTTGCAGCCGCAGTACGAAGTCGGAGGCGGGCTCTGTCGTCGTGACGCGGAGGGCCGCATGACGGCCTTCGAGCACTTCGGCCTTGCCGGTCCAGGCGAGCAGGTCCGGTTCTCCGTGCAGGAGCGCCGCGGCGGCGTCGGCGGGCAGTGCGGCCTGCTCGTCGAAGACGACGCGGATGTCCCAGGAGTGCAGCGTGAACTCGCTGAGGCGAAGCCGCGCCGCCGTCGCCACGTCGACGGGGGCGGGCAGGAAGCCCAAGTCGATCCGGAGTTTCTCGCGGGTGCCGGCGTCCAGGGATTCGTACAGCTCGATCAGTGAGTGATTCGCCTGGAGGAAGCCGTCGGCCCGCTCCCGCCGCGTCATGGCGTTCCACTTGTCCCAGACGGAGTGGTTGAAGTCGGGGCCCGGGTTCGCCGCGCCATCGAGGGCGGCTTCGACTCCGGCCCGCGCGATCTCGGCACCGCTGCCGAGGTGGCTGAGCACCTGCGAGAGGTCCCACTCGGCCGCGCCCGACGGCCGGGCCAGGTCGTCGTCGCTGAATCCGGACACCGAGCCGGCGAGAGCGTCGTGTCCCTTGCGCAGTACGGCGATGACCGTGTCGGCGTTGCCCATTCCTGCTCCACGAATGATCGGTTCGGATGGGGATTGGATAGCGTCATCACGCTACGGCCACCGGGGCCTGCCGCGCCGAGGTATGCGTACTTCGTGTGGCGGGCCGCGCGGGCGCCCGCAAGCGTTCGGCGCGTCGGCCAGGCCTATCCCGGCGCCGTCATGGGCAGGGATGTTCACGCCCGGCCGGTTGGACGGCCGGGGGGTGGGGGCAGGGAATGGGCATCTTCGGGCGCAGACGGAGACCGCACCCGCCGCGGGACTCGTGGCCGCCGGCGACGCTGCCGGAAGGACTGCGGAACCTGCCGCTGCCGAGCCACAGCGACAACGGGGATCGCTGGATGTACGAGATCGACGCAGAGTACGCCTCGGAAACCTGGGCACCGCCGGAGTCCGTACGACGCTGGTGGCTGGTGGACAGGGAAGGCAATGTGGTGGGGGAATCCGTGGAGAACCCCGAGTACGGCCCTCCGCGGGACGATCTGAGCCACGCCACCGACCCCGACGGCCCGCTGAACTGGCTCCCCGATCCGGAGGCGTCGGTGCGCGGGTGGCTGGCGGCCGCGCTCGACCGCGTCGCGCAGGGCATCGAGGTGGACTGGCTCAAGGTCAAGGACACCCCGCTGGTCCTCGCCGGGCACGGCGCCTCCGACTTCACGCCGCCCGACGTGGACAGCCCACCCCCACCACGCATCGGCGCCGCCGTACCCGTCGGGCTGGGCGCTCGACTGGCCGGTCACTCACCCACCGTGCTTTGGGGTCTGCTGCTGTGGGTGATGGTCGCGGACGACCCGGCCGCCGCCCCCAGGCAGAACGTCTGGTTCTGCCCCGAGCTCGACACCGACCATGCCGACGACAGACTGCGCGTGGTCCTGCGGGACCCGGACATTCGGTTCTGACATCACCGAGCCGGCGGAGGGCGGAGCAGGAACGCCCTTCTGAGGGTGTGCCCCTGACACGGCGTCAGGGTCGTTTCAGGGTAGGGGCGGGGATGTCACCAATGGTGACGCGGGGGAGTGAGCGGCAGGCTGTTGCTCATGTCGCACACCACCGCCGATCGACGTCGCCCCGCTCTCGCCCGCCGCGCCGCCGTTGCCCTCGCCGGCGCCGCTGCCCTGGCAGCCGTCACAGGGGCCTACTCGCCCAGTCCTGCGTACGCCGAGCCGACCTCCGCAGAGCAGCCCCTGACCGACTTCAGCGACTGCCCGGCCCTCCCGGCAGGAGTGGACCCGGCGCGCTGGCGGTGCGAAGTGCACACCGCCGCACCGCAGTTGACGATGGGCAAGGTGACCGTGACGCTCGCTACGATCACCATGACCCATGCCGAGGGGCCACTGCCCGATGGCGCCAACGGGCAGGTGTGGGGGGCCATGCACAGCACACCGACCGCCGTACCGGGCGGCTTCCCCGCTGCCGCCGTGGGCGAGCATGCGCGGCTTCGGGGACTGGCGATACAGCCGGAGTACGGCGGCCGATCCGACTTCTTCACCGGACAGTTCAGTCTGCGCTTTCGCCTGCTGAGCCCACTGCTGGCGCCGAACTGCACCATCGGGGCCAACGCGCCGGTCGACTTCCAGCTGAAGCGGTCGGGCCCCTCGCAGTGGGTCTCGCAGGACCCGCCGCTGATCGAGTTCTCGGCGTACGACGACACTTTCGCCGCACCTGCCGCCGAGCACTGCGGGCCGCTGACGAAACTGCTCAACCAGCGGCTCGGCCTCCCGGCCGCGAGCGGAAACCTGATGACGTACGACGCGGCCTACACCTTCAAGACCTATGACCGGCTGCCCACGCGCTGATGGGCCGCACGTGCACCGCTGGAGCTGAACTGACCGGTGAACTAGCCCGCCAAGTCGGACCCGAAACCGGTGTACTCGTGGGCCGGCAGGCCCACCTTGGTCGGACCGAAGGTTGTCGACGCCGTCGTCGAATAGAGCGTGGACGATGCGCCCGGCAGGTACCAGGCCGCGCCCTCGGGGTCGTTCTCCTGAGCGGCGACGGCCGTGAGGTCGGCGTGGCCGTCGTGGTTCACGTCGGAGGCGAGGAGCGTCTGGCCGAAGTTGTCGATGCCCTCCACCGAGCCCGGCACGCCGGGGCTGTCCTGGGTCAGGAACACCGGGCGGGTCGTGGTCACGCCGGAGGCCGAGCCCCTCAGCAGGGTGATCGCCCCGGCGGAGGGGAAGTAGTGGGAGTCGTCCCCGAAGGACTCACCCGGCGCGCCGACCGCGAGGTCCCCGTAGCCGTCCTTGTCGAAGTCGCCGATCGCCAGCGCCTGGCCGAAGCCGTCGCCGTTCTCCGAGGTGTCCGGGACGCCCGCGCTGTTCTGCGTGTACGTGACGCGGCGCGTGCCGCTCGGGCCGGACGAGGTGCCGTAGATGACGTGGATCTTGCCACCGGCGGAGGCCGAGGGCTCGTCGGCCGGATCCTCGGGGTTGCCGAGGACGATGTCGCCGTAGCCGTCCTTGTTCAGGTCGCCGATCGCGGCCGTCTCGGCGGCGCGCAGGGCCGTCGTCCTGCTGATGCCGTCGGAGGTGCCCTTGTAGTAGACAGCGGTGGCGAGCTGGTCGCGGTCGGGTTTCTGGCCCGTGACCACGAGGTCGGCCTTGGTGTCGCCGCTGACCCGGCCGGCGGTGAGAACCGGCTTGTCGATGCCCGGGGAGTACGAGGACACCCTGCCGGTCGTGCCCGACTTGCTGAACGGGCCCCGGATCAGCCGGATTCGCCAGGTGGGGCTGCCCGAGTCGCTCTGCGCGGAGATCGCGAGGTCGGGCTTGCCGTCCCCGGTGAAGTCCGCCGCCGCGATGCTCAGGCCGAAGTAACTGCCGTACAGGGTCTGCGGGTTCTTCACCGTCGTACCGCCGGACAGGCCGCTGCGGGAACCCCAGACGATGACGACCGTGCCGGCGTCCTCGGCGCTGCCGGTCTTCTCGTGCGGGGCGCCGACGACGAGGTCGCTGTAGCCGTCGCGGTTGAGGTCGGCGACAGCGAGCTGGTCGCCGAACTCGTCGTCCTTCTCGGCGCTGCCGGGTATGCCCGCGGTGTTCTGGCTGATCAGCTGGTGTTTGGCGGGATTCAGCCCGCTCGCCGTGCCGTAGGCCACGGCCACCTGCCCGGCCCACGACTTCCCGCTCACCGTGGCGGCGGGGGCCGCAATGGCCACGTCCCGGTAGCCGTCGCCGTTGAAGTCGCCCGCGAGCCCGGAGGGGGCGGCGGAGGCGGGAGTGGACAGGACCAAGGGGGTGAGGCCCGCGACGAGCAGGGCGGCGAGGGCCGTGGTTCCGGGCAGGGGGTGCTTCACGTAAGTGTCTCCAGATGGGGCGGGCTCCCGATGTCCGGGTGCTGCGATCAGAAGACGTTCGGCAAACGGCAAGGGTTGTACGTGAGTTCGGTGAATTCTTGAGGCTGCTGTGACGACTCCGACCAGCCACCAGCCGACAGTCCGCGGGACGAGCCACTGTCGGCCCGGCTACAGGCGGGTGACGATCAGGGCGATGTCGTCGGTACCGCCGCTGCTCACACCGAGACGGGCGAGCAGGGTGTCCGCGAGACGGTCGGGGGTGAGGCGGGCGTTGTCGCAGAGGATGTCGGTCATGCGCCGCAGGCCGGTGTCGATGTCCTCGTCGCGGCGTTCGATGAGGCCGTCGGTGTAGAGCACGAGCGTGTCACCGGGCTTGTAGGGGACGGCGGCCTGCGGGCCGGGGACATGGAGGGGGCGGGCTGCCAGCGGAGGGTCGGTGGCCTGGTCGAGGAGGACGAACGTGCCGTCGGCGTGCACGAGGACGGGTGGGAGATGCCCCGCGCTGCTGTAGGTGATGTGCTGACGACGGGTGTTGATGACGGCTTTGACGGCGGTCGTGGCCAGTGCTCCCTCCACCGAGCGGGCATACAGGCCCAGCACCTCCATCGCCCGGGCGGGCTCGCTCAGTGCGCGGACGGCGGCGGACAGCGCGCTGCGCAGCATGCCCATCGTGGCTGCCGCCTCCAGGCCGTGGCCGACCACGTCCCCGACCGCCACGGCAAACGCGTCGTCGGACATGTCCACCACGTCGTACCAGTCGCCGCACACGTTCAGCCCCTCGGCGGCGGGCAGGTAACGCACGACGACGTCGGGGTGCCGGGCCAGATCGGGGGAGTGCAGCATCGCTTCCTGGAGCGTGACGGCGACCTGGCGTTCCCGGGCGTGGGCCTGGCGCAGTTCTTCGTTCACCCGCTGGAGCTCCTGCGCCCGCGCGTACAGTTCGGCCTCCATGGCTTCCCGCTCGCTGAGCGTCTGGCCCGACCGCGGGGGGAGCGGGTGGGCCAGCACGAACTCGGTGACGTCCTCGACCCGGTGGATGATCCATGCCACCTGTCTGTCCGGCCCGAGCACAGGAGCGTTGATCGGCGACCACCAGCGCTCTTCGAACACTCCTGGCTGGTCGGCCACGGGGATGTCGTACTTCTGTACGGCCATCGTGTCCACCTCGTGTGAGTGCAGTACACGGTGGAGCGAGGCGTTGAGGTTGCGCATCCCGTCGGCATCGCGGTCTTCGGGATTGTCCGGGAAGGCGTCGAAGAGGTATTGCCCGACAAGGTCTTCCGGGGTGCGCCCGGTCACGCGGCAGTAGGCCTCGTTGACGTCGACGATCACCAGGCCGGGGTCCAGCACGAGGTGCGGGCTGGGTGTGGCCGCGAACAGCGCTCGGTAGTCGATCGGCGGCGTCGTCACCCGCACACTCCGTTTCGGTTCTGGTGGATCCTCTCCCTCAGGTGCCAACTATGCGCGCTGCCATTCGCTACGTCCTGCCTGGCCAGGCGTCGGAGTGTCGGAGGAGTTGCGGGTCGTCGTCGGGAGGTGCCTTCCTGCTCCGGTCGGAGTGCCACGTCAGGGCACGCGGCCGCGCAGCGTCGGGTCGTTGCGCAGGCGGGTGAACGTGACGAGCAGGGCCAGGGCCTGCAGTACGCCGCTCGCCGCGATGACGTCGGTCAGGTGGTTCGGCGGGGTGAGGGCGATGACGACGCCTGCCGCGGGGAAGGGCAGCAGCAGGAGCAGGATCGTCAGGGAAAGGGTCGTGGCGAAGGCCGCGGGCGGAATGACCAGCGAGCGCACGGTGCGCAGGACGACGGTGAGTCCTCCGTCTCCGGCCATGAAGAGGGCCAGGAGGACCGTGTAGCTGCCGTAGGAGGGTGCGTAGGGGAGGGCGAGGCAGGCCGCGGCGGCAACGGTCGAGCTGATGACACCGACTCCCCACAGTCCCAGCCGGTTGAGGGCGAACCGGCAGCAGGCGAGGGCGAGAAGGGTGGCCGCGGCGGCGACCGACCAGAGGGTGCCCACGGCTGCCGGAGACCGGCCGAGGTCGTCCACCACGATGACGGGGCTGGCCGACTGCAGCAGCCCGAGCACCAGGTTGGAGCAGGCCAGTCCGGCGACGAGCCGGCTCAGGGAGGGCAGCGAACGCAGCGTCCGCCACCCCTCCGCAGGCCTGCCGGCCGGGCCCTGCGCGCCCCGCTGGGCGGCGCGCAGGGGTGTGGGCGGAGTCTGCAGGGCAAGACCGGCCGACACGAAGGACAGCAGGCTCAGGCAAACAAGCATGCGAGTCGGCCCGCTCAGCAGAAGGACACCGCCGAGTGCCGGGCCGACGAGGGTGGCCGTCTGGTCGATGCCGATGAGCGTGGCCTGCACTTTGTGGGAGTGCTCTTCCGCCCGGCGACTGACGACGGCACCGACGGCTTCGTTGGCGACGAAACTGAACTGCGTGAGCGTGCCGGTCACCGCGGCCAGCGTCATGACGGTGGCCGTCTCGGCCGTTCCCGTCGGCAGCGCAATCAGTACGACAGCGGCAGCCGACACCAGCACGGCCCGGGCGAGGGAGGCGAGGAAGCACACGATCGCCGCGCCCGAGCGGTCCACGAGGGCACCGGCCAGGCTGAACGCCGCCACCCGGGGAGTCCACTCCAGGGCGAAGGCCAAGCCGGTCAGGGACGCCGAGCCGGTGACCGCGAGGACGAGGAGCGGCATGGCATACGTGGACATGGAGAAGGTGAGGGCATCGCAGGCGCGGGGGGCGTAGACGCGCCGGAACAGGCTGCCGGAGGGCACGGCCGCGTGCCTGCCGGCCGGCTGGCCTTCGTAGAGGGAGACGGTCACGGAGTGGGGGGCTTTCGGTGAGCGGTACCGCGGCGGACGGAGGGCCATGGCCTCCGGCGTGGGGGCGTGGGGGGCATGCTGGCGTGCGCATGACAGCAAGGGGGATGAGCAACTGGCGTGCAGGCAGACGTTGTTCAGGTCCGAACTACGTTGCGGCAACAAGATAGCGGAAAAGGCCTTTCCCCTGCCGCGCCGGTGCGGGGCCGCTCACGGGAGCTTGTCGGCCAGAATGTCGACGGGCTTGATGTCGGGCGGCTCGGCGAGCATCTCCGGGGCGACCTCCATCAGCGCGGCGGCGATCCTGCCCTGCAGATGACTCTGGCGCCCCTGCTCGTCGTCGAAGGCGTCGAAGATGCCGAAGGTGGTGGGGCCCTGGCGGAACGCGAACCACGTGACGGTGTCCGACTCCTGCTGTGCGAGCCGCTCCGCCTCGCGCAGCAGGCTTTCGACCTGGTCCGCGTAGTCCGGCTTGGCCTCGATGTGTGCCAGCAGACCGAGTTGCGTCATGATGCACTCCCGTTGGTGGCTTTCGGCATGCTTCACACAGCCTCTCGGGGTGGTGGGCCGTCGGCAACCGGAGGCTGCCGACAGCAACTGCCGGCGTTGGCGCAGAGGCGCTGACGAGCGGTTCGAAAGTTTCGACGATGCCGATTCAAGTGCTACCCCGGGTGGCGTCACCGTCGATCGGATCTGTCTCGATTGCAGTGATGCGGTGGATGACCTGCTTGTAGGTGCTCAAGATGCGCCCCTGAAGGCTTCGAATGTTTCGAACTCACAACCGAAACTATTGACGGCCGACGTGCTCAAACCAACACTGTTCGCCACCCGCATGGGCCTTCACGAGAGGAAACACGTACATGAACGCACCCGCACGTCCGAGGAGCCGCGGACGCGGCCACTTACTCATGCTGCTGGTCGCCGTAGTCGCGCTGATCCTGCCTGGGACCGCCGCTGCCGACACGGTGATCACGACGAACCAAACCGGCACGAACAACGGCTACTACTACTCCTTCTGGACCGACGGCGGTGGGTCGGCCTCCATGAATCTGGGCACTTGAATGTCTCGGTGAGTGGTTCCAGCAGTTGGACGGTGACGATGAATGTTCCGTCGCCCGAGAAGGTCATCGCGACCTGGAACGTCAGCGCGAGTCATCCGAGCGAGCAGGTGCTGACTGCCAAACCGAACGGCAATGGCAACAACTGGGGTGTCACCCTCCAGACCAACGGCACCTGGACCTGGCCCACGGTCACCTGCAGCCCAAGCTGACTCCCGACCACGAGAACCATCACACCACCGGCGCGGCGACCACGCCCGCCGCGCCGCACCTTCGGGTGTGAGCGTCGAGACCTGTGGACCGGTTGATCTCAGTTTCGTTCGGGTGGGCTGATCGCGACGAGTTCGACCTCGAAGCCGTCGCCGTTCTCCAGGTAGGCGGCGTAGTGCTGCCCACCGCCGGCGTATGGATGCCGTTCGGGGAACATCAGCTGCCAGCCGTGCTGAGCGGCGTCGGCAGCCAGCTTCTCGACCGTGGTGGCGTCCTCGACATGGAACGCCAGATGGTTCAGTCCCGGACGGCAGCGATCGTGCCGTTCGGCAGCGAGGGCCGGGGACTGCTCGATGACCAGATAGGTCGGCCCGAGCCGCCAACTGCGGCCGCCGTCCCAGCTCTGGTGGACGGCGTAACCCAGCGCCTGAAGCAGCCAGCCGAACGAGGCGAGTGCGCGCTGGAGGTCCGGCACCCACAACTCGACGTGATGCAGCGTGCCGTGTGTGGGCCGACTCATGCGGTCGCCCGGGCGGACTGGGCGTTCGCAGAAGTGGCCGTCATCCGTCTCACTCGTATCGATCAGCACCAGCCGAGGAACTGGGGTGACTCCGTCGGTGATCAGATGCACGGCAGGATCGCCTTCAGCCGGAGGACTCGTGGAGCCTGGCCCTCGCCTTGCGTTCAACCAGCACAGGGACGAACTCGCGAACGGGTCGTCCGGTGAATGACGCGTGTGCCTCGGCTACCGCCGCCTCGATCTCGTTCTGGCTGTGCGTCGCGCTGAAGGCACCCTGCAGACGTTCCACGACGCCGCGGATGGCGTCTTCTTCGCGCGTTGTGTCAGCCACAGTGCCACCTGCCTGGAAGGGGGCCTCTCGACCCCCACTGGGACTCTCGCGCGGGAGTGCCGCGCTTTGGTGATCATTGCATTCCGCTTCGGGGGTGACGATGGGAACCGGCCATGGACGCCGGCGCCGAGGGCGCCGGCATCTTCAAGGCATCCGGCTCGGCCCCTCGTGCTACGCGAAGGCCACGACGTGGCCCGACATGACCTGGGGAGGGTTGGGGAGCAGCGGCGCGAGGTGGTCCCGTACGAAGACCGCGGCCTTCCTGATGGATTCATGCGCCCCGTCCTCGTCTTCGAAGACGCTGGTCGAGATCATCACTCCGTTCCCGGCGTCGACCCAGTAGTAGGCCAGGAGGCCGGGGATCTGACGGATGAGCGGCACGAACCCCTCGCTCACCCGACGCCCCGCTTCGGCCGGATCGGTCACTCCCTCGTACCGTCTGACGGCTGCGTACATGGCTGATCTCCTCACGATTCCGGGGCTCTCACGGCGGAGACGCTGTACCTCCGCGACGCGCGATCCATGCGCGCGTCGTCCGTCAGTCACTGGAAGGGGCCAGCCGACGCCCCGCGCGAGCGGACCGCGGCCTCCGTGAGCGTCGTCGCCGTCCGTACGGCGCTTTTGATCGCCTCGTCGGGGTCGAGCCCGCACAGGTCGGTGAGGGTGAAGAGTGCCTCGGCGCTCACGGTCACCGCGAGGTCCCTTTTGAGCTGTGCGAAGGCTTCCAAGTCCGTTGCACCGAGGGTGCCTTCGAGCGGGAGGAGCGCGTGGTCGATCAGCCCGAAGCGGATTCCGGGGCGGGCGGTCGCGGCATCGGGGCGGGCGATGGTGGCCGAGATCATCGCCCGTACCGCTCCCTCGCGGGCGATGATGCCGCGGAGCAGGAACTCGCAGGCGAAGGCGACCCGCTCGACGGGGTCGGTGGAGTCGCCGACCGGTGCGAGCGCCTCGGCGGGGGGCGGCCAGGCGCCGGCCAGGGCCTCGCTGATCAGTGAGGAGAGGTCGGGGAAGTACCGGTAGGCGGTGGCCTCGGAGACCAGCGCCGCGCGGGCGATCAGGGGCATGGTCACCTCGGCGCCCGTACTGATGAGTTCGCGGGCGGCCGCCACGATCGCCGTGCGGGTGCGCTGCTTCTGGTTGGTGCGGCCGGTGCCCGCCTGCGCCGTCATCGTGGGACCTCTCCTTCTGTGTGTTCACCCTCATCCTAGCATTCGGCTGTCGTCGTGAGCGTCGACTTGCATAACGAGACTGGACTTCTCTACTCTCATGAGAGTCAGCTCTCACGAAGGAGGCAGCGATGAGTACGGTTTCCGTGGTCGGCCCGGACGACGGCGAGACGATCCAGCTGGGCCCGACACAGATGCGCATCCTGGAGGACGGCAGTACCACCGGGCATCGCCTCGGGATCGGCGAGATCACCCTCGCCCCGCACACCCAGGGGCCGCCGCAGCACCGCCACGCCCAGCACGACGAGGGCTTCTACGTCGTCTCCGGAACCGTGCACTTCACCGTCGGGGAGACGACCCACGTGGCCCCGGCCGGCACGCTCGCGATGATCCCGCCCGGCGCTCCGCACACCTTCGCCAACCTCGGCGACGAGCCTGCCGTGATGCTCAACACCTTCACGCCCGACCTGTATGTGCAGTACTTCCGGGACCTGCGGGACATGATCGCCGGCGGTCAGGAGCTGACCCCGGAGTCGACCGTCGCGGTGATGAGCCGGTACGCCACCGTTCCCGCAACCGACTACGCCTGACGGCCGCTGTCCCGCCGGCCCTTCCCCTCGCCGCGGCCCGTCGCGGCCGCCCACTTCAGGAGCCTCACATGACCAGCAGCACCCACACCCTCACCGTCGACCAGGGCACCCTCGACGTCACCGTCGACCTCCAGGGCCGGCAGGGGCACCCCTTCCTGCTCCTGCACGGAGGCGGCGGTCCGCAGACCGTCACCCCGTTCGCCGGACTCCTCGCCGAGCAGCGTCCGGCCAGGGTGTTCACCCCCGTCCACCCCGGCTTCGACGGCACCGACCGTCCCGACTGGCTGACCGACGTCACGACCCTGGCCCAGATCTACGCACGGCTGCTCGACGCGCTCGACCTGCGGGACGTCACCGTCGTCGGCAACTCCGTCGGCGGCTGGATCGCCGCCGAACTGGCAGCGCTGGGCAGCGACCGGATCAGCAGCGTCACCCTCGTCAACGCCGTCGGCATCGACGTCCCCGGCCACCCGATCGCGGACGCCTTCTCCCTGACTCCCGTCGAACTGTCCCGCCTTTCCTTCCACGACCCCTCGAAGTTCCGCTTCGACCCCAGCACACTGTCCGAGGCGCAGCGCGCGGTCATGGCCGCCAACCGTGCCACGCTGCACGTCTATTCGGGCACGAACGCCATGGCCGACCCCACCCTGCCCGACCGACTGGCCAAGATCGCCCACCCGACACTCGTCGCGTGGGGCGCAAGCGACCAGGTCGTGGACGCCGACTACGGGCGCGCGTACGCGCAGGCCATCCCCGACGCGGAGTTTCGTCTGCTGCAGGGCACCGGCCACATGCCCCAGACCGAGACGCCCGAGCAATTCCTCCCCGTGGTCTGGGACTTCGCCGACGCGCACGCCATCGACCGGCCGCGGCCCTGACTCCGGAAGGGCCGCCCGTGCCCGAACCCGACCGCGGCAGACCGTCGTTGGTCCTGGCCGTCTGCTGTCTGAGCGTCCTGCTGGTCAGCCTCGACACCACCATCCTCAACGTCGCCCTGCCCTCGATACGGCAAGACCTGCACTGCTCCGTGGCGGGCCTGCAGTGGACCCTCGACGCGTACACCATCGTGCTGGCCTCGCTGCTGATATTCGCCGGCTCCACGGCCGACCGGGTCGGCCGACGGCGCGTCTTCCGACTCGGGCTCGTGCTGTTCACCGGCGGATCGGCACTGTGCAGCCTGGCACCGTCGTTGAACTGGCTGATCGTCTTCCGTATGGCGCAAGCCCTGGGCGGCTGCATGCTCACCCCGGTCGCCATGGCCGTCATCGCCAACGCGTTCCCGCGGCCGTCGGAACGGGCCAGGGCCATCGGCGTGTGGGGCGGCGTGGTGGGCATCAGCATGGCGGCCGGACCGACCCTCGGCGGTGTGCTGGTGCAGATCGCCGGATGGCGGTCGGTGTTCTGGCTGAACGTGCCGATCGGGCTGGCCGCGCTGGTCCTCGCCGCCCTATACGTGCCGGAGTCCCGTGCGCCACGGCCCCGCCGGGTGGACCCCGTGGGTCAACTCCTGGTGATCGCGGCGCTCGGCACGCTGACGTACGCCGTCATCGAGGCGCCGGGCCGGGGCTGGACCTCACCCGTCATCGTGGGCTGCCTGATCGCCGCGGCGGGTGCGCTGGCCGGGTTCGTGCCGTACGAGAAGAGACGTGACGAACCGCTGATCGATCCGCGTCTGTTCCGCAGCGCATCCTTCAGCGGGGCCACGGTGATGGCGGTCTGCGCCTTCATCGCACTCGGCGGCTTCCTGTTCGCCAACGCCCTCTATCTGCAAGGTGACTTGGGGCTCAGTCCGCTGGATGCCGGGGTGCGCCTGCTGCCGATGGCGGTGCTGTGCCTGCTGTGCCCGCCCCTGTCCGGGCGGATGGTCGGCAGCCGCGGGCCGCGCATCCCGCTGCTGATCGCCGGCGCCGGTATCACCGCCGGCGGCGCGCTGGCGGTGCCCGCCACTCGCTCCGGGGACGGCACGGGCATCCTGCTCTACGCGGCGTACGCGCTGTTCGGACTGGGCTTCGGATTCGTCAACGCACCCATCACCGACACGGCGGTCTCGGGTCTGCCGCGGGCCCAGGCAGGGGTGGCCGCCGCGATCGCCGCGACCAGCCGTCAGGTCGGCGCCGCGCTCGGCATCGCGGTGAGCGGCGCCGTGATCGCCGCCGGGACGCGCCCCGCCGTCTGGTGGATCATCGTCGGCTGCGGTCTGGCCGTCCTCGTCCTGGGCATCCTGACCTCCGGCCCTTGGGCTGCTCACATTGCTGGAGACGGCGGCAACGCAGCCGACGGGCAACCGCCCGGCCAGGCCGAGTCCCTTCACGAGATGCGGAACGAGAGGCCCGGGTCGAACGGCTCGAAGGTGCCCTCGGTGAAGGACAGCAGATAGTGACCCGGTTCCCGGATCAGCGCGGTCCGGCGGTCCACCACCAGCAGCTGGCGGACGATCGTCACCTCCGCCTCCAGCACTACCTCCACCTGTTCGACCTCCGGAGGGCGCCGGACCAGGCAGTGGACCACCCGACCGTGCGGCGCCAACTCGACGTTGCCTTCGCACGGACTGAAGTCCCACGTCATGCGGGGCTGCCCCAGCCCGAACGTGACAACGGCCTCGGAGATCGGAACATCGGTGTTGTCGTGCGAAGGCGCCAGGTATTCGGCCAGGACACGGGGATGACGGTACGTCACCGTGAGGCGCAGACCCTCGTAGCGGCGGCCGTCGCCCAGCCGGTCGAGGTCGTAGGGGAACGTGACGTACGAATAGGCCCAGCGGTCCCAGCCGACTTGGTGGACGAGCCGGTCGAGGGTCTCGGCGTCGGCGTCCATCACCGTGGCGTGGCCGAAGCGGATGGCCGACTCCAGCCGCCAACGGCGGTCGGCACCCATGACGGCGTCCTCTGAGTACAACTCGTGGCGACCGGCCGGTCCTCGCGTGCTCTGCGGACCGTCGCTCATCCGGCCAACTCCCTTCCCCGCGGCCCGCCGTGGCCGGTGACCGGCAGCCTAGCGCGAACGTATGCACACCGTCGCGACCGCGATGTCCCGCCGCGCCCGATCTGACACACTGATCTGCCTGGACACCGGCGCATGCGGAGGTGGCGTGGAGACGCGGGCGCCCGACGGCGAAGCGGACCGGCAACTCGCCGACCTACTGGGGGAGGACGCCGCCGAGGGCCTGGCCCGGTGGCGCCGCACCTCCGGCTGGACGGTGTCCCTGCCCGCCACCCCGTGGACCTCGCGGGGCTACACCGACGCCTTCGTCGCCTCCCTCGTACTGCGTCCCCCGGGCGGCGACGACCTGAACCTCGTGGCCAAGGTCGTACCACAAGACAACCGGCGTGAACCGGACGCCCACCGGCGGGCGTTCGACGACGCGGCCGCCCAAGCCGCTCCCGGTGCAGTTGAGTTCGCCCGAAGACATCTGGTCGGTCTGGTGGCGCAGGCCGGACCGGTGGTCACCCCGGCGGGTCGGATCATCTACTTCCAGCACCTGGCCGGGGGCACGGCGCTGTGCCGGCCTCTGGCCGACCTGGAGCGTCCGGGGCAGGCCGAGCAACTGGTCGACACATGTCTGGCGGTGGCCCGGTCCGTCGCGGCCGAATGGAACGGTTCCGTACGGCGGACCGAGCAGACCCTGGCCGCGTTCCTCGACCAGGAGTTACGGGGTCCGCTGAGCGGCACGGGATCGGTGGACCGGTGGGCGGCGGTCGCGGGACTCAGCGGCCCGGGTGTCCGCTGGATCGTCACGGCGGAGGATCCCGAGCCGCTCCCCAATCCGCTGCCGGCGGCCTTCGGGCACACCTGCCAGGGCGACCGGAAACTCGACGTCCTGACCGCACGCGTCCACGGCGATCTGCACCTCGGGAACATCCTGGTGGTGCAGGACGAACAGGGCGTCCGGCCAGGGACCTTCCGCCTCATCGACCTGTCGACATACCGCTCTGTCGGTCCACGCGCTCGGGACCAGGTCCAGCTGCTGCTGTCCGCGGTGGCCTGGCTGTGGCCGGACCTCTCGACACTGCAGAGGCAGACGCTGCTGACGGACCTGACGCATCCGCACACCCCCGCGCACCCGCGGCAGGACCCCCTCGTCGCCCGGCTGATCTCGGGTGTCCACGACGCCACGTGGAGCCTGGTGGAGCCCAAGGGCTTCGGCGACGCCTGGCTGCGGCAGTACCCGCCGGCGCTCCAGGCCGCCGCGCTCCGCTTCACCACCTTCACCAGCTTCTCTCCGGAGCTGCGGTGGTGGTTCATGCGCCTGGCCTGCCGGGCCGCCGGGCGATGGGCCGCGCTGAACGGGGCGCGCATCGGCAGCGAGCGCCCCCGGCCGCTCAAGAACCCGTTCAGGAGCCCGTCCACGGAGCAGCCGTCCACCGTCACTTCGGCACCTCCGGCGGCCCGCGCCGCGACGCGGCCCGTCGCGCTGGGCGGCAGACTGCTCGGCGAAGTGCCGCGGCTGCGCGGGGCGGACGCGGAAGGGACCGGCTGAGTGGCCAACTCCGACTCTTACATCGGTGACATCACCCGGCACCGCATGGCCCCGCTGATCTTCGAGGCATGGAACTCGGATTCCCCGCAGGTTCGTCGGCGGCTCGCCGAACACCCGCCCCCGGGGGCGATCGCGCTGCGCTGTCGCTATCGCCACCTGCTGGACACGGCGGTCACCGGAGCGGCCGTGGAGCCCATGGACTTGGCGGAATGGCACCGGGCCCTGACGGCCGAGACCGCGGGGGACACGGCCATCCGCGAGGGCAGGTACGACCGCGCGCACACCGTGTTCGCGGACCTGGCCGCGGCCACCACCTCCGGTGTCACCCGGGTCAACGCCTGGCTAGGCGTGGGAGACGCCCACCGTCACCTCGACGCTCCGGAGCAGGCCGTCGAGGCCTACCAGCGCGCTCTGGGCGACGCCGCGGCGCTCGGCTACCGCTTCGGTGAGCTGCGTGCCCTCGTCGCGCTGGGCCATCTGACGAGGATGCACCACAGCGCGGGCCGCGCCACCGAGCGGTTCACTCGCGCTCTCACCCTGGCCGAAGAACTCGCCGACCCGGTGTACGAGGGCAACGCGCTGCTCGGCCTCGGCGAGTGCGAGGAACGGCTGGGCTCACCCGAGAGGGCCGCGGAGACGTACGAGAGGGCCCACCGGGTGTTCGAGGCCGTCCATGGTGTGACCGGTCAGGCGCACTCGGCGCAGCGGCTCGGCGCCGTGCTGCTGCGCCTCGGCCGACCCGACGAGGCGACCACCTGGCTGGTGCGGGCGGCGCAGTTGTTCGACGCGGACGACGACCCGGTCGGAGTCACCAACGTCCTCGGTGACCTGGGCGACTTCCTGCTGCGCGTGAACGAACCCGACAGCGCCGAGATCCAGTACCGTGCCGCGCTGACCATCGCCACCGAACGCGGGCTGCCACGGGCCCGCGCCCATGCCCTCCACGACCTGGCCCGCGTGGCCCGCTCCCGGACGGACTGGCACGGTGCGGTGACCGGGTTCGAACAGTCCCTCGCGGCCTATCGCGAACTGGACGACCTGCTGGGGGTGTGCACGGCGCTGGGCAAGCTGGCCGAGGCGCGGGAGGCGTTGGCCGAGTCCGGCCGTGCGCTGCGTGACCGGGTGGCCGCGGTGTTCGCCATCGAGGAGTTCCGGGCCACGCACCGCGAGTCGGCCGCCCAGCAGGAGTACCGGGGCCGGTTCGCCGGGGTGTACTCGGCCGCGCTGCGGGCGGCGGTCGCGGTGGGCGACGCGGCGTCGTTCGCCGTCGTCGCCGAGGCCCTGGCCGGCCGGCGCCTGGCGGGACTTGCTCAAGCGCCCCCGGATGCCGCTTCGGTGACCGACGCGGAGTTCGCGCAGCAGATGATCGTGCACGCCGACCAGCGCTGGGCCGCCGGCCGGCGCGGCCCGGGGCACGGCCCCGTCCTGCCGCCGGGCACGGACCGGCGCCGACGGATTCTGCGCATGATGGGGGCTCTGGCGGTACCGCAGGGTCTGCGCGAGCCGGCCGAGGAGGCGCTCGAGGACGTCCTGGCGAGCGTGTATCTCCCACCTGCCGAGGACGGTGCCGAGCTGATCCGCGATCTGCCGCCGGGCTGTCACGCTCTCCAACTTGTCGTGGATCCCGACGCACCGGACCGGGTCCACTGGCTGTGGCACACCGCCGACGGGCGCCCGGTCCTCGGCAGCACTCCACTCTCCGAGCCCTGCGGGCGGCTGCTGGCCGTGTTGCAGGAGGACAGCGCCGAACGCAGCGCCCTGGTCCCGGGGCAGTTGGCGCCATTGGCCGAGCTCGTCCCCGAACCGCTGCGGGACCAGCTGGCGGAGCCCGGGGAGCACAGGCTTCTCCTCCTGCCGGTGGGCGAGTTGTGGCTCGTACCGTGGGGTGCCGTACCGCTGCGCGACGGGCTGGTCCTCGGACAGGCCGCCCGCTTTGCCGTGTGCCCTTCCCTCTTCCTGCAGCACGTGCTGCGCCGGCGCGGCCCGGCCGGCCCGTCCGAGGCGCCGGCCGTCTTCTGGCGCAGCCCGTACATCACCCATCACGAGCCCCTTCCGGTCCCCGGGCGCGAGCTGGAGCGGCCCCTCGACGCGGGTTCGGTCAAGGAGCGCCTGGGCGCCGGCTGTCACACGGTGATCGTCGTCTGCCACGGACGCCTGGTCCCGGGCACGGGCCACTACCTGGAACTGGACGGCGAGAACTGGCTGCTCCCCGCCGACGTCCTGCGCGGTCTACCGCCGCGGCGGCTGTACCTGGTCACCTGCTGGGGAGCGGGAATCCCCGGGCGCGCGATGACCGACCCGGTCAGCATCGCCACCCTCGCCCTCGCCAGAGGGACGGTCGAACTGCTCGCCACGGTGGGGGAGTTCAACGACACACCGGTGGCCGAGGCGTTCGTACGGCAGGTGCTCGACGCACTGCACGGCGCGCACGGCACCGTGGCCGACGCGGTCCACCACGCGATCTCGGCGGCCTTCGCCTTCCCGGCGATGTGGGACTGCCCCGTCCGGGAATGGGGCGCGCTGCTCCCCATCGGCACCTTCCTCGACCCGACCGCCCCCGACGTCCTGGAGGCGACCTGATGACCTCCACGCCCACCCGTTCCGCCGACGGCGCACCGGGCCCCGAGCCGTCGGCACCACCGGCCGAGGGACCGGACGACGTCGACACGGCCGCGCAGCTCGCGGACCTGTTCGACGACGACGCGGCGGGACGCGCCCTGGTCGACTGGGCCCGGCACGGCGGACACGGCGGTACGGTCCTCCCGGTCGAGCCCCGCTGGCGCCCCTCCGGCGAGAGCGCCACCGGCGCCCTGCTCACCGCCGTGACGGTCACCCCCGGCGTGGGGGACGTGGTGGTCAAGGTGTGCGCCGCCGACCAGCGGTCCGAACCGGACGCGCACACCCGCGCGGAGCGAGCCGGCGGCGACCGGGTGGCGGGGCAGGCGTTCCGGCCGTGGCCGGTGGGCGACGGACGCCTGCTGACCTTCCAGGCCCCCGCGGCCGGCAGTCTGCGCGACGTGGACACACTGGCGGGGCTCGCGGGACAGCACCTCGACGAGGCGTGCGCGTACCTCACACGGTGGCTGCTGACCGGCTGGAACCAGGGGATCCAGGGTGGCACCGCCGTGCCGACCACCGCCGCCGACGTACTCACGGGCGAACTCGGCGCGCTGCTCTCCGAAGCGGGATCGGCACGGGCCTACGGCGCCCGCATCGCGGCCCTGGCCCCCACCATGCCCTGGATCGAGGTCGACGGGCGTGTCCTTCCCAACCCGCTGGCCATGGCCGCCGGGTCGCAGGGAATCCCCGTCGTGAAGGTCAGCGTCGTACGAGGCCGGGCGCACGGCGACCTGCATCTGCAGAACGTCATGGTGCCGTACCGGCACGGACGCGTCCGGTACGACGGCTTCCGGCTCATCGACCTGGCGACCTTCGCCGAGGACGCCCCGCTGTCCCGGGACATAGCCACCCTGCTGCTGTCGGCGCTGGCACCGAAGGTGCGCGAGAAACTCCCCGACGAGCAGGAACTCGCCCTGCTGCGCCACCTGGTGGACCCGTCGGACCAAGACCTGGGACGGATCGTGCCGGAGTCGGCACAACTGGTCGAAGCGGTGCGTCGAGCGTGTACGGAATCGGTCCCGGACACCTGGCGCGACCACTGGACGGACCACTTCCTCCTCAGCCTCCAGGCCACCGCCCTGCGATTCACCACCTACGACAACCTCCTGCCTGCCGGGCGCTGGTGGTTCTTCCGGCTCGCGGCGCACGCCGGTGGAGCGCTGCTGGAGCAGCACCGGCTGCGCGCGCCCGACACGGGGACGCCCCTCGCTCCGCCCGGACCCGTCACCCCGGCCCGGGCCGCCGAGCGGCCGGAGGAGGCGGAGGCCGCGCTGCTGGCGGTCGACCGGCGAACCGTCCGCACCCTGGAGGCGGTGCTCCCGAGTACCGAGTCCCCGGACGTCGCGGCGGTACGGCTGTCGGACCTGTACGTCACCCGCGACGAACAAGCGGGACTGCTGGACCAGTTGCGGGCCCAGTGGGCCGGCCGGGACCGGCGGGCCGTCGCCGTGCTGGGGGACCCCGGAAGCGGCAAGAGCTGTGTGCTGTGGGGACTGCGCCGCGCCCTGCTGGACGAGGGACGAGCCGTGGTCACCATCTCCGCGGCCGCCCTGCTCGGCGGCCCGGACCAGCCCGCCGACCTCAGCGTGCCCGCGCTGCTCGGGGGGTTGGAGGCGTACCGGGAGCGGCTGGAGCGGGAGCAGCCGGGGCGGCCGCCGGCCCTGCTGCTGGACACCGCCGACCTGCTGTTGCACAACTCCGTGGACGCCGACCGGCTGGTGACGGTGGCCAAGGACGTCCGGGCGAGCGGTGTGGCCGTCGTCCTGGCCTGCCGGTCGGCGGAGGCGCGGATGCTGGAGGAGCTGTACGCCGACGGGACCGAGCACCGCATCGCCGAGCTGCTGTGCAAACGGCATCTGGGCAGCTACGCGGACGGCCGGACAGAGGCGGATGCGGGCATCCGCGACGGCTGGGCCCCCGACTCGGAGCTGGGTCGGGCGGTCGACACACACCTGCGCGTCTTCTGCCGGGCGCCCGGCGACCCGGCGCCGCGCCAGGGCGGCGGCACGGCAGCGGCCCGCCCGCTCGATCCGGCCCGCGCCGGACAGATGCGCCGCATCCTCGCCGGGGCCGTCGCCCGCGGCCTGCCCCTGGGACAACTGGTCCGGCATCCGCTGTCCCTGCGCATGATCTTCGACCTGTACGCTCCGACGGGCCCCGGCGACGAGAACCTGGACGCGACCGGCCTGTTCGACCACTACTGGGAGAACCGGGTCGTCGCCGACCCCCGGCACACGGTCGGCGATACCGCTCCGACGGGACCCGAGGCGGGCCGTGACCTGTCCGCGGCCACCCGCGTCCTGGGGCTGGCCATGCTCCGCGCGGGCAAACCCGAGCTGCCGCGCACCGGCGCACGCGACGTCCTGGCCAAGCGGCTGCGCATCCCACCGCGTGACGGCGACAAGATCCTGTCCATTCTGCTGCGCCGCGGTGTGCTGCGTGCACTCGAGCGCGATCACCTCGCATTCCACCACCAGGCGTTCGCCGAATACGCGGCCGGACGGGCCCTCAGCCACTCAGGACCCGGCGCGCTGGCACTGGCCGCCGCACGCGTGGCCGAGCGCCCGGAGGACCTGCTCCTGGCCGAGGCCGTCCGGCACGCCTTCCACACCGCGGACCGGGACGGCTCCTACGACTGGTATCCGCCGCTGGGCGCACTGCTCGACGCCGACGAGGCGGTGTCCCGGCTGACCGCCCTGCGCATCCACGCCGGTCTGCGCCGGCCGCCCGAGGAGGCCGTCGAGCAGGGCGCCCGCGTCCTGACCACGGCAGATCCCGTGGAGACGGTGACCTATCTGACGGTCCTCAACGGCACCAGCGAGCCCGCCTGGTACGCCTGGCCCGTGCTCCTGCGCACCCTGTGGGACCGGGGCGAGGAGGAGACCCGCCGCCGTGTGCTGACCGCCCTCATCCACCTCGCCCGGCAACAGCCCCGCGTCGCGGCCGGATTCGTCGCGGACATCCGGCTGCTGCGGTTTCCCGATGCGCAGTCCCTGAAATGCCTGCCGCCCGGAGGGGCCCTGGTCCAGCTGCTGCTGGCACTGGACGCGGTCGATCCGGAGGCGACCGCGCGGGGCTGCGACCGGCTGATCGAGGCGGCCGCCCGCTTCCGCGACCGTACGGTCTACCAACGCGCCCTGTACGCCCTGGCCCGGCTCACCGAGGAGCAGCCCGGCACCTATGCGGACAGCGCCGCGAGACGGCCCGCGGAGCTGGCCCTGCTGCCGCAGGAGAAACCGTGGGCGGGCGCCTTCGACGACCTGATCGTCGCCGCGGCCGTCGCCTGGGCGGCCGCCCGCCGCGGAGAGGTCGTGCCGCTGGACATCGCGGTCGCCTGTGCCGAGGCACTGGCGGGCGGCACCACCACGGTGACCGACCGCGCCCTGCTGCGCGGAGTCGCCGAACTGCTGGACACCGAAGGCGAACAGACGGTCCACCAGGTCCTCGACACCGTCGCCGCGGCCGTCGACTCCCCGGTGGCCGCGGCCGACGGCGCCAAGTACCTGATCGCGCCGCTGCTGGCCGTACCCGGCGACCTCCCGGGCCCGCGCGCGGCGCGCGCCTGGTGCCGCGCACGCCTGCGTGCCGCGCCCGGAACCGACCGGGAAACGGGCGTCACCGGCCTGATCGCCAAGGCGCTCGACACGGACAAGGTGCCGCTCCCCGGCACCACCGTCGCCGACTGCATCCACCCGGGGACCGAGGAGCCCGTCGAGCCCCGGCCGGGCGAACTCGCGCACTGGCTGGCCCCCTCCTGGTCCCCGGCGTTGACCGCGGCCGCGGCCGGAGGCGGTCACCCGCACGCCCGACTCGCCCTGGAACTCACCCTCGTCGCCACCGACGGCGCCCGGCATCCGGCCACGGCCCGGCTGCGGGAGGCGGTCGCCCGCAGGGCCGCCGACGGCTCCGGTCATCTCCTCGCCTGGCTGCGCGCCGAGGCCGCCGTCTCCGGGCGCCGCGAGGGTCTGAGGCGGCTGGCCGAACTGGACCGGGACCTGCTCAGAAACGGGCTGGACGACCCGGCCCACCTGGGCGAACTGCATGCCATCGCGCGACACCTGCAGAGCGTCCCGGGCCCCGACTGGCTGGCCGGCATGCGACTGCGCCTCCTGCTGGTCTCCTGGGGCCTGCTGGCGCCGGCGACCGCCGAGGACACGGCGGACCAACTGCGTACCACCCGGCAAGCCGCCTACCGCCGCCAGATCATGGACCTCACCATGGCGCACCTGCCCAGGGCCAACGGCCTGTGGCGCGCCGAGGACCCGCTGCGCGTCCTCACACCCGTCCTCGAAGAGATCGTCGCCCTCGGCAACGAGCAACTGCGCCACTACGACCCTGCCGACCACCACGCCCGCCAGATCGTCCTCGCCGGCCACGAGGCACATCTCTTCCTGGTGGCCCTGCACGCCCATTTCGCCGACCTGTCCACGCCCGCCCTGCACACCTCCCTCGCACGCGTCGACGAACTCGCCTTCGCCCCACTCGGCCTCCATCTGCCGCCCGACGACAAGGAGGCCCGCCCCCACTGCTGGCGCCGTCGGCTGCGCCACCTGCCCGCCCTGGCCGTGCGGCTGTCCGGCGCCGGACACCCGAGCCAGGCTCAGGACCTGCTGGACACGGCGATCCGCACCATGAACGAGGCCGACCCCCGGCCCCAGCAGAAGTGGCGCAACCCCGCCGCCAATACCTGGCGCCCCTATCTGCGCATCCTCAGCCGGGTGGAACGGGCCGTGCTCAAGGAAGTGATCCTCGACTACGCCGAGCGAGACGTGTGGATGGCCCGCCATCTCGTCGAGGTCGCCGCTCAGACGCTCGGCGACATCTCCCCGGAGCTGTACGCCCTCATGCGCCACCCGAACACCCCGCCCACCCTCCTGGAACCCCTCCGCCGCACCGCGTCCTGGGCCGGCCGCGGCGACTTCGGAACACCCTGGCCGGACATCTTCACCCGCCTGAACGGGGTTTGAGGCCCGGACTCCCGAAGGCCGCCCAAGCGGGTTTCCGGACCCGTTCGTGATCTCATGCACCTGGCACCCCATCAACTCAGTGGCGGCGAAGATACGTTGACGGATGCGTGCCATGTCCTCCGGTGGAAAGCCGATGCGGATCCGGTGCGGGTGTGGGACATGTCGTAGGTGAGCCAGTCGGTTTCGGTGGTGGCGAAGTGGTCCTGTCCCATCTCGCCGCGCTCCGACCGCCATGTGCCGCGGTCCGCGGTGGGAGCCAGTGCCTCGCGTAGCCGCCGCTAGCGCTCGGACGGGGCGAACGGGCCTTCGGAAAGACGCAGACACCGATGAGTGCGGGGACGGAAGGCGTTGAACCGCGGCGCCAGATCCGGCTCCATGTCTCCCAGCAAGTGGGAGCTGACCTGCCCGCGGGCCCAGCCCGCGACAAACTCGGCGGCCGCCATGTGATGGGTCTCGCATGCGGGGTGCCGTGCGATGCCGTTGTGCCGGTTCGTTCCGAACGGCGTCTGTAGGTGGAGACAGTCGCAGAACTCTCCCAGCCATAGGTGCTGACCAGCCACTTGTAGTCGTCGGGGAGTCGGACGCCGAGTTCGCGCTCGACGGTGGTCCGGTCGCCACGGGCGTCGACGGGTGCGGTCGGTGGTGCGGAGCAGGGGGCAGCCCAGGAGGCACTGCATCGGGAAAATCGCTGCGGGCCTTGTGGGTGTGGCGTACAGTGGAGTCACCGACGCGGGGTGGAGCAGCTCGGTAGCTCGCTGGGCTCATAACCCAGAGGTCGCGTGGTTCAAATCCCGCCCCCGCTACGACACGAAGGGTCCGGCATCAGCCGGACCCTTCCTCGTGCGGCGGCTCATCAGTCCCGCAGTACACCGTCCTTGTCGACGATCGCAGCGAACTCCTCGAAGTACATGTTCGAGATCGAGAGGTTGTTCTCGATGCCCCACAGCGCCGTCGCGATGACGCGGATGGCGCGCCCCCGCACCTCGCGCAGGTCAACGACGAGGAGCGGCAGCTCTGGTGAGCTCAGGGTTGTCGTGTCCGCCAGGACGAGTAGTGGGTGCTGGTAGTCGGACGGCAGGAGCGTCAACGCCTGCTCACACGTCAACCCGGTGAACCGGGCGTCGTCGACGAAATCGACGTAGGCCAGGAATCCGTCCTCGGTCGGAGTGGCCAGGACTGCCTGCAACCGTTCCCATGAGGGCGGGCTGGAGAAGTCGGTACGCACCACCAACGCGTCTGTGCTGTTGGGCAGTTGAATCACTCGATGACCGTACTACCGGTGACAGGCGTCAGCGCTCGCGTGCTTCACTTGCCGTGCAGAGCGTTTCTTAGCTCGCCCACGGCGACTCGGCGGGCCACATTCGTGGCGTAGCAGTCGCGGAGGCTGTCGAGCATCAGGAAGTCGTGGACCATTCCGAGGACGCGGACGGCGGTGACCGGGACGCCGGCCTCCCGCAGACGTGCCGCGTAGGCCTCGCCCTCGTCGCGCAGTACATCGGCCTCGTCGGTGATGACCACGGCGGGTGGAAGGTCCTTCAGGTCGTCGAGCGAGGCACGCAGTGGTGCCGCATAGCGTTCTCTGCGCTGGGAGTCGTCGGTCGTGTACTGGTCCCAGAACCACATCATCCCGTCCCGGGTGAGGTAGTAGCCGTCGGCGAACTGCAGGTACGACGGCGTGTCGAAGTTCGTGTCGGTCACCGGGTAGAGCAGCACCTGCGCGGAGAGGCGGACGTCGCCGCGGTCCTTGGCCATCTGGGCGAGGACCGCGGACATGTTGCCGCCGACGGAGTCGCCGCACACGGCCAGGCGCGAGGCGTCGAGGCCATGGTCGGCTCCGTGGGCCACGACCCATTGGGCGACGGCGTAGTTCTGTTCGTTCTGGGTCGGGTACTTGGCCTCGGGGGCGCGGTCGTAGACAGGGAAGACCGCCGCGGCGTCGGCGCCCACGGCGAGTTCCCGTACGAGCCGGTCGTGGGTGTTCTCGTCGCCGAAGACCCATCCGGCGCCGTGGATGTAGAGGATCACGGGCAGGGGGCCGTCGGCGCCCTTGGGCTTGACGATGCGGGCCCGGACGGTGCCCCATGGCCCGGCATCGACGCTGACCCAGTCCTCGTCGATGTGGGGCTTCTCCACGCCCTCCCCGGTCTGCAGGCCTGCGAGGAGGTCTCGCCCCTGGTCGGGCGGGATCTCGTAAATGCGGGGGTGGGGTGCGGTGGCGTCGGCGAGTTCCTTCGCCGCGGGCTCCAGCTGAGGAGTGGGCGGCGGGGGCAGGTGCTGCATGACGAACCTCCCAGAACGACAGTGTGATGTCCTTGCCTCACTGCGGGTTGGTCAAAGATTGATCATGTGTCCGGCGAGGCCGTGCAGAGCGTCCTGTACGGCCTCGCTCAGCGTCGGATGCGCATGGACGTTCCTGATCAGCTCGGTCACCGTCAGATCCCACTGCCGAGCCAGAGTCAGTTCCGGCAGGAGCTCGGTCACGTCCGGGCCGATCAGATGGGCGCCGAGCAGTTCGCCGTAGCGGGCGTCAGCAACCAGCTTCACGAATCCGACCGTGTCGCCGAATCCGTGTGCCTTGGCGTTGGCGGTGAACGGGAACTTCGCCACGCGCACGTCGAAGCCTTCGGCGCGGGCCTCGCTCTCGGTCCAGCCGAAGCTGGCGATCTGGGGTTGACAGAACGTGGCGCGCGGGATCATGCGGTAGTCGAGCTCCATGGTCTCGGCGCCGGCGATGCTCTCGGCGGCGACGATGCCCATCGCCTCGGCGGTGTGCGCCAGCATCAGCTTTGCCGTGACATCGCCGATCGCGTAGATGTGCGGCCGGCTGGTACGGCAGTGTCCGTCGACGTCGATGGCGCCCCGCTCGGTGAGCCGTACCCCCGTGCTGGACAGGCCGTAGCCGGCGGTGCGCGGTTGGAAGCCGGTGGCCTGCAGTACCTTCTCCGCCTCCAGGACCTGGGGGCTGCCGCCCCGCTCGACCACCACGCGGACGCGGTCCTCGGCCTCCTCGATGGACTGGACGCGCGCAGAGGTCAGCACGTTGATCCCGAGTCGCTTGAAGCGCTTGGTGAGCTCCGCCGAGACCTCCTCGTCCTCCAAGGGCGCGATGCGGTCCAGGAACTCGACCAAAATCACCTCGACGCCGTAGCACCGCAGCAGATAGGCGAACTCGACTCCGATGGCACCCGCGCCCGCGATGATCAGGCTTGTGGGGAGGTGGTCGGCGAGGATCTGTTCCTCGAAGGTGACGACCCGCTTGCCGAGCCTCGTGCCGGGAAGCAGCTTCACGGTCGCGCCGGTGGCGATGATGCAGGAGCGGAAGGACAGTGTTTCCTCGCGGTCGGTTTCCTCGCGGTCGCTCATCCGCACCTGCATGGTGTGGGGGTCGAGGAAGGTGCCCTGGCCCTCGAACTGCGTGATCTTGTTCTTGCGCATCAGATAGGAGACGCCCTTCGCGCGCCCCTCGGCAACCACACGGCTTCGCTCATACGCGGTCCGGTAGTCCAGGGTGACGTCCCCGCTCATCTTCACCCCGAACTTCTCGGCGTCATGCAGGAACAACTGCGCGACCTCGGCATTGCGCAACAGGGCCTTGGCCGGGATGCATCCGATGTTGAGACAGACACCGCCCCAGAACCGGCCCTCCACGACGGCCGTACGAAGTCCCAACTGGGCGCAGCGGATGGCCGCCACATATCCGCCCGGGCCGGCGCCCAGGACCACGACATCGAAGTCCGTGCTCATCGCTCCACCTCACCGAGGCTGGTGCTGTTCGCGGCCACGTGACAGCCCGGACACCCAGGTAGTTTACCTCCGGCTCGTGCCGCGCGGCTTGTTGTCGATCTCGCCGTGCAGCGGCTGCTTCCGGAGCGGGAGTTCGAAGAGGCCTCACCGTGCGTGCCGAGGGAGGCAGTCATGGGTGACCGCCGCCGGTGTCGTCGGCGCATCCTGTGACCGTCTGCCGCTCCGCTTGCCCCGGGGTGTGCGCTGGGGCCACCACAGGACGTACGCGGCGGAGCCCACCGCGAAGGCGAGGCGGATGAGACCTCGGGTGGAGGCGGAGGGGATCAGCAGGGCGCTGCCGTACAGGGAGATGAGGGCGATCCAGCTGACCCAGGGGACCAGCCGGCGTTGGCCGATCGAGTCCCAGATCAGGGTGCCCAGGAGGACCGAGGCGTTGTAGTACGTGTACACGCTGGGGTCCAGGACGATGCGGGCGTCGGCGGCGAGCAGGACGACGGCCGGCCAGCGGTTCCGGCGTACGGCCAGCGTCCCCAGGGCGATACCGAGGGCCATCTGGGCAGGACGGTCCCACCAGGGGGTGGCGGTGTCGTACACACCGAACCAGCGCAGGGACGACGCGGGCTGGTTGGGGATGGTGAAGCGGGCCGCGGCCAGGGTTTCCATGTGGCTGAGGTAGAAGGGGAGCCAGGCCACGGCGACCAGGCCGAAGACCCATGCGGCGGCGCGCAGGCGCGCGGGGCGCGGCAGTGCCAGGAGCAGGGGCAGGAAGCCGACCGCCCATGGCTTGGAGTCGACGGCCAGCGCCAGGAACACGCCCACGGCGGTGGCCTTGCCGCGGACCAGCGCGCGCACGGCGAGCGCGGTGAAGAACAGCGCCAGGACGTCGTCGAGGTGCGCGAATCGCACCGAGACCTCCACCCACATGGGGATGAAGGCCGCACCGGCGATCAGCACGCGCTGCTGGAGGCGCTTGTGGTTGAGCCCGGTGCCGCGGTAGTGGTCGGCGGCGGCTCGCCCGACCATGACCAGCAAGTACAGGCCCAGGCCCGACATGAACGCGTCGGCGAGCTTCTCGCCCACGTCGGCGGGGAACGGCGCGAACAGCCCGGCGACCAGGAAGCTGACCGGCCCTATCTGCAGTTCGGGGTGGTTGGCGTAGAGCGCGAGACCGCCGCCGGGCACCTGGTTGAACAGCAGTTGCTGGCCGGTTCTCAGATAGTGCCAGGACACGCCTCCATGGCGTTCGGCCACGATGAACCACACGGCCGTCCACAAGGTCAGCAGCACGTTGTGCCACCGCACCGGATAGCGGCCGATCCGGCCGATCCGCGCCCCGTCCCTGGGCACGGCCGCCGCCGTCTCCCGGTTCCGCACGATCCGTCCTTCCCGTCCGCCCGCCTTCGGCGTCGGGACGGCCGAGGACGCGGGCGCTGTGCAGCGTCATCTCTGCAGAGGGACTCCGCACGCCGCGGGTTCCTGAAGACACCGTTTCTTTAGGCGCTTGTGGGCAGTTGAGGGCCCGGCCCCTGCTGATCCGCGAGATGCTGCGCGACATCCTGGACGATACGATGGGAGCCGTATCAGACCCTCACAAATGCCTCGTGAAGCGAACGGTATGCATCGTCCATGTGGGGTGATACGCGCACGGCGTGATGGAGCGAGGATTCCGGCCTCGGTGTTCTGTGCGACCGCTGCCGCGGGTGACGGAGCCGTCACGTCCCACCGGTCGCATCGACAGCACCCAAAGCAGGTTGAATCATGAACCGGACTCGTCTCGCAGCACTTGCCTTCCTCGTCACCCCCGCACTCGCGGTGGGCCCCGCCGCTGCCGTCCACGCCTCCACCGGCGTCGCGCCCGGCGCCATGTCCCGCATGGCATGTCATGTGGAAAAGGAGTCGAACGGCAAGTATCACGTCTGGGGCGTGGGCTTCCCCGGCGGCACCAAGGTGACCTACTCGGGATCCTCCTCGGGCACCGTCTCCACGAGCAGGATGGGGCGGTTCGACCTCGGCGGTCTCAGTGGGAGCAAGTGGGTCGTCAAGACTCCCAATGGGAAGACCACGGTCACCTGCACCATGATGATGATGAACCACTGACGGGGCGTGACATTCACCCCCGACCGCCCCCCGAGGGGCGGATGTTCTGGTTCAGCCGGAACAGGTTCGTGGGATCGTAGGTGTCCTTGACCCGCACGAGCCGTTCGTGGACCGCGTCCGGATACGAGGCGCGCACCTTGTCCTCGGCGCCGTCGCCGGTGAAGTTGACGTACATCGCCCCGCGTCCGTGGCGTGCGATCTCCTCGCGGGCGTTGCGGGCCCACGTGACATGCGAGTCGAAGTCCGTCGCGTCGGCGGAACGCGCGATCACGTTGCACAGCACGCTCGGGTCCCGCTGGCTGAACGCCGTGGAACCGGCGGGCACCCGGGCGAAGGCACCGCCCAGTTGGTGCAGATGCACTTCGCTTGCGGGCGTGGGCGACGTCAGATGGTGCCGCAGTACGGCGTCGAGCGCGGTGTCGGACGGCTCGATGAACGCCGACGTGAAGTAGTTGTGGGCACCGGCCGTCCACAGCGGATCGAGCAGCGTCTGCATGGCCGTGTACGGCATGGGTCCCATGACGTCGGCGATGGGTGTCCCCAGCGTCCGCAGCGGAGCGACGGCCGCCTCACCGGCCGCGGGGTCGCCCGCGTACATGCCGGCCAGCACCACGATGCGGCTGCCGTGGACCTCCGGGGGCAGGAAGGGCAGCGGAGGGGCGGTGGTCAGGTTGATCAGCGTCGTCAGGTCGTCGGGCATGCTTCCGGTCAGCTCGCGCCAGCCCGTGACGACCTGCCGGGCCTGATCGACGGGATAGAAGATCAAGCCTGCCAGGACCTGGGGCCCGACCGGGTGCAGTCGGTACTCGAGCGAGGTCACGACGCCGAAGTTGCCGCCGCCGCCCCGCAGGGCCCAGAAGAGCTCGGGGTGCTCCCGCTCGTCCGCGCGCACCACGCGGCCGTCCGCGGTGACGACCTCGGCCGCCGTCAGATTGTCGGAGGTCAGACCGTGGCGGCGCAGGAGCCAGCCCACACCGCCGCCGAGCGTGAAGCCGGAGATACCGGTCGTGGAGATCAGACCGCCGGTGACGGCCAGGCCGAAGGCCTGCGTTTCATGGTCGAGGTCACCCCAGGTCAGGCCGGCCTGGGCGAGCACCCGGCGGCGTACGGGATCGACGATGGCGCCCTTCATGGGTGACACGTCGATGACGATGCCGTCCTCGCAGGTCGAGAAGCCGGCGATGCTGTGGGAGCCGCCGCGCACGGCGACGAGCAGGTCCTGGCTGCGGGCGAATTCGACGGCGCGCATCACGTCCGCGGTCCCCGCGCAGCGCACGATCAGTGCCGGGTGCTTGTCATGGGCCGCGTTCCAGACGGCGCGGGCCTCGTCGTAGTCGTCGTCGCCGGGGCGGACGACGCTGCCGCGCAGGCATGCTTCCAGTTCGGCGACGGTGGCGTCCCCCAGGATGCCCTTTGCCGTGTCGATCGACATGGTCGGCTCCTTGGTACGAGTGTGAGTGTGGGTGGGTGTGAGTGGGTGTGAGCTTGAGTGCTTGAACCGGTACTCAGGACCGTAGGCAGCGGCTCTTAGCATCCACTCAGCAGCCGCTTTGCCCGGTGGGCGCCGGTGGCATCGTGCGTCGCAGGACGGCCGGGCCACGGGTGTCGCCGAGGCGGTTGAACAGGCCGGCGGCCCGGGCCGCGGCCGTCTCGGCGGCGTCGCGGTCGCCCGTCTGCCGCAGGAGTTGCGCCAGCATGAGGTGGACCCAGGCGGTGGCGGAGGTCGAACCGGCGACGTGTTCCAGGTACTGGGCGCGGGTCAGCAGGGTGCGGGCCAGTGCCGCGTCACCGGCGCTCCGGGCCACGTGCGCGAGGTGGAGCAGGGTGTTGGTGGTGCCGGGGATGTCGTCGGTCTCCTCGAAGCCCGCGAGGACACGGGCGAAGGTCGCCTGCGCGCCTTCGGTGTCCCCGTCGGCGAGCTGGAGCAGGCCGAGGCAGCCGAGGGTGATGCCTTCCTCCCGGCGGTCGCCGAGCCGGCGCCTGATCGCCAGTGCCGCGTCGAGGTGCTTCCTCGCCGCGTCGTGGTCGCCCCGGCTTCGCTGGATGTTGCCGAGAGCGTTGAGGGCCAGGGACTCGCCGTGCGGGTCGGCGAGCGTACGGAAGCAGTCGACACTGCGCTCGGCCGCAGAGATGGACGCGCCGGTGTCGCCCTCCAGCCGGGTCGCCCAGGCGAGATTCGCCAGGAGGTAGCCGCGTGCCCGGGACGGGCCGACCGTGCGGCCGGCCAGGACCGTTTCCTCGAAGAGCACCGTGACCTGTCCCGCCTCGTCGTCCGTGACCGCGTATCCGGGGGTCATGACCGGGAAGAACCGACCGGTCCGTGCTTCGACGTCGTCCAGCAGCCGCAGGCCTTCCCCGCAGGCCTCGCGGGCCACCGTGCCCTCACCACGGCAGACGGCCCAGACGCTTTCGAGGTGCGCGGCGACGGCGAGGACGGAGGGGGCGTCCGCCTCGCGGGCGAGCGTGCCGGCCCGGTCGAGGGCGGTGCGGGCGCGGTCCCACGTGCCGCACATCCAGAGCAGGATCGCCTGCTGGCAGTGGGCACGGGCGAGCCCCGCCGGGTCCGGCCACCGCTGGTGGATCGCGACGATCTGCTCGGCGTTGTCCTCCAGGGAGGAGGCGTCCCCGAGGCGGATCGCCAGCACGGCCCGCCCCATCAAGGCCCGGGCCCGCTGCGGGGTGGGCTCCGGTGCGGCGGCCAGGGTGTCCTCCAGCCAGCGGCGCCCCTCGGCGAGGCGCCCGCGTTCGGGCCAGAACAGTCGCAGGGCGACCGCCAGACGCAGCGCACTGTCGGGTTCGTGGCGCAGGAAGGAGCGCAGGGCGGCGCGGAGATTGCCGTAGTCGGCCTCCAGCTCCAGCGATGTGGCCCCCGTGACTCCGGTGGGCGGCTCCCGGTCCTGCGCCTCGGCCAGTGCCAGATAGAAACGCCGGTGCCGGGCCTCGGTCGCCATCAGTTCCCCGGCGGCCCGCAGGCGCTCCGTGGCGTACTGCCGGATCGTCTCCAGCAGCCGGTAGCGGACCTCGTCCTGCCGGGGCTCCACCCACACCAGGGATTTCTCGGCCAGCCTGCCGAGGAGGTCCAGCACCGGCATGTCGCCGGCACCGTCCGCGCACACCTCCTCCGCCGCGGCCAGGGAGAACCCGCCCGCGAAGACCGCCAGCCGGCGGAACAGGCGCCGTTCCTCGTCGTCGAGCAGCCGGTGGCTCCAGTCCAGGGTGGCCAGCAGTGTCTCCTGCCGGGTCGCGCCGCGCCGGCTGCCCCGTCCGAGCAGGGCCAGGGCGTCGTCGAGCCGTTCCGCGATCTGGCGTGGGGCCAGCACATGCACCCGAGCCGCAGCGAGCTCCAGGGCCAGGGGCATCCCGTCGAGCCGGAAACAGATCTGCGCGACAGCCTCCGCGTTGTGCGGGGTCAGCCGGAATCCGGGGACCGCGTCGGCAGCCCGCTCCACGAACAGCCGTACCGAGGCGAAACGGCCCAGTTCCGCCACCGGCGGCACCTGGTGCGGATCCGGCAGACCCAGCGAGGGCACCCTGAAGGTGCGCTCGCCGTAGCTGCGCAGCGGCTCGCGACTGGTCGCGAGTACGAGGACGCCCGGGCAGTGGGCCAAGATCTCCGAGGCCAGGGCCGCACACGCGTCGATCAGGTGCTCGCAGTTGTCCAGCACCAGCAGCATCTCCCGGCCGCCCAGCTGGGCGATCAGCGCGTCGCGGCCCACGCCGGACGGCGGGAGCTGCACGCCCAGGGCCGCGGCGACCGCCTCGGGGACGAGGTGCGTCTCCGTCAGCCCGGCGAGGTCGACGAACCAGGCCCCGTCCCGGAAGGCGGCGCCCCTGCGGGCCGCCACGGCGAGCGCCAGCCGGGTCTTGCCGCAGCCCCCGGCCCCGGTGAGGGTCAGCAGCCGGCTTCGTCCGAGCAACTGCTCCACCTCGGCCATCTCGCGCTCCCGGCCGATGAGGGCCGTCGCCGGGGTCGGCAGGTGGAGCTGTGGAGGTGCCGGCCGTTGCTCCCGGGCCTCGACGGAGTCGGCCAGCAGCCCACGGAAGAGGCCGCGCGTCTGCGGGTCGGGATCGGCGCCGGTGTCACGCCGGAGCGCGTCCCGCAGACACTCGTAGTCGGCCAGCGCCTCCCGGCGGCGCCCGGCTTCGGCCAGGACCCGCATCAGTGCCCGGTGGCCGGGTTCGTGCAGGGGTTCCTCGGCGACCAGGGCCCGCAGCACGTCGATCGCCTCGGCCGTGCGGTGATCGCGCTCAAGCGCCTCGCCCAGTCCCAGCCTGAGGGCCGTACGCCGCGCCTCCAGCGCCTCGGCCGCTTCGCCCGCCCAGGGCTCGTAACGGTCCTCGGGCAGCAGACCCGGTTCGGCCAGGGTGAGCGCGGCACGGTAGTCCGCGGCGGCGCCGCCGGACGAGGCCTGCCGGGCCGCCTCGCCGAATTCGTCGAGGTCGATCCGCACACCGCCGTCGGCGCCCAGCACCACCATGTCGTCGTGCAGCACGACGATGTCTCCGGACGCCCCGGCGGAGGCCAGCGCGCGCCGCACGGCGTACAGCACCTGGTGCAGATTGTTCGACGCGGCCGTCCCGTCGAGATCCGGCCACAGAAGGTCGTAGAGCCGCTCCCGGTGCATCCGGTGGCCCGGTGACAGACACAGCAGCTTCAGCAGGCTCCGGGCCTTGCGCAGCCGCCACGCCCCGGCGGCGACCGGGCGGCCCTCGACCGCCACAGCGAAGCCGCCGAGGAGCCGGATACGTACCTCTTCGGCCATGGCTGCCCTCCCGAGCAGGCTACCGCCGGACCGGATCCGGGACTCGTGAAAAGCTGGGGGAACGGGCTCTCCGGTGTTGTTGCCGGAGCATCGACACTGGCGTCCGTCGCCATGCGCACCGCGGGGAACCTCACTGAGGGAGCAACTGCTGTCCGCCGTCGATGTCGTACGTAGCGCCGGTGAGCGCGCCGTTGCACATGATGTGTACGCCCAGAGCGGCGACGTCCGCCGGTCCGACGACCCGTCGGATGGGCAGCGTGGCACGCAACTCCGCGCGTCGGGCCTCGAGTTCTTCGCCGAGGAGTGAGGCCGACAGGGGCGTGTCGACGAAGCCGGCGGCGATGAGGTTGACCCGGGTCGGTGCCAGCTCCAGCGCCAGGTTGGCGATGAGGGCGGGCAGAGCGGCGGTGGCGGCGGACACGACGGCCTTGCCGACACCGGGGCGTCGGCCCCCGGTGCCGCCGATGAACAGCAGCGTGCCACCGGCCCGGACCTTGCCACGGCTGTGGAGGGCGGTCCCCAGCGTGATGGTCAGACGCTCGTCGAAGGCGCGTCGGGCGGCTGCGAGGTCCATCTCCGCCAAGGGCATGTAGAAGGGGCCGCCGGCGGTGACCATCACATGGTCGACAGGGCCGGACAGCTCCTGGAAGAAGCTCCGCAGGTGGTCGGCGTCGGTGGCGTCGAACACCGCGGTGCCGAGCGGGTGCAACTCGTCCGCGGCCCGTTGCAGTCGTTCGGGATTGCGTCCGACCAGGATCACCCGGCCACCGCCCGCGCGGACCTGGCGTGCGGTTTCGAGTCCGATCCCCGCGCCGCCACCGATCACCACCACCGTCTGGTCGGCGAGATCAGGTCGGCCCTGGGCATGGGGAACGGCCGGTTCGGCAGGCATGGCGCATCACCTCCGCGACAGCCTTCACTGCCATTGTCGCCCGCCGGACCGCTGATCGCTCTTTGCCGACCCGGCTGTCCGCTCCGCTCACGGCGACCGGCGACGGCCGCGCCGGGAGCGGGTTCGACGCTCGCCCGAGCGGGCTGAGAGGATTCCGGGGACCGAAGCGCAGTGAGGGGGAACGACATGATTCTGCTCGTCCTGGTGGGCGTTCTTGTGCTGGCCGTTGGAGGGTGTGTCTGTGTGGTGTGGGCGGCACGAGGCGGGCCCCGCTGGTCGCGGGCCGTGGCCACCGCGACTTTGACGGCGGGCGAGCTGGTGCGCCGCGCAGGGCGGAAGGACCGTGACGCGAACCCGAGCGAGTAGTGTCCATCCGGCAAGTACGACTGCACGCGTTCCTGTCACCGGCCGAGGCCCGTCATCACCTGGCCATCCAGCGGGAGATGGCGGACGGCCACTGTCCGATGCCCGACGACATCACCACGGGCGCCGAGGCACATCTGCTGGACGAGGCCCTCTCGCCACGGATCCGGGCGGCCTACCTCGTCGAGGGCGAGGGCGTGGTCGATCCGGGGGCGTTCGCGCACGCGCTCGGCGAGGCACTCGCGGCCGCGGGGGTGAAGGTCCACGAGAACGCCGAAGTGACGGGCTGGCGCACCGCGGGGGGACGGGTCACCGCGTTGCGCACCACCCAGGACGAGCTTCCCAGCTCGGCGGTCGTCATCGCGGCGGGCATGCGCTCGCCCCGCCTGCTGGCGGCCCTGGGGCACCGGCTGCCCCTGCAGGCGGGCAAGGGCTACAGCTTCTCGGTGGAACTGGACCCCGCGCCCCGGCACACGCTGTACTTCGGCGAGCGCCGGGCCGTCGCCTCACCGATCGGCGGCACCACGCGGATCGCCGGCACGATGGAACTGAGCGGCAACAACAACCGTCTCGACTGGCGCCGAGTGGTCGCCGTGGCGATGGCGAGCTGGCACTATCTGGGCCGCTGGTTCGACGACCCCGACGACTTGGTGAGCCTGATTCGCGATCCCTGGGTCGGCGGCCGGCCGTTCCTCCCCGACGGCCTCCCGCTCATCGACCGCCTCCCGGGCCACGAAAACGCCTTCGCGGCCACCGGCCACGGCATGCTCGGCGTCACCCTGGGACCCGCCACCGGGCATCGCCTCGCCGAATACATCAGCACGGGCCGACGCCCCGAAATCCTCACACCGTTCCGCTTCGACCGGCTGAGGCGCTGATGGCGATGCCGGCCTTCTCGACCGCTGGAGCCGGCGTGCAGAGGCTCACATGCCGGCCATGGACCTGTTCCGCGCCTTCTCGAACTCGGAGACGGGATCGCCGCCGACGCGCCAGGGCCAGGCGGCGACCGCGCCGTTGATCGCCTCGAAGACCGGACGGGCCAGGATGCGCCGCTCCGCGGCAAGCAGCGCGTACGCGAGCAGGTTCAGGTCGGCAACGGCGGCGGCGTGCTGGAAGAACCCCGGCTGGGCCCACGTCCGGGCCGCACGGTCGAGAGCCTCGGCGGCCGGTGCGTGGTCCCAGTGCTTGCGCGCCATCAGCGCCTCCACCCCGCCCAGGGTGAGGACGGACTGGTACTGCATGACCTGGGCCGTGAGTTCCGTCGCCGCGCAGGGCGCGTTCTCGGGGGTGCGGGCGCGGACGGCGTCGACGAAGTCCAGTACCTGGATGCGCGACCCCATTTCCTCCGGACCCAGATAGGCCAGCATGTTCAGATACGCCTCGCGATTCCAGCGGTCACGCGTCAGCACCTCGTTCCACAGGCCGAACATCTCCGACTGATTGAGGCGCTGCAGCCGTGCCAGACCCAGGAGGACCACCCAGGGGGTGGGATCCGCCGGGGCGAGTTCCGCGGCCCGCAAACAGCAGTCGGCAACGGCGGCGGCGTCCTCCAGATGCCCCTGTGAGCGTCCGCGTATGAGCTGCGCCCAGGCGTACAGCACCAGCGCGCTCGCATTGCGCGGCTCACGCGTCGCCCAGGCCCGGGGCACATGTGATTCCGACAGGCGGTACGCCAGGACGGACATCTGGTGCGTGCGGCGGTCCCAGTCCTCCGTGTCTGCGTCCAGGAGGCGGGAGATCTGGGCTGTGCAGAGATCCGTCGTCGCGATCGTGCCCGTGCTCATCGTCGCCTGGAGGGACTTGAGCAGCTTGCTGAGGGCAGCGTCATCGAGCTCGGGGGCGAGGCGTGCCCTTCTGCGACGACTTGAGAGGAATGCCATGCACGGAGGCTAGATGGGAGGAGCGGTTCCGCAAGGTGCGCACCGAGATCGTTATCCGTTTCACGTGTCAGCGCCTATTACTTGCTCGTACGGCGAGACGGGCGTCCGTGCCATGCATCAACTTGTGGCTGATCTGTCCGCTCCGGCCTGCGATCTGCGGTGGGCGAGTTGTCCCGGTCTGTGTGCTTATGGGGTGTGAGGTGTGGGCGCACAGTCGAGTACAGCTATTGACCAGGAAAGTCTCATTACGAAACTCTATCTCTCGGAACCCTTGAAGGTGAGGAGGCGGCTCACGATGGAGTGGACTGGCGCGCGGTACGCGGACAAGCCGAACGTCGAGGTGAGGACCTGGATCGACACCGCCCCGGCGCGGGTGTGGGAGCTGGTGTCGGACGTGACCTTGATGCCGGGCATGAGCAAGGAACTGCAGTCGGTGGAGTGGCTCGACGGACTCGACGGAGCCGGCCGGCCGGCGGTCGGCACCCGGTTCGTGGGCCGCAGTAGGCATGAGTCGTTCGGTGAGTGGGAGACCACCTCCACCGTCATCGAGTGCGAACCCCCGAAGGTGTTCGCCTGGGCGGTGCAGGATCCGGACGAGCCCAGCGCGGTCTGGCGATTCCGCCTCGAACCGGAGAACGGCGGGACGTCACTGACGCAGTGGATGCAGATGGGCCCGGGGCGTTCAGGCCTGTCGTTCGCGATCGACGCGATGCCGGACAAGGAGCAGAAGATCGTGTTCGTCCGTATGCGCGAGTTCGAGCGGAGCATCGGCATGACCCTGGAGCACATCAAGAAGCTGGCGGAGGCGTGATGAGGACCGCGACGACGGTCGAGGCGTCGGGGTTCGACTCCTGGAGCCGGCAGGCGGACTTCGTGGTCGAGGCCGAGAAGCTGGGCATGGACGTGTGCTGGGTGGCCGAGGCGTGGGGCTCGGACGCACCATCGGCCCTCGGCTTCTACGCGGCCCGCACCGAACGGATGCTGCTCGGCTCCGCCGTGATGCAGGTCGGCACACGCACCCCCGTGGCGCTCGCGCAGGCGGCGATCACCCTCTCCAATCTCTCCGGCGGACGCTTCCTGCTGGGCCTCGGCCCCTCCGGTCCCCAGGTGATGGAGGGCCTGCACGGCGTGCCCTTCGCCCGCCCCCTGGTGCGGGTCCGTGAGACCGTGGAGATCGTCCGCCAGGTGGTGGCAGGCGGCAGGATCTCCTATTCGGGCGAGGAGTTCCGGATTCCGTTGCCGGGCGGGGAAACCAAGCCGATGCGGCTGTCCATGCGGGCCGAACACCCGGTCCCCGTCTACCTGGCTGCCCTGTCACCCGCCATGCTCCGGCTCACCGGCACGGTCGCGGACGGCTGGCTCGGCACCAGCTTCGTACCGGAAGGAGCCGGCGACGCCTACTTCGCCCCGCTGGACGAGGGCTTGGCCCGCAGCAACCGCACCCGTGCCGACTTCGACGTGTGCCAGGGCGCCGAGGTCGCCTTCGCGCCGGACGAGGAGGCGCTCAACGCCATGGTCGCCGGCCGCAAGAAGGAACTGGCCTTCAGCCTCGGCGGAATGGGATCGGCGTCGACGAACTACTACAACCGGGCCTACAGCCGCCAGGGCTGGTCAGAGGTGGCCGCGGAGGTACGCGAACGCTGGCAGGCGGGCGACCGGGAGGGCGCGGCCGGCCTGGTCACCGATGACATGGTGCTGGCCACCACGCTCATCGGCACCGAGGGTATGGTGCGGCAGCGGTTGCGTGTGTGGCGCGACGCGGGTGTGGACACCGTACGCCTCTATCCGGCCGGGGAGACCATGGAAGCCAAACTCGACACTCTGGGACGGGCGATCGAGCTGGTCCGCGAAGTGAGCGAGGAGTCATGAGCCCGGCGCGCCCCTCGTTCGCGAACTGGCCGTGCTCCATCGCCCGCACGGTCGATGTGATCGGTGACGCCTGGACCGCCCTCGTCCTGCGGGAGGCGTTCTACGGCATCCGTCGCTTCGAAGAGTTCCAGCAGGAGCTGGGCATCGCCCGCAACACCCTGGCGGACCGGCTTCGGCGCCTGGTCGGCGAGGGCCTGCTGGAGAAGCGGCTCTACGAGAGCGAGCCGCCCCGTCATGAGTATGTGCTGACGGAGAAGGGGCGGGACTTCTTCCCTGTTCTGGCCGCGATGACACGGTGGGGCGACAGGTGGCTCGCAGGGGAGGAGGGCGTGCCCGTCACCCTCCACCATGAGGTGTGCGGCCACGACGCCCACGCCGAGACGGTCTGTTCGGCGTGCGGTGAGCCGATGCGCTCCGAGGACACCTCCCCGCGGATGGGGCCCGGTTACCCGGAGCGGCTGCGGACGCGGCCGGATATCCAGCGCCGTTTCGCCCGGTCGTAGCGACATGTGTGTGTCCCGGTAGCCGACCGGGATGTCACGCTGTGGCTGCGGCCCCGGCGGCCCCGGCGCCGTCCGGCAGAAGGGACAGGAGCTGCTTGGTGTGGCCGGGCAGCTCCACTTCCGCGAGGCCCGCGATGAGGTCCCTCAGCGGCATGGGCTGATCGACCATGAGGGTGTCGTGGGACAGCAGCAGGGTCGGAACGAGTGTGTCGAGTTCCGCCTCGCTCAGCATCGGTCCGCCGAGTATGCAGAGGGCGTCTCCTTGGGCGCGGATGCGGTCCCGGAGCCCCGCGTTGCCGCCGGCGCGCGCGATGACGCGTTCGATGGTCCAGGTGTCGAGCGCGATGCGGTTGTCGTACGTCGTGTTCGCTCCCGAGGTCACCGCGGAGACGGTGGCGATGGTGGCGGCATTGATGAGGGCGACGTGCGCCAGAATCTGGTCGGCGTTCCACTCGCCGGTCGGCGGGACGGAGCTCGGATCGCCGGAGTCGGCCACGGTGGCGGCGGCGTCCAGCAGCCCGCGGTAGGCGTCTCCAAGGAGGGTGGTGTCCATCATGACTCCTTCTGTCTCACGTGTGCGCGCGATGCATTTCCCAAGGCGCCTGCGGGAGGACGTCGCCGGTCTCGAGCAGCGACTTGAGGTTCGCCAACACGGCCGGCCATCCCTGCGAAATGCCCTTGTACATGTCCGAGTTGGCGAGGTTCTCGTGGGTCACGGTGAGGCGGACGATGTCCTGGTGCGGTTCGACGAGGAAGGTGACAACCGACGGTTCCCTCGGCTGTTCGGCGTCGGGAGAGTCCTCGAAGGTGATGACCAGGCGCGTCGGAGGCTCAACCTCCAGTACCCGGCCGACGACGTCGACGGCGCCCGATCCGTCCACGCGTCGGTGCTCCCAGGGCGAGCCCGGCTGCCAGTCCGACACATTGGCGTGTCCCCAGTAGCGCGCGGTCAGGTCCGCGTCGGTCAGGGCCTGCCACACCTGCTCCGCGGCGGCGCGGATGTAGGTGACGTAGACATACGTCGGCACGGACGTGGATTCGTTGGTCATGGCGTACTCCTCCGCCTGGTGCTTGATGGCACTGAGCGCTTGTAGGCGGGGTCTGTCGAACCCCGATATCCAGCGCTCCTCGATCTCGTGGATGGGCGTCGGGTTCAGGTAGTGCAGCCGCTCCCGCCCGCGCCGTACGACAGTCACGAGGTTTGCCCGCTCAAGAATGTCGAGATGCTGTGTCGCCGACTGGCGCGCCATGTCCAGGCGCTCGCACAGCTCGCGCAGCGTCTGGCCGTTGTGCTCACGCAGACGGTCGAGCAGCAGTCGTCGGGTGGGATCGGCCAGCGCCTTGAAGACCGAGTCCATCGCCGTCGCTTCGTGGCTCACATTCTCATTATGCAGGTATCTGCCTGCATAATGTCAACGGCGAGATCCAAGGGTGCTCATCTGAGCGCCCGATCGCTGAATGGGCTCAGTGAACGGACAATCCGCCGTCGACGAAGATCGCCTGCCCGGTGACATAGGACGAGGCACGGCTCGCCAGGAACACCGCTGCGCCGGCGAAGTCCTCGGCCAGGCCGTTGCGCCCGATCATCGTGCGTGCGGCGAGCGCCGCCACCTTCTCGGGGTCGGACGACAGCCGTGCGTTGAGCGGCGTCATGACGAAGCCCGGTACGAGCGTGTTGCAGGTGACGCCGTACGGCGACCACGCCTCGGCCTGCGAGCGGGCCAGCGACTCCAGCGCGCCTTTGGAGACGCCGTAGGCACCGCTCTGGAGGAACGCCCGATGGCCCTGCTGGGAGGTGATGTGAATGATGCGTCCGAAGCCGCGCTCGGCCATGCCGGGCCCGAACCGCTGTCCCAGCAGGTACGGCGCCTCCAGGTTCACCGCCATGGTGGTGTCCCACACCTCTTCGCCCAGTTCTCCCATGGGAGGGCGCAGGTTGACCCCGGCGGAATTGACGAGGATGTCGGGCTCCCCGAATGCCTCGGCTGCCTCCTCGGCCGCCGCGCGCACACCGTCCCGAGTGCTCAGGTCGGCGCTCACCCAGGCCGCTCGGCAGCCGTGGGCCGTCAACTCGCCCACTGTTGCCGCCAGTTCCTCCTCCTTGCGCGCCACGACCACGACGCTCGCACCCGCGCGTGCGAGGGCCCCCGCGATGGCTCGGCCGATGCCGGAGCTGCCGCCGGTCACCACGGCGATCCGGTCGTCCAGCGAGAACAGTTCGGAGAGGTACGCCTGCGAGGTCATGCCCGCACCCTACGATCCTCCGGGCCCGGCGGTGTTCCAGTCACCCCTTGGCCACACCGGCGAGGTCCAGCAGACGGTGCATCACAGTAGGAGGCAGGGTGGGGTTTGCCGCGGCAGCCGACGCGCTGTCGGGGGCGGCGAGCCGTCGCATGAGTTCGTCGGCGGGCAGTCGTGGGTCGCGTACCGCCCAGGCGCCGACCACCGGGTCGTCGGCCAGCCGCAGGACCAGATCCGGTCCGCCCTCCGGGTCGTCGAGTGCGGCGCGCCGCAGCCGGGGGTCGGGATGGTCGGCGAAGCGGGCGAGGCCCGGCTTGGCGAAGTTCGGGTGTGAGCGAAGGAAGCTCCATTTGAGGCCGTGCCAGTAGGTGTACATCTCGACCACGAGCTCATGAGGGGCATCGGCGCAGGATTGGCAGAGCGTGAGCTTGACGAAGAAGTCCTCGTCGTCGGCCAGCTGGTCCACCACATCGGACGGGAGATGCTTGTGCATGGCGATGCTGCGCCGCAGCAGGACATGACCGGACGCGGCCGCCCGGCGGGCGACCTCCGGTTCGTGCCCGCGCTCCACCACCCAGCGTGGGGGCGTGTGGTAGCCGTCCGGTACGACGTAGGGGATCGCGGAGCGCTGCTCCTCGGTGAGGTCCTCACGCATGGACAGGGCGAGCCGGACGTCGTCGTCGGGATCGTCCGCGAGCCGCAGTGCCACCTCGGTCGGCACGAGAGGGTCTTCGGCCGCAGCGCGGCGTACCCAGGGATCGGGATCCTGGACGCGGAGATGGGGATCGGTTTCGAGGTCGGGTTCGGGCCCGGTCTCGGGGGCGACCAGCTTGGCCACGGCCTGCCGGACTTCCGGCTCCGGGTCGGCCAGTAGGGCTTCGCGCACGTCGGCCGGGAGCACGGGCCACAGCTCCCGGCTGAGGGCGACCGCCCTCACGGAGGCGTCGTCGTCCTCGGCCAGCCGTTTCAGCTCCGACGGCGCCTGGCACCCTCCTGAAGTTGCTTGCGCAACCGCTCGGGGCTCCAGTCCCCGACGACGGCCTGCCAGACCGTGTCCGCCTGGGAGGGAGGTGCGAGGCCGTCGACCGGTGGGTCGAGGTCCAGGTTGGTGGGAAAGGGGTAGCCCTCGGCGGTCGCGGCGACCACGCGGCGCAGCCAGTCCTCCGAGGCCCCCTCTGCCTTGCGGTGCAGCAACACCGGGAAGAGCGCGTTCGTCATCGCCTCCCGGTCCACCGTCTCCATGGCCCGCCCGAAGGCGGACGAGATCTGCAGCAGGTTCGCCATGCGACGGATGCCGGTGGAGCGGTTGTGCCCGGCGGCGTGGAAGAGCGCGGGGTTGAAGAAGGCGGCATCGCCCTTGTCCAGGGGGAGTTGGACGTGGTGGGACTCGAAGTACTCGACGAGCTGCGGGAGTCGCCATGCGAGGTAGCCGGGGCCGTACTTCTGCGAGTGCGGGAGGTACAGCGTCGGGCCCGACTCGACGGGCATGTCGCAGTGGGCCACCGCGCCCTGCAGGGTCAGTACGGGCGACAGGCGGTGGACGTGCGCCGGATGCGCGGCGGCGCGCTCCTGGGTGAGGAAACCGAGGTGGCAGTCGCGGTGCACACGCTGTGCGGCCCCGCCCGGATTGACGACGTTGACCTGTGAGGTGACCTGGTAGGCGGGGCCCAGCCAGGCTTCGGCGATCAGGCTCAGCATGTCGTTGGCGTAGTAGTCGGCGAACACCTCCGGCGCGCGCACGGCGAGCTTTTCCAGGGCGTTCCAGACCCGGTCGTTGGCGCCCGGCGCGGCGAAGTGGTCACCACGGGCGGCACCACTCGCGCGCTCCTCCTCGATGAGCGCGTTGAAGGCTTCGGATGTCCGGTCCACGACCGCCGTGCCGGCGAACGCGCCTTTGAGGACCACGATGCCGGGACCGTCGAGCAGCGCCCGGACCAGTTCGCTCTGTACGTTCCTACGGCCTTCGGCGGTGTCCGTGAGGCCGCGGAGCCGGTCGCTGTCGTAGAGCAGCACTCCCTGTTCCGCCCGCTCGGCCGAGGGGTAGCCAAGGGCGTCGGTCTCCTGCTCGACGAGCGAGCGGAACGCGTCGAGATCGCAGTCGGCCTCGGTGAACCAGGTCGGCTCTCCCGCAGTCGTGGAGGACATTCGGGTCCTTTCGCAGTGCCTGCCTTTCTGTCAGTCTTGGGAACCCGAACCCATCATTCAACCCTCAGCAATACATCAAAAGTCCATCACTGTCTCCGGGGATCACTCATGCGCCACCCCTATCCGATCAGGGAAATCGCCCGCCAGGCCGGACTGAGCACGGCCACGGTCGACCGCGTTCTCCACAACAGGGGCAACGTGCGGGAGGGCACGGTCAGGGAGGTGTACGAAGCCATCAAGGACCTGGACCGGCAGCAGAGCCAGGTCCGTATCGGGGGCCGTACCTTCATGATCGACATCGTGATGCAGGCACCGGAGCGGTTCTCCACCGCCGTCCGTGAGGCGCTGGAGGCCGAACTGCCTTCCCTGCAGCCCGCGGTGGTGCGCTCGCGCTTCCACTTCCGTGAGACCTGTCCTCCCGACGAACTGACCGGAATCCTGGACAAGATCGCCAAGCGCGGGACACAGGGCGTGATCCTCAAGGCCCCGGACCTGCCGGAGATCGGAACCGCCGTGGGGCGGCTGGTCGCGGCCGGCATCCCCGTCGTCACTCTGGTCACCGACCTGCCCCACAGCGCACGCCTGGCGTACGTCGGCATCGACAACCGCGCGGCGGGCGCCACCGCCGCCTACCTCCTCCAGCAGTGGCTCGGCGAGCGGCCCGGCAACGTGCTCACCACCATCAGCCGGGGCTCCTTCCGCGGCGAGGAGGAGCGCGAGATGGGCTTCCGCAGCGCGATGCGCCTCGCGGACCCCAAGCGCTCCCTGGTGGAGGTGACGGACAGCGACGGCCTCGACGCCACCCAGCGCGAGTTGGTCCTGGCGGCGCTCAAGCGCGACGAGGAGATCGTCGCGGTCTACTCGATGGGCGGAGGCAACCTCGCCACCCTGGACGCGTTCGACGCCCTGGGGAGGTCATGTGCCGTGTTCGTCGCACACGACCTCGACCACGACAACACGACGCTGCTGCGGGAGCGCCGCCTTTCCGCAGTGCTTCACCACGACCTGCGCCAGGATGTGCGCCGCGCCTGCCAGACCATCATGCGGGCCAAGAAGGCACTGCCGGACGACGGACCGACCCTCCCTTCGGCGATCCAGGTGGTCACGCCGTTCAATCTGCCCCCGGACGTGTCCATGTTGCGGTCAGGTCCTCGGCAACGTCCCGAAGGAGAGTCAGAAAGACGTCCACCAAGGGGGTGAGGGTGGTCTCGGTCGCGGTGACCGCGTGGAGCCGGCGGTGAAGCCGCGGTCGGGCAAGCTCACGGTGGGTGGTCCCGGGGACCCCGGTCAGCGCCAGACGGGAGACCAGTGCGACGCCGATGCCCGTGCCGACCAGGGCCTGGGCGACGTCGTACGAGGCGGTCTGGAACCTGATCCTGGGCGTGAAGCCGGCGTCGGCGGCGGCCTGGTCGAACTGCTCCCGTGCGGCGTGGCCGGCCAGGATGGTCACCCATGACTCGTCGCGGAGATCTTCGAGGCGCAGCGGGGCGTCGCGGGGTGTCCGTGCGGCGAGGGGGTGGTCGTCGGGGAGGACGACGACCATGGGGTCCAGCAACAGCGGGTGCAGGGTGACGTGTGCGGGCGCCTCGGGGAACGCGCCCCAGGAGGCGATGACCGCCAGGTCGAGCCTGCCCGCGGCGATCTCCTCGATCCCGTGCTCGGACAGTACGTCCTGGACCGACACGTCGGCGTCGGGATGGCGGTGGCGCAGAGCGGTCAGGGCCGGCGGGAGCACGTGGAGCGCGGCGGCCTGGAAGGCTCCGACTTTCAGGCGCAGCGCGAGATGACCGAGCAGGGCGGACAACTGTGCGGCGGCGTCGTCCATGTGCTGCTCGATGACGCGTCCATGCTGGGCGAGCAGGGCACCGGCGGCGGTGAGGGCCGCTCCGCGCGGCCCGCGCAGGACGAGGGGGGCTTCCCAGTCCCGTTCCGCGCGGGCGACTTGCTGGGTCACCGCCGCGGGGCTGAGGCCGAGGACGTGGGCGGCCGCGGTGAGGGAGCCGTGGCGTTCGATCAACGCGAGCAGCCGGAGCTGTCCAGGGTCTTGCATTCAATTATCTTAATGCTGATGGGCTGATCTCCGACTTCTCTGAATTCCTCGTACACGCCAGCCTGGGTGGGGCAAGGCAACCAACTCCAGAAAGGTCTGATCGACGTGCTCACCCACCTGCCGGTATTCGTGATCACCACATGGCTGCTGGCCATGCTTCCGGGCGCGGGACAGGCGCTCATGGTCCGGCAGACCCTGGAGGGCGGCTCCCGCCTGGCCCGGGCGACCATCGCCGGCAATGCGACGGGACTGGTGATCTGGTCCACCGCCGCCGCGGCCGGACTGTCGGCCGTCCTGCTGGCCAATCCCGGTGCCTACGCGCTCGTACGCATCGCGGGCGGGATCGTCCTGATCGCCCTCGGCATCAGCACGCTGCGGGCGGCGCGACGGACGTCCACCGCGCCCGCGGAGATCGCGCCGGCACGGCAACTGAGCTGGTGGAGCGCCTACTCCGCGGGACTCGGTACGAACCTCGGCAACCCCAAGGCGGGCGTGTTCGCGGTCTCGGTGCTCCCCCAATTCGTCACGGCCGACGGACCGGTCATGCTGTCGAGCATCGCCCTGGGGGTGATGTGGGCCCTGGTCAACGTCTGCTGGTACGTCCTGTTCACCTGGGCCGTCGGCAGGGGCCGCGCGCTGGTGTCCAGGCCGGGAGTTCGTCGATGGCTGAGCATCGTCACCGGCGTCGTACTGCTGATTCTCGGCACGGCAGTGGCCGGCGGCGTCTGACGGGCACCCGGGCCGACCTGGCGCTGCCGCGATCCGCGGAGGACCATGGAACATGAGCGACCGAGGGAGGCCCGCCATGAAAACCGGAGCCTCGGATTACGACGCCTGGCTGTACTCTCACACCCCCTCCCAGGCCGAAGGGGAGCGCGAGGAGCCGACAGAGCGGGCGGCCACGGAGCAACACCCGGACGTCCCCAGGACCGAGCCGTCCCAGGCAGAGGGCGAGCGGATCGACGACATGCCTACGGCGTGACCGCCGCTGGACCGTGTCACTTCAGTCCTCACCACGACTACGTCGACGACGCCGCCCGGCGACGAAGGGTGAGCTGACGCTACATACGGTTGATCGGGTGCGAACGGTTCCGTATGCAAATGAAATCACCTAGGTTGTTCCGATTAGGATTGATTGAACGGATGTAGATCGCTGCTGGTCCACATCCGATCGCATGCGTCCCAGCGGGACACCCAAGCGGTGAGCGGAGGCGAGGGTCGGCAGTGGTGAATACCAAAGGCGGTGACGCGGACCACGGCGGCCCGTCCATATCCCACGTCCCCCATGTGCTGCACCAGCCGCAGGGCGTGGGGACCATACAGACGGATCGGCCCTCGGAGCGACACCGCATGCGGATGCTGCTGCTGGACGCCGTGGACGAGGACCGGCGCGACGTCGAAGTGCTGCTGACCGCGCTCCAGCAGGCGGTGGCCGAGGTGCACGGCCTGGGCGGCATGGTGCATCTGCCTGGCGGCGGCATGAGCGGCATCCTCTACCTGGTCGCCGACAGTGGCCTGCCGGAGACGATGACCCGGCCCTGGGTGATCATCCCGGTACGGGGCACGGCGCCGCCCAGCAGAGCCGCCCGCAACGACACCACCAGCTGGCAGCCCGACCTGGCCCCGCCCGATCCGGTGCCGGGCCGGGACCCCGCCGCCCTGTGGCCTTCCGGACTCCCCGCCGGCATCGGACACCTGGCCGTCCCCATTCCGAGCGGTGGCTGGCGGCGCGGCGCGCTCTCTGTCCTCTTCGCCCCGGGCGCCGAGCCCGGCGCGGCGGAGTGTGAGTTTCTGACCGAGGTGGCGGCGTGGATGTCCGGGAGGCTCAGGGCGTCCGGAATCCTCAATCCGTCGCCCACCCTGCTGCGCGCGCTGGAGAGCGGGCCAGGACCACGGGAGGCCGCCGCCCCGTGGGACGCGGAACGGATGCCCTCCATCACGTACACCTGGGACCTGCGTACCGGCGCGCTGACCGCAGACCTGCCCGTCGAGGAGGTGCTGGCCGGCATCGATCCGGAGGTGATGAACGGCGGCATCGAGGCGTGGGCGGAGCTGATCCACCCGGACGACCTGCCAGGGGCGGTGGCCGGCTTCGACACGGGCATCCAGATGCGCGGCGGCTTCCAGAACGAGTACCGGATCCGCCGCCAGGACGGCACCTACCTCTGGATCGAGGCCTGTGCCCGGACGATCACGGATGAGGAGGGGACGCCGGTCAAGGTGATCGGCACCCTCCGGGACAGCAGCGAAACGCATGCCGCCGCCGAGTCGGTGGGGCGGGCGCTGCGACACATGAGCGACGGCTTCGTCTCCCTGGACACGGACTGGCGCATCGGATTTCTCAACCAGGCCGCCGAGCAACTCCTCGGCGCCGCGGGAGACGTGGCCGGATCCCTGCTCTGGGACATTCCCGTCGTACGTGCCGTGCCAGGGCTGGAACAACGGTGCCGGGCCACGGTGGCCGAGGGCCAGCCGGCCGGATTCGACGTACCGGGGTCGGACGGTAGGTCCTGGTACCACCTGCGGCTGGTGCCGGTGCCGGAAGGCCTCACCCTCTACATCACCGACACCACCGAGCGGCATCTGCGGGAGGCCGAGCGGGCCGCCGCGGAGCGGGCTGCCGCGGAGCGCGCGGCCCTGGTGCAGCGGATCACGCGGGAGCTGGCCGAGGCTGTCACGGCCCAGGATGTGATGGCGGCGGTGGCCGACGGCGTGATGACACCCCTCGGGGCGACCGGACTCATCATGGTCGGCGTGGTCGGCGACCGGCTGACGGTGGTCGGCTCCCGGGGACATTCGGAGCGCTTCACCCGACTGCTGGACGGGCAGTGGGCAGTGCGGGACACCACGAACCCGGTGGGGGACGCCCTGCGTACCCGCACCCCCCTCTACATCTCGTCCCCCGAGGAGTTCCTGAGGCGTTACCCGGAGACCGACATCCTGATCAGGGAGGGCGGCACGCAGGCATGGGCCTTTCTGCCGCTGGCGGTATCGGGGCGCGGGATCGGCGCGGCGGTGATCTGCTTCGGCCGACCGCGGGTGCTGGACGATGACGAACGCACGCTGCTGACCGCGCTCAGCGGACTGATCGCGCAGGCCCTGGAGCGGGCCGGGCTCTACGACGAGGCGACGACCCGGGCCCGTACCCTCCAGCGCAGCCTGCTGCCGCAGGAACTGCCCGAGCTGCCCGAGGTGACGGCGGCGGCACGCTACCAGCCGGCCAAGCACGGAGCCGACGTCGGTGGCGACTGGTACGACGTGATCCCGCTCTCCGCGGCCCGGGTCGCGTTCGTGATCGGCGACGTCATGGGCCACGGCATGGCCGAGGCCGCCACCATGGGCGGACTCCGCACGGCTGTCCGCACCCTCTCCGAGCTGGAGCTGCCACCCGACGAAATCCTCGGCCACCTCAACGACATCGTCGGCGAGCAGGGCACCGATGCCTTCGTGACCTGCCTGTACGGCATCTACGACCCGGTGACCCGGCTGCTGTCGTACGCCAGCGCCGGTCAGCCGCCCCCGGCGGTGGCCCACCCCGACGGCACCGTCACCTTCCTGCCCATGACCCCGGACCCGCCACTGGGGGTGGCCGCCCCGCCCTTCGAAACCCACGAGACCCTGCTGCCCGCCGACAGCCTGCTCGCCCTCTACAGCGACGGCCTGGTCGAGAGCAAGGACAGGGATGTCACCACCGGCATGAACCGCCTGGCCGAGCTGCTCTTCGAGTCCGTGAACGCCATGGCGGCCCTGCCGGCGGACGCGTCCGACCTGGACACCCTCTGCGCCACCCTCACCTCCGCTCTCCTGCCTGCCCACGGCGAGCTGATGGACGACGCCGCCCTGCTGCTGGTCCGCACCCACCCGCTGGACGCGGAGAACGTCGCCGAATGGCCGTTGCCGGAGGACCCGGTGGCGGCGGGCCAGGCCCGCGACCTGGCCCGCGCACAGCTCAACGACTGGGACCTGACCGACGAGGACCTGGTCATGACCACCGAACTCCTGGTCAGCGAGCTGGTCGCGAACGTCGTCCGGCACGCCTGCGGCCCCATCCGGCTGCGCATGCTCCGCAGCCGCGCACTCATCTGCGAGGTCTCCGACGCCAGCCTGACCACACCGCACATCCGCCACACCTCCGCCACCGACGAGGGCGGCCGCGGGCTGCAGCTCATCTCCGCACTCTGCCAGCGCTGGGGCACCCGCCACACCCGCACCGGCAAATCCATCTGGACCGAACAGCCCCTCCCCGCCACGTCGGTCTGATCCGACGGGTCGGTGGCCGATGTCGCGATCGTACGGGGCATCCGGCCCTCCGCCGACGGCCCGCTAGAGGTCGAGGACGACTTCGGTGGTCGGCTCGCTGCAGCAGACGAGGACCGTACCGGCCTCGGGGAGTTCGAGGGGTGGGGTGGTGTAGGTGACGTCGCCCGACAGGAGGTGGGTGACACAGGTGTGGCAGACACCGGTGCGGCAGGACCAGCGGGTGGGGATGTCACAGGCTTCGGCCAGGTCGAGGAGTGAGGCGTGAGCCGGTGACCACGGGGTCGTGATGCCGCTGCGGGCGAAGGTGATGACGGGTCCGGTGCCCGGTGGACCGGGGGGTTGGTGCGGCCGTACCGCGGTGGTGGACGTTACGCCGGGATTGATGGCGGACAGGGCGCTGAACTGTTCCGTATGGATGCGTTCGGGGCTCAGGCCGTGATCGCGCAGAAAGCCTCCCAGGTCGTCCATGAAGGCGGGCGGTCCGCACAGGTAGGCGTCGGCGTCGGTGGGAATGTCCATGGCCGTGAGTGACCGGGCGGTCGGACGCCCCTGGGTGATGTGGGGCTCGTCGCGACCGGGGGTGGCTCCGGTGCTGTAGTAGATGTGCTCGTGGGCGTGGGGGAGTTGGGCCAGCAGCGCGTGGGTCTCGTCAGCGAAGGCGTGGTGGGCGCGGTCGTGCGCGGTGTGGATCCACCAGACGGGGCGTGGGTCTTGGGTGTCTGCGAGTCGGTGGAGCATGGCCAGTACGGGAGTTGCACCGATCCCCGCGGAGATGAGGACGACCGGACGGTTGCCGTCTTCCAGCACGAACGTTCCCCGGGGGCCGGCGATGTCCACGAGGTCCCCGAGGCGGAGCGCGGCATGGATGTAGGCGCTGACTTGCCCGTGCGGCTCATACTTGACGCTGATGCGATAGCTGTCAGCCATGGGCGCCGACGACAGGGAGTAGCTGCGGACGGTGGGAGCGGCATCGCCGACGGCGAGGCGGACGGAGAGGTACTGGCCCGGGCGGGCCTCGGGCAGCGGTGTGCCGTCGGTGGCGTCGAGGTAGATCGACGAGACGGTCGGGGTCTCGGGGACGATGCGGGCGACACGCATGGGCTTGAAGCCCGGCCATCCCGTTTCCTGCGTCGGCGGCCGCGCGGCGGCGAGTTCACGGAAGGACTGCTGCCAACCGGGGCTGAGGGCCGGGATGTTCAGTGCTTTGCGCAGCTTGGCGGGGTCGCGGTCGGGGAGGTAGAGCAGCGCGTCGGTGTCGGCGACGCTGAGTTGTTCCGGTCCCTTTCGGGTCAGGGTGATCTCGTCGCCGGCCTGGACGCGTCCCTCGGTCAGGACACGCAGATAGAAGCCGGGGCGGTGGTGGGCGACCAGCAGGGCGGCCATGGTGGGTTCGCCCAGTCGCAGGCCGACGCGGTAGCAGGTCACGCGCGGCTGGGTGACCTCGAACTCGGCTTCGCCGATGCGGTACCGGTCGCCGATGCACACCTCGTCGTCGGGCAGGCCGTCGACGGTGAAGTTCTCCCCGAACATTCCGAAGGTCAGGTCGTCGCGGCCCAGTTGCTTCTGCCAGTACTGGTAGGACTGCAACTGGTAGACGAGCACGGCACGGATCTCGCCGCCGTGTCCGGCCAGGTCTCCCTGACCGTCTCCGTCGATGTTCAGCCGCCGTGCCGTCCGGGGGCCGTCCACGGGGGACTTCCAGGCTCCGGTGCGGACGGTCCTTCCCTGCCAGAAGACGTCCTTGGGCGTTCCTACGTTCACGGACAGCAGCGTCGCCATTGCGGACCTCCTGTGCGGTGTCCGGCCGGGGCAGCCCCCATGGCGCAGTGAACCGTGCGCTCGGGCCGATCCTAGTTCGTGTGCCGGTGGTGCCGCGATTCCGTGATCATGAGTGGTGGGCGGCTGCGGCGTCGCGGGTGCGCCGGTAGTGGCGTCGGGCCTTCATCCTGTTGCCGCAGACGGCCATGGAGCACCAGCGGGCCTTGTTGGTCTTGCTGCGGTCGAGGAGGAACCGTCGGCACTCTGCGTTGGCGCACGGCCGCAACCGGCCGGGCATCGTCTCCTGCAGCGCGCTCCAGGCCATGACGGCCTCCACCGCCAAACGGCGCTCCCCGGGGGCGTCCAGCTCCCAGGCCACCCCATCGGGGCCGACGCGAGGGCGGGAGACGACGTCGCCGAGCAGCGGAGCCAGCGACGCGGCCGGCCGACTGCCGCGCACCACACCCTGCAGGGCATCGCGCGCATCCAGGAGGTGCCGACGTTCCTCCGCGCTGCCGTTGCCGCCGTGGGCCCGCTGCCAGCTCCTGGTCGCCTCCGGGTCTGCGAGCCGGTCCAGGACCACCCCGTCGACGACCGGCGTGCTGTTGAGGAGCTCCAGCAGCGCGTCCTGCGGCTCTCGACCGGCCGACATGGCCGCCTCCTCACCGGATCCGGATTGCCTTGCTCGATCGGTTGAACGAGCCTGACTGAAGTCTAACCGATGAAAGTAGCTTGACAGGTTAGATGGAGCGTGCTCGACTGGAGATATAACCAGTAAAGCTCGGAAGAGGGGTTAGAGAGATGGTCTCCGCAGTCCACCACCGCACCGCCACCGTCAACGGTCTCGAGGTCTTCTACCGGGAGGCCGGTGATCCGAACGCCCCCGCCGTGGTCCTGCTCCACGGCTTCCCGACCAGCTCGCACATGTTCCGCCACCTGATCCCGGCGCTCGCCGACCGCTACCACGTGATCGCTCCCGATCACATCGGGTTCGGCCAGTCCGCCATGCCCGCCCTGCGGGACTTCCCGTACACCTTCGACGCCCTCACCGAGGTCACCTCCGGCCTGCTCAAGCACCTGGGCATCGACCGGTTCGCGATGTACGTGCAGGACTACGGCGCCCCCATCGGCTGGCGGCTCGCGCTCCAGGCCCCGGACCGTGTCACCGCGATCATCACGCAGAACGGCAACGCCTACGAAGAGGGCTTCGTCAAGCCCTTCTGGGACGAGGTCTTCGCCTACACCGCGTCCCCGGGACCGGACACCGAAGCGCCCATGCGCGGCGCCCTGACCCTTGAGGTCACCCGCTGGCAGTACCTGAACGGAGTCGCCGATCCGAGCCTGGTCAGCCCCGACAACTGGGTCCACGACCAGGCGCTGCTGGACCGGCCCGGCAACGACGAGATCCAGCTCAAGCTCTTCCGCGACTACCCCACCAACGTGGACCTCTACCCCCAGGTCCACCAGTACTTCCGTGACTCCCGGGTTCCGTTGCTGGCGGTCTGGGGAGCCAACGACGCGATCTTCGGCCCCGATGGTGCCAGGGCGTTCGGCCGCGACCTGCCCGATGCCGAGATCCACCTGATCGACTCAGGACACTTCGCCCTGGAGAGCCACCTCGCCGTCATCACCGAGCACATCCGCAACTTCCTCGCCCGCGTCCTCGCCTGACAGAGGCAGCCCCCAGCGGGGCGCGTCCCCGTTCGGACCTACGGGCATGACGGACAGGTCGGGCCGGTCGCCCTTGGCCGTGATCAGCGCCGACTCGCCCTTGTGCAGGGTGACTCGAAGGGTGGCGGCGTCGATGTCGGTGTACCGCAGGAGGCGGCCGCGCCCGTCCCGTACGTCGACGGGTCCCGCGATCCCGTGCCGTACGACGCAGGGCGCGCCGGCCTCGCTGAGCAGCCGTACCCAGCGGGTGGTGCCGTCCTGTCGGGCCGCGCTCAGCAGGAAGGCGCCCTGTGTGCGGAAGCCGTGCACGGTCAGATCCGCCCAAGCCACGGGAAGCGCGGGGAACACTCTGATGACTCCGCCCCAGGACTGGCAGACCATGTCGTGCAGTGACTGGGCCGCCGACAGGGGGGTCTCGATGACCGGTCCCGACTCCTTGTACATGGTGTTGGGCTGGATGAAACGGGTCATCAGCTCACCGAGGTACTTCAGTGCGTCCTCGCCCTTGCCGAGCAGTGCCGACATCGAGGCCGCGCCCGTGAAGGTGTAGCCCTGCAGGGCACCTTCGAAGCCCACCCAGTGCGCCAGTGACTTCTCGATCAGGGCGAGTTCGTCGGGGGTGCGGCCGGTCACCTCGTACAGCGGGTAGACCGCCAGCAGGTGCGAGTAGTGGCGATGTGACTTCGCGAAGGGGATGTCCGCGCCGATCATGAAGCCGTTCGTGTCCGTCGGATACGGCGCCCGTTTCGCCAGCACTTCGCGCCAGCGGGGTGCCGACGCGTCGTCGATGCCGAGGAGTTCCGCGGATTCGAGGAGGGTGCGACATCCCCAGGTCAGCAGCATCAGGTCGTAGTTGCAGTCGCGTGAGTTGCCGCCGTACTCCGGGGAGAAGGTGGCGGGCAGGTGCAGTTTGCCGTCCGGGCCGGGCTCCAGGAAATGGAGGTAGTAGTTGATCGCCTTGCGCAGCAGGGGGAAGAGGACGTCCCGCAGGATCGACTCGTTCATGGTGTGGCGGTAGCTGAGCCAGACGTTGTGCAGGGCCCAGGTCAGATCACCGACCTCGGGGGTCGGCGGGTCCTGGCCGGGGACGCCGACTCCATAGCCGGTGAGGGTGCCGGCCGCGCCGTTGATCAGGTGGGGGTCCGTGGTGCGGGGGATGCCGAGTGAGTCGGTGCGGTACGGCGGTGCCACCTCCTTGGCGAGGTTGTCCCGGAACTCGCTCAACGCCCTTGTGATCGCGTCGAGTTCAAGGTGGTTGGAGCCATGGATGAGCCAGTACTCCAGCTGTGCGTTGAGGTTCCACCAGGTGTTGGGCCACGGCGTGGGCTCCAGCCAGGGGCCGCTCGTCGCCATCACGGGGGCGTCGCGGCGGGCGGCGGAAGCGGCCTTGTACAGCTGGATCCAGTAGAAGCGCTGGATGCGGGCGTCGGGCAGGGACAGGAAGCTCTTGCGGTAGTAGGTGTGCCACCAGGCGCGGTGGTCCACGGCCAGGGCGGAGTAGGGGAGGCGGTCTGCGGCGCGGACCGACCTCAGGGCCCGGTCCAGGGCCGTGGTCTGCGGGTAGGAGTGCGCGACGTGCACGTACAGGGTTCGCGTCCGGCCTCTGGTCCGCTCCCGCCACGCGGTGACGTGCTGTCCGCCCGCCAGCAGCGGCTGCACGGCGGCGGTCACGCCGTCGTGGTCGGTGACCTCGGCGGGCGAGTTGCCCCGGTAGCCGTCCGGGAGCGGCTTGAAGGCGGCTCGCGGACTGATCGCGTCGGCGGGGTGGAACACCCAGCGGAAGCCCCGCTCGCCCGCGCTCGGCGTCACCTCGACGGCAAGGACCGAGCGGGCGTTGTGGACCATGGCGCGCAGGGCCAGGCTGCCTTGGTCGGTGGTGAGGGTGCCGGTGAGTTCGGCGTCGTGCAGCGCCAGCCGCCAGTCCAGGCCGGTGATCGCGCCCACCGGCTCCAGGGTGAAGTAGCCGATCGGCAGCCGGGCCAGACCGAAGAGGGAGCCGAACTCGGGGCGGTGGTCCTGCACCTCGGAATGCTGAATGTTGAACCGCACCGCCTTCGCTGCGGCGCCCGGCTCGGCGTAGATCCCGGAGCCGAGGAAGCCGTTGCCGAGGAACGGGCCCTCGTACCAGGTCGTCGGCATCCGCTGCCAGAGCAGGTCGGCGTCGTCGAGAACGGTGCGCCAGGGGTCGGAGGGGTTTGCCGCGGGCTCGGCGCGGTCCGCTGCCGTCGCCTGCGTGGGCAGGCCCGTGGCCAGCAGGGTGCCGCCCAGGGCGGATCCGGTGGCGAGGACGGTTCGTCTGGACGGGCGGGGCGCGGCGGAGCTGGGCACGTTGCCTCCAGGCGGCTCGGTGATTCATCGGAGCTATCCCGTGTCGCACCGTAGAGAAGGGTCTCATCCCCGTCAACATGACGAGATAGATCCGATGTGTCGGCCCTGGGGTGACCACGTGCTGCAACGGAATCCCTGTGCCTTCCCCGCAATCCATCACGGGCCCTGTCCCGTATCTGTCCATGAGGGATGGAACACGGGAGGAGGGCCGACCGTGGCTGGAAGGTTGAAGTCGAACTGGAGCGGAGCGGCGGCAGGGGCGTGCGCGGTGGCGCTGGCCGCCGCGCTTTCCGCGTGTGGGAACTCGGGCTCGGACGGGGGAACGGGGGCCACGTCCAGCCCGGCGCAGAACGCCAAGGCGGGGTCCACGACAGTGACGGTGCAGTTGACCGAGTACCAACTTGCCCTGTCGTCGAAGACGTTCAAGGCCGGTGACTACACGTTTGTCGCCAAGAACGCCGGGCACATCGTGCACTCCCTGGAGATCGAGGGGCCGGGCACCGAAATGCGACTGCCGCACGGCCTTCAGCCGGGGCAGTCGGCCCAGCTCAAGGTCATGCTGAAGGAGGGCTCGTATGAGCTGTACTGCCCGGTGGACGGGCACAAGGACATGGGCATGAAGGCGGAGATCACCGTCGGCGGAGGCAGTGGCGGCAGTAGCGGTGGCGGTGGGAGTTCCACCCCGGGCAACGGCTACTAGGTCCAGTCGTCACATTCCCGTCGTCGCCCGGAGGGCGGGCCTCTCGGCGTCATGGGGGTCCCCCTGCTCGAGCGAAGCCGAGAGCTTGGGGGAGCGTGCATGGCGTCGCGGGGCAGACGGGAATGTGACGACAGGGCCCAGCGCCACCACGGCTTGATCCGCTTCCGCTACACCTGCGGCGGGTGGTGGTGAGCGCGGGGGCAGCCGGAGCGTACGGCGAGGGCCGCGATGTCGTCCTCCAGCCTTCCGCCGCTGTAGTGGACCAGGTCCTCGTGCAGCCGGCGCAGCAGCTCACGGGGCGGCGCCGGGCCGAGCCGACGCATCCAGTCCGCCAGCGGGAAGAACCGCCCGGCGCGGTCGCGGGCCTCCGACACGCCGTCGGTGTAGAGCAGCAACTGGTCGCCCGAGGCGAAGGTGACGGTGTCGACGCTGTAGTGGTCGCCGAGCAGATTGGCCAGGTTGAGCGGCGGTGAGGGGATGGTGGGCTCGATGACGCGGACCTCCCCGCGCTGCACCAGCAGTGGCGGTGGGTGCCCGCAGTTGAGGATTCTGACCTGCCCGCCGTCGTAAGGGATCTCGGCGAGCAGAGCGGTGGCGAAGTGCTCCGACTGATCCGCGGAGCGGCTCGCCACGCTGTAGCGGGTGATGCTGGTTTCCAGGCGATGGATGATGGCCTTCAGATCGGGCTGGTCGTACGCGTTCTCCCTGAAACAGTTGATCACCGCCGAGGCCGCCCCCACCGCCTGGAGTCCCTTGCCGCGCACGTCACCGATGAGCAGCCGGACCCCGTACATGGTGTCGGCCGCCTCGTAGAAGTCGCCGCCGATCCGGGCGTGCTCCGCGGCCGCCAGGTACAGCGACTCGATTTCGACGTCCTGGATGCGGGACGGCAGGGGGCGCAGCAGCACTTTCTGGGCGGCGTCGGCGACGAGGCGCACCTGGAAGAGCATCTCCTCCCGCTGGAGACGGAGATGGCTCGCGTACGCGGCCGCCAGGGTCACGGCAATGATCGCGGCAGCCGTGTACGGCGTTCCGAGGTCGGAGTAGACCATGCTGAGCCCGATCATGACCAGCAGGCAGAACACTCCCAGGAGGACCGTGGGCAGGACGGTCCACAACGCGGCGGCGAGGGCGGGTGCCGCCGGCAGCAGACGGCTGAACGCGATCTCCCTCGGGGTGGCGAAGGCCAGGCCGGTGATGAGGGCGGTGAGCAGCAACGGTGACAGCAGTACCGTTTCGCGTCGGCCACCGTAGGGAGGGCGGCGGTGCCGCGGCCGTCCTGACCTGATCACAAAACGTATCTTATCGGGGTGAACTGGACATCGCGCCGCGATGGGGTGCGGCGCCGCCGGTTGCGACGCTCCTACGGTGAGTCGCCGTACGACTACTTGATTCTCCGCGTGGCCGAACGGGTGACCGGAGCGATCAGGAATGAAGAAGCGCGAGCCCTGGAGCCGCGGCTAGCGTGACCGGCATGAACGTCACGATTCACGATCACGGGGCCGGTGGCGCCGAGGGGCTACCCCGGTCGGCACCACCGACACCGTCGTTCGGGGGGACGGCGTAGCGTTGCCGCGACCACGCCGACACAGGGGAACAGGACCCACCGCTCGTGGCTGGTCGGATCGAGCCGGGCGACGCCGACGGGGACAGTGAACGCGGCCCGTGCAACAGATGGAGAGACGATAAGCATGGACAAGACGACGGAGACGCGGTCGCCTGCGCCGCACGTTGCCGACAGCCACGATCTGATCCGCGTGCACGGCGCGCGCGAGAACAACCTCAAGGACGTCAGCATCGAGATCCCGAAGCGCAGGCTGACCGTGTTCACCGGCGTCTCCGGCTCGGGCAAGAGCTCGCTGGTGTTCGACACGATCGCCGCGGAGTCGCAGCGGCTGATCAACGAGACGTACAGCGCCTTCGTCCAGGGCTTCATGCCCACACTGGCCCGGCCCGAGGTGGACGTCCTCGACGGGCTGACGACCGCGATCATCGTCGACCAGCAGCGGATGGGCACCGACCCCCGGTCCACCGTCGGCACCGCCACCGACGCCAACGCCATGCTGCGCATCCTCTTCAGCCGGCTCGGCAAGCCGCACATCGGCTCGCCCAAGGCGTACTCCTTCAATGTCGCCTCGATCAGCGGCGCGGGGGCGGTCACGGTCGAACGCGGCGGGAAGACCGTGAAGGAGCGGCGCAGCTTCAGCATCACCGGCGGCATGTGTCCGCGCTGCGAGGGCCGGGGCACGGTCACCGACATCGACCTGACCCAGCTGTACGACGACAGCAAGTCGCTCAGCGAGGGCGCGCTCACCGTCCCCGGCTACAGCATGGACGGCTGGTACGGCCGCATCTTCAAGGGCTGCGGCTTCTTCGACCCGGACAAGCCGATCCGCAAGTACACCAAGAGGGAGCTGCACGACCTCCTCCACAAGGAACCGACCAAGATCAAGGTCGAGGGCATCAACCTGACGTACGAGGGTCTGATCCCGAAGATCCAGAAGTCGATGCTGTCGAAGGACGTCGACGCGCTGCAGCCGCACATCCGCGCGTTCGTCGAGCGGGCGATGACGTTCACCGTCTGCCCGGACTGCGACGGCACCCGGCTCAGTGAGGCGGCCCGGTCCTCGAAGGTCAACGGCATAAGCATCGCCGACGCGTGCGCGATGCAGATCAGCGACCTTGCCGAATGGGTCCGCGGGCTCGACGAACCGTCGGTCGGGCCGTTGCTGTCGGCGCTGGGGGAGACCCTCGACTCGTTCGTGGAGATCGGTCTCGGCTACCTCTCGCTGGACCGGCCCTCGGGCACGCTGTCCGGCGGCGAGGCACAGCGCACCAAGATGATCCGCCACCTCGGCTCCTCGCTCACCGACACCACCTATGTCTTCGACGAGCCCACGATCGGCCTGCACCCGCATGACATCCAGCGGATGAACAACCTGCTGCTGCGGCTGCGCGACAAGGGCAACACGGTGCTCGTGGTGGAGCACAAGCCGGAGATGATCGCGATCGCCGACCATGTCGTCGACCTCGGCCCCGGCGCCGGTACGGCGGGCGGCACTGTCTGCTTCGAGGGCACGATCCAGGGGCTGCGGGCCGCCGGCACCATCACCGGCCGCCATCTCGACGACCGGGCCGCCGTCAAGGAGACGGTGCGCAAGCCCACCGGCACGCTGGAGATCCGCGGCGCGGCGACGAACAACCTGCGTGACGTCGACGTGGACGTGCCGCTCGGCGTGCTGACCGTCATCACCGGCGTCGCCGGCTCCGGCAAGAGCTCGCTGGTGCACGGCTCGATCCCCGCCGACGAGGGTGTGGTGTCGGTCGACCAGGGCGCCATCCGCGGCTCAAGGCGCAGCAATCCCGCGACCTACACCGGGCTGCTCGACCCGATCCGCAAGGCGTTCGCCAAGGCCAACGGGGTGAAGCCGGCGCTGTTCAGCGCCAACTCCGAGGGCGCCTGCCCCACCTGCAACGGCGCCGGCGTCATCTACACCGACCTGGCGATGATGGCCGGCGTCGCCACCACCTGCGAGGAGTGCGAGGGGAAGCGGTTCGAGGCGTCGGTACTGGAGTACCACCTCGGCGGCCGCGACATCAGCGAGGTGCTTGCGATGCCGGTGAGCGAGGCCGAGGCGTTCTTCGGCGCCGGTGAGGCACGTACGCCGGCCGCGCACAAGATCCTCGAACGGCTCGCCGACGTCGGCCTGGGGTATCTCACCCTCGGCCAGCCGCTCACCACGCTGTCCGGCGGCGAGCGGCAGCGGCTCAAGCTGGCCACCCACATGGCCGACAAGGGGGGCGTCTACATCCTCGACGAGCCGACCACCGGCCTCCATCTCGCCGACGTCGAGCAGTTGCTCGGTCTGCTCGACCGGCTCGTCGACGCCGGGAAGTCGGTCATCGTCATCGAGCACCACCAGGCGGTCATGGCGCACGCCGACTGGATCATCGACCTCGGCCCGGGCGCCGGCCACGACGGCGGCAGGATCGTCTTCGAGGGCACCCCCGCCGACCTGATCGCCGCCCGCTCCACCCTCACGGGTGAGCACCTCGCGGCCTACGTCGGCAGCTGAGCGAGGCCCTCGCGGACACCGTGGGACGAGACGCCTGAAGCGGGATCGACCCCTTGCCGATGACCGGCAGACCCGCCTTCAGGCGTCGCCCATGCCGAACGCGTCGTGGATCGGCCGGACTTCGACCGCTACGACGTGAAAATCAAGGACGCGTTCGGCAATCGCACGTGCCCGTTCCGGACCGGCACAGTCGATCACGTAGTAGGCGGTCAGCTGCTCGGTCGCCTCGCGGAACGGGCCATCCGCCGCGTCCGATCCGTCCTTGTGCCGGCGGAGGGTCGTCGTGTCCTTCGGGTAGGCCAGCCCGGCCCCGTTCAGCATCTCGCCGGTGCCCTCCAAGTCCCGGTGGAGTGCTTCGTGTCTGCGGAACACATCGGCCCGCTCTTCCTCGGACATCGCCTCGGTCGCCGCGGGATCGGCGTACATCAGCACCATGTACTTCATGGCGCCATGGTTCCACCGGACCTCTCCCGGCCGACCATCACGAACCACCCGGCGGCCATGAGGGTGCCTGTCGTGCCCGCCACCACCAACAGGCCTTCGGCGGGAATCAAGTTGTCGCCGCCCGGATACTTCTGGCCGCACAGCCGCACCGTTTCCGGGCGCTCGGCCGAGGCTTCGAGGCACACCGATGCGCCCACCTCGGGATCTGCCGGCTCGGCCCCCTGTCCCACCGGCAGATCTCCGGTGGCGAACCGCCGACCGCCGACCCGGTACGACACCCGGTACTCGGTCCCGCCCTTGACCGGCACCGCCCGGTCGACGACACCCTGGACCCGCACCGGTGACGCATCGATCCGCCGCGCGTCAGAGATCTCCCCTGCCAGCGACCAGCCGCCCGCCAGCGCCGCCCCCAGGGTCACCGCCGCCACCGCAAGCGGCACCCATCTCCCCTGCCGGAATCTGTCCCACCCCACCGCGTCAGTGTCACATGCCCCCAGGGTGGTCCGGACCGTGGAGTTCTGCCGTCGGCGACGGGTCAGGCTGCGGTGGAATCGTCGGGCTTCGTGGGCTCCGGGGCGGGGAGCATGGTCAGCAGCATGACGGAGGGTTCGGTGGCTCGGACCGTGTGCGGCAGCCGGGCGGGCAGGTGGATCCAACTGCCGGGCGTGGCCACCGTCTTCTCGTCACCGAGGATCAGATCGAGCCGCCCTCGGACGACCTGGATGACGACGGGCAGGGCCGAGGTGTGCTCCGTGAGTTCCTGGCCGGCGGCGAACGCGAAGCCGACCACTCGCAGCCGGTCGTCGCGGTACAGGACGCGGCTGAGGGTGCCGTCCTCGGGCACGGCCAACTCGTCGACGAGGTCGGTGATCACCGTGGCAGGCATGGGGGCCTCCCTATTCAGTGGGCGTGGTGGGCTGGGCGATCAGGCTGATGGCGCCCAGATGGGCCTGGTGGCGGCGCAACACACGGCGCATCTCGTGGACTCGGCGACGGGCCGCGGGGTCCCGCAGAGCGCGGCGGGCGATGGCCAGGGCGGGGACCAGTCCTTCGTCGGCGACCATACGGCGGGGTTCGAGCAGCGCCATCGGCGTTGTCCTCCGGGCGGTGACCGTGAAGCCTTCGTCGGTGAGGAGTTCCTGCCAGGCGGCCGCGGTCAGCGGGCGGGTGCCGACGTGGATGGTGTCGGCGAGGTCCTTGGCGATCCGGTCGGCGAGGGCCGGGTCGATACCGTCCGGCAGCAGGCACATTTCGTGGATGGCACAGCGGCCGCCCACGTCGGTGAGCAGCCGGCGTGCCTCCCGTACGATGCGCCGCTTGGCGGGCTGGGGCTGCATCGTCAGCATCGCCTCGGCGTACACGACGGTCGCCGAGCCGTCCGGCAGACCCGTGTCGGAGGCGTCCGCCCGCACGGCGCGGATGTGGGTCCTGCCGGGGACGGTGAGGGCGCTCAGCGCGGCCACCGCGGCGGGATCGCGGTCGACGGCCGTGTAGCCGGCCGGCGAGCGCCGCAGCGTCAGTGCCGCTGTGGCGCCCAGACCGCCCGCGAGTTCCACCACCCGGTCGTCGGGTCCGATGTCCAGGGTGTCGAGCATCCATCGGGTGAGCTCCACGCCGCCCGGGCGCAGGACCCGCTTGCCGAGCCGGGCCAGCACCCAGTGGCCCGGCATGCGGGAGGCGTCCAGTCCCGCACCGGGTACGGGGAGATCCTTGTGGAGCGGCTGGTCATGGTCCGTGGTCGCCATCCGTGCCTCGCTCTCTACCTGCACCTTCTCGAGAGTCAATAAGGCGACGCTAACTCCGGGCGGCGGGATGCGTGTGGGCCGAATGTCCCGAATCGGGCGGACCGAACGGCCCGGTCACAGCAGGCTGCTCCAGTACGACCAGAAGCGGGTGAGAACGAGCATGACGATCACGCCGTACCAGGCCGCCAAAAGCAGCCAGTGGCTCTCCAGCACCAGATTCAGCAGGCCGCGGCCGCGGGCCGGCACCGGGATGATGCCGTGCTTGACGTTGTGCAGCGTGACGTACCAGAACAGCGCGATGGTGATGACCCAGACGACGCCGCAGTAGGGGCACAGCCGGTTCAGCTCGTACAGCGACTGGAAGATCAGCCAGTGAGCGAACCCGATGCCGACGAGCGTTCCCGCGTTGAGGGCGAGCCACAGCACCCTGTGCAGGCGCGCTCCGGCGAGCACCGCGATGCCGAGCGCGGCGACGGCGGCGAAGGCGCCCAGGCCGAGCAGCATGTTGGGGAAGCCGAAGAGGTTGCCCTGCCAGCTCGCCATGGTGTTGCTGCAGCCGACGACCGGGCTGATGTTGCAGGTCGGCTGGTAGCTGGGGTCCTTGAGAACGAGCCAGTCGTCGATGGCCAGGCGCAGGGAGGCGAGCCAGCCGATGACCCCGGTCAGCGCCATCAGCCAGCCGATGCGCCGGTCTGCCCCGGCGGTGTACGGCGGCGTCATGCGGCGCCGGTGCGCGGCAGGGGCGCAGGGGTCGCGGGTCGACACACCGGGCGGCCCCCGTCGCGGGTCCGTTCCTGGGCGCGGGCCTTCGAGCGGGTGAGCAGTGTGAGGGCGGCCGGCGCCGGTCGGCCCTCGGTCACGCGCGACTGTCCCCGTCGAGCGTTGTGATCGTTCTCCATGGTCGGGAACGTTAGGCGCTGCCCGCGACCCGGGACTGGGGCCGAACGTCCCGGGTCGGGCGGCCCTTCCGGCCCGATTCTCACGGGCGCCCGGGGGGACTGCGCGTCGTGCGGCGAGGTCGCCTTCACCGCTTGGGCCGGACGGCTCTTTGCATGGGGCCGTTCGGCCCTGTCCGGCGTCGGGATTGTGGACCGGTGGGCGGTGTGGACGGGGTCGCACGGCCCATGCCGTGAAGCCTGCGGCGCGAAAGGCTGGTCGGCGACCGGTCGGGAGGCGACACGGACCGTCGCGTTCCGGCTGCTCGGCTCCGTCTTCTCGTGTGCAGGGCTGCAGCAGGCGCGTGGTGCCCCCGGACCGGTCACCGTCCGGCCACCGTTCTGCAGCCGTCGGACGGTGTTCCGCCACGGCTCCGGTGACGGCGCTCACCATGCCCAGGCCGCCCGGTGCGCCGACCGCCCCGGGGACGTGGCGGAACGTGCAGTCCGGACCAGAAGCGGCCGTATCTTCCGGCCTTGAACCGCTGGAGACACCTGAATGAGTGCCCTCACCTTCGCATCGGCCCCGGAGGATGCCGAGGCTCTCTACAGCGCCGAGGCGGACTATGCCCGTATGGCAGGGGAACTGGCCGGACGTGTGACGCTGTTGCTCACCGCCGCCGGCCGTGACGAGCGTGCCGCTGAACGCTTCCGCGCGGGCCTCGTGGCCTTCTGCGACCGTGAACTCCTGCCGCATACGGCTGCCGAGGAGGCCACGTTGTATCCCGTGGCCCGCCGGCTGCCCGACACGCGCTTGCTCGTCGAGGGTCTCATCGGTGAACACCGCTGCCTGGCCTCGCTGGTGGACGCCCTGCGCGCCGCGCCCACCACGGCCGGTGCCGCGGCGGACGCCCGCGCTCTTCAGGTGGTCTTCGAGGAACACGTGGCGAAGCAGAACGGCCTTGTGCTGCCCCTGCTCGCCGCGGCACCCGGGGTCCGCCTGGCCCGGCTGCTGGAGAGACTGCACCACCGGATCGCCCATACCCCGTTGAACGGTGGCGCCTCTGCTGCGGACGGCACAGAGAAGGCAGGGGGGATGAAGGCCGAGGAGAGCGGTGGCTGCGGGTGTGCCTGTGGCGGCGAGGAGGCCACCGAACCCGTACTCGACGTCCGCGAGATCCCGCACGCACTGCGCCACGCCACCGTGTTCGGCGCTCTTGAGGCCGTCCCGGCAGGCCAGGCCATGGTCCTGGTCGCGCCGCACGACCCGATTCCCCTGCTGGCACAGATCGAGCAGCGCAACCCCGGGCTCTTCGCGGTGGAGTATCTCCAGCGCGGCCCCGAGGCCTGGCGGTTGCGGCTCAGCCACCGCTGACGAGGGGTGACTGCCTTGCCGGGTGCGGCTGGCCGCACCCGGCTGTTCGTTTTTCAGCGGGCCGTACGGGAGCCTGCCCGAGGCGACACGACGAGGGCCGCGCCCACCCCGGTCAGCAGTGCGCCGAGACCGGTGACCAGCGACGTCAGTTGCCAGGCCTGGTAGGCGGACATCAGCGAGGCGCGCAACGTCTCGCCCATGAACGCGGTCTGCCGGAGCTTGGCCAGCTTCTCGTCGTCCCCGGTGGCGTGCAGCTCCGCGGTGATCTCGGAGTAGGTGCGGCCGTTCGTCGCCTGGGCCAGGTTGCCCTTGATCATGTCAGCGAAGGCCCGCGCCTCGGGTCCGGTCTCGACGGGCCGGCCGGCGAACGCCGCCAGGTGCGCGGGCAGTCCGCGCTCCGGGAACGTGATCCTCTGGGCCGTGAGTTCGGTGCGTATCTCGTTCCTGCCGCTGCGGCTGCGCCACAGCATCACGGGCCCCGCGGCCAGCATGGCCGCGCCCATCGTCTTGAGCAGAGCGTCGGCTCCGCGGTTCGTGTACGTCATCGGTGTTCTTCCTTGCATGTGAGGGGGGTCCGGCGGGGCGCCGGCTGTGTCGTGGAGTCCGCTACTGGTCCGCGAAGAGCGGAGTGCTCAGATAGCGTTCGCCCGTGTCGGGCAGGACGACGACGATCAGGGCGTCCTTGTGCTGCGGGAGGCGCGCCAGGGTCGAGGCGGCGTGCAGCGCGGCACCCCCGGAGACGCCCGCGAGGATGCCCTCGGTGCGGGCGAGCCTGCGTGCCTGTGCACGGGCCTCGGACACGGAGACCCTGCACACCGTGTCGTAGACGGAGGTGTCGAGTACCTCGGGAACGAAGCCCGCGCCGAGACCCTGGATGCCGTGGGGGCCGGGTGAGCCGCCGGAGAGTACGGGCGACTCCGCCGGTTCCACGGCCACGACGGTGACGGCCGGGTTCTTCGCCTTCAGCACCTGACCGACTCCGGTGACGGTGCCGCCGGTGCCGACTCCGGCGACCAGCAGATCGATCCGTCCGTCGGTGTCCTGCCAGATCTCCTCGGCTGTGGTGCGCCGGTGGACATCCGGATTGGCCGGATTGGTGAACTGCTGGGGCATGAACCAGCCGTTGGCCTCGGCGAGTTCGGCGGCGCGGGCGACGGCTCCGGTCATGCCCTCGGAAGCGGGGGTGAGGACGAGGTCGGCACCGTATGCGAGCAGCAGGGCCCGGCGTTCGACGCTCATGCTCTCGGGCATGGTGAAGGTGACGGGGTGGCCCTTGGCGGCGGCCACCATGGCCAGACCGATGCCGGTGTTGCCGCTCGTGGGTTCCACGATGCCCTGTCCGGGCCGCAGGGCGCCGGTGGTTTCGGCGTCCTCGATCATCGCCAGGGCGATGCGGTCCTTGACGCTGCCGCCCGGGTTGGCGGACTCCAGTTTGGCGACCAGGCGTGCCGGGAGGCCCTCACCGTACCGGGACAGCTCCACCAGGGGTGTCCGGCCGATGAGCGCCGTGATCGAAGGGTGTATCGCTGCCATGGCTGTCCTCTTGGGGTCTTTCGGTCGATGCAGGGGGAGGGAGAGGGGAAGCGGCCGGGGTCTGGCCGAACGGATCGGTGACGGGGACGGTGCGGGTGGTGACGTCCGCGTGAGCGGCGCGCACGCTGGAGTGGGCGGGGACGTCGTGCAGGACGAGGGCATGGGCGCCCACTACCGTGTCGTCGCCGACGTGGACGGGGCCGAGCACGGTCGCGCCCACGCCGAGGACCACCCGGTCACCGACGGTGGGGTGTCGCTTGGTGGCCTTCCGGTCGCGCCACCAGCCGGTGCCGCCGAGGGTCACGCGGTGGTAGAGCATCACGTCGTCTCCCACCACCGCCGTCTCGCCGATCACCACGCCCATGCCGTGGTCGATGAAGCAGCGCCGGCCGATCACGGCCCCCGGGTGGATCTCTATCCCGGTCATGGCGCGGGAGAACTGGGACAGTGCCCGGGGCAGCAGCGGCAGCCCCATGCGGTGCAGCCGGTGTGCCAGCCGGTGGAACCAGATGGCCCAGAGCCCCGGATACAGCAGGACCTCGACCACGTTGATGCCGTGCAGCGCAGGGTCCTTGCGGCAGGCCGTGCGGAGATCTTCGACGATCATGCGATGTCTCTCTGTGGGCTCCGAAGACGCCGGTTCCGCCGGCACCGCTGTCCGGGGACGGCTGGTGTCGGCGGCCGAGGAGGCGGCCCGGAGCGAGCGATGGGGATGCTTCTCGCCCACCGGCTCAGGCGGACGGTGATCTGCGGCGTCGGCAGACGCACAGGCGGCAAAGGCAGCATGCCGACGGCCGGTTCGGGACGGGGTGGTACGGGCGGGAGGACACCTTCCTCGGGCGGGTCGGCCGACATCGTGCGGCGTCTCGTCCCGTGGCGAGCCGAAGGGGCCGCCGGCAGCGGGCGTTCGAGGGCTGCGCGTTGTTGCCGTTCTCCATGGGATCGAACGGTAGAGCAGCCCGGGCTGGCGCAACCCGGCCGAATTGCCCATGTCGTGCGGCCGACCGGCCCATGTCGGACAGGGTCTTCGGGGACCACTGGTCCAGGGTGCTGGACCCGCCCGGCCCAGGCACCGTGGGCGGTCGGCCAGGAATGCTCATCAGGGACCGGAGGGGAAGGCGCCACGGAATACCGCGCCGGACGGCGGCCAGGCTTTCGCGCGCAGGCCCCGGTCGGGGCGGTGTCCTTCCCGTTCGGTCGACGTCCGGCCGCCTGCCAGGCCACCCAGGCGGCCGGACGCATGTGCCGTGCCCGTCCGGAAGCCCCCGTGCTCACCCGGACCCCGACGACGGCGTCCAGGGCGCGTGCCCGCACAGCGCTGTCACCGGCCCCGGTCGCATCCGACCGGTCAAGTCCCGCTGGAGATACCGAAGATGAACACCGTCACCCTCGCGTCCACCCCCGAGGAAGCCGCCGCCGCGACCGCGGCCGAGGCGTACCACACCCGATTGGCCGGTGAACTCGCCGGACGCGTCGCGATGCTTCTCGGGGCCGCCGAACGTGATCCCGGTGCCGCCGAGCACATCCGCACCGGTCTTGTCGACTACTGCGAACGCGTGCTCCTGCCGTACTTCGCCGCCGAGGAGACGGTTCTCTACCCCGCCGCCCACCAGGTTGCCGAGGCCCGGCTGCTCATCGAGAGCCTGATCTCCGAACGCCGGGGCGTCATGGCGCTCGTCGACGCCTTGCGCACGGCACCCACGGCGGAAGTCGCCGCTGCCGAGGCACGCGCGCTGGAGGTGCTCTGCGGCGAACACTTCGCCAAGGACAACGACCTCGTGCTGCCCCTGCTCGCCGACCGGCCGGGCACCTCCCTGGCCGTCCTGGTCAAGGCCCTGCACGAGCTGTACGGGCCCGAACCGGACGCCGACGACGAGTTCGCGCCGCAGGAGGCCGAGAAGCGGACCGGTGGCTGCGGCGGGGCCTGCGGCTGCGGTGGCGGCGGGGAGGAGCCGGACGTTCCTGAACTGGACGTACGGGCCGTACCGCACGCGCTGCGGCACGCCACGGTCTTCGGTGCGCTCGACGCCGTCCGGGCCGGCGGAGGGATCGTCCTGGTCGCACACCATGACCCGCTGCCGCTGCTGGCGCAGATCGAACAGCGCTCGCCCGGCAGGTTCGCCGTGGAGTACACGGAACGGGGTCCGGAGATCTGGCGGCTGGTCTTCACACGCCGCTGAGGGTGCCGACCCGGCCCGCCCAATGGGGCCGAACGGCCCAGCCGGTACGGGAGGAAGGGCCCCGTGGAACCAGCCATCAGCGAGGTTAGCCTCACCTTACTGAATATGGCACTTGGCGGGCGCGTCCCGGCATGGCGTGGTGGAGGCATGAATGCGCAGCGCTGGCATGGACTTCGAAGGGGAGGCCGGCCTTTCGCCGGCGGTGCTTCCCGACGGCCGGATACTCCCCCTGGCCGATCTGCCGCCCGGTGCCAGGGCAACCGTGGTCGACGTGCTCGTGGTCCGGTCGACCGCCGTGGCCCGGCGGCTGGGCGACCTCGGATTCACCCCCGGAGCGGTGGTGGAGGTCGTGCGCCGGGCCCCGCTGGGTGATCCGGTCGTCTACCGGGTCAAGGACTACGAGGTGTGCCTGCGCCGCACCGAGGCCGCGTGCGTGCGGATGGTCGGAGCGGACCTGTGACCGCGGGATGTCACGGCGTCGGTGAGACGGACGGAACCCTGACCACGGAGCCGCGGATCGCCCTGGTCGGCAGCCCCAACTCGGGCAAGACCAGCATCTTCAACGGTCTGACCGGCCTGAACGCCAAGACCGGCAACTACCCCGGAGTGACCGTCTCCCGATTCGTCGGCACCTGCCGCACCGGGGCACGCAGTTGTGTGGTCGAGGACCTGCCCGGCACCTACAGCCTGGACCCGGTCAGCCCGGACGAGCAGATCACGGTCGACGTCCTCGACGGACGCCAGGACCGGGCGGTCCGCCCGGACGCACTGCTCGTCATGGCGGACGCCACCACCCTGCGCCGGTCCCTGGGACTGGTCGCACAGGTTCTGGCGCGCGGCCTGCCCGCCTGTGTGGTGGTCACGTTCATGGACGAGCTGACCAGCCGTCAGGGGCACCTGGACATCGACGCGTTCGCCCAGGCCCTCGGTGTCCCGGTGGTGGCGGTGATCGGCCACCGCGGGCACGGCATGGGGCAGCTGCGCGAGCAGCTCGCCTCCTGGCAGACCTGGACGTCTCCGCCGCTCGCCCCGCCCACCGAGCCGGCGGAGCGGGACGCCTGGGCGGAGTCGGTGCTCGCCTTCGCCGGCTACCGGGCCCCCGAAGTGCATCGGATCACCCGGCGCATCGACGCGGTGCTGCTGCATCCGCTCTGGGGCACCGCCGTGTTCTTCGCGGTGATGATGCTGTTCTTCCAGACCGTCTTCACCTTTGCCGCCCCCCTCCAGGGCTACGTCGAGTCCCTGTTCGGGTGGCTCTCCGGCCTGGTCGCCGAGCACGTCGGCAACCGCTGGCTGTCCGGGCTGCTCGGTGACGCCCTCATCGGCGGCGTCGGCGGCGTGCTGGTCTTCGTCCCCCAGATCCTGCTGCTGTTCCTCCTCCTCGCCCTGCTGGAGGGCGTCGGCTACATGTCGCGGGCCGCCTTCCTCATGGACCGGGTGATGGCCCGCGTCGGGCTGGAAGGCCGCGCCTTCGTGGCGCTGCTGTCGTCGTTCGCCTGCGCGATCCCCGGCATCATGGCCACCCGCACCCTGCCCTCGGCCAAGGACCGCCTGGCGACCATGATGGCCGCTCCGCTGATCACCTGCTCGGCACGGCTGCCCGTCTACATCCTGCTCATCAGCCTGCTCGTCGACCCGTCGGACCACATCGGCCCGTTCGGCGCGCAGGGCCTGACCATGTTCGGCCTGTATCTGCTCGGTGCCGTCTCGGCGATGCTGGCCGCCTGGGCGTTCAAGAAGATCGGGGACCTCCGCGGCACGCTCGTGCCGTTCTACATGGAGATGCCGCCCTACCGGCTGCCCGCGCCGCGCTCGGTGCTCATCGCGATGGGCACCTCCGCACAGGCCTTCCTGCGCAAGTGCTCGACCATCATCGTGGCCACCAGCATCGGGCTGTGGCTGCTGCTGAACCTGCCGCTGCACTCGGTGGCGCAGATGCGCGCCGACGGCGTCGACACCGCCAGCCCGACAGCCGTCGCCGCGTACACCGTCGACCACAGCTACGCCGCCGATCTCGGCCGTCTGGTCGCCCCCGTCTACGACCCACTCGGCTTCGACTGGCGCATCAACGTCGGTGTGATGTCGGCACAGGCGGCCCGCGAGACCTTTGTCGCCACCCTCGGACAGGTCGCCGCCGCCGAGGACCCCGAACACCCGAAGGTGGCGCTGCGGGACATGACCTACCCCGACGGGCCGCGCGCCGGGCAACGTGTTTTCACCGCGCCGACGATCGCCGCGCTGCTGGTCTACTTCGTCTACGCGTTGCAGTGCATGGCCACCGTCGCGGTCATACGACGGGAGACCGGCACCTGGAAATGGCCGGCCATCGCCTTCACCTACCTGACAGGGCTGGCCTGGCTGATGGCGTACCTGGCGGCCACGGTCACCGGCGCGCTGGGCGGGTGAGGCACGATGATCCCGCTTCACCCCCAGCATGTCCCGGACCGTCCCGACCAGTTGCGCTGGATGGTGCCCGCAGGGACGCTGCCCTGCACCGGCCCGCTGGCCGCGCTCCCCGCCCCGTTGGCCACGCTCGTCGAGGACGGCACCCTCGCTTCCGTCACGGCGGAGCCCGCGGCCCTCGTCACCGCCCTCGGCCCCGGCCGCTCCTGGTCCCGCGAGGGCGCCCGGGTCCGCACCGCGATCCACTCCGCCCTCGACGACCGCGCCGCATGGATCGCGGCAGGCACAGCCGATGGCACAGGCGCAGGCGAGGCGGCGGCCGACGACGCGCTGCTGTACCGCGCGGCACGCGACCTCCTCGGCGGTACGGTGGGGCAGTTCGCCCGCTCCCACGGCGGTGCCATCGAACTGGTCGGCGTCCAGGACGGCGTCGTCACCGTGCGCCTCGCCGGCGCCTGCCACGGCTGCCCGGCCTCCTGGATCACCCTGCACCAGCGCCTGGAACAGCAACTGCGCAACCGCTGCCCGAGCCTCGTGGCCGTCAGGAACGCGAGCTCCTCGAAGTCCGTGGCCGGCCTGACGAAACGACTCCCGGCCGTACGACGTGCGGGATGAACTACGCGCGGGATGAATTCCCGCGCATGTGAAAAGGACCGCTCGGCATGTGGGCCGAGCGGTCCTTCGTCTGTTCCCACGTCTTGTTCCGACGTCTTGTTCCGGCAGTCCGTGTTCCTACGCTCCGGGCGCTCCCCAGTCCAGGGGCAGCACGGTGATCTGTGTACCGGCGTGGCCCCCTCCCGGCGGGACGACCGCCATGGCGGAGGCGCCGGCCAGCCCGCGCAGCATGGCCGGGCCGTGGAAGCGCAGCGGTACGGCCCGTGCCCTGCCGTCCAGGGCCACGGGCACCAGACGGGTGTCGGCGGGGTGGCCGGGCACATCGGAGGCCAGCGCGGCCGTCACCGACGCCTGAGCCACTCGGCCGCCCAGCGTGCGCAGCAGGGGTTCCACGAGAGTCAGCACGCCTGAGACGGCCGCCAGGGGATTGCCCGGCAACCCCACCAGATGCCCGCCGGACGGCAGTTCGGCCAGCAGCATGGGATGACCGGGCCGCACGGCGACGCCGTCGACCAGCAACTCGGCGCCGATCCTGCGGAGAACGGGATGGACGAAGTCGGCGGGACCGGCGGCCGTCCCTCCCGTCGTGACGACGAGGTCCGCGCTGGTCCCGGTGACCGCCTCCAGCAGGGCGTCCGCGTCGTCCACGATGCGCCGTACGACGCTCACCTCCGCCCCCATCATGCTCAGCCACGGCGGCAGCAGCGGACCCAGCGCGTCCCGGACCCGGCCGTCCGAGGGCAGACCGGTCTCCAGCAACTCGTCGCCGAGCACGAGGAGTTCCACACGGGGACGCCGGGTGACGGACAACTCGTCGTAACCGGCGGCGGCCGCCAGCCCGAGCACCGCCGGGGTGACCGGCACCCAGGCACCGAGCAGGGCCTCGCCCGCCCGGCACTCCTGGGCCCGCGGCCGGATGTCCCGGCCGGGTTCGGGCGCTGCGTGCAGGGCGTGCAGGAGGGAGCCGTCGATGCGTCCGTGCTCACGGCGCAGGACGGCGGTTGCCCCGGGCGGCAGGGCGGCGCCGGTCGCGATCTGTACGGCCCGGCCGTCCGCGAGCCGGCCGCCGGGCGGCTGTCCGGCGAGCAGGAGACCGGACAGCCGCCAGGGCCCGGGACCGGCCACGGCCCAGCCGTCCATGGCCGAGGTGTCGAAGGACGGCAGGTCGGTCAGCGCGGACACCGGCTCGGCCAGCACATGTCCCAGTGCCTCGGAGAGGGAGAGGCGCGCGGCGGGCAGCGCGACTGTTGCGCTGCCCGCCGTGTCATGTGCTTCGAACCAGTCCGTACGCCCGTGACCATGTGTGGACGCGACGCCGGAAGAGTGGGCAACGCGAGGGTGTTCCTCCTGCCGCAACCCGCCGTCGAGAGTGAGGGATACGAGACCGTTCATGGTGTTCAGCCGCCGGCGCCCGTTCCGGGGTGGGTCTCGGCGGTCCATCGTGCGGCGAGTTCCGCCGCGCGACGGGCGGCCTCGGCCACGGCCTGGGGGCCGCCGCCCTCCAGGCCTGCCGCGTAACCCACCAGGAAGGTGGTCAGCGGCGCGGCGGGCCGGGCGACGCCGTGCGCGGTGTCCCGTGCGAGATCGAGGAGGACGGTTCTGTCGACCTCCAGGTCGATGCCCAGCTCGTCCTTCACCGCGTCGATCCATCGGTCCATCGAGTGTGCTCCGTTCTCAGTACTGCCCGTGCGCCCCTTGGGCCGGGCTCAGGCCGCTCGCCGGGTGCTCTGCCGTGTCCTGGGCGTCGCCACGGGGGTGCTCGTCCGGCGGCGGTAGACCAGGTACGGGCGGGCCAGATAGCCGATCGGCACGCTCCACACATGGACGAGGCGGGTGAACGGCCAGGCCGCGAAGAGCAGGCAGGCGGTCAGGGCGTGCAACTGGAACAGCAGCGGTGCGCCGGTGATCGCCTCGGGATGGGGCTGCAGGGTGAAGATGCCGCGGAACCAGACGGAGATGGTCTCCCGGTAGTCGTAGCCCGGGCCGAAGACGTTGTGCGCGGCGGTGGCCGTGATGCCGAGCAGCACCGTGGCGGACAGCAGCGGGAAGAGGAACTTGTCGCTGCGGTCGGTGCCGAGGCGGATCCGGCGGGTCAGCAGCCGTCGGGCGCACAGCATGCCGAGTCCGGTGACCATGGCGACGCCCGCCACCGAGCCACCCCATACGGCCGTGGTGTGGTACTGGTGCTCGCTGATGCCCGCGGCCTCGGTCCAGGAGGCGGGGATCACCAGGCCCATCACATGGCCGCCGATGACCATGAACGCGCCCAGGTGGAACAGCGGGCTGCCCCAGCGCAGCCAGCGGTGTTCGAGGAGCTGGCTGGTGCGGGAGGTCCAGCCGAACTGGTCCTGCCGGTAGCGCCAGACGTGCCCGACGACGAACACGGCCAGGCAGATGTAGGGGAACGCGACCCACAGCAGCAGGTCGGCGCCGCTGGTGGTGGCGAGGGAGGCGGCGGTGCTCATCGGTGGCCTTCCGGGGAGGACAGGGGCGGCATGAGGGTCGGCGGGGCCTGCTCGGGCGGGACGAAGGTGCCGGGCGGGGCGAACTCCCCGCTGCCGTACGGGTTGAGGCCCACGTCCTCGTTGGGCGGTCCCTGGGCGGCCAGCTCGGCCACGGCCTTCAGGTCGGCTTCGGTCGCCGGCGGCAGGAGGCTGAGCAGGGCGGCCAGGACATGCCGGTAGGGGGAGTCCATGTCGGTCAGCGCCCGGTGGATCAGCTCCAGGCCGCGCCGGTGCTGGCGCAGCGGGGCCTCGCCGGGGCCCGGCCCGCAGAGCGCGGCGAACTCCAGGGCGACCGGGAGGTGGTCGGGCAGTTCCCCGCCGTCGGTGTCCCAGCCGGCGGCGCGATAGCGCTGGGCCATGGCGAGCAGGGCCATGCCACGCCGACGGGTGTCGCCGTGCAGGTAGTAGGTGAGGTAGAGGCCGCTCTTGCGGCGCAGGTCGAACGTCTCGACGTAGTGGCGTTCCAGCGCGTCGGGTTCCTGCGCGGTGAACCAGGCCGTGAAGGCGGCCAGTTCGGTGGCGGCCGGTGAGGGCTCCAGGGCGTCCACGGTGGCGGCGACGACCTGCCGGGCGGCGACGAGTTCGGCGTCCGGGTACTGCAGCAGCAGGGACATCAGCCGCAGCAGCAGGGCCCGGTCCTCCGCCTCACGCGGGGTGAGCGGGGCCCGGCGGCGGGTGGCCGCGCGGATACGGGTGCGCACGATCGCGGGGACGGAGGTGGGCAGCGGGCTCACGGGTGGCCTCCGGCGGGGGCGTCGGGGTTGCGGCGGCGCAGGGTGGGGATGCCGAGCATGACGCGGCGGCCGTCCGTGGGCCGGGGATCGCCGGAGGACTCCACCGGGCAGCGGTTCTCCATCGCGGACAGTGCCGCGGCGTCCTCCTTGTGTGCGGCGGGGATGACGTACCGGTCCTTGTACTTGGCGACCGCGAGCAGCCGGTGCATGTCCTCCGTCTCGCGGACCGTGAGGCCCACGGCCTTCAGCGCGCTCTCGTCGCCGGCCTCGCCGAGGATGCGTTCGCGCATGTACGAGCGCAGCGCGGTGAGCTTCATCAGCACACCCGCGACGACGTCGGTGTCCCCGGCGGAGAACAGCTCCGCCAGATACTCCAGCGGGATGCGCAGCCGGGTGACGGCGGCGAAGACATGGTCGGGGTCGTCCTGGTTGCCGCCCGCCGCGTCCACGGCGTCCAGCACCGGGGACAGCGGAGGCACGTACCAGACCATCGGCAGCGTGCGGTACTCCGGGTGCAGCGGCAGCGCCACCTTGTACGTCGAGATCAGCGCGTACACCGGGGAGCGGCGGGCCGCGTCCAGCCAGTCCTCGGGTATGCCGGACTCGCGTGCCGCGGCGATCACTTCGGGGTCGGACGGGTCGAGGAAGACGTTGCGCTGGGCGTCCAGCAGGTCCTTCTCGTCCGGGGTGGCCGCGGCCTCACCGACGCGGTCGGCGTCGTACAGCACCAGTCCGAGGTAGCGCAGTCGTCCCACGCAGGTCTCGGAGCAGACGGTGGGCTGCCCGGCCTCGATGCGCGGGAAGCAGAAGGTGCACTTCTCGGCCTTGCCGGTGGCGTGGTTGACGTACACCTTCTTGTACGGGCACGCCGTCACGCACATGCGCCAGCCGCGGCAGCGGTCCTGGTCGACGAGGACGATGCCGTCCTCCACCCGCTTGTACATCGCACCCGAGGGGCAGGCGGAGACACAGGCCGGGTTGAGGCAGTGCTCGCACAGCCGGGGCAGGTGGAAGAGGAAGGTCTGCTCGAACTCGAACTTGACCTTCTCCGCCCATTCCCCGGTGAGGTTGGGGTCGGCGCCGGCGTGCTCGGGCGCGCCGCCCAGGCTGTCCTCCCAGTTGGCGCCCCAGGTGATGGCGGTGGGCTTGCCGGTGAGGACGGAGCGGGGGCGGGCGACGGGCATGTCCTCGCCCGCGGGGGCGCTGACGAGGTTGTCGTAGTCGTAGGTGACCGGCTCGTAGTAGTCCTCGATGGACGGCAGGTCGGGGTTGGAGAACAGCGACAGCAGACGCTTGACCCGGCCGCCGGAGCGCAGCACCAGCCGGCCGCGCTTGTCGAGCATCCAGCCGCCCTTCCACTGCTCCTGGTCCTCGTAGCGGCGGGGGTAGCCGACGCCGGGCTTGGTCTCGACGTTGTTGAACCAGGCGTACTCGACGCCGGTCCGGTTGGTCCAGGTCTGCTTGCAGGTGACCGAGCAGGTGTGGCAGCCGATGCACTTGTCGAGGTTCATCACCATCGCCACTTGGGCCATCACCCGTCCGATAGTGACTCCGTCACGGGGCATGTCAGTACTCCACATCCTGCGAGCGACGGCGGATGACCGTGACCTCGTCGCGCTGGTTTCCGGTCGGGCCGTAGTAGTTGAAGGCGTAGGTGAACTGCGCGTAGCCGCCCGCGAGATGGGTGGGCTTGAGCAGCAGCCTGGTCAGGGAGTTGTGGATACCGCCGCGCTTCTTGCTGACCTCGGTCTTCGGCACGTTCACGTTGCGGTCCTGGGCGTGGTACATGTACACCGTGCCCTCGGGCATGCGGTGGGTGACCACGGCCCTGGCGGCGACCACACCGTTGCGGTTGTACGCCTCGATCCATTCGTTGTCCTTGACGCCGATCTTCTCGGCGTCCCCGGTGGACATCCAGATCACCGGGCCACCGCGGGACAGGGCCAGCATGTGGGCGTTGTCCTGGTAGTTCGAGTGGATGGACCACTTGGAGTGCGGGGTCAGATAGCGGACCGTGACCTCGGCCCGGCCGTCGCGCAGATGCTCGTCGCCGTAGTGCCGGGGCGTGTTCAACGGCGGACGGTAGACCGGCAGTTGCTCGCCGAGCTCGGCCATCCAGTCGTGCTGGACGAAGAAGTGCTGGCGTCCGGTGAGGGTGTGCCAGGGCTTCTTGTGCTCGACGTTGATGACGAACGGGGAGTAGCGGCGCCCGCCGGTCTCCGAGCCCGACCACTCGTAGGACGTGATCACGGAGCGTGGCTGGGTGCGGGTGTCGGCGAAGGTGATCCGCTCCGCCTCGCGCTCGGCGGCGAGCTCCACCAGGCCCTCGCTGCCGGTCTGCCGCTCCAGCACCCGGAAGCCCTCCGTGGCGAGCCGTCCGTTGGTCGTGCCGGACAGGGCGAGGATCGCCTCGCACATGTCGGAGGCGGTGGCCAGGGAGGGGCGTCCGGCGGCGACACCGTCGCGGACGGTGCCGTTGCGGTGGCGCAGGTCCTCGATCTCCTGGTCCGGGTGGACAGTGACGCCCTTGGTGGTGGTACCCAGGGTGTCCAGGAGCGGGCCGACGGCACGCATCTTCTGGGCGATCGCCGTGTAGTCCCGCTCGATGACGGCCAGCTTCGGCATGGTGCGTCCCGGAACCGGATCGCACTCGCCCGTCTTCCAGTCCCGTACGACGCCGCCGGGCTGGGCGAGTTCGTCGGGTGTGTCGTGCTGCAGAGGCACGGCCAGGACGTCGGTGCGGGTGCCGAGGTGGTCGGCGGCGAGCTCGCTGAACCTGTCGGCGATCGTGAGGAACGTGTCGTAGTCGGTGCGGGCCTGCCAGGGCGGGGCGATGGCCGGCGTGAAGGCGTGCACGAAGGGGTGCATGTCCGTGCTGGACAGGTCGTCCTTCTCGTACCAGGTGGCGGCCGGGAGCACGACGTCGGAGAGCAGGCTGGTCGAGGTCATCCGGAAGTCCATGGTGACCAGCAGGTCGAGCTTGCCCTCGGGGGCCTCCTCGTGCCATACCACCTCCTTCGGGCGGGCCTCGGGCGGAGTCTCCTCGGAGCGGACCGCCGCGTCCGCGCCCAGCAGGTGGCGCAGGAAGTACTCGTTGCCCTTGCCGGACGAGCCGAGCAGGTTCGCCCGCCACACGGTCAGGACGCGGGGGAAGTTGGCCGGGTCGTCCGGGTCCTCGGCGGCGAACCGCAGCCGCCCGGACTTCAGTTCCTCGACGATGTGCTCGCCGACCTCGCGCCCCTGCGCCGCCGCCTCGTCCGTCAGGTCCAGCGGGTTGCGGTTGAAGCCGGGGTGACCGGGCGTCCAGCCCATACGCATCGCCTGCGCGAGACAGTCGGCGAAGCCCTTGTCCTTGAACCGGCCCTCACCGAGCGGCGAGGCCAGCTCGTCCGGCCCGAAGGCCTCGTAGCGCCACTGGTCGGTGTTCAGGTAGAAGTACGAGGTGCCCGCCATGTGCCGGGTGGGCCGCTGCCAGTCGAAGGCGAACGACAGGTGCTGCTGTCCGGTGACCGGGCGGACCTTCTCCTGGCCGACGTAGTGCGCCCAGCCGCCGCCGTTGACACCCTGGCAGCCGGTCATCGTCGTCAGGGCCAGGAAGGCCCGGTAGATCGTGTCGGAGTGGAACCAGTGGTTGGTTCCCGCACCCAGAGCGATCATGGAACGGCCGTTGGTGCGTTCGGCGTTGCGGGCGAACTCCCGGGCGATCCGGGCCGCCTGCTCGGCCGGCACCGAGGTGATGGTCTCCTGCCAGGCCGGGGTGTAGGGCTGGCTCACGTCGTCGTACGAGGACGGCCAGGTGCCCGGCAGGCCGGGCCGCTCGACCCCGTACTGGGCGAGCATCAGGTCGAACACCGTGGTGACGAGGCGGCCGCCGATCCGGCGGGCCGGCACGCCGCGCACCATGAACGTGCCGCCCTCGGTGGCGCCCTCGTCGAAGCGGGGCAGGGCCACCGGGACCGATTCGTCGGCCCGCTCCAGCAGGCTCAGCTCGGGCACGGTGTCGCCCAGGTCGAGGTTCCAGCGGCCCTTGCCCTCTTCGCCCCAGCGGAAGCCGAGCGAGCCGTTCGGGACGACCGGCTCGCCGGTCGCGCTGTCCACCAGGACGGTCTTGGACTCCGCGTGCTCGCTGGTCTCGCCGAGGTCGGCGGCCGTGAGGAACCCGTCCGGGACGAAGCCGCCGTCGCGCTCGCGCAGCGTGACCAGGAAGGGGGCGTCGGTGAACTTCCGCAAGTAGTCCTGGAAGTAGGGCACCTGACGGTCGACGAGGAACTCACGCAGGATGACGTGGCCCATGGCCATCGCCAGCGCCCCGTCCGTGCCCGGGTGCGGGGCCAGCCACTCGTCGGCGAACTTCACGTTGTCCGCGTAGTCGGGGCTGACCGCCACCACCTTCGTGCCGTTGTAGCGGGTCTCGGTCAGGAAGTGCGCGTCGGGCGTGCGGGTCACCGGGATGTTGGAGCCCCACATGATCAGATAGCCCGCGTTCCACCAGTCCGCGGACTCCGGCACGTCGGTCTGGTCGCCGAAGACCTGCGGGGAGGCGACCGGCAGGTCCGCGTACCAGTCGTAGAACGACAGCAGGGTGCCGCCGATCAGCGACATGAAGCGGGCGCCGGACGCGAAGGACGCCATCGACATCGCCGGGATCGGCGAGAAGCCGGCGACGCGGTCGGGGCCGTACTTCTTGACGGTGTGCACATGGGCGGCGGCGACCAGCTCGGCCACCTCGTCCCAGTCGGCGCGCACCAGACCGCCCTTGCCGCGGGCCCGCTTGTAAGCGCGCGCCTTCGCCGGGTCGCCGGTGATCTCCGCCCAGGCGGCCACCGGGTCCCCGAGCCGGCGCCGGGCCTCCCGCCACATCTTCAGCAGCGTGCCGCGCACATACGGGTAGCGGACCCTGCTGGGGGAGTACGTGTACCAGGAGAACGACGCCCCGCGCGGGCAGCCGCGCGGCTCGTACTCAGGGCAGTCGGTGCCGATCGACGGGTAGTCGGTGGCCTGGTGCTCCCACGTGATGATGCCGTCCTTGACGTACACCATCCACGAACACGAACCGGTGCAGTTCACGCCGTGCGTGGAGCGCACCACCTTGTCGTGCGCCCAGCGGTTCCGGTAGAAGCTCTCCCACTGCGGGTCGCCCTCTCCGAACACCGCGCGACCGTCCGCCGACACCTCACGGCGCGTAAGCAGCCGCCGCGCCGCCAGCGGCCATTTTTCTCCGGCACGCTGCTTGGCGGGGCGGTTGATCTCGTCGTTCTCCATGATTGCGAACGCTAGGCGGTGGGGGGTGGCCGACACGTGGGCCGAACGGCCCTGCCCCAGGGACTGACAGACCCGAGAAACCCGCTCTGGCCAGGGACCGAAGGCCCGCGCGGCGGGGACCGCCGGCCCAGGCGCCGGCAGGGGGCGTACGGACATGCTTGCGTCGACCGAACCGGAGGTTTGACGTGTACGACCGCATCGGGCGCCTGCCCGGACAGTCCCCCCAGGCAGTTCCACGGCAGGCGGGGCGTACCCAACGGTCCGGTCACCGGCCGGCCGCCCACCGCGACTGCCACCGCGGACGGGCGGCCGGAACCGGTCCTCGTACGAGCGGACGCCCAGGGCCGGGTCGCCCCGGCAGCCGGGCGAACGCACACCCGGGGGCGGCACGATGAGCGCCCCACGCGTGCTGCGCCATCAGCACCAGGACGCGGCGGCCCGGCCGTTCATCGTGATCTGGGAGACCACCCGGGCCTGTCCGCTGGCCTGCCTGCACTGCCGTGCAGAGGCCGTACCCAACCGGGACCCGCTGGAGCTGGACACCGAGGCCGCCGAGGACCTGATGCGGCAGGTGGCCGCCTTCGGGCATCCCGCGCCGCTGTTCGTGATCACCGGCGGAGACCCCTTCCAGCGGCCCGACCTGCTGGAGCTGATCCGCTACGGACGGCAGATCGGTCTGCCGGTCGCCGTCTCGCCCTCCGGCACCCCGACCCTCACCGCGGACCGGCTGCGGGCCGTCCACGAGGCGGGCGCGAAGGGGCTCTCCTTGAGCCTGGACGGCTCCACGGCCGAACTGCACGACGGCTTCCGCGGCGTGGACGGCGTCTACGGCTGGACACTGAGCGCCTGGGACACCGCCCGCGCCCTCGGTATGAAGGTGCAGATCAACACCACGGTCACCCGGCACAACCTGCACGACCTGCCCGACATCGTCCGGCTGGTCCACCAGCACGGAGCGATGCTGTGGAGCGCCTTCTTCCTGGTGCCCACCGGCCGGGGCAAGTCGCTGGGCGCGCTCACCGCCGCCGAGACCGAGGACGTCCTCAATTTCGTGTACGACGTCGGGCTGACCGTGCCCGCCAAGACCACCGAGGCCCACCACTTCCGCCGGGTCGCCCTGCAGCGCCGGATCATCGAGGACGCCGGGGACGACCATGTGGCCGTCCTCGGGCTCGGGGAGCTCTACGGCCGGCTGCGCGAGCGGGTCGCCGAACTCGGGCTCGACGCGGGCGAGCGGCGCACCCGAAGGCCGCCGCTGGACGTCAACGCCGGCCGCGGGTTCGTCTTCGTGTCGCACCACGGCACCGTTCATCCCAGCGGCTTCCTGCCCAAGAGCGCGGGCAGCGTGCGGGAGACCCCGCTGACCGAGATCTACCGCAACTCCGAGCTCTTCACCGGTCTGCGGGACCCCGACCGGCTCGGCGGCCGGTGCGGCAACTGCGAGTTCCGCCGGGTGTGCGGCGGATCCCGTTCCCGTGCCTTCGCGGTCACCGGCGACCCCTACGCCGAGGAGCCCTGGTGCGACTACCGCCCCGGTTCCTTCCCCTACCAGCGGGAGCTGGCCGAACTCCTGCCCGCCACCCCCGACGGAACAGAATGATCACCATCGGGCACGGCCCCACGCAGACCGGCGGCCCGAGCGGGCCCGCCAGGTACCCGAGCAGATTCCGGGAGTCCGGCCTGCGCGTCCGCCATCTGCGCGCCCACGTGCTCGTCGTCGCCTGGTTCGCGCTGGCCCTGCTGGCGGCCGCCGTCCAGCAGTCGCTTCCGGTGGCCCGCTGGCTGGCGGTGCACCTGTTCCTGCTGGGCGGCGCGACCACCGCCATCCTGATCTGGAGCGAGCACTTCGCCGTCGCGCTGCTGCATGCCCGGATCCCCGACGAGCGGTGGAGCGACGCCCGCCTGGCCGGAGCCAACGTGGCCGTCACCGGGATCCTCGTGGGCGTATGGGCGGACCTGCCCGTACTGACCGGCATCGGCGGTCTGTTGCTCGTCGCCGTCGCCACCGCACACCTGGTGGTGCTGATACGGATGGGCCGGGGCGCCCTCGGCGGCCGGCTCAAGCCGGTCGTCGGCTACTACCGCATCGCGACCGCGGCCCTGATCGCCGGCGCCGTGCTGGGCGGACTGCTGGCCACCGGTCACGCGGGCGCCGCCCATTACGCCGGGCTCCGCCTGGCCCACATCCATGTCACGCTGCTCGGCTGGATCGGACTCCCCATCCTGGGAACCCTGTTCATGCTGTGGCCCACCGTGCTGGGCGTACGGATGAAGGAGCTCACCACCCGGGTGTCGAGGTGGGTGCTGTGGCTCACCGCCAGCGGGTTGTCGGTGGCCGCCGTCGGGCTGGCCCTGCAGTGGCGCTGGCCTGCCGCGGCCGGACTGGCCGCATACGCGTCCGGGGCCGCCGTGGCCGCGGGGCTGCTCGCCCGCACCGTACGAGGCAGTCGGCCCGTCTCCGCGGCGGCGGCCTGGATGCTGGCGGCCGCCACCTGCTGGCTGCTGATCTCCGTGACGGTCGATCTCGTGATGCTGGCCGCCCGGTCGGTCACGGCGGTCCAGACGGTGCTGGAGGACCTGGTGCCGGTGCTGCTCGCCGGCTTCGTCGCACAGGTCCTGATCGGCGCCCTGACCTATCTGCTGCCCGTGGTGCTCAGCCGCGGCCACGAGGACCGCGCGGCCGTGCGGGCGGTGCTGGAACGGGGCTGGCTGCCGCGGCTCGTGGCGCTGAACGCCGGCGTGGCGCTGGTGGCGCTTCCGCTGCCCGGACCCTGCGACGTCGTGGGCATGGGCCTGGCCGGTGCGTCGGCCGCCGCGTTCCTGGTCCTGGTCGTGCTCGTGCTGGCCCACAGCCCTCGCACCGCGCAGGACCCGGCGCCGGCCGGTGCCGGACCGGAGCGGACGACACCGACCGCCACCCGGCGGCCCGCGCTGCTGGGCACCGCCGCCGGGGTCGTGATCACCGTACTGGCGGTGCTGGTCGCCAACGGCGGCCGGGACACCGGCAGTTCGACCGACACGGCCGGCGCCGCAGCCGGCTCGGGCGGCGGGTCCCGCACCGTCAACGTCTCGATCAGGGGCATGACTCTGAGCCCGAACCGGATCGAGGTCGCCAAGGGGACCTCCCTGCGACTGAAGGTCACCAACAACGACGCCCAGCGCCACGACCTCAAGGCCGAGAACGGCCGCGCGATCCCGCTGCTGTCCCACGGCCAGAGCCGTACCCTCGACCTGGGGAAGGTCACCGACGACCTGCAGCTGTGGTGCACCGTGCCCGGCCACCGCGCCGCCGGAATGCAGATGGACATCGTCGTGAAGTCCGGCACGGGCGCGGCCACCGACCAGAGCACCACGTCGTCCGGTTCCTCCATGGACATGGACCACAGCGGGCACTCCATGGACTCCTCCGGCAGTGGCGGGCTCGACCTGGCCAAGGACTTCTCGACGGGCTGGAAATCCCGCTCGGCCGACCTGCCGGCCGCCGGCAGCGCGACCGTCCACAAGGTCGAACTGCACGCCGCCCCCCGCACCGTCGAGGTCGCGCCCGGCGTCAAGCAGCAGATGTGGACCTTCGGCGGCACCGCTCCCGGCCCCACCCTGCACGGCAGGATCGGCGACATCTTCGAGATCACGCTCGTCAACGACGACACGGCCATGGGCCACGGCATCGACTTCCACGCCGGAGCCCTCGCCCCCGACAAGCCCATGCGGACCATCGACCCGGGGGAGCGGCTGGTCTACCGGTTCCGCGCCGAACGGGCCGGCGCCTGGCTGTACCACTGCAGCACCATGCCCATGCTCCAGCACATGGGCAACGGCATGTACGGCGCCGTGATCATCGACCCGCCCGGACTGCCCAAGGTCGACCACGAGTACGCCCTGGTCTCCTCCGAGATCTACCTCGGCACGCCCGGCAGCACGGCCCAGGTCGACAAGATGCGCAACGACACTCCGGACGCCTGGGTGTTCAACGGCATCGCCGCCCAGTACGACAAGTCGACTCTGAAGATGAAGGCCGGGGAGCGGGCCCGCTTCTGGGTGGTGGCCGCCGGACCCAGCGACGGGATCGCCTTCCACATCGTCGGCGCCGTCTTCGACACCGTCTACAAGGAGGGCGCGTACCTGCTGACGCCGAAACAACCCGGCGGATCCCAGGTGCTCGATCTGTCCGCGGCCCAGGGCGGCTTCGTGGAGACCACGTTCGCCGAAGCCGGTCACTACTCCTTCGTCGACCACGACATGCGCCACGCCGAAGCCGGTGCGCACGGCACGATCGAGGTGACCCGGTGATGGGATCCGTCAACCTGTGGAGCCTGGTGCGTTTCACCCACGTCATCGGCGCGGTGGTGTGGGTGGGCGGACAGCTGGCCCTGTCCCTGGTGGTGCTGCCGCTGGGCCGCCGACTGCTCGACCCGGAGGCATTCGCCCGGTTCAGCGCTGCGGCCGGCCGCCGCTTCGGAATGCTCACCGGAGCGCTGTTCCTGCCGCTGCAACTGGGCACGGGCTGGGCCATCGCCTGGCACAAGGGCGTCACCTGGGCCTCTCTCGGCGAGCCCGGCTACGGGCGCACCCTCGCGGCCAAACTGGGCCTGTTCATCGTGGTCATGATCGCGGCGGCCGCCCACGGCTGGGCCCATGCCAAGGGCCGCGCCGAACTGGCCAAGGCCCTCGCCGTCGTCTCCCTCGTCGGCTCGCTCGGGGTCGTACTGCTGGCCACCGCACTGCCCGCCACCTGACCGGACGCGAGAAGCCGGGGTACGCCCACCGTGGCGTACCCCGGCTTCTCGCGTCCCCCGGCCTCTTGCATCACCACGGTGAGAGGGCGCCGCGGCGGCCCTGTCCCGAGGTGCCGGCCGGAGGTCCCAACGGGTCCCAGAACGGCCCTGATGCCGTGGTCCGCTCGGCGGGCCGGTAGGGACTGATGGCCCACCCCGCAACGGGTCTCCGTCACCGAATCTGATGGCGGGCGGTACGCGCGGAACGCGGCCACCCGATACGAACCGGATCAACCGGGCCGGACCCGGTGAGCAAGAGGAGCAGGCAGAAATGCTGCAGGCATCGCAGAACAAGGACAGCGGGACGGCATCCGTTCCGCGCCAGGCGTGGCTGATGCTGGCGTTGGCCACGGTCGGTTTCGCCGTGAACTTCTGGGCGTGGGCACTGCTGAGCCCGCTGGGCCCGCGGTTCAAGGACTCCCTCGGCCTCTCCTCGTTCCAGCAGTCGCTGTTGGTCGCGGTGCCGGTCGTGGTCGGATCGCTGGGCCGGATCCCGGTGGGCGCGCTCACCGACCGGTTCGGCGGCCGGGTGATGTTCCCGCTCGTGTCGGCCGCCACCATCGTGCCGGTGCTGTACCTCGGTCTCGTCGGCCATGACTCGCTGACGACGCTGCTGATCGGCGGCTTCTTCCTCGGCATAGGCGGCACCGCCTTCGCCGTGGGTGTGCCCCTGGTCAGCGCCTGGTTCCCACCCGAGCGGCGGGGCGCGGCGATCGGCATCTTCGGCGCGGGCATGGGCGGTACCGCGATCAGCGCCCTGACGACCGTGAAGCTGGTGGACGCGCACGGCATGGCCAACCCGTTCCTGATCACCGCGGGCGTGCTGGCGGTCTACGCGGTGCTCGCCGCGCTCCTGCTGCGGGACGCACCCGGCCGCACGGTGCCGACCGAGCCGCTGGCCGACCGTCTGGCAGCGACCTTCAAGCTGAGCATCACCTGGCAGGCCTCGGCCCTGTACGCGGTGGCCTTCGGCGGCTACGTCGCCTTCTCCGTCTACCTGCCGACCTACCTGAAGACCGGCTATGGACTGGCCCAGGCCGACGCCGCCAACCGGATGGCCGGGTTCGTGCTGCTGGCGGTCGCGATGCGGCCGGTGGGCGGCTGGCTGTCGGACCGTATCGGCGCGGTGCGGGTGCTGACGGGGGCGCTGGGCCTGGTGCTCGTCGGTGCCTTCGTGCAGGCGTTGACGCCGTCGCTGGCCCCGGTGGGTACGGTCGCCTTCCTGACGCTGGCCGCCGCGCTCGGTGCCGGCAGCGGCGCGGTGTTCGCGCTGGTGGGGCTCCTGGCTCCGTCGAACATGGTCGGCTCGGTCACCGGCGTCGTGGGCGCCGCGGGCGGACTGGGCGGCTTCCTGCCGCCGCTGGTGATGGGCTCGCTCTACGGCGCCTACGGCTCGTACGGCATCGGCCTGAGCCTCCTCGGAATCGTCGCCACCGCCGCCCTGGCCTTCACCGCGACGGGAGTGCGCCAGGCCGTCTCGCGCCGCCTGGCCACCGCGCAGTCGCACTGACCCCGGCCCCGTAGAACCCCGTAGAACCCCGTAGAACCCCGTAGAACAAGGTCGAACACGAAGGAACCACACGATGTGCGAGTACTGCGGATGCCAGTCACTGGCAGCCATCGATGAACTGACCCGTGAGCACGAGACCGTCGTGAACCTGATCGGCGAAGTGCACGACGCCCGGCGTGACGGTGACCTGACGCGCATGGTGGAGCGGGCCCGGGACATCGCCGCAGTGCTCGCCCCGCACACGGCGGTCGAGGAAGGCGCGCTCTTCCCCGCGATGGCCGAGGAGTTTCCCGGCCAGATCGCCGTTCTGGAAGCCGAGCACCGCCGTATCGAGGCGGTGCTGGACGAGGCGGAGGAAGAGGTGCCGGCCGATCCCGGCTGGCCGGACCGGCTGACGGAGGTGCTCGCCCTGCTGCGCGAGCACATCCTCAAGGAGCAGGACGGCGTCTTCCCCGCCGCACTGTCCGTCCTGGACACCGAGCAGTGGGAGATGGTGGACGCGGTACGGCTCCGCGTCGGCGGTCTCACGCAGGCACCGAAACGCTGACACACATGAATGACGCCCGGGCCGCGGCGGATGCCGCGGCCCGGGCGTCATTCACGTGGGCTCAGGAACCGGTCGAGGAAGTCACTCGGTCGAGAGGGTCACGAGAGGGTCACTCATGCCTCGGTGACCCGGATGCCGGACACCAGATCGGGCCGGATGCGCACCGCCTGGTCCAGGGTCTGCCTCACCCACGGGCGAAGCATCTCCCGGTAGCGCGCCAGGTCCTGTTCGTCGGTGACCAGCTCGGCGAAACCGGTGACCACCACGCTCCAGCCCAGGTGGGTGTCCGGGTCGATCACGTCGGCCTCGTAGGCGACGACGACGCCCGGGCTGCCGTCGTGACGGGTGTGCGAGGTCAGGGCCGCGCCCTCGTGGGTGCGGATGACTATCTGACCGTCGTCGATGATGTGATTGACCGGGCGGATGGTCGGCAGCGCGTTCCGGGTGAAGACGATCCTGCCCATGGGCACGCTGCCCAGCAGCCGTAGGGCCTCGGCACTGTCGAGTTCTGCGCTCCGGCGCGGTTCCACAAGGGCCGGCTCGGCGTTCTTGATAGGCATGGCGTGTGTCCGTAAGGAGGGGTTCGGCACGTACTCAAGTGCGTTCGGTGTCCGCCGTTGCGTCCGGTGTCCGCCGGGCGTCGTGTCCGCCGTGCGTCCGGTGTCCGCGTTCAGGGACCTCGATCAGACCAGTGAAATGGCCCACGCGCCGGTCGTGCCAGGGCCGTTCGGCCCTGCGCGGACCGCGTCCGGCCCTGCTTCGCGGGCCCCTCCCCGGGCGCGCGGACGCGTAAGCGGATCCTCCGTGCCGCCACCCGTCCCCGGCCCGATACCGTGGCAGATGTTCAGAAGGATCGGTGCCGGCACCGTGACCAGGGACGGAGGACAACGGTGGGAAGCTCCGACGACGCTCGCGAGGCGCGCATGCGGCTGCCGCAGCTGCGGCTGGACGAGCTCCTGGAGGAGCTGCAGGCCCGCCTGGACGCCGCCCGCGGCACCCGGGACCGGGTGCACAGCCTGCTGGAGGCGGTCCTCTCGGTCGGCCGGGAGCTGGACCTGGAGCAGGCGCTGCGCAGCATCGTGGAGGCCGCGGCGGTCCTGGTCGACGCGGAGTACGCGGCGCTGGGCGTGATCGGACCGGACGGAAAGCTGCTCTCGGACTTCCTCACGGTCGGCGTCAGCGACGAGCAGATCGCCCGCATAGGTCCCTTTCCGCAGGGCCACGGCATTCTGGGCGAGCTGATCCGGCACCCCGAACCGCTGCGGCTGGCCAGTCTTGCCGAGCACCCGGCGTCGTTCGGCTTCCCGCCCCACCACCCGCCGATGAACACCTTCCTCGGCGTCCCCATCCGGGTACGCGGCCAGGTCTTCGGCAACCTGTACCTCACCGAGAAGCGGGGCGGCGCGCAGTTCGACGAGGAGGACGAGTCGGTCCTGTCCACGCTGGCCGTGGCGGCCGGCGTGGCGATCGACAACGCCCGCCTGTACGAGGAGTCACGGCTGCGCGAGCGCTGGCTGCGCGCGAGCACCGAGATCACCCACGGGCTGATGTCCGGCATCGAGAGAGGCGAGGTCCTCAGACTGATCGCCGAGCGGGCCGGGGAGATCACCGCGGCGTCCCTCGCCGTGGTCGCCGTACCGATGGCGGACACCGACGCGCTCACCGTGGAACTGGCGATCGGGGAGGAGGCGGAGGCCCACCGCGGTCTGGTGCTGCCCGTGGACGACAGCTTGATCGGGCGGGCCTTCTCCAGCGGCGCCCCGATCACCAGCGCCGACGTCTGCCGTGACGAGCGCGTCTCGTCGGGCCCCCCGCGGTTCTACGGACTCGGCCCCGCCGTGGCCGTCCCCATCGGCTCCGGCGAGGGTGTACGAGGCGTCGTCCTGCTCGTCCGTGCCGCGGGCAGGCCCCCGTTCTCCGAGGAGGAGACGGAGCCGCTGCAGGGCTTCGCCGCGCAGGCCGCCGTGGCCATGGAGCTGGCCGAGCGGCGCAAGGACTCCGAGCAGATCGCGGTGCTGGAGGAACGTGACCGGATCGCCCGGGACCTGCACGATCTGGCGATCCAGCGGCTGTTCGCCACCGGAATGACGCTGCAGAGCGCGGGGCGGTTCATCGAGCACGCGGAGGCCTCCGGCCGGGTGCTGCGGGCGGTGGACGACCTGGACGAGACGATCAAGATCATCAGGTCGACGATCTTCGGCCTGCGGGCGCAGGACACCGCCACCGGTCCCGGCCTGCGGGCGCGGACGGTACGCGCGGTGGGCGAGGCCGCGCCACTGCTCGGGTTCGCCCCCAGCCTGCGGATGGAGGGCCTGCTGGACACCGATGTGGCCCGGGAGACCGCCGACCAGGTGATGGCGGTGCTCTCCGAGGCGCTGACCAATGTCGCGCGCCACGCGCACGCCTCCAAGACCGAGGTGGCGCTGGAGACCGACGGCAGGCAGATTCGGCTGACGGTCTCCGACAACGGCGTGGGCATCCCGGCCCACGGCCGCCGCAGCGGCCTGCGCAACATGAAGGAACGGGCCCAGCAACTGGGCGGGGACATGGAGCTGACCGGCCGGCCCGGCGGTGGTACGACACTGGTCTGGCACGCGCCGGTGGGGGAGGCCTAGGGGGTCTCGTTCGGATCATCCCGGCGTCGCCTGGTCTGGCACGCCCCCTGGCCGGGTTCGCCGGCCGCTGCTCGTGGGGACGGGCCGAGGCCTTTCGGCGGATACTGGGACCGGCTGCCCCGGCGCGTGAGAACCTGGCCGGGGACCGGAACGAGGACCGTGCCCGACCATGAACGCGCCCGTCCCGGGTGCCCGCCGAACCGGACCGCCGAGGGGCGGCGGGTGAGGAGGCTGCAAGGGCCATGCGACCGCTCGACGTGCAGACGGTGTCCACACTGGTCGAGGAGGCCACGGCCGCCCCGTCCATGCACAACGCTCAGCCGTGGAGCTTCCGCTTCGTGACCGCCGAGCGTCTCCTCCTGCTGTTTGCCGATCTCGATCGGGCCATGCACCGGTCCGACCCGGGCAACCGGGCCCTGCACATCGGATGCGGGGCGGCGCTGTTCAATCTGCGTGTCGCCGCCGCACACGCCGGGCTCGCCCCCCAGGTCGTACTGCTGCCCGACCCCGCGGATCCCCTGCTGCTGGCCGCCGTGCAGCTGGCCGAGCCCGGCGCGCCGGCCGCGGCCGAGGACGACCTTCGCCCGCTGTATCCGGCGATCGGGCAGCGGCACACCAGCCGCCACCCCTTCGACGAGAAGGACATCCCCGACGATGTACAGGCCGGGCTGCGGGCGGCGGCAGCCCGGGAGGGCGCCGAACTGCTCTTCCCCGGGCCCTGGCACATCGACACCCTGCTGGAACTCGTCCGCGACGCCGAGAGCCGCGACATCCTGGATTCCGGAGGCCGCGAGGACCTCGATCACTGGACCCGGATCGGCCCGGAAGCGGAAACCGCTGCCGACGGAGTGCCCGAGTACGCGTTCGGGCCGCGACCGTCGAGCGGCCGGGCTCCGCTGCGTGATTTCGCCGGACGCCGGGCGGTGGCCGAGCACGACAGCGCCCCCTTCGAACAGAACCCCCATCTGGCGCTGCTGAGCACCCACACCGACACGCCTGCCGACTGGCTGCTGGCCGGACAGGCGCTGGAACGCGTCCTCCTGCGAGCCACCCTGGCCGGTCTGGCCACCGCCCTGACCTCGCACGCCCTGGAGAGCCGCGAGCTGCGCCTCCTGGCCCGCGATCCGGTGTCGGGCACGGGCCATGTCCAGATGGTGCTGCGGCTCGGCTACGGCCCGCCCGGCCCCGCCACCCCCCGCCGCCCCGTGCGGGACGTCCTCGACATCGCCTAGGCGGTGACTTCCCGGGCAGCGGGAGCCGTGCTTGCCGGGGACATGTGGCGCGCCGGGATCGCGACCAGGAGCGGTGGGCAACGCGCTAGGGCCATCCGGCCTCCATTGGGCCGCATAACCGGGCCCAAGCGTACTGACTTGCCGAGCCGTTCGGCCTCGTTCGGCTTTTCCGGCCCATGATCGGGCCCGGACCGCGGCTTAATGGATTGCAGCTGTGATGCGTGAGCGCCCGCCCGCGCACGTTTGTAATTCCGAGGAGAGCCATGCTTTCGCCCGAGTCCGCCGCTGTCGTACGCGCCACTCTGCCCGCTGTGGGCGGGGCCCTCGACGAGATAACGACGCGGTTCTACGGCACGATGTTCGGCGACCAACCCGAGCTACTGGACGGGATGTTCAACCGGGGCAACCAGGCCAACGGCGAACAGCGCCAGGCTCTGGCCGGGTCCATCGCCGCCTTCGCCCAGGCGCTCCTCGCCGACCCCGACGCCCGCCCGGACGCACTGCTGTCCCGGATCGCGCACAAGCACGCCGCGCTCGCTGTGACCGAGGACCAGTACACGATCGTCCACAAATACCTGTTCGGTGCCATCGCCGACGTCCTCGGCGAGGCGGTCACCCCCGAGGTCGCCGGGGCCTGGGACGAGGTGTACTGGCTGATGGCCGGTGCGCTCATAGCCCGGGAGGCCCGCCTCTACCAGGAGGCCGGCGTCGACCCGCGGCACCCCTGGCGGCAGTGGACCGTCGTCGAGCGCCGCGAGGAGACCCCGGACGTCGTCTCCTTCCTGCTGCGCCCGGCCGACGGATCGCCCGTACCGACCTCGCGCGCGGGCCAGTACGTCAGCGTGCGCGTCGAAATGCCCGACGGCATCCACCAGTTGCGCCAGTACAGCCTCTCCGGAGCGCCCGACGGCGAGCTGCGCCGCATCACCGTCAAGCGCGTCGAGAGTGTGGCCGAGGCCCCGGAGGGCGAAGTCTCCAACCAGCTGCACCGCACTGTGAAGGCCGGCGACGAGCTCACCCTGTCGGAGCCGTTCGGCGACGTGGTCCTCGACGACGCGGACTCCCCCCTGCTGCTGGTCTCCGCCGGCATCGGCTGCACCCCGATGGTCGGCATGCTCGAACACCTCGCCGCCACCGACTCGTCCCGGCCGGTCTGGGTACTGCACGCCGACCGCGCCCCGAAGGACCACGCCCTGCGCGCCGAAACCCGCCGCCTGGTGGAGCAACTGCCCAACGCGCGCGCGGAGTTCTGGTACGAGGAGCAGGCTGAGAGCGCAGTCGGCGAGGCCGGTGCCCGCACCGGACTGATGATCCTCGACGAGCTCCAGCTGCCCGCCGGCGCCGACGTGTACCTGTGCGGATCGCTTCCCTTCATGCGCGCCGTCCGCAGCCAGCTGCTCCAGGCCGGCATCCCCGCGCGCCACATCCGCTACGAGGTGTTCGGCCCCGACCTGTGGCTGGCGCACGCCGAGGACTGACAGCCGCGCGGTGAGCGGCGCCGCCCATGCCTCTCGCTGCTGAACGCGGTCGGCGCCGCCTGCTGCTGGACGACACCGGCCTGCCCGACGAGGCAGGCCGGTGTCGTCGTGCGCCCGGACGGCAATCGGGCCGAGGCCCGTCGCAGGAGGGCGCCGTCACCGCCGTAAGCCGTGTCCGCCTGGGCCGAAAGTCCCGGACCGGGAGACCGGCGGGCCCCGAAATCCGGCCGTATCGGAGCCCTGCGGCCCTTGAACGGGGCCCGTCCGGCCGTGGGCGGCGCCCCGGACCGTCGGCCAAGCTGGGGGCGACCGAACCGGAGGATCTCGTGTACGGATCCAACGGGCGCTCACCCGTTCGGCTTCTCCGTCCAGAGCCGGCGCGGCGCTCGTACCGGTTCGGTCGCCGTCCGGCCGCCCGCCTTGTCTGCCCTGACTTCCGGGCGGCCGGACCAGGGGCTCGGCACGGGTCGTACCCGACCGGCCCCCATTCCGGCGGTCGTCAGGAGAAGCGCATGCACGCATCAGGCATATCGGAGATCGATGCCACCGCTCTGAAGACGCTGTTGGCGGCCGCGACGGCGGCGCCGTCGATCCACAACACCCAGCCCTGGCGGTTCCGACTGGAGCCTGCCACCGGGGTGTTGCAGGTCCGCGCCGCACCGCAGAAGTCGCTCTCGCTGACCGATCCGGAGTTCCGGGCCCAGTATCTGTCGGTCGGCGCGGCGCTGTTCAACCTCCGCGTCGCCGTGGATCACCTGGGTCTGCAGGTGATGGTGCGGCTGCTGCCGGACCCGTCCGACCCCGGGCTGCTGGCCGTCGTATGGCCGTGCGGCCGCTCCGACTTCCTCCAGCCCGACCAGTGGCGGGAGCTCGATCTGTACGGGGCCATCGCGCGGCGGCACACGAGCCGCATGCCGTTCACCGGGCGTCCGGTGCCCGAGTCCGTCGTGGCGCAGATGACCGAAGCAGCCCGGCTCGAAGGGGCGAGGCTGCGGGTACCGGACTTCGCCGGGACCCGGCGGCTGCTGCACCTGACCGCGGCCGGAGAGGCACGCAACCACGCCGACGCGGGGCGTGCGGCCGAGAGCAGAGCCTGGATCACCGCGCCGGGTGAAGGCCCGTACGGCATTCCGGTGACGGCGCTGGGGCCGCAGGACTCGGCCGGACGGATGCCCGTGCGGGACTTCGTCGGCACCCAGCGCTCCCGGCGCCTGCCCGGGCTCCGCTTCGAGCGGCACGCCCAGGTGGCCCTGCTGTGCACCACCCGGGACCGGCGCGTGGACTGGCTACGGGCGGGTCAGGCGCTGCAGCGTGTGCTGCTGGTGGCCACCGCGCACGGAGTGCGCACGTCGATGCTGCACCAGGCGCTGGAGTGGCCGGATCTGCGGTGGGCGATGCGCAATGGACCTGAGCGGCGCTGCAGTCCGCAACTGCTGATCCGCTTCGGATACGGCCCGGAGGGCGGCCGGACCCCGCGTGCACCCGCACAGCCCTGAGACCACGGCCGATACGGTTCACCGGCCCGGGTGAGCCGTATCGGACCGGTGAGAACGAAGGAGCAGACAGAATGGCACAGGTACCGACTCGGCAGGAGGCAGGGCCGGCACCGGTTCCCGGCCGGGCGTGGCTGATGCTGGCCCTGGCCACGATCGGCTTCGCCGTCAACTTCTGGGCGTGGGCGCTGCTCAGCCCGCTCGGCCCCCGGTTCAAGGAATCCCTGGGCCTGTCCTCCTTCGAGCAGTCGCTGCTGGTGGCGGTGCCGGTCGTGGTGGGCTCGCTGGGCCGCATCCCGGTCGGGGCGCTCACGGACCGGTTCGGCGGACGGGTGATGTTCCCGCTGGTCTCCGCGGCCACCATCGTCCCCGTCCTCTATCTCGGGCTCGCGGGCCACTCCTCCCTGGCGGCCCTGCTGGTCGGCGGGTTCTTCCTCGGTATCGGCGGCACCGCCTTCGCCGTCGGGGTGCCCCACGTCAACGCCTGGTTCCCGCCCGAGCGACGAGGGTTCGCCATCGGGATCTTCGGCATGGGCATGGGCGGCACCGCGATCAGCGCGCTGACCACGGTGAAGCTCGTCGATGCCCATGGCATGGCCACCCCCTTCCTGATCACCGCCGCCGTGCTGGCGGTGTACGCGGTCGCGTCGGCTCTGTTGCTGCGCGACGCCCCCGGCCGCGTGGTGCCGACGGAGCCGCTCTCCCGTCGCCTGGCCGCCACGCTCAAGCTCGGTGTCACCTGGCAGGCCTCCGCCCTGTACGCGGTGGCCTTCGGCGGCTATGTCGCCTTCTCGGTCTATCTGCCGACGTATCTGAGGACCGCCTATGGGCTGACCCAGGCCGACGCGGCGAACCGGATGGCCGGGTTCGTACTGCTCGCGGTGGCGATGCGGCCCGTCGGCGGCTGGCTGTCGGACCGTGTGGGGGCGGTGCGCGTCCTGGTCGGCGCGCTGGCCGTGGTGGTCGTCGGCGCGCTCCTGCAGTCCCCGACCCCCTCCCTGGCGCCGGTCGGCACGATCGCCTTCCTCGCCATGGCCGCCGCGCTCGGCGCGGCCAGCGGAGCGGTCTTCGCCCTGGTGGCCCTGCTGGCCCCCGCGAACCAGGTCGGCTCGGTCACCGGAATCGTCGGCGCGGCCGGCGGGCTGGGCGGATTCCTGCCGCCCCTGGTCATGGGCTCGCTGTACGGCGCCTACGGCTCCTACGCGCTGGGCCTGGTCCTGCTGGGCGTGGTCGCCGCCGCCGCGCTGGTGTTCACCGCCACCGGCGTCCGCCATGCCGTCGCCCGGCGCACTCGGGTCGCCCAGCCGCAGGAGCAGTAACCGCGTTCTCAGCGGATTTGATCCTTCCCGTGGCGCCGCTGTCAGGTGAAGGCAAGAATGCGAACAGGCCTGCGCACTTTGGTGCGGATGTTCCGCATGAGGGAACGCGTGAGTCTTGCTCGGCCCCGCGCCGGCTGACAGAGAACACCGTCGGGCACATGCCCGGAAAGAGGTGAGACGGTGGCCGATCGCACCGGTTCCCGCACCCAACAGACGAGCCCCGCCCACCCGGCGGGGCTGGACGGTGAGCTGACGGAGGCGTTGGTGCGCTCCCGCCGGTACTTCACCCGGGCGGAGGTGTCCGGCGATCTGCGCACCCTGCGCAGAGCCGGCGGCCGTCAGGCGGACGACTTCTACCGGGACCGCTGGTCGCACGACAAGGTGGTGCGCTCCACCCACGGAGTGAACTGCACCGGATCCTGCTCGTGGAAGGTGTACGTCAAGGACGGCATCATCACCTGGGAGGCCCAGCAGACCGACTATCCCTCCGTCGGCCCGGACCGCCCCGAGTACGAGCCCCGCGGCTGCCCGCGCGGCGCGGCCTTCTCCTGGTACACCTACTCGCCGACCCGGGTGCGCTACCCGTATGTCCGCGGTGTGCTGCTCCAGATGTACCGCGAGGCGAAGGCCCGGCTCGGCGACCCGGTCGCGGCCTGGGCGGACATCGTCTCCGACCCCGAGCGCGCCCGGCGCTACAAGTCGGTGCGCGGCAAGGGCGGCCTGGTGCGGGCGAGCTGGGACGAGGCGCTGGAGATGGTCGCCGCCGCCCATGTGCACACCATCAAGGAGTACGGTCCCGACCGGCTGGCCGGGTTCTCGCCGATCCCGGCGATGTCGATGGTCTCGCACGCCGCCGGCGCCCGTTTCTACTCGCTGCTCGGCGGTGTGATGCTGTCGTTCTACGACTGGTACGCGGATCTGCCGGTCGCCTCCCCGCAGGTCTTCGGCGACCAGACCGACGTACCGGAGTCGGGGGACTGGTGGGACGCCGGCTATCTGATCATGTGGGGCTCGAACCTGCCCGTGACCCGGACCCCGGACGCGCACTGGATGGCCGAGGCCCGCTACCGGGGCCAGAAGGTGGTCGCGGTCTCCCCGGACTACGCGGACAACGTGAAGTTCGCCGACGAGTGGCTGCCCGCCCACCCGGGCACCGACGGGGCGCTGGCCATGGCCATGGGGCATGTGGTCCTCAAGGAGTTCTTCGTCGACCGTCGGACCCCGTACTTCGACGACTACGTCAAGCGGTACACCGATCTGCCGTTCCTGGTCACGCTCGACGAGCGCGAGCCGGGCAGTTACGCGCCGGGGAAGTTCCTGACCGCCGCGGACCTCGGCGATGAGCATGCCTCCTCCGAGAACGCCGAGTTCCGCACCGTCCTGCTGGACGCCGCGAGTGGCCGTCCGACGGTGCCGAACGGGACGCTCGGCGACCGGTTCGGAGAGTCCGGCGCCGGAAAGTGGAACCTGGAACTCGGCGACGTCGATCCGCTGCTGTCGGCCGACGGCGGGGGCGAGGAGCCGGTGGAGGTGGAACTGCCCTGCTTCGACGCCCCCGACGGGGGCGCACGGCGACTGCGGCGCGGAGTCCCGGTGCGGCGCGTGGGCGGGCGGCTGGTCACCACCGTGTACGACCTGCTGCTGGCCCAGTACGGGGTGGCCCGCGCCGGCCTGCCGGGCCGGTGGCCCTCCGGCTACGACGACACGACCGAGCCGTACACCCCCGCATGGCAGGCCGGGATCACCGGCGTGGATGCGGACCGGGCGGCCCGGATCGCGCGCGAGTTCGCCGCCAACGCCGAGGAGTCCCACGGCCGTTCGATGATCATCATGGGCGCGGGCACCAACCACTGGTTCCACTCCGACACCATCTACCGGGCGTTCCTCACCCTGACGACTCTGACGGGCTGCCAGGGCGTCAACGGCGGCGGCTGGGCGCACTACGTCGGACAGGAGAAGGTCCGCCCCATCACCGGCTATTCGGCGATCGCGACCGCGGCCGACTGGAACCGTCCGGCGCGACAGATGATCCAGACGGCGTACTGGTATCTGCACGCCGACCAGTTCCGCTACGACCCCTTCTCCGCCGACACCCTCGCCGCGGCCGGCTCCGGCGGCCCGTTCGCGGGCATGGCCACCGCCGATGTCATCGCCGCCTCGGCGCGCATGGGCTGGATGCCCTCCTATCCCACCTTCGACCGCAACCCGCTCGACCTGGCCGACGAGGCCGAGGCCGCCGGCCGGGGCGTCGGCGAGCACGTGGTGGAGGAACTGAAGGCCGGGCGGCTGCGGTTCGCGGGAGAGGACCCCGACGCACCGGAGAACTTCCCCCGCGTACTGACCATCTGGCGGGCCAACCTGCTCGGCTCCTCGGCCAAGGGCAACGAGTACTTCCTCAAGCACCTCCTCGGTGCCGACTCCTCAGTGAACGCGACGGAGGCACCGCCGCAGGACCGGCCCCGGGACGTGGTGTGGCGGGAGGAGGCACCGGTGGGCAAGCTGGACCTCCTGCTCACCCTGGACTTCCGGATGACCAGCACCACCGTGTTCTCCGATGTGGTGCTGCCGGCCGCCACCTGGTACGAGAAGCACGACCTGTCGAGCACCGACATGCACCCCTATGTGCACGCGTTCAACCCGGCGATCGCCCCACCGTGGCAGACCCGCACCGACTGGGACGCCTTCAACAGCATCGCCAAGGAGTTCAGCCGGCTCGCCGCGGACCACCTGGGCGTGCGCAAGGACGTGGTGGCCGCCCCCCTGCTGCACGACACACCGGACGAACTGGCCAACCCGCACGGCCGCGTGCAGGACTGGAAGGCCGGCGAGTGCGAGCCCGTGCCCGGCCGCACCATGCCCAAACTGCTCACCATCGAGCGCGACTACGGCGCCGTCGCCGAGAAGATGACCGCACTCGGCCCCCTGCTCGACACCCTCGGCGCCACCACCAAGGGCATCACCTTCAAGGTAGACCGCGAACTGGAGTACCTGCGGCACAAGAACGGCACCGCGCGCGGGGGAGTGGCCGACGGCCGCCCGGTGATCGCCCGTGACGTGCATGCCTGCGAGGCGATCCTCGCCCTGTCCGGCACCACCAACGGACACCTCGCCACACAGGGCTTCCACACCCTCGAATCCCGCACGGGCACCCCGCTCGCGGACCTGGCCGCCGAGCACGAGGGCAAGCAGATCACCTTCGCCGACACCCAGGCGGCCCCGGTGCCGGTCATCACCAGCCCCGAGTGGTCCGGCTCGGAGACGGGCGGGCGCCGCTACTCGCCGTTCACCGTCAACGTCGAACGCAGCAAACCCTGGCACACCCTCACCGGCCGCCAGCACTTCTACCTCGACCACGACTGGATGACCGCCCTCGGCGAACAACTACCGGTCTACCGGCCCCCGTTGAACATGCACGCCCTGTTCGGCGAGCCACGGATCGGGGACACCGGCGAACTCGGCGTGACCGTGCGCTATCTGACCCCGCACAACAAATGGTCCATCCACTCCGAGTACCAGGACAACCTGTTCATGCTGTCGCTGTCCCGGGGCGGCCCGACGATCTGGATGTCCACCGCCGACGCGGCGAAGATCGGCGTCCACGACAACGACTGGATCGAGGCGGTCAACCGCAACGGCGTCGTCGCCGCCCGCGCCATCGTCTCCCACCGCATGCCCGAGGGCACCGTCTACATGCATCACGCCCAGGACCGGCTGATCGACGTGCCCCGCACCGAGACCACCGGACGTCGCGGCGGCATCCACAACTCCCTCACCCGCCTGCTGATCAAACCGAGCCATCTGATCGGCGGCTACGCCCAGCTGTCCTACGCCTTCAACTACCTCGGCCCGACCGGCAACCAGCGCGACGAGGTCACGGTCATCCGCCGCCGCAGCGACCAGGAGGTGACGTACTGATGACCCGCGGCGACAGCGCCATCGGGCGCGTCATGGCCCAGATGGCGATGGTCATGAACCTCGACAAGTGCATCGGCTGCCACACGTGCTCGGTCACCTGCAAACAGGCCTGGACCAACCGCACCGGCGTCGAATACGTGTGGTTCAACAACGTCGAGACCCGCCCTGGCCAGGGCTACCCCCGTCGTTACGAGGACCAGGACACCTGGCAGGGCGGCTGGACCCTCACCAAGAGGGGCCGCCTCACCCTCAAGGCCGGCGGCCGCTTCAAGAAGCTCGCCAGTATCTTCTCCAACCCCAAACTGCCCACGCTCGACGACTACTACGAGCCCTGGACCTACGACTACGCGACGCTGACCAACGCCCCGCTGCAGGAGCACACCCCCGTCGCCCGCCCCAAGTCGCTCATCACCGGCAAGGACATGAAGATCTCCTGGTCGGCCAACTGGGACGACAGCCTCGGCGGCTCGTCCGACCACGGCCGCAAGGACGTGCTGCTGAACGAGGTCGCGGAAAAGGTCAAGTTCGAGTTCGAGCAGACGTTCATGTTCTATCTGCCGCGCATCTGCGAGCACTGCCTCAACCCGTCGTGCGCGGCCTCCTGCCCCTCCGGCGCGATCTACAAGCGCACCGAGGACGGCATCGTCCTCGTCGACCAGGACCGCTGCCGGGGCTGGCGGATGTGCGTGACCGGATGCCCGTACAAGAAGGTCTACTTCAACCACCGCACCGGCAAGGCCGAGAAGTGCACCTTCTGCTTCCCCCGCGTCGAGGTCGGCCTGCCCACCGTCTGCTCCGAGACCTGCGTCGGCCGGCTGCGCTACATCGGACTCGTCCTCTACGACGTCGACCGCGTCCTGGACGCCGCCTGCACCCCCGACGACACCGATCTGTACGAGGCGCAGCGCGGCGTCTTCCTCGACCCGAACGACCCCGAGGTCATCGCCGCCGCCGAGCGCGACGGCATCCCCCGCGACTGGGTCGAGGCCGCCCAGCGGTCACCCATCCACGCGCTGATCAACACCTACAAGGTGGCGCTGCCGCTGCACCCGGAGTACCGCACCATGCCCATGGTCTGGTACATCCCGCCGCTCTCCCCGGTCGTCGACGCCGTCCGCGGGACCGGCCACGATGCCGAGAACCACCGCAACCTGTTCGCGGCCGTCGACGCCCTGCGCATCCCCGTCGACTACCTCGCCCAGCTCTTCACCGCGGGCGACCCCGCACCCGTCGACGCCGTGCTGCGACGCCTGGCCGCCATGCGCTCCTACATGCGCGACATCAACCTCGGCCGGGAGCCAGACGCCGCCATCCCCGAACAGGTCGGCATGAGCGAGCAGCAGATGTACGACATGTACCGGCTGCTGGCCCTGGCCAAGTACGACGAGCGGTACGTCATCCCGCCCGCCCACGCCGAACAGGCCCACAACCTGGAGGAACTCGCCACCGAGTGCAGCCTGGACTACGAGGGCGGGCCCGGCATGGGAGGCTCCGGCCCCTTCGGCGAGTCCTCCGGCGGCGCCGCTCCGATCGCGGTGGAGAACTACCGGGCCCTGCGCGACCGCCAGTCCGCCGACAGTCCCGTCACCCCCACCGACAAGGCCACCCGCGTCAACCTCCTCAACTGGGACGGCAAGGGCACCCCGCCGGGCCTGTTCCCACCCTCCGGCGGCGGGACTGCGTCCGGCGGCGAGGAGACCGATACGGGCGGGGAGGTCGAACCGAAGCCGTGAGAAGAAAGACCAGAGCCACACCGCGTACCGAGCCCTGGCAGCCGCACGCCTGGCAGCCGCACGCCTGGCAGATCCAGTCCCTGCTGCTGGCCTACCCCGACGACCAGTTCACTGCCCGGCTCGAACTGGCCCGCAGGGTCGCCACCCACCTGCCGCGGCCCGTCGCCGACCCCCTCCTGGAGTTCGTGGCGCACGCCGACCGGACCGCCCCGGCCGATCTGGCCGCCGCCTACGTCGCCACCTTCGACCACCGCAAACGCTGTTGCCTCTACCTCACCTACTACGCCCACGGCGACACCCGGAAGCGCGGACTCGCGCTGCTCCGCCTGAAGCAGTCGTACGCCGCCGCCGGCTGGCGGCTGGCCGACGACGAGCTGTCGGACCACCTCGCCGTCGTCCTCGAATTCGCCGCCACCGACCCCGCCACCGGACTCGGCCTGCTCACCGACCACCGCGCGGGACTGGAACTGCTGCGTCTGTCCCTGCAGGACGAGGGCTCCGCCTGGGCCGGCGTCCTGCGGTCCGTCTCCGCCACTCTTCCCCAGCTCGCGGGCGACGACCGTGAGGCAGTCGCCCGCCTCGCCGCCGAAGGCCCACCCGAAGAACAGGTCGGCCTCGACCCGTACACGCCCTCGCAGTACCTGCCCGACCCCGCGGGAGGCCCGCGATGACCGCACCCTCACCCGACCTGACCATGGCGGCCGAGACGAGTACCGGCGCGATCCTGCTGTGGGTCGTCCTGCCGTACCTGTCCCTCGCCGTCTTCGTCCTGGGCCACATCTGGCGCTACCGCTACGACAAGTTCGGCTGGACCACCCGCTCCTCCCAGCTGTACGAGAACCGGCTGCTGCGCATCGGCAGCCCGCTGTTCCACTTCGGCATCCTCCTGGTGCTCCTCGGCCACGTCGGCGGGCTGCTCATCCCCAAGAGCTGGACCGAGGCGGCCGGCGTCAGCGAGCACACGTACCACGTCACGGCCGTCACGCTCGGCACCGCGGCGGGGGTGTGCACCCTGGGCGGACTCGCCATCCTCATCTACCGGCGCCGTACCGTCGGCCCCGTCTTCTCCGCCACCACTCGCAACGACAAGGCCATGTACGTCTCGCTCACCGCGACCATCGTGCTCGGCCTGGCGGCCACCGTCGCCGCCAACATCGTCGGCGGCGGCTACGACTACCGCGAGACCATCTCCCCCTGGTTCCGCTCCATCTTCTACCTCCAGCCCGACCCGGCCCTGATGGCCGGAGCGCCGATCCTCTTCCAGCTCCATGCGATCAGCGCGCTGCTGCTCTTCGCCGCCTGGCCCTTCACCCGCCTGGTCCATATGCTCACCGCGCCCCTGGGCTACCTCACCCGCCCCTACATCGTCTACCGCAGCCGCGACGTCGGCCTCGGCGCCCGGGCGCCGCGCCGTGGCTGGGAACGCGTCGGATAGCGGGCCCCGCCGGACGGGTCCGACCGTCAGCCCTTGGGCCAGAGGACGAAGTCGGCGAACGCCCGGCGAGCGGGCTCGGGCCCGACCTCGTCCAGGGCCGCGCGTACGGCGTGGAGGTGGTCGGGGGTCATCTCCAGCGGGGGTTCGTCCGGCTGATAGGTGGTCCGGATCGGATAGTCGACGCCGGGCCGGCGCGTCATCTCGATGTGGCAGCCCAGCACATGAGTGACCGGACGGCGGCCGACGAATGCGATCAGCCGGTCGATCGTCCGTGAGAACGCCGACCAGTCCTCGATGTACAACCGGCCCCGGTAGACGGTGTCTCCGGTCAGCAGGAACCCGGTCCACGGGTCGTAGTAGGTGATCGCCGCGGCGTCATGGCCCGGTGTCGCGAGCGCCTCCAGGACCCGACCCCCGAGATCGAGCGGCCGCACCGCGTCCGGGTCGTCGGCGAAGCCGAGGAACGCCCACGCCGCATCCCGCTCGGCACCGACCACGATCGTGTCCGGGCGATCGAGGAACTGGCCGTCGCCCGCGACGTGATCGCCGTGCGAGTGCGTGTGGAGCACGAGCAGCCGATAGCCGTCACGCGGATGACGAGCCAGCCACGTCTCGACAAGACCGTCGACGGTCCGGCGCACCGGGAAGAACTCCGGCGAGGCCGTGGCACCGGTGTCGATCAGGACCGCCTGGCGCTCTCCGAACAGCAGATACAGAAACGGCGCCTCGTAGTCGATCGCCTTGTTCTGCCGCAGCACCACCGTGTGCTCGTCGTACCAGTGCACCTGAAGATCGGGATCGGTGTTGTGCTTGGCCGACGGCGACCCGTGAATCCAGGCCACACCCAGCGGCTCCGCACTGAACTTCCGGCCACCCGGCTCGCCCCCACCGGACATGACGCCTCCCGAAGTGCGTCGTCTTGGCGGGCCGGGTACGGCGCACATCTCGTCCGGGGAGACACGCATGTGCGCCTCCGGCCGGACGCTATCACCGCATACCCACCTCCAGGCACCATGGTTGCGGACGGCCGTCAGGTCTGGCGTGGGTTCGGCTTCAGCACGGCGAACACCGCCTGGGCCGGGTCCGCCAGCCAGGCGATGCGCCCGACGTCCGGCACGTCCGCGGCCGGCATGAGAACCGTCCCGCCGTTTCCCTGCACCGCGGTGACGACGGCATCCGCATCGGCAACGGCGAAGTACGGCACCCAGCGAGCCACCTCGTGCTCCCCCTGAAGCGGAGCCACGCCGCCGAAGGACCCCTCCTCCTGGTCGCCGTCCCTGATGCTCAGGACCCGGTACGTCATGCCGGGCGCCTGCATCTCCCGAGAGCGCCAGCCGAACAGCCCGTGGTAGAAGCGGATGGCCGCTTCCGGGTCCGCGACATGCAGCTCGACCCACACCAGCGTGTTGTCCTCGGACGTCTTCTCCAGGCCCGCCCCGGCTTCGAACACGGCGAACTCCGCACCCTGGGGATCGGTGAACTGGGCCAGTTGCCCCTCGCCCACGTTCATCGGCTCGACGCGCACACGGCCGCCGCCGGTGACCACATCACGTGCGGTGGCCTGGATGTCGTCGCTGCGGAAGTACGTCGTCCAGGCCGACTGGGCACCCTCCTCGGTCAGCGGCCCGAGGGCGGCGACGGTCCTTTCGTCCTGCTGGAAGAGCCCGTACCCGCCCGCCTCGGGCCCGAGCGACAGGAACCGCCAGCCGAAGACGGCGCTGTAGAAGGCGGCGGCCGCGTCCAGGTCCGGGCTGCCGAGGTCGATCCAGACGGGCGACCCGGCGCGGTAGTCGGTGCCGAGCATGCGTTTCCTCCTGCGCGTCCAGTGCTGAGACCTCGTCACTATGCCGCCCTGCACGCGTGGCCCCCCGCACAACGGTCCCGATGTCCTGGCCCTTTCACCCGGGCTGGGGAACCCGGTCGGCCGCACCACTCACATGCAGTCGAGCCGCTCGGCCGACGCGGGCTGTCGGGCCTGTCGGGTGCTGTTGTGCCCGACGAGGCCGGCGAGCAGCAGGGCAATGAGGGCGACGAGGGAGGCGCCCCGCCGGCCGAGGCCTTCGAGCACGGGGGCCGCGAGTGCGGTGCCGATGGCGCCGACGACGAAGTACAGCACCAGGCAGACGCTGCTGAGGCTGCCGCTACGGCCGGGGTCGAGGGCGATGACCCGGCTCTGATCGGCCGCTTGGGCGGCGAAGCAGCCGGCGTCGAAGACGGCGAGTCCGAGCGCGGTGAGCGGTGGGGTGCCGAGGCCGGTGGCGAGCAGGGCGGTTCCGCCTGCCGCGGCCACCATGGCGGCGGTGATCACGGCGCGGGCGGTGTAACGGTCGGTGAGCCGTCCGGTGATGGGGAGGGCGGCGAAGCCGAGGAGGCCCGCCAGACTGTACAGACCGATGGCGGAAGGGCTGAGCGAGTACGGCGGCTGGGCGAGGGCGAGCGCGAGTGCCACCCAGACCAGGTTGAAGGCGAAGTACCACAGGCCACCGGCGATCACCGCGTGGCGCAGGGGCGGGTGCTGCCGCAGGAGCGGCGGGAGCGAGCGGAGCGTGGCGAGGTAGCCGTGACCGGTGTGCGGCTGCTGCCGGGACAGGAGCGTGGCTGCGCCCAGGGCGGCCCAGCAGGGCGTTCCTGCGGCAGGTCATCTTGGATTCGCGGGTGGAGTCGGCACGGGTGGTGGGTGAGGCGATCGCCGTCGCCGCGCGGCCTCCGCGAGTCTGGCTGCAGATGAGTACCGCGACGATCTACGCCCATCGCTTCGACGCGGCCCACGACGAGGCGACGGGAGTGATCGGCGGCTCGGAGGCCGGGGTGCCGGACTACTGGGCGTACAGCGTCGAGATCGCGAAGAACTGGGAGCGGGCGCAGGCCGAGGCGCGGACACCGGCGACGCGGAAGGTGGCGCTGCGCTCGGCGATGGTCATGAGCCCGGATCGGGGCGGGGTCTTCGACGTACTGCTGTGGCTGGTCCGGCTGGGGCTCGGCGGGCCGGTCGCCGGCGGTGCGCAGTATGTCTCCTGGATCCATGACGAGGACTTCGTACGCGCGGTGGAGTTCCTGATTGCCCGGGACGACATCGAAGGGCCCGTGAACCTCTCCTCACCCGGCCCTCTTCCGCACCGCGAGTTCATGCGGGTACTGCGCGCGGCCCGGGGCGTGCCGGTAGGCCTGCCGGCGACGCGATGGATGGCGGAGATGGGGGCGTTCGCATTGCGCACGGACACGGAACTGCTGCTCAAGAGCCGCCGGGTGGTACCGGGTCGGCTGGGTGCGGCCGGGTTCGGCTTCGCGTATCCCGAGTGGGAGGAAGCCGCCACGGACCTGGTCCGACGGACTCACCGCGATCGTCAGCGGCGCGCCGGTCGCGCATGAAAGGCCGGCCGGCATGGACACACCTGTGTCGCCTCCTTCTCATCAGGCAACGGAGCCCCCGAAGGGTCGCGGGGAGTGCAAGGTACTGTCACCGACATGCCTCATGAGTGTCCTGCCTGCCGCTGTGTGATCTGCCATGACTACGGCGACCGCGATGAGGCCGATCGCCTCGACCTGCGGACGGTCGAGCAGGTTCAGGAGCACGGCTGGAGCGTGATGATGGTGCCGGCCGATGACGAGGGGCCCGGCTTCGCGTACACGATCGGGCTGTGGCATACCTACGCGGTGTCCGAACTGGCTGTGTTCGGGCTGGACATCCAGACGATGCATGCACTGCTCAACACCTTGGGGAGCAGGGCCGCAGAAGGGGCTGTACTGGAAAGTGGCCAGGAATACCGCGAAGTCATCGAGGCGCGTCCGGTTGTCCTGAAGGAAACGGATCTGCGCTGGTACCGGGAGTTCTTCGGGCGTGCGATCTCCTTCTACCGGCGGCCTCCCTTTCCGGTCCTGCAGGTGGTGTGGCCCGACGCGGAGGGTCGCTACCTCTGGCAGCCGGGAGCCGACGAGCGCTACCAGCAGTCCCAGCCGCAGTCGTGGCTGAAGCCGACCGAGCATCCGCAAGGGGTCTGGGCGACGCTCGTGAGCGGTTGACGGCCGCTCAGTGCGGCCGCGGAACTCCTGAGCCACGCGCATGGTCTTGGCGTATACGGGGTCCTGGATGGCGGCGCTACTTGATGTGCTGCGCCGGACGGGTGGCGAGGTGGAGCAGGTGTTCGAATGGGCCCCGACGGAACAGGCGGGTCCATACGGTTGCCAGGAGGGCGGCCGCCCCGATGAAAGCGAGAAGTGCGGGAAGCGCGGCCATAGTGTCGTCCTGGACCGCGGCCACGTACCAGACGTCGGTGAAGAACCAGAGGGCGACGATGTGCAGGACGTAGGCCGTCAGCGCCACCATGCCGACCGCCGAGACGGGTGTGGCCAGCCGCGTGAGCCGTGGCATCCGGTCCGCGACGGTCAGGCATGCGACCACGACCAGCAGGGCGACACCGGTGTTGCCGAGTATGGAGAAGGTCGTCTGGCTGTGCGGTGCGGCCACCAGCAGCCAGGAGAGCGGGGCGTGACCGTCGGGTTCGCCCACGGTGTCGGACCACCATGCCGACGCCGCCGAACCGCCCGTGGCATCCGCGACGGCCGTCAGGGCGTGCGGGACCAGACGCAGGGCCAGCCAGGAGCCGCCGTAGCCGAGCAGGCCGAGCACCGCACCGGTGAGCGACAGTCGGGCCCGGACGCCGGGCCTGGTGAGATCGAGTTTGGCCACTGCCATGCCCGCGAGCAGGAACGGTATCCAGGTGAGGACCGGATACGCGCCGGTGAACATCAGTTCGGTGATGCCGTCGGTGCCGGTCATCCGCGCCAATGGGTCCCAGGCGGCGACGGAGTCCGCCCAGTTCCCCTCCTCGATCGAATTCCTGATCACATGCAGCGCCTGGGGCAGGATCATCGCCCCCGCGGCGGCGATGAGCGCCAGCGTCCCGGCCCGCAACCGGTACAGCGGCAGGACGGTCACAAAGAGCAGCCCGTAGAAGCTGAGGATCACGTCGACGTCGGTGCCCAGGGCGGTCAGGGCGTATCCGAGCACCAGCAGGACGACAGCACGGATCACGACCCGGCCCACCGCCTGCCGGCCGGGGCGCCCGGTCCGGGGGCGAGGCCGTCCGGTGATGATGACCAGCGAGAACCCGGCGAGCAGGGCGAAGAGCGCGGACGAGCGGCCCCGCGCCGTCTCCAGCAGGAACCCCAGCGGTCCGCCGATCGACACGTCCGGGCCGACATGAGCGGTGTACATGCCGAAGACCGCGATGCCGCGGGCCAGGTCTATGCCGATCAGTCGTCCGGGCGACAGTCGCCCGCGCGACGGCGCATCGGCCGGGGCGGAGGGGCTCTGCGTCTTCAGCGGACGTGACACCGCCGCCGGTACGTCCGGCGATGCGTTCTGGGTCATGTCTTCAGAGTGTGCCGAATCCCGGACCCCGCTCACAGGGCACATATCCGAAGACACCCTCCCGACCGGCCCGAACCACCCCGCCGACCGGCCGAAGACACCCAGGTCGACCGGCTGGAGCGGCGCCGCCAATCGGCGGGAATCGCGTTCGGCCCGCCGAAGAACGACCCCCGCCGTGGTACGGATCGAACGGGAGTACGCGACGAGCGGAGCGCACGTGATCCGGGTCCTGGTGGTCGACGACGAAGCCCTGGTCCGCGGCGGCTTCACCCACATCCTCAACGCGGCGGACGACATCGAGGTCGTGGCAGCCGTCCCCGGCGGCGAGGCCGTCCGAACGGTGCGCGAGTCACACCCCGATCTCGTTCTGCTGGACATCCGGATGCCGGACGTGGACGGGCTCACCGTCCTGGCCGACCTGCGCCGTATGCCGGACCCCCCGGTGGTGGCCATGCTCACCACGTTCGACGCCGACGAATACGTGGCGACCGCCCTGCGCTCGGGCGCGGCCGGCTTTCTGCTCAAGGACACCGACCCGGAGCAGCTGCCCTACCTCGTGCGAGCCCTGGCCGAGGGCGGCACCGTGCTGTCGTCGAAGGTCACACGCACGGTGGTGGACGCCTACCTCGACAAGGACGTGCGCGAGCCCGCCGTCCACCTCACGGCCCGGCTGACGGAGCGCGAGCGCGCCGTCCTCGTTCTCATGGCCCAGGGCCTGGCCAACACCGACATCGGTGAACGGCTGCATCTGAGTACCGGCACGGTCAAGGGCCATGTCAGCGCCGTGCTCAGCAAACTGCGGGTCGGCAGCCGCGTCCAGGCGGTGCTGGTCGCCGAGCGAGCGGGCCTGCTGGCACCGTCGCAGGACGAGGACGCCGGGTGAGCCGCCGAGGGGTGCCGGCTCCACTGGTGGACGGCGTCCTCGTGCTGGTCGCGCTGGTGGACGCGTGGGTACGTGTCGGCTTCGACTCGCCCTTGCCCATGGCCTGCGCGTTGCTCGCCGCCGGCGCCCTGTCCCTGCGTCGCCGCGCGCCACTGGCAACCTTCGTCCTCACCCTGCCCACAACCATGCTCTCCGACGCGGTGTTCGCCACGATCGCCGCGCTGTACACGCTCTCCTCGCTCAGCCGCCACCGTGTCCTGCTCGTCGGTTGCTCCCTGGCCTACGCGGTCATCGACTTCCTGCCCTGGCCCTGGTCGTCCCTGGAGGCCGCCGAACTCGACCAGATCGACACCCTTCTGCACCTCAGCTACACACTGGCCACCGCGGTGGCGCCCGTCTTCCTGGGCCAGCTCGTGCAGGCCCGACGCGACCTGTCGCTGCGGCTCGCAGAAATCACCGAGGCACGCGAGCAGGAACGGCAGCTGGCCGCCCAGAGCATCCTGGCCCAGGAACGCGCCCAACTGGCCCGCGAGATGCACGACGTGGTCTCCCATCAGGTCAGCCTGATCGCCGTACAGGCCGGAGCGCTCCAGGTGGGCAGCCAAGACGCGGAGACCAAGAAGGCCGCGGCCACGATCCGGCAGCTCAGTGTGCAGACCCTCGACGAACTGCGGCACATGGTCAGCGTGCTGCGCGCCTCGGGCAGCCGCCCCACGGAACTCACCCCCCAGCCGTCCCTGGCCGACCTGCAGAGCCTCGTCGACAGCAGCGGCATCGAAACAGAGCTGAAGACCGACCTGCCGACCTCCCTTCCGCCCACCGTCCAGCGCGCCGTCTACCGCACCGTGCAGGAAGCCCTCACCAACGTCCGCAAACACGCGCCCGGCGCCTCGGCAACCGTCCAGATCCGCCAAGAGGGCGGCACCGTCCACACCCTCATCACCAACGATGCCCCCACCCGCCCCGTACTCGCCCTGCCCAGCGCCCACCACGGCCTCGCCGGCCTGCGCCAACGCGCCGAACTCCTCGGCGGCTCCGTCACCTGCGGTCCCACGGCCGACGGCGGTTACGAACTCCACCTGGAACTGCCCTTAGAACAGAACCGATGACCGAGGGAACCCGCGCCCTCAGCGGTAGCAGGTGGTCACGCCCGGCCGCCAGGGGCAGGCGATCCCGGCGAAGCCGCCGTTGGCGACGACATCGACGCTGAAGGTGTCGCCGCCGCGGAGCACCTGCCGTTCCTGGACGAGCCCGTCGGCGCCGTCCCGGACCGTCTCGACCAGCCACCGTCCCCGGCCGATGGACAGCGGTACGTCAGCCGAATGGGCGACACCGGCGTACACCCCGCCCAGGAACCAGCGGTCGCCGCTGCGACGGGCGAGCACGGCGTCCTGACCGGGGTGGCCCGCGAGCAGCCGGGTGTCGTCCCAGGCGGCGGGGACCTGGTCGAGGAAGTCCCGGGCGAGCGGCCGGGTGTCGTACGACTCCGGGGTGCCCGCGAACATCTGCAGGCCCGACTCGTAGGCGACGGTGAGCCCGACCTCGGCCGCGTCGGAGTTGGGGCGCAGGCCGACGCGCTGGAAGCCGCCCGGGGTGAAGTCCATGGAGCCGATGACGTTGCGGGTGAAGGGCAGGGTGGTGAGGTGGCCGGCGGTGTTGGTCCGCTTCTCCTCCCCGCCGACGCCCTCCACGGTCATGACGTGCGGCCAGGTGCGCTGGATGCCCTTGGGGACGGTGGAGCCGTGGAAGTCGACCATGAGGTGGTGGGCGGCGGTCTCCGCGAGGATGGCGTCGTACCACTGGAGCATGGGCTGCGCCTCGGAGTTCATGAAGTCGATCTTGACGCCCTTGACGCCCCATCGCTCCAGGGTGGGCAGCCACTGGGACCGTTCCTCGGGCGTGTCGAGGTCGCGCTGGTGGATCCAGACGATGATCCCGACGCCCTTGGCGCGTGCGTAGTCGACGAGTTGGGGCATCCAGCTGTTCGTCTGCCAGTCGGGGTCGGTGGTGTCCCATGCGTCGGTCTTGAAGTACCAGCCCGCGTCGACGGCCTCGTAGGGCCAGTGCCGCGCGGCGGCACAGTCGACGTAGGCCTTCTGCGCGGCCAGGCTCTGGCCCGCCGCACGACCGCCGGCGAGCCAGGTCCACAGCACGGTGCCCGGCCGGATCCAGGAGGCGTCGGCGACCTTGGAGGCGGGGGCGAGGTCGTCGGTGAGGGTGGACCGGGTGACGGTGGCGAGGTCGCCGGTGACCATGGCGCGCCAAGGGGTGGCGAGCGGGCCGTCGGCGTGGATCCGGTCGTCGGCGAGCTTGATCCGATAGGTGCCCGTGCCCTGGTCGTGGGCGAGCCGGGCGCCGGAGTACGTGCCGGTGAGATCGGACTCGGCGAGCAGGGTGTAGCCGCCGTCGGTCGCGAACAGTGCCTGGTCCGAGTATTCGCCGGTGGGCGCGGTCGCGGCGGTGTACCGGGCGAACTGGCCCTCGTTGTCGACCCGGTACGCACCGAGCCAGGCGCTCGCGTCGGGCGGCAGGTTGAACGCCGAGGTCTCGCCGAGCACGTCGCCGTACCCGGCGGGCAGGACGTACCGGTAGGCGACGCCGTCGGCGGCGGCACGGACGACGAGGTCGAGCCGGGCGCCTGCCGCGGTGGCGAAGGACAGCCGCGACTCGTTCATCAGGACCCGGCGTTCCAGCCGTTTGCCGGACTTCGTCCGGTACCGCTCGCTGACCAGCCGGTCCTTGCGGTGCAGGAAGTGCAGGCCCTGGGAGAGGTCGCACCGTTCGGTGACGATGCCGACGGGCGACGGCTCGATGACCGTACGGCCGCCACGGGACACCGAGAGACTCAGCGCGCCGGTGGTGTCGTCCAGGGACACCCGCGCCCGCGGAGCGTGTGCCGCCGCGGACACGGCCCAGACGTGCTCGCGCTGCCCGGCGTCCTGTTCGGCCCGCGCGGGCACGGCGGTCAAGAGTGCGGCCACCAGCCCGACGCAGAGCGCGACGGCTGTGCGGGACACCGGCGAGCGCTTCCCCGGCTGCGAGGGCATCCTCGTCCTCCCTACCTGACGGATCCTCAATACATCGGGTGTATCGGCGAACCTAGGCGCGCTTCGTATGCCTGTCAACTGATGTTGAGGGGCTGAATTGAGCGATGAGACCTAACTCATCCGATGTATTGCGGACAGGCGGAGAAGGTCGACGGCTTCGTTCGGGCGGCCTTGTTCGATGAGCAGGTGGGCCAGTTCGCGGCGGTCGGAGTCTCCCGTGGTCCCCTGGAGGGCGGCGATCGCCTCCTCCCTCCGGCCCGTGTCCGCCAACAGACGTGCCACCGAGACGGCCCGAGACGGATACGCGTCCTGTCCGAGCCCTTGGGCTTCGGCCAGCGCCTCCTCTGTTCTGCCCGCTTCGCCGAGGAGCCAGATGCGGTAGTGGGCCAGGGAATCCCGCTCATCGGCGCGAGTGTGCTCCACGACCTCGGCCAGGAGACCGAGCGCCTCTGCGGCCCGGCCGTGATCGGTCATCAGCTCCAGGACCACGGCCAGCATGCAGGTGCAGTCCGACTCGGCGAGGTGGGGCCGTGCCACCTCGATCGCCTCGTCCACCCGCCCGTGCCGGCCGAGAAGGTCCACCAGGGAACTCGCGGCGTTTGCCGAGGTGTCGGCGAAGGGCCGCAACGCCCCGACGGCCTCGTCGAGCCGTCCCAGCTCGGCGAGCCGCTCGGCCAGAGCGGACACGCCGTACAGGCCGTGCGGGCCGGCGACAAAGGCCCGCAGTTGTCCCAGCCGGTCCTGACGGGCGAGCAGGCCGGCGCACTCCTCAAGCGTGTTGACGTTTCTGTGGTGGCCGGAGTCGATATGGGCACTCAGCACCTCGACGGCCTCGTCCGCGCGGCCCTGTCGTTCCAGCGTCCGACTCAGCACGATCACGGCGTTCCCCGGTTTCCCGGTGCCTGTCTCGCTCTCGACCAGGGGTCGGACCAGGTCGGCGACCTCCGCATCACGCCCGTGTCCCTCGGTCGCCTCGGCCAGTGCCTCCAGGAGGAACCAGTCCGCCAAGTGGGGGCGGAGCACATCGATCGCCTCGCCGACCCGCCCGTGCCGCGCCAGCAGCCCCGCCAGCTCGGCGAGCGCCAGACGCTCCCCGGCCTCGGCCTGCGCCCGCACCAGCTCGACCGCCTCGTCCACACGTCCCCGGTCCTCAAGGACGCGGGCGGCCACAGAGATGGCGCCCCACCAGTCGGTCGCGGCGTAGGGGGAGATGACCTCCCAGGCCGCCTCCGGCTCGCCCCGGCGCAGCAGTTCCTTCACCGCACCCGTCGCACAGAACCACTCGCCGGACTCGGCGGCCGTCAGGACGACAGCCAAGTACCCGTGGTCGAGGAGCAACTGGACGGTGACGGGCGGGACACCCTCCAACCGGCGGGCACGGCGCTCAAGGTCATCGGCGTTCATCATGGCGGCACTCTAAGGACCGGCACTGACAACGACGGCGGGCGCCGTGGACCGACCTCGAAACGGGCGCCGCCGTCGGTTCCTTGCCGCGAGCATCCGGTCAGAAAGGGCGATGCCGCGTAGGCGTCCGAAAGCCGTGCGCGAGGAGCGCTGGCGGCCGCGCAGCCATGTACGCGTGCTTCGGATCCCGACCGTGTCTGCCCGCACCCGCGTGGCCGTACGGCGAGTAGAAGACGAACTCGATCAACCAGGCATCGTGGCTCGGGCTCTCGCCAGGTTTGACAGGGCGTTCGAACAGCCGGGCTGATTCCTCAATGCGCCTGAGGCGTGGGAGCCGGGTCTGGAGATCGAGGACGCCCGTGACGACCTCGAAGAGGTGCTATGGCGTCTCCCCTCGGGGGCACGCGTTGGCCTGGGCCGCCTTGTCCGCCGCATTGATGAGGAGTTCGAGCGGCGGACACTTCCGCATCCGGGCCCGATGCCCGAGTGGACCGCGGGCCGATGGTGGTGGTGGCGTATGCGGGATCGCTGAGGTGGAGGGATCTTCGAGGCCATGGGGTGAGAGAACAGGGCCGGGGAGAGATGCATGTTCCGCACCAAGGCGTCCAGACCCGTGCCACATGGACGGGAGAGAGCCGCACGACGGACGCTGCCGGGTAGAGCCGCCGTCCGGCGTGGAGCGCTGGGCGCGCAGGCCGTGCTGACGCTTGCGACCACGATCCCGGCGACGGCTTCAGCGATGCCACAGCCCGTGCAGTGAGACTGCCCGACGTCAGTTGCGGCAACGCCACCATCAACGAGATCACCGTCGACCGGCAGACCCCCATCGACCCCGTCGAGGAGCCGCCGGGCGGCTGGCCCAGCGTGGCTCCCCAGGTGAACCGGGCCCACCTGGGCGCGCGCACCGACGTGGTCACGATCGGGATCGGCGTCAACGCCCTGCCCATCGCAGACATGGAGGAGGCCTGCTTGCTCCTGGGCACCGGCCGGCCCGACGAGGCCACACCCTGCCGGGACGCCTACGAAGACGGTGGCCCGTCCCTCGACCGTGAGTCGATCCACGAGCTTCGGCCACGACGCGCCGCCGGCCACGCCAACATGGCGACCCAGGACGAGGCCGCCATCCGCGCGGCACTGTGTGCCGGTAGCCCGTGCGTGACCTGAGTACGCGGCATGAGTAGTTGTGCTCATGCCGCACGGTCAGCTACTGGACGAGGATGAAGCCGCCGCGAACGCGGTGGACACACAAGGTGGTTGACCTGTCCACGGGGGTTGGTTTCATGTCCAGGCGCATCATTGTTTCCGGGCTCGCCGCTGTTGTCGTGCTGGGAGCGGCCGGTGCCTACGCCTTCGTGGCGCAGGCCTCCGAGGACGGACCGACGGTGAAGGACAGCTCCGCCGACTACATCGCGCCGGCCACCGGCCACGACGGCTCCATCTCCTTCACGACCCGTGTGACGGACGACTCGGGAGTGCGGAGCGTGAAGGTCCTGGTCTGGCCGGGAAGCATGAAGCCGGCTCCGACGGCCAAGGAGATGTCCGCCGTCGAGTCCGCCACGTGCACGGCGGCCGGGGACGGAGCCGCTACGTGCCGGTACAGCGCGAAGGTGTCCGGCACGGACGCCGCCACGGCACCGCGCGGGACGTGGCACGTCGCGGTCCTTGTCACCGCGAAGGACGGCGACACGGTGTTCGTGCCCAAGGCAGCGGACTTCACCGTGACTCGCTGAGCGTCATGGAGGCGCTCACCGGAGGAAGACGACCGAGCGCAGCTTCAAGCGGTCGGTGGCCGGCGCACCGTGTGGGCGCAGGATCCAGAACGCGCCGGTGCAGTCGGGCTCGGTGAATACCACCGCGATCTCGTCCGTGTCGTTGTGCGGGGCGAAGGCGGGTTCGGAGGCGCCCGGGTCCGCGGCCTCCGGGATGACCAGGCATTCGCCGCTCGACGGGTTGTGGAGAGTGGCCGGGTACGGCTTCCCGTTGAGACCGATGAACTTGTAGCTGAAGTCGCCGGTCGCGGCATGCGCGGGTGTGGCCAGAACGGCGGTGAGGGCAAGAGCACCGACTGCTGCGGAGATGGAGTGCCGGATACGCACGGAGTTCTCGTTTCCTGAAAGACGCCAAGACCACCGCACCTTTACCTCTCACCCGGCCTCGTACGCGGAGACTTTGAAAGGGAAGGTTTCTCCCTCATCCGTTCGGCGGAGTCCCGTGTGGGACGGATACGAGAGCGATCCGGGCCGTCCCGCCCGAACACCCGGGGCAGGCAGGCGACGGGGGGAGGAGTACGCCTGCCTGCCGCGGTGGGTGATACCCCTCCGGGAAGTCAGGATCGAAAGGGGTACCGCGTGCCCCGTGGCGGGGTCATCCCGTACAGCGCAGCACGCGCCGACAGTGTCACTGCGGCCGTCGTCCAACGTCGCAAGGGGCGCCGGCGAGGGTGTCGGGTACCCTCGCCGGCGCCGGGGTTGATTGCCGGGGTGGCCGGTTACGGCGTCACCACCTTGCCGCCGAAGGTGACGACGAGGCTGCCGTTCGCGGCGAAGGACCAGCCCAGGGCGCCGGAGTACGAGGAGCACCGGGACCCGTTCGAGCCGGTCCAGAACTGGTTGGAGCTGTCGGCGTCACCGACGGTCTTGTCGTTCGACCCGTTGACGGCGAACCGGCACGAGGTGTTGTTCCGGAACACCGAAGTTCCGGCGTCGAAGGAGAAGTTGCGCTCCGCGTTGTCGACACTGGCGTTGTTCGAAATGGCCATCTTGCCGGGGTTGCTGTTGTACGTGAATCCGTGATGGCCGTTGTGGTAGGCGACGCTGTGCTGGACAACGTGGTTGACCGCGATGTCGTCGCCGCCGAGCTTGTAGCCGTTGCGGTCGCCGTTGGAGTTGACGGTGCCGTCGCTGAGCGTGCCGTTGTTGTAGGAGAGGGAGTACTCGATGGTCACCGGGCCGATGGCGCCGGTGTCGGTCTTGGTGTAGAGGTCCCAGCCGTCGTCGATGTTGTTGTGGGAGACGTCGTAGCGGAAGACGTTCCCGGTGCCGGTGGTGAGCTTCGCGGCGAAGCCGTCCGCGTCCTCGCCGTCGGAGTCGGCGTTGTCGTGCGACTCGGAGCTCAGGATCAGGTTGTTGGACGGCCACTGGCTGCTCGGGGTGCTGGAGGAGATCCGTCCGAGCTGCAGTCCCGTGTCGCGGTTGTAGCGCGTCACCGCGCGCTCGATGACGTTGTTGCTGCCGCCGACGTAGATCCCGTTGTCACCGGCGTGCTCGACGGTGATGCCGTGGACGCGCCAGTACGAGGCATTCAGCTGGAGCCCGCGGTTCGACGAACTCTCGCTCTGGGCGGAGAAGTTCAGTACGGGGGTCTCGCCCGGGTAGGCGGACAGCGTGGTGCGGGCGCCGGAGGTGCCGTCGTTGCCCTGCGGGACGGTGACCGTCGAGGAGTGGTTGTACGTCCCGCCGCGCAGGTAGATGGTGCCGCCGGGCGTGATGCGGCTGATCGCCGAGGTGAGCGTCGTCGGGGCCGACTGTGTTCCGGCCGCGCTGTCGCTGCCGTTCGGCGACACGTACAGCACGGTGCCCGTCGTCGCGGTGGAGACCTCGGCGTCCACGTAGTCGATGTTGGGCAGGCCGGTGGAGGCGGTCGGGTTGAGGCGGATGGTGTTGCTTCCCGCGCCGACCGGCACGGTGAGCGTCTTGGTCGCCCACGTCCCCCATGCGCCCGTGCTCTCGAAGGACGTCGACGTGGTGGTCGAGCCGTTCACCGTGACGTCGGCTGGTCGTGCGGCGGTGGTTCCGTTGGCGAAGCGGATCTGCAGTGTCGCCGTGCCCGTGGTGGAGGCGTTCACGGTGAACTGCGCGTAGGCGCCGACCGCGTTGGTGCCGTTGCAGAATCCGCTGCCGGAGTAGCCGGTCCAGTCGGAGTCGATGGTGCCGGTGCAGACCGCGGGGGAGTTCTCGGCCTCGTAATGGGTGGTCGCGGCCTGCGCTGTGGTGCCGGAGAGCGCGACGAGCGTGCCGGCCAGCAGGCCGGCGGATGCGATGACTGGTCTCAGGTGCATCGTTCGCCTCGGATTCTGTTCGGTTGAGTGAACAGTGGTCACGGTTGTGTGCGACGCACAGGTACGGAAAGCGCTTTCTCGTGAAGTTAGAGAGCTGTCGTAGGCGCGTCAAGACTTGGTTCCGTGTTCATTGTTCACGACCATGAATCGCTCATTGTTCACGACCATGAATCCGAGGCGGGAGTGTTCCCTCTGGGCCGAGCCATCGGCCAAGCGGCAGCGCTGGGCGCGGGGCAGAAGTACCCCGCGCCCAGCCGAGCCTGCCGTGTGCGCTCTCAGATGCCGGCGGCGACCTTGCCGGCACCGGGGCCGGGCACGTTGCGGAAGCGGAACGGCTCCGGTTCGCGGCCGGCCTGGATGAACCAGCACTCCCCGGTGCCGTCACCGGTGGCGATCCGCAGCACCGTGTCCGCCACGACCTGAGCCGGGATGACCGGCAGTCCCTGCTCGGAGAGCATGTCGCGCAGCGGGTCGATGATCCGCGACTCGGCGAACCCCGGGCAGACCGCGTTGAAGCGCACGTTGTCCGGCGCGAGAGCCGGTCCCAGGGAGCGGGCGAGTCCGACGACCGCGTGCTTGTTGGCCGCATACAGGGGATCGAGCGGCACTGCCGCCAGGCCCGCCAGGGACGCGGTCGCCACGATCGAGCCGCCACCGCGCGCCCGCAGCGCCGGCAGCACCGCGTGGGTGCCGAAGACGACGCCGTCGAGGTTGGCGCCCATCGCGCGGCGGTAGCGCGCCGGGTCGAAGTCCTCGCCGACCCCGCATCCGGTCGCCACGCCCGCGTTGAGCAACGCGATGTCGACACCGCCGTACTGCTCCTGGGCGAAGTCGACCAGGGCGCGGTTGGCGTCGAGGTCGGAGACGTCACAGGCGCGGAACTGGCCGCCGACCAGCTCGGCCACCTCCCGGCCGCCCTGTGCGTCGAGGTCGGCGACGACCACCTTGGCCCCGGCCTCGGCCAGCGTCAGTGCCGAGGCCCGGCCCAGTCCGCTGGCACCGCCGGTGACGATGGCCACCTTGCCCTGGAGCGGGCCTCCGCCTGCCTGCTCGCTCCCTGCGGCGGCGGTCGCGCTCTCGCCGGCGGTCACGACAGCTCCAGCACGAGCTTGCCGACGTTCTCGCTGCGGAAGAGCATCTGCAGGGTCTCGGGGAAGTCGTCCAGCGTGCCCCTGACCACGTGTTCCTTGACCTTGATGCGGCCGGCGCCGATCAGGGCGGAGATCTCCTGTGCGGCCTCCGCGTAGCGCTTGGCGTAGTCGAAGACGACGAAGCCCTCCATGCGGGCGCGACGCACCAGCAGCGAGAGGTAGTTGGACGGGCCGTGGACCGGCGTGGCGTTGTTGTACTGGCTGATCGCGCCGCAGACCACGACGCGTGCGTGCATCGCCAGCCGGGTCAGGGCCGCGTCGAGGATCTCCCCTCCGACGTTGTCGAAGTAGACGTCGATGCCGTCAGGGGTGTGCCGGCGCAGTGCCTTCCTGACGTCCTCGGCGCGGTAGTCGATCGCCGCGTCGAATCCCAGCTCGTCGGTGAGCAGCGCGCACTTCTGCGGCCCTCCGGCGATGCCCACGACCCGGCAGCCCTTGGCCTTCGCGATCTGACCCACGATGGTCCCGACCGCGCCGGCCGCCCCGGACACCACCACGGTCTCGCCGTCCTTCAGCGCCCCGACGTCCAACAGGCCGAAATAGGCGGTCATGCCGGGCATGCCCAGCGCCCCCAGATAGGTGGAGGGCGGGGCGAGGGAGGTGTCGATCTTCATGGCGCCCCGGCCGTCGGAGACCACGTACTCCTGGACGCCGAACGTGCCGACCACGTGGTCGCCCGGCTGGTAGTCGGGGTGGTTGGACGCGGTGACCTCGATGACCGATCCGGCGCGCATCACCTCACCGATGCCCACGGGTGGCAGATAGGAGGGGCGGTCGTCCAGCCACCCCCGCATGGCCGGGTCCAGGGAGATGACGCGCGTCCGGCCCGCGAACCGTCCCGGGCCCGGTTCCTCGACGAGCCCGGAACAGTGCTCCCAGTCCTCGGGTTTCACGTCACCCACGGGGCGCGCTGCCAGACGGATCTGACGGTTGGTCGCAGACATCATGCCTCCTGTCGCTCACGGCTCCTGGTGACCATACCGACCAGTAGGTACGCGGCGATGCGTGATCTTCGCCACAGCGCCTCGGTGACCTTGTCCTCGGGTGCCCCTCCCGGATGTCGGATCGAGCCGAAAACGTAACGCCCAACAGGGTTATCAGCCATTCCGACTGGTCGGTAACGTGCGCCCCCACGCCCGTTCTCCTGCCCGCCCCCACGGATCAGAGCCGCACCGGAAGGCCATGCGATGACATACGCCGACGACCACCGGCATCCGCCACCAGCATCGACGGGATGGCCGCGGCCGCAGAGCCGGCCCCCTGGCCACACCCCTCGGTACGAGTCGTACGCGCGGGATCCGTGGCAGGAGTCGTACGGACGCGACGTGCCTGCATACGACTCGTACGGATACGACGCCCTTCCCTACGACCCGTACGGGCGAGCCCCCCGGCAGCAGCCGTACGCACGCGAGACCGATCGCCAGAATGCCGACCTCGTTGCCCTCCGCTCGGCCTACCGCGTGCTGCGCCGGGTCTCCACGCTGACCGCGCTCGGCTCCTTTGTGCTGTACGTGCTGCTGTCCTGCTTCGCGCCGGACCTGATGGGATCCGCCATCGCCGGTGAGGTGAGCCTGGGCATGGCGCTCGGCGTCTTCCAGCTCGTCGTCACCTTCGCGGCGATCCTCTGGTACGGGCGCAGCGCACGACGCTCCGTGGACCCGCTGGCACGGCTCGTCAGGGAGCGGGCGGCCGCGTCGGCCCGGAACGCCGGGGTGGCACGATGACCGACTTCGGCTCCGGGACGCAGGCCACCGTCCTGATCCTGTTCACCGTCCTGGTCACCCTCACCCTTCTCATGTGCGTGATGGCCGGACCGGACCGCGACGACCTGACGAACTTCTACACCGGCTACCTCTCGCTCACGCCGCTCAGGAACGGCCTGGCGATCGCCGGTGACTACATCTCCGCGGCCACGGTGCTGAGCACCACCGGCATCGTCGCGCTCGCCGGATACGACGGCTATGTCCTGGCGGTCAGCACCGCCATGTCGCTGGTGCTGCTGATGTTCCTGCTGGCCGAACCCCTGCGCAACGCCGGCAAGTTCACCATGGGCGACGTCCTGGCCCGCAACATGCCCGGGCGTGCCGTCCGTATCGCCTCCTGCGTGGTGACCCTGGCGGCGACCCTCCCCTTCCTCGTCGTCCAGCTCTCCGGGGCCGGATCGCTGCTCACCTTCATCCTGGGCATCCCGCACTCGGCGGGCGCCAGGACGACATGCATCGTCCTCGTCGGCAGCCTGATGATCATTTACGCGGCCATCGGCGGCATGCGCGGCACCGCCCTCATCCAGATGATCAAGATCGTGCTCCTGCTGGGCACCAGTCTCGTCATCGCCGCCCTGGTCCTGAACCGCTTCGACTGGAACCCCGGCGACGTCCTCCGGGCCGCCCAGCACGGCAGCGGCGCAGGCTCCGCCTACCTCCGGCAGGGCCTGCAACTCGGCACCTCCGCCGGTGACCGGCTGGACTTCGCCAGTCTCCAGATCACCGTGATCCTCGGCGCGGCCTGCCTGCCGCACATCACGATGCGTCTGTACTCCGCGCGCGACGTACCGGCCGTGCGCCGCTCCATGTCCTGGGCGGTCGGCACGGTCACGACCTTCTGTCTGATCGTGATCATCCTGGGTACCGGTGCGGCGGCCCTGGTGGGATCCCGCTACATCACCGCGGCCGACCCGCACGGCAGGACGTCGGTGCTCATACTGTCCCGGATGTTCGGCGGCGGCCCCGGCTCCGCGGGCTCGACGATCCTCTACGCGGCCGTCGCCGGCACGGTGTTCATCACCCTGCTGTCCTCGGTCGCGGGGATGACCCTGGCCGCGGCCTCGTCGCTCGCCCACGACCTGTTCACCCACGCGGCGCGGCGGGGACAGGCGGCGCCGCGTACGGAGATGACGGTGGCGGCCTGGGCGAGCGTGGTCGTGGGAGCCGCTGCCATCGCGCTCTCCACCCTGGTCCAGAACTGGGACGTCGGCGTGCTGACGACACTGGCGATCTGCATCGGGGCGTCGGCCGTGGCCCCCGCGTTGACCTACTCCCTCTTCTGGCGCGGATTCACACGTACCGGCCTGCTCGCGAGTCTCTACGGAGGCGCGGCCAGCGCGCTCGTGCTGATGGTCTTCTCCAAGGCCGTTTCGGGCACGCCGGCCTCGGTCTTCCCGAACGCGGACTTCGGCTGGTTCCCCATGCAGTCCACCGGCCTGGTCTCCATACCGGTCGGCTATCTGGCGGGCTGGCTGGGCAGCCGGATGGACCACCGGCGCAACGCTGCCGAAAGCCAGGAGAACCGGCGGCTGTACGAGGAGAGCGAGGCACGGCTGCTCGCCGCGGCAGAGTGATCAAGAGGGGGCGAGCGCCGGCCCTCCGCCGCCCGTGGCGATGCCGCCCCGTGGCTCGGGTGCGGCGAACGGGGCCCTGTCCGGCCGGCACGTTGCTCCGGCCGGCGGGAGGGTGCCGTCGATGAGGTAACGGCTCTCGTACGCGTTGACGCAGTCGCTGGGGTTGAGCAGGGCGGTGTGTCCGTACCCGTCGTTGGTGAGAAGGCGGGCGTCGGCCAGGTCCTTGGCCATGGCCTGCGCCGCTCGGTAGGGAGTGGCGGGGTCGTATCTGGTGCCGACCACCAGCACGGGGTGGGCCGTCGGCTTGTTCCACGGGCCGCGATAGCGGTTTGCGGCCACCGCCGGCCAGGTGGCACACGGCTCCGCCGCCCAGGTCCAGGAGCGCCCGGCATCGCCCGCGCCGATGGCGGCGGCCTCCTCCAGAGCGTGGTAGACACCGGGGTCGCGTGGATTGAGGCTGTCGGAGCACAGCACCGCACCACTCTGTTCCTCGCCCAGGTACGGGATCGGTACGGGCGGTGCGGGCAGGGGCGCGGACGGCTTCGGTACGCGCCCCTGCCACAGGTTCTGCAGCCTGTCGGCGAGGTCCGTCCAGCCGGGGTGGACGACGTTGAGGGCGCTCACCATGTCACCGACCGTCCGGCCATAGGTCCACGCGCCCACCGGGTGCGCCCGCAGACGCCGCATCAGCTCGTCGAACTTGTCCCGCGTCGCTTCGGGGCTGCCGGCCGAGAACGCGCAGGCGTCGATGGGGGTCGATCCGCACAGGGTGAGGAACTGGTCCAGGGTTGCCGCCGCGCCGCGGTCCGAACCCATGCGCAGGAACACCGGTAGTTCGGGTTCCTCGTTGGAGGCGTGGTTCGTCCAGGCCTGCGGATCGATGTTGCTGTCGAGAACCATGGCGCGGACCTTGCCGGGAAAGAGGTTGGCATAGGTGGCGCCGAGGAACGTGCCGTAGGAGATGCCCAGGTAGGTCAGTCGCGGTTCGCCCACCGCCCGGCGCAGCTGGTCGAGGTCGCGGGCGGTGTCTGCGGTCGACACATGGCGCAGGAGCTCGGGGTCGTGCTGCCGGCAGCGCCGGGACAGATCCTTGTACGCGGCGATCCAGTCCGCCCGCTGCCGCTCGCCCACCGGGAAGCCGGCCGGCCTGCCCGACATCCAGGCCTTGGCTTCCTCGGGACTTGCGAAGCAGTTCACGGCGGTGCTGTTGCCGACTCCGCGTGGATCCCAGCCGACGATGTCGAACCGTGCCCGTATCTCCTGCGGGAAGAGCTGGTAGTTCTGCGGCATCTCCACCGTTCCGGGGCCGCCGGGACCGCCGGGGTTGAAGAACAGGGTGCCGATACGCCGTCCGGGGCCGGTCGCCTTCCGTTTGACGACCGCCAGCTCGATGGTGCGACGAACGGGGTTGCGGTAGTCCAGCGGCACCTTCACGGTTGCGCAGTCGAACTCAGGGCCCCGAGCGCAGGGTTTCCACTCCAACTGCGGGGCAGGCACCGACGGCGCCCGTCCGTCGGCCGCGGTGACGTTCTGCGCGGTGCCTACGACCGCCAGGCAGCTCACCGCCGTGGCGATGGCAGCGGCACGACGCGCTCGGACAGCTATGGAGCCGGATATGGCCATGCTCAGTCCTTCAGCTCTGTCCCTCAGCTCCGCCCCCGCGCAGCCATGCGCCTCACGCCACCAGCGCCTTTTACGCCGGTGCGCATCCGCTTCAACGACACCGTGGTCGGACACAGCACGCCAGCCCACGACGGCTGAATGGAGCAAGTCTCTTCGGGTGAGAGCAGCAGACGAAGCAGCGGCAGCGCTCAGCCGAGGACGAGCGGGAGCGTCGCCGCGAGGTCGCCGAGCGCGGCCTTCTCCGCGTCGGCCGGCGTCCGTCGTCCGGTGCCGATCAGCAGGGCGTCCTTGTCGGAGAACGACGCGGGAAACGAGCTCCCGGCGATCCTCTCCAGCGAAGCGCGTGCCGAGGCGAGGGTCTCGGCGGGCGGCTCGGCGGCCGCGGGCAGATGCGCGATCAGGTCGAGGTGGTGCAAGGTCCACTCGACGACGTATGCGGACAGGTAGTCGGCGACGGTCAGGACCTGGTCGCGGGTGCCGACACGCCGGGCGGGATCGGCGAGTTCGGCGGCGCGGCCCGCGGCGGAGCCGACGTCGTCGAAGTGGTGCTTGAGCCGGCGCGGTTCGCCGTATGCGGCGGCCAGCCGGGGGATCAGCGCGTCGAGCGGGTCCTCACCGGTGGGCGGTTCGACGAGCTGCCAGTAGGTGACCGCGTCCACGGTCGGTTCGGCGTCGGCGGGTGTGACCAGGGTGATCAGCACGTCCTGGGCGCCGATGAGCAGATGACAGACCAGATCCCGCACGAGCCAGCCGCCGCAGCCGGAGGGCTGCTCGAAGTCCTCGTCCGGGATGTCGGCGACCGTCGAGCGCAATGCCGTCCACGAGCGTGAGAAGAGGTCCACCGCTGCACGGTATTTCAGGGCCGGAGTGGTGGACAAGCGGACGCGGGCGGTCGGCTCGACCGTGGTCCTGGATCGGCGAGTGCGTTACGAGATGGCCCGGAGCACGCCCTGGGGCGGGACGCGGAGTTGGTCGATGGCCCCGGCCGTCCTGTCGTCCGCGGGGAGGAAGACGACCAGTTGCTGGCCGTCCGCGGAGAGTTCGAGCGTTTCGCGGAGCAGCCGAAGTTCGCACCCGGAGGGGTGGTTGAGCCGGAGGACTCCGCGGTGCGGAACCACGTGACGATTCAGGCGCTGGGTGAAGTCGGGGCCGGCGACGGGTGCGAGTTCCGCGGTGAACCACTCGGAGTTCTCGACGGACGGTCCGAGCCACAGGTCGAACGCCTGCTCGTCCGCGACGTCACCCCAGTCGGCGAAGAACGTTCTGGCGCGGGGGTTGGTGAAGACGTACCGGGTGAGGTTCGGGGCGGCCGCGTCGAGCAGGCCGCTTCCGTCCATCACCGACTCGTAGCCGCTGGTGCGGGCGAGGACGTCGCCCAGCCGGTTGGTCACCATGGCGATGCCCGGTTCGAGGAGGCGGAGTGTCTCCCGGACGGAGGGTCGAACATCGCGGCGCGGTGGTGCCGGCTGGTTGTGCGCGGAACATTCGCCGCCGGTGATCTTCGCGAGGTAGCGCAGGTGGTTGCGCTCCGAGGGGGCGAGGCTGAGCGCGTCGGCCAGCGCGTTCACCACCGCCACCGAGGGGTTGCGGTCACGGCCCTGCTCCAGCCGGGTCAGGTATTCCACGCTGATGCCCGCCCGCACGGCCAGATCCGAGCGTCGTAGACCGGGCGACCGGCGACGCCCGTGATCCGGCAGCCCCAGCGATTCCGGCTGGGTGCTGTCGCGCTTGGCCCGGATGAAGTCCCCCAACGGCGTACCCATGCCGCGAGCATACGGCGGCGCACCCTGACAGCGGAGTGCTGAAGGTGGCCCTGCGGGGGCCAGCCTGAGCGCGGTCTGGTTGCGGCCACGGGGGAGGCCTGAACGTGGTGGCCATGGACAACAACAAGCCCAAGCTCGTCGTCATCGTCGGAAGCGTTCGGGAAGGACGGTTCGGCCCGGCCGTTGCCTCGTGGGTCGCCCAACAGGCAGGCACACATGGTGGTTTCGAGGTGGACGTGGCCGATCTGGCGGAGATCGACATTCCGCTCGCGCTGCCCGCCGCATCCCCGAAGTTCGCCGGCGACGATTACCCCCGCCCCGCCGGAATGGCGGCACTGACATCCGCTCTGGAGAGCGCCGATGCGTTCATCGTGGTCACGCCGGAGTACAACCACAGCTATCCCGCCTCGTTGAAGGCGGCCATCGACTGGCACTTCACCCAGTGGACCGCCAAGCCCGTCGCCTTCGTCAGCTACGGCGGCGCGGCGGGTGGCCGGCACGCCGTGCTGCACCTGGAGAACGTACTGACGGAGCTGCACGCGGTGACGATTCGCGATGGTCTCGCCTTCCCGAACTACTTCACGGCGTGGCAGGACGGCCGCCCGCTCGACCCCGAGGCCCCCGGGTACGCCAAGACGTTGCTCGACCAGCTGGCCTGGTGGGCGAGTGCGCTCCGGTCGGCGCGCAAAGCCGCACCCTATCCGGCATGAAGTCCTGGGCACGGCCGGCCCTGCCTACGGACGTGATCGGTGATCTTCAGCGGGTCGTTGTCGGCCTTGCAGCCGCATCCGTGTTCGCTCGTGGCCGCGGACCCGCAAGAGCGTGAGGAGCGGCGCCGGCCGAACCACCAGGCGGCCCCGGCCAGCGCAGCCAGAGCGAGGGCGAGGGCGGGAAGCCAGCCCACGACGGCGGAGGCTCCCGCGCCTACGACTCCCGCCGTCATCAGGACGGGCAGCAGACAGCAGGCCAGGCAGGCCAGTCCGGCGAGGCCCGCCAGCGCCTTCGGTGTCCGGCGGACGCGCGGGTCAGCAGCAGGGTCCGGCATGACGGTGCTCCTCGGCGAGGTCGGTGAAAGGGATGGGGCAGCAGGCACTGCCGGCGCACGCGGTCAGGTCGTCGCAGCCCGCGTCGACAGCGGCGACCAGGGCCGCGCGGATGGTGGCCAGGTCCGTGATCTTCGCGTCGACCTCGGCGAGCTTCGCCCTCGCACGCTCTTGCAGCCCGGCGACGGGGCGGCCATGGCGGTGGCGGCCGGTCTCCAGCAACTCGGCGACCTCATCCAGGGTGAAGCCGAGTCGCTGGGCCGCCTTGATCACGCGCAGTGCGGTGACGGCGTCGTCGCCGTACAGCCGGTGACCGCCGGGACTGCGCAGCGGCTCGGCCAGCAGGCCGCGGCGTTCGTAGTAGCGCAGGGTCTGGATGTTCACACCGGCAGCCTCGGCGACCTGACCGCTGCGCAGCCCCTTACTCACGACTGTTCCCCCGCTCCGGCCAGGGCTCCGGCCCGGTTGGCGAGTGCGTCCAGGACCGTTGCGTGCGCCTGATCCACCGCGATGTCCAGGCGTACTCGGGAGCCGACGCCCGCAACGGTGAAGGTGAAGAACGAGCAGCAGCCGCTCTCTCGCTCGGCCAGGTCGCGGACCCGGCCCTGAACCGCGCCGCCGCAAGACAGCTCCAGGCGCAGGAGCAACGGTTCAGGGCGGGACACGTCCGTCAGCCGCATGCTGAACAGCGCATCCCACTCCGCCAATCGCAAGGGCCGCTCCGTCGTCGGCAGAGTGCAGGTCTGGGGCACCCATCCCAGGTCGGTCATCGCGCTCACTCCCGTCACGGCGTCCCCGAGCACCGCAGCCCGGGACACCACTGACGGTAAACCTGTACCCAGGTACCGGATGCAAGCTCCCATCGGCGCCGGGTGAAGCCGGTGCCCGGCCTGGCCGGTCGAGTCAGCTGCCGCCGATGCCCACGGCCGTGAGCAGGACGAGAACGAGGGTCACCACGGCGAACAGCCCGTGTGCCAGCACCACCGGCAGCGGGAAGTGCCGCTCGGCGGGCACGGCCGCCTCGGCGCCGTAAGCCGCCGCGGCGGCCGGTGCCGCCCCTGCCGCCGCACGATCCTGGTAGACGGGGATCCAGCGGGCCAGCATCACGAAGCCCAGCAGGGCGACCGGCAGCAGCAGACCGAACGCGGTCCAGGCCAGGGCGCTCTTGTCGGCCACGACATAGATGATCCACACCACCAGGCCGACAGCGGCCAGGGCGAAGTGTCCGAAGACGACCGGTGCGGGCATACGGCTGGTGCCGGACTGCTGCTGCCGGATTCCGCCTCGTTGGATCCAGGTGCCGAGCATGTAGAAGCCGCCGGAGGCGGTGACCACCCAGGCGATCAGTGCCGCGATGTCCATGGGGAACTCCTGAGTGAGGATGGGACCGATGTCAGCCGGACGACGTCGGGCGACGTGGGCCGGGCGCATATCCCTCGGCCTGGGTGCTCTCGTCGGCGACCCGTACGCCGTATCGGTAGGCGAGCTTGCCGCCCAGAAATCCCGAGACGCCCAGGACCGCCAGGCTGACTGCGGACAGGACGAGTCTGCCGACGCCGACACTCCCGCCGTCGGCGTAGTCGCCGTACCGCCACAGGAAGTTGACGATGTAGGCGGCGGTCACCAGCAGGTTCAGCGTCATATGGACCAAGGCCGTACGAAAGGCCCTGCTGCCGGCGGGAATCGCGAACAGGTCGAGGAACCCGACCATGGCCGCCAGCAGGGCACCGATCACCCCCACCGCGATCAACCACTCCGAGCCCTGGGTCAGGAACCCCGGACGGTGGACGAAACGGGAAGCGATGTCGAAGACCAGGCCGGCCACCCACGCACCGATCGGCACCGTCACCAGGATCGGGTGGAACGGGTGGCCGTACGGGCCGGCGAGCGCGGCAGTGACCGGTCGCTTCGCCTGGAGCTGAGACTCAGTGGCCATTGCAACCTCCCACCGGTTTCACCAACAATTCTTGGACTTATTGATGACGGGCGTCAAGGCATGCAGGACAGAAGACCAGAAAGAATAGTTGTACCCAAACAGGCTGGAGTTACCTTGTTCTCGTGACTCCTGACTCGACTCCGCAGGCCGGCGCGGCCAACGCCGCCATAGACTCCGTCAGCGTCCTGAGCGAGGACTCACGGCGGCGCATGTTCACGTTCATCCGGCGCGCCCGCCGCGCCGTCACACGCGACGAGGCCGCCGCCAGCGTCGGCATCTCGCGCAAGCTCGCGGCCTTCCACCTCGACAAGCTCGTCGAAGCGGGGCTGCTGCGCGCGCGGTACGGAACTCCGGGTGGGATCCGCAAGGTCGGCAGACAGCCGAAGGTGTACGAACCCACGGACGCCCAGATCAGCGTCAGCATCCCCGAGCGGCGCCATGAACTCCTGGCGGACCTTCTCCTCGATGCAGTGCTGACCGAGCGTGCCGACGAAAGCGCCGCGCAGGCAGCGGTACGGGCCGCCGAGCAGCGAGGCCGGCGGATGGGCGAGGCCGCGCGGGAGGAGACCCGCCCGGGGCGTCTCGGTCCGGAGCGCGGGCTGACCGCGTGCGAGCGCCTGCTGGACGGGTACGGCTACGAGCCCGTTCGTGAAACCCCGACCCACCTCCGACTGCGCAACTGCCCCTTCCACCCGCTGGCCGCCAAGGCCCCCGACCTGGTGTGCGGCATGAACCAGGCCTTCCTCAGCGGTTACCTGAACGGCCTTGAGGTCCAAGGACTCCAAGCCGTGCCGGCCCCCGAGCCGGGGGAGTGCTGCGTCCTGCTCGGTCCCAGCGGCGCTGACGATGACCAGACAGCCGAAGACCGCTGACTCCCGCGACGTCGGTGTGGGGTGCATCCTGCGGCACAGCCATGACACCTGTTCACCGTGACCTGCGGCCCATCACCCGCAGTACGACCATCCTGTGCACCGCTGCATCATGACGGTCAGGGGCAGTCGTATGTCAGGTGAGTGGCAACCGTGCGGTGGGTGGGGGAGAGGATGCGCAGTTCGGCCTGTGCCTGGTAGTGGCCCTTGCCCTGGAAGGTCCACAGGAGGTGCAGTCGTGCGCGCTTCTGGCCTCGGGTCACCGTTTCACGCAGGACGTCCGAGGTGGTGCCGTCGCTCCGGATCCAGCGGTAGGAGAGCTTGCCCGGTCGGCCGTTCGTGGTCACGACGCCGACGATGTCCGCGGTGTCGTCGCACCCGACAGCCGTCGGCCGGGCTGTGACCGCCACCGTGCGCACCTCCACCGACGGACCGAGGCGCTGCCAGAGCAGGAACGCGATGACGCAGATCAGTACCAGCGTCGGCAGGGCGTGTCGGCGTAGGCGGCGATACCGGGGTGTCGTCGGGGCCTGTGGCACGGCGGGCAGCGTTCTGTGCGTGCGATGGGCAACGGCGGCCGTCACTCCCGGGCCGAAGCGCAGCACGGTGCCTTCGACCCGGTCCGGTTGCGTCGCTGCGGTCGGCGCCGCCATCTTCGTGACGTTCGGCGCGATCTTCGTGGCGGTGGGCTCCACGAGGGTGTCGGTGTTCTCGGTGAGGGTCTTGGTGCCGTCGTGCTCGGGCCGCTGGATCCAGTGGCTGCCGAGGACGGTGGCGCTGTACTCGGCGTCCTGCGGGCCGGGTTCGTCGGCCGGGGGGCGTTCCCCGGTGGCGGGGAGGTGGACGGTCGGGGCGTGCTCGTCGCCGGAGCCGAGCACACGCGTGGGCTCGCTGTCCCCGGTCGGCGCGGGGGTGCTTTCGTCGTGCGTGGTCATCGGAGCTCACACTGCCTGGTCAGTAGCTGCTGAGAGGCGCCGCCGTCGGCGGAGGCCGGGGTCGTCGTGGCCTGCACCGCCCAGTAGCAACCCGTGGTCTGGAAGGTGTGGTCGACGGGGATCGTGTAGTGGGTGGCGCCATTGCGCTGGAAGATCTGGGACCCGCCGTCCGGGGTGCCGAGCACGCCTGCGACATTGCTCGTGAACCACGAGACGGTGAGGGAGACCGGCCCGGTGCCGTCCGTGGTGATGTCGATCGTCGCCGTGGCGGTGGACGGACCCGTCTGCCGGAGGGCCGACACGGCGACGTCCTTGACGGCGGGCGCGGCCGGCGGGGCGGGGGAGGTGGTCGTCGGCGTCGGGTCGGTGGTCGTCCCGCCGGTCGTCGTCGCCTCGGACGGAGCCGTGGTGGCGGACGCCGAGGGGTCGTCGGTGCCGGGGGTCCCGGAGGTCTCTGCTCCCGAGGGCGACGAACTGGAGGACGTGGTGGGCGTCGTGGACAAGGACGGGTCGGCTGACGAAGTCGGTGCGGTGGGCCCGGGCGGTGTCACGCCGGGCTGGGCGCTGGTGGTGGCCAGGGCCTGTGCGGCCTGCTGCGGAGCCGGTGCCGGAGCGTGCTGGACGCCGTAGGCCAGGAGGATGCCCAGGAGCAGGGCCGCGGCGGTCACCAGCATCCCGGGCCGGCCGGGGAGCCACGACCCGATCCGGCCGTGGCCCGTCGCCTGGCCCAGGGCCGTGCGTGCGATGTCCGTGGTGGTCTGCGGGGCGTGGCGCGCGGAGGGCAGCAGCAGTGGCAGCAGTGCCACCAGCGCGGCGAGCCGGCCGCGGCCGCGTTCCTCCCAGTCCGGCCCATAGGCGGCGCCGGCGGCCGCCTCCAGGTCCGAGACGAACGCCTCGGCGTGGGTGGGCCGTTCCTCCGGGGTCTTGGCCAGTCCGCGCCGTACCAGTTCCCGCACCCCCTCGGGGACCTCGTCCGTGGGGATGGGCGCGTCCACGTGCCGCAGCGCGAGCTCGGCGAGGTTGTCACCCGCGTACGGCTTGTGGCCCGTCAGGCACTCGAAGAACGTGGCCGTGGCCGCGTACACATCGGCGGTGGGCGAGGCGGGGGCGCCGGTCCACTGCTCCGGAGCCATGTAGGAGGGGGTGCCCGCGATGCCGACGCTCGTGCCGGTGTCCACGGCGATCCCGAAGTCGACGAGCTTGGACGATCCGTCCGTCACGACCAGGACGTTCTCGGGCTTGTAGTCGCGGTGTACGACGCGGACGCGGTGCGCGTCGGCCAGGCCGAGCAGCGAGCCCTTGAGGACGACGAGCGCGGCCTCGGGCTCCAGCGGACCCTCCCTGGTCAGCAGGGTCCGCAACGAGACTCCGTCCACCAGCTCCATCACGATGGCGGCGCCGTCCGGGCTCTCGACGTATTCATACAGTTCGGCGACGTACGGGCTTTCCAGTCCGCCGAGCAGTCGCGCCTCAGCCCTGAACTCGTGCACGAAGCCCGGTCGGGTGCGCAGTGAGTCGCTGAGGTACTTCACCGCGACCGGAACGCCGGTCTCCTCGTGCACGGCCAGTACGACCCGTCCGCTCGCCCCCGATCCGAGCTCCAGCGACTCGGTGTATCCGGGCACTGCCCATGCGTTCATTCCGTCCCCCCGATCCGCCGTGCCACCGGAATCCCATTGGATCCAAAGCTTCGGGCACGCGTTGAGAGACATATTTTCGGCCACCACGGTTGCGATGCGATGCCGGGGCCGTCACGGCTTGGCCATCGCGGACCGTAGGGACTCGAAGGGGCGCCTGGCCCCGCTGTGTGCACAGATCGGCGTGACTTGCTGAACTGCGCATGGCGTCGCGAGCGTCCGTGTCGTCGCTCGGGAGGGTGTTGCGTTCTCCGCTTCCGCGGACCGCCGCGAAGACCAGCTGACCTCGAACATCGCTGCCCAGAGGGGGTGTTGGGGGTGGAGACCGGCCCCCTCGGCGCACACAGGGCATCCTCAGACTTCCGTCTGTTTCCCGCGCGGAGGTAACCCGTCGTTCACGGAGACGACGCCATGGAACGGCTTCCTGAGGGGCGAAGTTATATAGACAACTTTGCCCCCGGCGTGCCGTCGCGGCGGTGCCCGGGGCGGAGAGGACCCAACACCGTGGGCCGTCGCGGCGACGCTGCACCTGCCCGGCGACCGCACGGTGCGGGTCTGGACGGCCCGGCTGGACGAGGCCGACTACGGCCCGTACGCGCTGCTGGCGGGACGCACGCCCGCGCAGGTCGAGGCGGCGACCACGCGGCCGCCGTCGTCACCTTCTCCCTGTCCGCCCGTGGCTGACCCCGAACGACCCGAAGGACCTTCCTCCCATGACTGAGATCAGCCGCCGGACCTTCATCGGCACCACCGCGGCCGGAGCCGCCGTCGCGGCCGGACTTCCCGGCACGGCACAAGCCGCGGGCGCCCATGCCCGGCGCGGCAGCATCGCCGACGTGAGACACGTGGTGATCCTGATGCAGGAGAACCGCAGCTTCGACCACTACTTCGGCACCCTGAACGGCGTACGGGGCTTCGGCGACCGCCAGGCGATCGTCCTCCCGGGCAACGAGCCGGTGTTCCGCCAGCCCGCCCGAGGCCGCAAGGAGGGCTACCTGCTGCCCTTCCGCATGGACACCACGAAGTACAACGCGCAGAACGCGGGTGGCCTCCCGCACGACTGGGACACCGGCCACACCGCCGTCAACGGCGGCGCCATGGACAAGTGGGTCGCCGCCAAGGGCGAGCGGACCATGGGCTACTTCATCCGGGAGGACATCCCCTACCAGTACGCCCTGGCCGATGCCTTCACGCTCTGCGACGGCTACTTCTGCTCGCTGAACGGCCCGACCGACCCCAACCGCCTCTACCTGTGGACCGGCACCGCCGGCCCCGGCGTCGACGGCACCACCGGACCGTGGACCGACAACACACCGGTCACCGGCAACCCGGTGGCCGACTGGACGACGTACGCCGAACGCCTGGAGCAGGCCGGCATCACCTGGCGCGTCTACCACAACCCCGACGGCAGCGACGACCGGTACGGCGACTACGACGACAACGCGCTGTCGTACTTCAAGCAGTTCCACGAGTTCCCCAAGGACGACCCGCGCCACATCAACGCCATGACGAAGTTCGACCTCACGGCGTTCGACCAGCACTGCAAGGACGGCACCCTGCCCACGGTCTCCTGGCTGGTGGCCCCCTACCTGTTCTGCGAGCATCCGAACGCCGGACCCGACTACGGAGCCCACTGGGTCAACACCGCGCTGCAGTCGCTGTTCTCCAACCCCGAGGTGTGGAAGCACACCGCCTTCCTGCTCATGTACGACGAGAACGACGGGTACTTCGACCACGTCATCCCGCCGTTCCCCGAGCCCGGCACCAAGGACGAGTTCGCGAACGGCAAGCCCATAGGCCTCGGCAGCCGGGTACCGTTGTGGGTGGTGTCGCCGTGGTCGCGCGGCGGCTGGGTCAACTCCCAAGTGTTCGACCACACTTCGGTGCTGCGCTTCCTGGAACGCGTCACCGGCGTGAAGGAGCCCAACATCTCCGACTGGCGGCGCACCGTCTGCGGCGACCTCACCAGTTGCTTCGACTTCACCAAGCCCGACTACAGCATCCCCGCGCTGCCCGACACGGTGGCCCTGATGGCCAAGGCCGACGCCGGCAACTCGCTGCCCGAGGTCGAGGTGCCGACGCAGCAGTCCATGCCCGAGCAGGAGAAGGGCCGGCGTCCGCACCGCGCGCTGCCCTACCGGCCGTGGGCCGACGCGACGGTGGACCGGGCCACCGGCAAGGTCACCTGCACGCTCATCAATGGGGGCAGCGTCGGCTACCACTTCACTGTGCTGCCCAACACGGCCCTGCCCTTCACCGGCACCCCGTTCACCGTCCTGCCGCGCTCCACGCGCACCTATGTGTGGGACGCCTCGACGACCGACGGCCGCTACGACTTCTCCGTGCACGGTGCCGACGGGTTCGTCCGCCGCTTCTCCGGCACGGTCGTCCGTGAGGGCCAGGACGACGTGGCGGTGCCGTCGGTCACCGCGCGGCTGCGGCACTCAGGGCGCCCGCAGAGCGCGTCGTTGGAACTGGAACTGCGCAACGACGGCGGCACCGAGGTGGCCTTCACGGTCACGCCGAACGACTTCGCCGGCAAGGAACAGACCGTGTGGGTCAAGGGCAAAGACCGCACACGGCTGACGTGGCGCACCGACGAGGGACGGTACGACGTCACCGTCGCCGCGGGCACCGGCACCCGGTTCGTCCAGCGTTACGCGGGAACCGTGCACGCGGGGTGAGACACGCCGGGTGAGGCATGTCGGGTGGGGCCGGTCGCCGGCTGTCGTGGGCGAGCCGGTCCCACCCGGTGGTCAGGCTGCCTGGGACGGGATGCTCAGCGGCCGGGAGTCGAGCACGTCATCGCCGTACAGGTCCTCCACCCAGGCGGTCTGGTAGACGGTCTCCAGATACCGCTCACCCAGATCCGGTGCGATGGCCACCGCGGTCAGCTCCCGTTCGTCCCGACGAGCCAGCCAGGCCATCGCGCCGCTGACCACGGTGCCGGTGGAACCCCCGAACAGAAACCCGCGCCCGGCCAGCCGGTGACAGGCCCGAATGGTGTCGGCCTCCGCCACACGCACCACATCGTCGACATACGACTCGTCCAGCAACGGCGGGCGCCTGCTGGTACCCAGACCGGGAATCATCCGCCGGCCAGGTGCGCCGCCGAAGGTCACCGAGCCGATGGCGTCGACGGCCACGATGCGCACCGGCCGGTGCCACTCGCGGAAATAGCGTGCGCAGCCCATCAGGGTTCCCGTGGTTCCGGCCCCGACGAACAGCACATCCAGGTCCGGGAACTGCCGGGCGATGGCCGGGGCCGTCCTTCGGTAGTGGGCCATGCCGTTGCTGGGGTTGGCGTATTGGTTGAGCCACACATACCGGTCGTCGGAATCGCACAGTGCGTGGACGTGCCGGATGCGTGCGCCGAGCAGGCCGCCGACCGGGTCGGGCTCGGTGATGATGCGGACCTGGCCGCCCAGGGCCTCCATCATCATCCGGGTCGCCAGGTTGCAGCGGGAGTCGGTCACGCACACGAACCGGTATCCCTTGTTGGCCGCGATCATGCTCAGAGCCACGCCCAGATTGCCCGAGGACGACTCCACCAGAATCGAGTCCGGCGTCAGCCGGCCGTCGCGTTCGGCGGCCTCGACCATTTCGGTGGCGGCCTTCAGTTTGATCGAGCCCGCGAAATTGAATCCCTCGCATTTGAGGAACAAGGGGTGCTCGAAGATTCCCTCCAGGTCGACGTAGAGGTCGTCCTGGTTGAAGGCCTGGGGGGCGGATATGACAGGCATGCTCGTCTCCTCGATCGGGGGAGGCCTTCCGGCCGCTGATCCGTCTCGGTGCCGCAGGGGAGAGGAATTCGGCGGCGAGTTTCGACTCGCCGGAACGTCTCCAGTACGCCAATTCGGAGCGGCCGTGTCATGCCACCGAAATTCGGGGCTTGACATGCGCCCCGTGTGCGCATAGGCGGCACCACTGGGCGGGGAATGGTGAGCGGTCGGCTATCAAGACCGGCGTTCGGTGTCAAGACCCGAAATTCAGGGACGGGACAGGAATTCCCCGCTCGGGCCTACTGGAGAGGCGGGCGTCACGAATCCGTACGCGCCGACCGACACTCACCGAATCGCCTTCGAGGAGCAATCGTGGTGGATATAACTGCGGGCGTATGTGCGGCCGCTCCAAGTGACATCTCGACCGGCATCGAGAGGCTTCTGGCCGAGGTGCTGGCGGGCGTCGTACAAGTCGAGCAGGTACAGGCCCACAGTCACTTCTTCAACGACCTGGGCGCCGATTCCCTGGTGATGGCGCAGTTCTGCGCGCGGGTGCGGAAGCGGGAGGACCTGCCGACGGTGTCGATGAAGGACATCTACCGGTACCCCACCATCCGGAGCCTGGCCGTCGCGCTCTCCGACGCCGCGCCCACTTCCGTCCCGTCCCAGTCGCCGCCCGCGGAGGCGTCGACACCAGGGGCCTCGGCGCCGGCGCGTCCGGCGGCCGACGCGGGGAGTGCGGCCGCCACCCGGCGATACCTCGTCTGCGGAGTGTTGCAGTTCCTGGTCTTCCTGGCCTACTCCTGCCTTGCCGCCTTCGCTGTCGCCGAAAGCTATGACTGGATCTCCGCAGGCTCGGGCCTGCTCGACCGCTACCTGCGGTCGGTCCTGTTCGCGGCCGCGGGCTTTCTCGGCCTGTGCACCTTCCCGATCGTGGCGAAGTGGACACTCGTCGGCCGCTGGCGATGCGGCGCGTTCCCCCTGTGGGGCATGGCCTATCTGCGCTTCTGGATCGTCAAGACCCTGATCCGCACCAGCCCCATGCGCCTGTTCGTCGGATCACCGCTCTATGTGCTCTACCTCAGGGCGCTCGGCGCGCGGATCGGCAGAGGCGTTACGATCCTCACGCGCACGCCCCCGGTCTGCACTGATCTGCTCACCGTCGGGGACGGCACGGTCATCCGCAAGGACGTGCTGCTGGCCTGCTACCGCGCCCACGGCGGCCTGATCCAGACCGGCCGGGTCACGCTCGGCAGCAATGTGCTCGTCAGCGAGCACACGGTCCTCGACATCGACACCTCGATGGGCGACGACTCCCAGCTGGGCCACGCCTCCTCGCTGCACACCGGCCAGGCCGTTCCCGCCGGCAAGCGCCGGCACGGCTCCCCGGCACAGCCGACCGACGTGGACTACCGGACCGTCGGCCCAGCCGACTGCCCCACCCGCAAGAGGACCGCATACGGCGCTGTGCAGTTGCTGAGCCTGCTGCTGGTGTGGCTGCCGCTGACGATGGGTGGCGCGAGTGCCCTGCTGTCCGGCGTCCCGCAGCTGCACGCATTCCTGGAGCCCCGGCCGGTGGGCAGCGCTGCGTTCTACGTCGAAGCGCTGACCGCGTCCCTGGTGGTCTTCCTCGGCTCCCTCCTCGCCGGTCTCCTCGTCGTGGGTACCGTGCCGCGCGTCCTCAACCGGGCCATCGAGCCCGGCAAGGTCTATCCGCTGTACGGCTTCCACTACGGCATCCAGCGGGCGATAGCGCTGATGACCAACAGGAAGTTCTTCACCGCGCTCTTCGGTGACAGCTCCGCCATCGTGCACTACCTGCGCTACCTCGGATACGACCTGTCGCGCATCGAGCAGACCGGGTCGAACTTCGGCACCGAAATTCAGCACGACAACCCCTACCTGAGCTCGGTCGGCACCGGCACCATGATCGCCGACGGACTGTCCCTCATGAACACCGAGTTCTCCAGCACGTCCTTCCGCGTGTCCCGCACCTCGATCGGCCCCCGGAACTTCCTCGGGAACCGCATCGCCTACCCCTCTCAGGGCAAGACCGGCGACAACTGTCTGCTCGCCACGAAGGTCATGGTCCCGATCGACGGTCCGGTGCGTGAGGGCGTGGGTCTGCTGGGCTCGCCCAGCTTCGAGATCCCGCGCACAGTGATGCGCGACAACAGGTTCAACCACCTGGAGGCCGGCGACGAACTGCGCCGCCGCCTGGCCGCCAAGAACAGGCACAATGCCGCAACCGCCGGCCTCTACCTCTCGGCGCGGTTCCTCCATCTCTTCGTGATCACCCTCATCACCCTGGGCGCGGCCGGCCTCTTTCCCTCGCTCGGCGCACCGGCGATCGCCTTGGCCGGCGTCCTCACCCTCACGTTCACCGTCGTCTACTTCGCACTGATCGAACGGGCCTCCACCGGATTCAGGGCGCAGAAGCCGCTGTACTGCTCGATCTACGAGCCCCCCTTCTGGCACCACGAACGCTTCTGGAAGCTGGCCTCGGTCGACTACATCCAGGTGTTCGACGGCACCCCCTTCAAGAGCATGATCTGGCGGCTCCTGGGGGCCCGGATCGGCAAACGGGTCTTCGACGACGGCTGCTTCTTCCCGGAGCGCACCCTCGTCACCATCGGCGACGACACCACGCTGAACGCCGGGACCGTGGTCCAGTGCCACTCGCAGGAGGACGGCGCCTTCAAGTCCGACCGCAGCACCCTCGGCAGCGGCTGCACCCTCGGGGTCGGTGCCTTCGTCCACTACGGCGTGACGATCGGTGACGGTGCCGTGCTCGCCCCTGACTCCTTCCTCATGAAGGGCGAGGAAGTCCCTCCGCACGCCCAGTGGGCCGGCAACCCGGCCCGGGAGATGCCGGGAGCAGAGTCCCGCCTCGAAGGCGGCCCGGAGACCCGCCTCGAAGGCCGCCCGGAGACCGCCCCCGCCCTTGCCGCCCGAGCTCGCGGCAACTGATCCCGCGACACCAGCACCAGCACCAGCAACAAGCAGAGGAAACGACCCGATGGCAACGCATCCGAACCACACCCGAAACGGCCTGGAGTACTGGCGCGGCGTGCTGACAGACGGCGGATTCACCGCCGCGCCACGCTGGACCCTCCACCCGACGACCGGCGTGGGCCAGTACGAGACACATGCCCCCGACGGCACCGTGGCCCGGCTGCGCCGGCTGGCGGACGAACTGGCGGTACCGATCGATGCGCTTCTGCTGGCGGCGCACGCCAAGGTCCTCGCGGCACTGTCCGCGGAGCGCGAGATCACCACCGGGTACGTCACCGAGAACGGCCGCCTGCTGCCGTGCCGGCTCACCACCGCGCCCGCCTCTTGGTGGGAACTCGTGCACACCAGCCATCGGACGGTCGCCGAACTGCGGGCGCACCAGGCCGTTCCGGCCGAGGACTTCGACCAGCTCCAGCGCGAACTCGACCTGACCGGGCCGGTGTTCGAGACCGTCCTCGATCTCACCGGGATCGACGGGGACCTCACCGAGGACACCGCGCTGCGAGTGGGCATCCGGCACCAGGGCGGCCGGCTCGTGCTGCGGCTGCGCTACCGCACCGACATGCTCGACGCCGCAAGCGCCGCCCGTATCGCCGGCTATCACCTGACCGCGCTCGCGCTGATGACCGCCGACCCCGATGCCGAACACGCCCGCCAGAGCCTGCTGTCCGCCGCGGAGAAGCGCTTCCAGCTGGAGCAACTCGCCGGTCCCGAACGAGAGTTGCCGAACGCGAGGGTGCATGAGCTGTTCGAGGAGCGGGTGCGGATGCATCCGGCTGCCGTCGCCGCCGTGCACGCCGGCCGGCAGTGGACCTACGCGGAGCTCAACGCCCGGGCAAACCGGGTGGCCCGAGCCCTTGCCGCCCGCGGGTCGGCCCGCGAGAGCGTCGTCGCGGTGGTGACCGAACGCAATCTGGACTGGCTGGTCGCGGTCCTCGCGGTCTTCAAGTCCGGAGGTGCCTACCTGCCCATCGAGCCGCACTTCCCGGCCGAACGCATCGCTGCCATGCTCTCCCGCGCCGACTGCACCCTGGCGCTGACCGAACCCGCCAGCACCTCCACCCTCGACCGGGCACTCGACTCGCTGCCCGGAGTCGAGAGGCTCTTCGTCGGGGCGGCGTACGAAGAGGACCACGCGGACGACGACCTCGGCATCCACGTCACGCCCGACCAACTGGCCTACATCTACTTCACCTCCGGCTCCACCGGTGAGCCGAAAGGCGCCATGTGCGAACACGCCGGCCTGCTCAACCACCTCTACGCCAAGATCGACGACCTCGAGATCGGTGAAGGACAGGTGGTCGCCCAGACCGCGCCGCAGTGCTTCGACATCTCCCTGTGGCAACTGCTCTGCGCCCTCCTGACCGGTGGGCGAACCCTGCTGGTGGAACAGGACGCCATCCTCGACGTCCCCCGATTCCTCGACACCGTCACCGAGGGCGGGGCCACCGTCGTGCAGGTCGTGCCCTCCTACCTCGAAGCCGTCCTGACCGAGCTCGAACAGCGCCCCCGCGCGCTGCCCGACCTGCGGTACGTGTCGGTCACCGGGGAGGCGCTGAAGAAGGAGCTCGCCGAGCGCTGGTTCACCGCCCAGCCCCGGATCGGGCTGGTCAACGCCTACGGGCTCACCGAGACCTCGGACGACACCAACCACGAGGTCATGCACCGGGCGCCGGAACGCATCCTGCTCGGCCGTGCGGTCAACAACGTGCGCATCTACGTCGTCGACGAACACCTCGCACCGGTGCCGCTCGGTGCCCCGGGCCTGATCGCGTTCTCCGGAGTGTGCGTCGGCCGCGGCTACATCAACGATCCCGAACGCACCCGAGCGGCCTATCTCGACGATCCGCACCGCGTCGGCACACGCCTCTGTCTCGGCGGTGACTACGGCCGCTGGCATCCTTCGGGCAAGCTGGAGTTCCTCGGCCGGCGTGACGCGCAGGTCAAGATCCGCGGGTTCCGGATCGAGATCGGCGAGATCGAGAACGCCCTGCTGCGCCTTCCCGGTGTCCGCGACGGCGCGGTGGTGGTCACCGAGCGCGCCGACCGGAGCAAGCACCTGGTCGCCTTCTACTCCGCGCAGAACCCCGTCGACGCCGGGAGCCTCGCCGACCGGCTGGGTGCCTCGCTGCCCGCCTACATGGTCCCGGCCGCCTTCCGCCGGTGCGAAAGCCTGCCGCTGACCGCCAACAGCAAGATCGACAAGAAGGCGCTGACGGTGCTCGCCACCGAACACGCCGGCAGCGAGGACGATCACGAGCCCCCGGCCACACCGACCGAGCAGCGGCTGGCGGCTGCCTGGGGCCACATCCTCGGCGTGCCACAGGACCGCATCGGACGCCGCGACCACTTCTTCGACCGGGGCGGCAACTCCCTCTCGGCGGTGAAGCTCGCCATAGCCCTGGACCGCACCGTGTCCCTCAAGGACGTCACGGCACACCCGGTCCTCACCGACCTCGCCGCCCTGGTCGACAACCGCCCCGAGCGCCACGCGCCCGAACCCATGACCTCTTGCCGAACCACGTCGAGCTGAACCACATCGAGCCGAACCACATCGAAAGGAAAGCCACCATGTCCTACGCGACTCCGGCGTCCCTCCTCAAGGTGGACCTGAGCCCCGCCAAGCCCCCGATCCTGCACGTGGACACCCCCGGCGATGCCCCGGCGTGGGCGGCCGACCACCGTCACACCCTGCGCACCCTGGTCACCGAACACGGCGCGGTCCTCGTCCGTGGCCTGCACCTGCCCGACGCGAACCAGGCCGGCACCGTCCTCCGCCGTCTGGCCCCGGCCCTGATGATCGACAGGGAATCCTTTGCTCCCCGCAGGACGTACGCCCCGGGTGTGTACTCCTCCTCGGCCTGGCCACCGACCCAGCCGATGTGCATGCACCACGAACTCAGCTACCTCCTGCGGCCACCTGGCCTGATGCTGTTCGCCTGCCTGACCGCACCCGCCGCCGGCGGAGCCACCGCCGTCGCCGACGCCTCCGCCGTCCTGGAGGCGCTGCCGAACGAACTGGTCGAGCGCTTCGAGCAGGAGGGCTGGCTGCTCTCCCGTACCTACAACGACGAGATCGGCGCCCCCTACAGCGAGGCCTTCGGCACCGATGACCGCCGCGCCGTCGAGGACTACTGCCGCACCGCCGGCATCGCGTTCGCCTGGCAACCCGACGGCAGTCTGCGCACCCGACAGCGCCGCACCGCCGTGACGGTCCACCCGGTCACCGGTCGCCGCTGCTGGTTCAACCAGATCGCCTTCCTCAACGAATGGACGATCGAACCCGAGATCCGCGACTACCTCGTCGACGTCTACGGCGCCGACTCGCTGCCGTTCAACACCCGCTTCGGAGGCGGCGACCCCATCGGTCCGGACATCGTCCAGCTCCTCAACGCCACCTACGCCGCCCACACCGCCCGCGCGCCGTGGCGGCCCGGTGACCTCCTGCTCGTCGACAATGTGCGGACGGCGCACAGCAGGGAGGCATACCAAGGACCACGTGAAGTACTCGTCGCCATGGCCGAGCCGCTCGCGCCGGCCCCGTGCGCGCCGCCCGCCGAGATGAGCAGCCGATGACCAACGCCCCTTCCACGGCAATGGAGCCCGTCATGTCCCAGCCGTACACCGTGCCGTCGTTCGCAGTGATCGCCGGCGCACAGGTCCAGCACGCGCTGCAGGGCCGGGAAGCGCAGATCGTGGACCTCATCGAGGCCACCTATCTGCTGCATGCCGCCGGAGAGTCGGTCAACCCGCCGTCCTACTTCCTGCGGTTCCCCGACCGTCCCACCTCCCGGATCATCGCGCTGCCCGCCTCGATCGGCGGGCAGGACCGGGTGGACGGCCTCAAATGGATCTCCAGCTTCCCCGACAACGTCCAGGCGGGCATCCCCAGGGCCTCCGCCGTCCTGATCCTCAACGATCACGACACCGGCTATCCCTTCGCCTGCCTGGAAAGCTCCATCATCAGCGCCACCAGAACCGCCGCATCCGCGGCACTGGCCGCCGACCACCTCACCCGCAACCGGCAACGGCCCACGCGTATCGGGTTCTTCGGCACGGGTCTGATCGCCCGCTACATCCACACCTTCCTGACCGCCGTGGGCTGGTCCTTCGACGAGACCGGCGTCCACGACCTGTCCCAGCAGAGCGCCGCGGGCTTCAGCGACTACCTTCGACAGACCGGCAGCGCCGGACGGATCACTGTGCACGACGACCCCGAGGAACTCATCCGCTCCAGCGACCTCGTCGTGTTCGCCACCGTCGCGGGGGAGCCGCACGTCGGTGATCCGGCCTGGTTCAGCCACAACCCGCTGGTTCTGCATGTGTCCCTGCGTGACCTGGCGCCCCGGATCATCCTCGCCTCGACCAACATCGTCGACGACGTCGACCACTGCCTCAAGGCCGACACCTCCCCGCACCTGGCCGAACAACTCACCGGCAACCGCGACTTCCTGCACGGCACACTCGCCGACGTCATGACCGGACGAGTGACGCCCCCCACCGACCGGCCGCTGGTGTTCTCGCCGTTCGGCCTCGGCGTACTCGACCTCGCTGTCGGCAAATACGTGTACGACGAGACGGCGCGCTCCGGACAACTCCATGTCGTAGAGGACTTCTTCCACGACCTGCGCCGGCACGGGTGAAGGCTTCCGGCGCCGCCGTGCCCTAGGAGCGCAGGAACCACTGCTGGTTGGTGCCGCCGTTACAGGTCCAGATCACCAGCTGGGTCCCGTCCGTCGTGGACGACCCCGGAACGTCGAGGCACTTGCCGGACTGCTCCGAGACCAGTCGGCCCCCGGCGCCCTGAGTCCAGCGCTGGTTCGAGCCGCCGGTGCAGGTCCACAGTTCCACCGGGGTGCCGTCGGCGGTGTTGCCGCCGGTCACGTCCAGGCAGGCACCGCCCAGCCGCAGGGTGCTGTCGGGGGCGGCGGTCCAGTACTGGGCGGCGCTGGAATTGCACGTCCACAGGTCGGCCTTGGTGCCGTTGGCCGCGGAACCGCCGTAGGCGTCCAGGCACTTGCCGGACAGCCCGGAGGACAGGTAACCGGACAGGCCGCCGGGCTGGTGGCGGATGAGTGCCGCGACGAGGGCGTGTCCCGGGAAGTCGGTCATGACGACGCCGGTGCGGGCGGAATAGCCTCCGCCGAGGAAGTCCAGCGTGCGTTGGTTCAGCCCGGTGCCGCCGCCGTAGCCGCCGGCCATGTCGGCCGGAGTCGCCCCGGTCGGCGCACAGTTGGCCGAGGTGTACGACACGTACATCGCGCCCGACGGATCGGACGCCGCCTCGGTCAGGTTGTCCCGGACCCCGTTCCACTTGGCGCCGAGATCGCACTGGCTCCAGTCGTCGGTGATGTAGTGGCCCCAGTCGCCGCTCGTCAGCTGGGTGAGCCCGTAGCCGGAGTAGATCTGCCCGCGGGGCCCGGTGAACCGGGTCAGCACGATGTGTCCGCGTGCCTGGTCGAGGGTGGGCGTGGCGGCGGTGGAGGTACCGGTGACCGTCGGCGCGTAGAACAGCCCGGGGTAGCGGGCCAGGTAGTCCCCGAAGATGCGCATGCGGTCCGCTGCGGTGGTGTCGGACGGGTCGTCGGCGCAGTGCCCGATCGACGTGCTGCCACTGCCGCCCTCGGTGGTGTCTCCATCGCATTCACCGTGCAGGTTCATCAGGACCGTTTCGGTGGGGTGCGCGGCGAGGAAGTCGCGGGCCTTGGAGAGTACGTCGTCGAAGTTGGCGTTCTGGTAGACGTTGGTGTGGTGGACGGCGAACGCACCGCCCACGACCCGTACCCGGATGTCGATCGCCCGGATGCCGGCGTTGAGTTGTGCGGTGAGGGTCGCGGCGCTGTCGCCGTGGTTCTCCTGGGTCTCGTACGCCGACGGGTAGAGCCAACCGCCGTGAATGGCCAGGGTGTCGTGGGTGCCGGGGATCGACAGGCTGCCCAGACTCAGTCCGCCGTTCACTCCGCCCATCCAGTCCGGATGGCTCTGCGAGGTCAGGCTGTTGAAGGCGTCTGTCGAAGTGGACGGCTGCGCCGCGGCCGAGCCGGGAGTCAGCACGCCGGACGCGGCGCCCGTCAGGGCGAGGGCAGCGGCGAGGGCGGCCCGGCGTAGAAGCCGTGCGGGTCTCGTTGACCGGAACATGTCAGCAATATAGGGCCGGATTCTCGAACAGGTCCATACCAGGGAGCGGTGAGTCCGAGCCCTCGGCACGCGTGGTGCCGGGGGCTCGGAGTGCGTTCTTGTTCAGGCGCAGGTCAGTTGCGGTGCTGCCCAGTCGGCATGGTCGTAGTTGACGCCGTCTCCGGAGTCGGTGACCGAGAGGCGGAGCTCCAGTCCTGCGGTGAGGTCCGCGGAGAGCGCCTTGGCCGCGTCCGCGCCAGTCATACGGCCGCTGTCCGCGACGAGCGTGTCGTCCCGGTAGAGGCGGAAGACGACGGATCCGTTGCTCCCGCCGGCCTCGTCGTCCACGCCCACGTTCACGGTCAGGCGTGAGCAGGTGCGGCCGAGGTAGTACGTCACGTCGCCGGCCGCGTGGGTGCCGAGGCCCTTGGCATAGGTGGTGCCGTTGACGGTGAGGGGGTGGCCGTCGCCGGCGGCCTTCTCGCCGTTGCTGCGGTCGCGCTCGACCGGACCCCAGCCGTTGGTCGCCGAGGCCCACGTCAGGTCGCTGAGCGCGTGCGTGCCGGCCGTCGGGCCGCTGCCGCACGCGAGCCGCGCGTCGGCCCAGTCCGCGTGGTCGTAGTCGATCCCGTCGCCGCCGTCGGTCACGACGAGCCGCAGCGTCGTCCCGCCGGTCAGATCCGCCGTGAGGCGAAGCGGCGGATCGGCGGCCGTCCGTACGCCGCTGTCGGCGACCTCGGTCGTGTCCCGGTAGATCCGGAAGGCGACGGATCCGCCCGCGGTCGACTCGTCGTCGACGCCGACGTCCACGCGCAGGGACTTGCAGGTGCCGCCCAGGTGGTACGTGATGTCGCCGCTCGCGTGGGTGCCGAGGCCCTTGGTGTAGGTGGTGCCGTTGATGGTGAGGGTGCGGCCGTCTCCTGCTGCCTGTTCGCCATTGCTGCGGTCGTGTTCGACCGGGCCCCAGCCGTTCACCGCCGAGGTCCACGGCAGGTCGCTGAGTTGATGGATGCCCGTCGGCGGCGGGACCGGCGTGCCGGGCGTGACGCGGTACATCACCGTGCCGTGCGCGGGCACGGACGCGCTGATCGCACTGGTCGTGGTGGACTGCTGCTTGGACCAGAGGTCCTTGAGGGAGTACGACGTCGAACCGCCCAGGCCGATGGCCTCCGCCGTCGTCGACACCGTTCGTGCGGTCGTGTTCTCGTTGGTCAGCGTCACCGATCGCCCGCCGTCGGCAAGGGGTTTGGACATCACGACGAGACCGCCGGACGAGGACACCACCGTGCCCTGTCGGCCGAGCGGGTCCTGGTCGACGCCTATGACGTCGGTGTTCTTCAGGATGTCCAGCGAGGCCGACGACACGCCGCGCAGATCCGTGCCGATCAGGAGCGGCGCCGCCATCTGCGCCCAGAGGCTGAAGTGGGTGCGGTATTCGGTGTCGGTCATGCCGCCGTTGCCGACCTCCAGCATGTCGGGGTCGTTCCAGCCGCCCGGCCCGGCGTACGGGGCCAGGGACTGATTCTTGTGGGCGATGCCGATCATGCTGGACCAGGAGTCGGAGATGTCCCCGGTCGTACGCCATGAATTCCCGTACTGCGCCGCCCAGTTCCAGGGCTGGTTCTCGCCCCACTCGCAGATGCTGTAGACGATCGGGCGGCCGGTGGCCTTGAGCGCGTCTCCCATGGCCTTGTACCGCTGCTTGGCATCCACGGCGTTGTTGTTGCAGTTGTCGTACTTGAGGTAGTCCACACCCCAGGACGCCCACAGGTCGGCGTCCTGCTGCTCGTGTCCGAGCCCGCCGGGAAAGCCCTGTGTGTCGCATGTCTTGGTGCCGGCGCTGGAGTAGAGCCCGAACTTGAGGCCCTTGGAGTGGACGTAGTCCGCGACGGCCTTGATCCCGTGGGGGAAGCGGACCGGGTCGGGCACGAGGTTGCCGTTCGTGTCCCGGTTCGGCAGCGCCCAGCAGTCGTCGATGTTGACGTACGTATAGCCCGCGTCCTTGAGTCCCAGGGAGACGTAGGCGTCGGCGATGCCCTTGACCATGTCCTCGTTGAACTCGGCCCGGCAGTGCGTCGAGTTCCAGTTGTTGAAGCCCATCGGCGGGGTGCGGGCGAGGCCGTTGTCCACGGCGGGTCCCGCGACCGGCATCGTCGCCGTGCCCGACGCGGGCCTGGCCGCGACGAGGGCCGGGACGGCCAGGCACAGGGCGGCCATGGCCACGGCGAACTGCTTTCTGCGAAGGCGTCGTTCGGCAGACACGTGCGGCTCCCAGGGGGGTGAGTGGTGCACACGATCAAACGCGGGCGAACGAAAGTCACCACATCCCAGCGGCCTGTCTGGAGCATGTCAATAGCTAGGTACCCTCGGCCGAGTCCGCTTCTGTGCCGCAGAGTTCGGACGCGCTTTCTCCTCATGCGTGCCGTCGCACGGCTTCACCCTGGGCCGGGACGGGAAGCGCCTTCTGCTCGGCGTCCGCCAGCCGGAGGAGCACCGGCGACAGGGCCAGTTCGATGACTCCCAGCGCCACCTGGAACGCATGCGGCCACCCGTGCGTGGCGAGCGAGAACAGTCGCCCGAAGGCACCCAGCAGGAACACACCGGCCAGCCATCGCACCGCCGCGGCGGGGATCGGCGACTGCCGGGCAGCCCAGAGCCAGGCAAGACCGTACCCGGCGAAGATCGCGCCGAAGAACCGGCCCAGACTGTCGATCGCCGGCCCGGCCGACCGCTCGCCCGGGATCGCCGCGTTGCCGAGCAGTACATGGAAGAGCCCGATCGCCACGCAGGCGTACCCCATGGTGACGACCAGTGCCCGGAGTGCCTTGGCTTTGGTCATGACGTCATCTCCCCCAGCTAGTAGATGTGTGTCTACTAGGCTGGAGGTCCTTAGAAGTCATCTCATTTGGTGAGTCGGTGGTAGCAGATCAGGGTGCAGGCGATGCTGGTGAAGGCGAGGAAGTGCTCGGCTTTGCGTTCGTAGC